>NZ_JACHLU010000002.1 GCF_014204625.1 Gillisella vitis | reverse complement strand
CAGTGAATAGGATTCACTGCGACAGGCTTTAGCTCTTTCTTTTTCGCATGTACGTTATCGTTTTATTGAGGACAATAAAACGCGACATGCTTTAACCCTGCCCGTTAACTCAGCGTCTTCGGTTCCAGTCTCCACAAATCCATGTTTTTGGTAAAAGCTTATAGCGGAAGAACTGGTCGGCAACGCAACGCCCGAATTTCGATGTCTGATGACGTCACGATTTGAGATGCCACACCCTTGAGCAGCATTGATCCCAGCCATTGCCGTTGACAATTCGGATGCACATACATGCCCCAGAGATACGCCACAGAGCCACGTTCAACAACAATGGCGCTGGCTTGAATGTCTTGGCCGTCTGCAATGCAATAGCCGCGCTCACCGGAACCGGGCAGCATAGATGCGGTTCCGTTTTGCGCGAGATCTTCCAAACTCCTATTCAGCGCAGCCTCACCCAGGCTTGGGCCATACGTAGCGGTCCACGTGTCTCGCAACAGGGCGAGCAAACCGGGGTGATCATCGTTGCTTATTGATCTAAAATTTCCCAGCATCTCGCTCTTCACATCCCCAGAGCGATAACGAATCCGACAAATCCACAGTCGTAAATGCATTCCGTCAACATCAACCGGCCCAAACCACGAGCAAGCGGCAGAAATTACGGAAAAGGCTTCGATGTGACGACAAGAAAAGCATATCGCAATTAAGTTTCAGATATAGCCGCCAAAGTCGCAATAAGTTGATTTTTGTCTTTTTCCGTCATTGACGTCAAACTACGCGCAAAATTAAGAAACTCGGCGGCAACATCATGTGGCAATTTACATTTGGAAACAGGATTTAATGGACGAAGACGATCTCCAGTCCGGCGAATGACTGTTGGGCAGCTAAACACCGTACGTCCACTGCGAGATGTAGGCAAGTCCGGTATCCTTGAACAATTGACAGCGAAATGATCGAAAAACTCACCTTCCGAGTTCAAGAACATTAAGGAATACATATCTTTTTCTACATCAAAGCAGAAACAGAAATGGTATTTTGCCTTACCGGCCACATCACTTTTAAAGTAGACTATATCACCAACAGAGAATAGCATTTAGAACTTCGACAAGTCACTGAGTTCACGAGCACGTTCAAAGTTCGGGTTTTCAAACAAAAGCCCCAAGCTCATCGGAAATTGCTTCCGCTCACTCTCATCTTCCCAAGCATCAATATAAGCAGGATCTTCGTGAGTTAAACGGCGGATCTGACCAAACGACAAACTCAATACGGTAGATACGGCCGCTTCTATAGCAACCTTATCGCTTGGCGACAAAACATCATCAACAAATCCAACATCAGCGTTGCTGTAATAAAACTTCCCACCGTCTCCCGCCTCCGACTCCCAAGGTAAATTGGCAAGCTCATATTTTTTTAGCGTATTCCGGTCATTTTTTAAAACATTATACGCAGTGCTCGGAACTGGTCCGTGTTTCATCGCAACATATCTGTCAGATGAAACAAGACGCCCGTATTTGTTAAGATGAGCTCTATCCGCCAAAAATAGGCTTTTAACAACATCATATTGAGTGGGTTTTATTGATTTCTGTTGGGCCGTGAAAATCACATAGCAAACAGATGCCAGAACCCGCTCTAGGTCTGGATTAACATTCACTATCTCTGCTTTTTTTCGATCAGCACTAGACATGCCAGCCACCACAAACATGCACTCGTTTTTGTATACTCTGACGAGGGTGTATATGCCATTAACGATTCGAAACCAAGACCAAACGTACGCTACCTTCCTATACCCATCACGTTCCACAAAACGTTCGCGCCACCCTCTCCTCTACCGTCGGCGGCATACGCAAATCCGCATTCACATCCACCTCATCAAACGGCCTTTGCAGCGCGTCAGTCAGCCGCTCAAAATACGAATAATCATCATACATCGCCGCTGAAATCGCCTCTTCAATCCGGTGATTGCGGGGGATGAGTGACGGATTGGTGGCTTGCATGGCGGCTTCAATTTGGGCTGGCTCGCGGCCAGTTCCGAGGCGGGCCTGCCAGCGGGGAAGCCATTGGGCGCGTTCATCCGGTAAAAGGTTGAGCGAGGTTGGGCTTTCTCCGCCTGCGACTTTGCCCAGCGTGCGGAACGTCACGGTGAAATCAGCCTCGGATTCGTGCATCAGTGTCAGAAAATCATTGATCAGCGCGAGGTCGCCCTCGTCTTCACCAACAATGCCGAATTTGGCGCGGAAATTGTTGAGCCACGCGCTTTGGAAGGTCTCGCCAAAGCGCTTCAGGCTGGCGTTGGCATCTTCCACCGCCCTCTCCTCAGGCCCCTCAAACAGCGGCAGCAGGCATTCGGCCAGCCGCGCCATGTTCCATTGGCCAATACCGGGTTGATTGGCGTAGGCGTAGCGGCCGCGCTGGTCGATGGAGGAGAATTTCTTTTTCGGATCATACTCATCCAGAAAGGCACAAGGGCCGAAATCGATGGTTTCGCCCGAGACCGTCACATTATCGGTGTTCATTACCCCATGAATAAAGCCCACCGCCATCCAGCGGGCAATCAGGGCGGCTTGGCGTGCGCAAATGGCGTTTAAAAGCGCCAGATAGGGATTTTCAGCGCCGATCAGCTCCGGATAATGGCGGTTGATCACGTAATCAGCCAGTGTCCGCAGGCCTTCTGTGTCGCCACGGGCGGCGAAAAACTGAAAGGTGCCGACGCGGATATGGCTTGCCGCCACGCGGGTAAACACCGCCCCCGGAAGGGGCGTTTCGCGCCGCACCGCCTGCCCCGTGGCCACAGCCGCCAGCGCCCGCGTGGTGGGAATGCCAAGAGCGTGCATGGCCTCAGAAACGATATATTCGCGGATCACCGGGCCAAGCGCTGCACGCCCATCGCCATTGCGGGAAAAGGGTGTGGGGCCTGCGCCTTTGAGCTGGATGTCACGCCGTTTGCCGTTTTGATCGACCACTTCGCCCAGCAAAATCGCCCGGCCATCGCCCAATTGCGGATTAAACCCGCCAAATTGATGCCCGGCATAGGCCATGGCCAGCGGATTTGCCCCTTCAGGCAGCCGATTGCCAGAGAAAACCGCCGCCAGAAGATCATCATCACCGGCATCCAGCGTGATGCCCAGTTCCTCGGCCAGCGCCGCATTATAGCGGATCAGCTTTGGCTTCGCTGCCGGTGCAGGCACAACGGATGCGTGAAAACGGGCGGGCAATTGAACGTATGAATTATCAAAAGCAAACATCATCCATCTCCGGGCGCGGCAATTCTTCCTTATGTGGGGTTTTCCCCGCCGGAAGCAAGAAGAACCATGACCCCCGGTAAATTCCCCATGGGCAGACGAAAAGGCCTTAACGTAAACTGATCCCGGACGCCAGGTTGACCAATTTGAGGGACTTTTGATGCTGAAACGCATTTCATTCACTGCCGCCATTTTTGCAGCGGCCACCGCTCCGGCTTTTGCCCATCTTAATCCGGCGGAACATGGCTCGATTATGGCGGGCATCTCCCACCCGCTCACCGGCCCTGATCATATCATGGCCATGGTGGCCGTGGGTCTGTGGGCTTCGCAGCAGGGTGGCAAGGCGCTGTATGCCGTGCCTGCCGCTTTTGTTGGCACCATGGCGATTGGCTTTTTGCTGGCGCTGGCGGGTGTTCATCTGCCGTTTGTTGAGCCGGCCATTCTGGCATCGGTCATGGGCCTTGGCCTGTTGG
This sequence comes from Gillisella vitis, assembly GCF_014204625.1. GTDB lineage: Bacteria > Pseudomonadota > Alphaproteobacteria > Rhizobiales > Rhizobiaceae > Allorhizobium > Allorhizobium vitis_F. The sequence goes on along the minus strand of NZ_JACHLU010000002.1, from coordinate 397,095 downwards.
TGGCAACCGCCGTGCGCCTGCCTGCCGCTGGCGCGTCTGCCGTGGTGGCGCTGTTTGCGCTGTTTCATGGTTATGCCCATGGCACCGAGCTTGCCGGTGCGGGCGCGCTGGAATTTGGCATCGGCTTTATGATTGCAACGGCGTTTTTGCACGCGGTTGGCGTTGGCGTGGGTGTGGTGCTCAGCCGCTTTGGCCCGAAAGTGACGCGCCTGCTGGGCGTTGGCACGGCCCTTGGTGGAGCCGCCCTGATGCTGGGCTGATCAAAGCCAACAGCCAAAATACAACGGCGGGGCGAAACCCCGCCGTTTTTTATGGGCCGCACACCAGATTACACATTTGTAATTCACAATGGCTTGGAAGCGCCATGATTGACCTCCTAAATCATGGCTATAACTTGTCCTTGGAGAATGGTCCCATGTCACCGGAAGAACGCCAGTTACTGACCCAATTGTTTGATCGTGTGCGCCAGGCATCTTCCACGCCGCGCGACCGCGAGGTGGAAGGCCTGATTGAGGGCGAAGTGCGCAGCCAGCCCTATGCCACCTATTATCTGGCGCAGGCCGTAATTATTCAGGAAAAAGCGCTGGAAGCGGCCACCGCCAAAATCCGTGATCTGGAAGATCAGATTGCCCATCTGCAAGACCAGCTTGCCCATTCGCAGCCTCAGTCTCAGGCCCCTGCGGCGCAAGGCGGTTTTCTGGGCGGGATCAGCTCGATTTTTGGTGGCGGCAATGCCGCGCCATCTTCAGCGCCACCCCGTCAGGCCGGACCATGGGGCAGCGTGCCACAAAGCCGCGGTTATGATGACAGCCGCTATGCCCCGCCGCCGCAATCGGGCGGATGGGCGCAGCCCGCAACAGCAGCCCCCGCTGGCGGCGGCTTTCTGCGCGGTGCCTTGACCACAGCCGCAGGCGTTGCCGGTGGTGTGCTGGTGGCCGATGCGGTGCGCGATCTGTTTACCACCCATGGCGGCGGCTTTGGCAACATGCTGGGCGCTGGTGGCGGCTTAGGTGGCATGGGTGCGGGAATGGGTGCGGGAATGGGTGCGGCACCTGTCGAAGAAACCATCATCAACAACAACACCTATAACATCACAGATGCCAACAGTGATGCTGGCAACACCACCAATGATAGCAATGACAACAGCTTTCAGCAGGCGGGTTACGACGATAACAATGATGACGGCGGAAGCTATGATGACAGCGGCGATTTCGGCGGCGATGACAGCATGAGTGCGTGACAGACAAAACCCTATAACAAAAGAGCGCCGACTGACCGGCGCTCTTTTTTGCATTTTACCCACGGCCACGATAGGTCGGCACGCCCTGATCTGGCAACCACACGCCCTTTGGCGCTTCGCCCGTCTGCCAGAACACATCAATCGGAATACCGCCGCGCGGATACCAATAAGCCCCAATCCGCAGCCATTTGGGGGCCAGCAGGTCCACCAGACGCTTGGCGATATAGACCGAGCAATCTTCGTGAAACGCCCCGTGATTGCGGAAGGAAAACAGGAAGAGTTTGAGGGATTTCGACTCCACCAGAAACTCGCCGGGAATGTAATCAATCACAATATGAGCGAAATCCGGCTGGCCTGTCATCGGGCACAGCGAGGTAAATTCAGGTGCTGTAAAGCGCACCACATAATCGGTTCCGGCATTGCCATTGGGCACGCGCTCCATCACAGCCGTTTCGGGGCTGGTGGGGGCATCGACCTGCTGCCCCAATTGCGACAGGCCGGAAACATCGGTCTTGCTCATGCACTTACTCCTTCAACCTTCACATCCACACCATGGGCCTGTTCGCTTTCCGGCTCCACGTGGATTGTCACCCGCGCGCCGGGCTGCGCTGTCTTTATCGCAGCTTCCAGCCGGTCGCAAATATCATGAGCCTCGCCAACCGACATTCTGGCCGGAACCACCAGATCAAAACCCACAAAGGTGGCGGCACCAGCGCGGCGCGTGCGCAAATAATGCGCGCCCAGCGATCCGGTAGCGTTATCGGCAATCGCCTTCTTAATGGCGGATTCTTCAGCGGGTTCTACGGCTTTATCCATCAGTCCATCGACGGAATGGGTGATCACCTTAAAGCCCTGATAAATAATATTGCAGGCCACCAAAATCGCCATCAGCGGGTCCAAAATCGCGTAACCGGTGATGACCACCAGAACAAGCCCGAACAGAACCCCAGCCGAGGTGACCACATCCGACATGATATGCTGACCATCGGCGGTCAATGCTGGCGAACGATGGCGCTTGCCTACCCGGATCAAAATGGTTGCCCAGACAGCATTGATAGCACCAGCGGCGAAATTGATAGCAAGGCCGAGGGCTGGCGCATCCAGCATGGCCGGAGACTCTAATGCGGAAATGGCTTCCTTCATAATCAGCACGGCAGCCACCACAATCAGCACGCCTTCAATAACCGCCGAGATATATTCGGCCTTGTGATGGCCATAAGGATGATCATCATCGGCAGGCTTTTGCGCATAGCCAATCACGAAATAGGCAATGAAGGCCGCCACCACATTGACGGTGGACTCCAACCCGTCAGACAAAAGCGCCACCGATCCTGTAACCCACCAGGCCAGCATTTTCAGACACAGCACGCCAATGGCCAGCGGAATACCCCAGAAGGCCAAGGTCTTTACCAGATTGCTATCAGACATGCGTGACCTCTTTGCATTTGCGAACCAATTGCAGAAATTGACCCCTTAAGACGGCAAAACCGCCCGGACCCTGACAGGTACGGACGGCTTATGATGGCATCGGTATCGTTGATAATTGCTAAGATGTCAAACCTGAGAGAGACATAATCCAAAGCGTTGTTAATAAATGGTAGATATTGCTAAAATATACTTCAGCCTCCTCATTCAGCAATTCTCTACAGAGCCAACGTGTGCTGTGGATCCTCAGGCGGCAGTGGAAGATTTTTCACATAGCAAATTTCAACACCGCTACCTTCAAGATATTTATCGAGACCATAATCTGTAGTGTAGATTGCTGTCGCGCCACGAACAATTGCAGTTGCCGCAATCATAGCATCGTATTTCATAGCAACTTTCCAGCCAGGTACTTTATCGCGCTCTGAAACGCGAGCCCGTGCAAGAGCGATTCTCTCACCCGTTTCTATTGCGATAACCTGGTCGAACGGTTGAATGGACAACACGCGAGAACGCCGCACCGCTTCGACAATTTCCTCAACTCTATCAACCCGTCCCGCCACAAGTTCAGCCAATGACGGCGCAGCAATCATGACTTCTTCCTTAGAAGATGAGAGCCTATCAATAAAAAAACGAACCCGTTCAGCTTCTCTATGTTCATTTTGCGTGCTGTCAGGGTCCAAAAGAAGTACTAGAAAATTTGTATCAACAACAATCATGCGCTTCTAAGCTCATCCACAGCTGCATAAATATCTTTGCCAGTGCCAGAAGGTATCAAGTCAGATATCTGACCAAGAACACTTTTAAGATCAGCTTCATCAAGCAGCTCAAATGCTGAAGCATTCAGCTTATCGAGGGACCATTTTCCGTCACTATCTCGTTTCCAAATGCCATCGCCAGAAAGACGTACGTATCTGAGGAAGAAACCTGCTAAATCTTTTGCATGGTGAGAACTTATTGAGATTCCTGCCTTTAGGTTTCCATCAAGTTCCAATCCAACACGAACAACATCACCTGTTCCTTCCAAACGAACCAATCGTCCCTGAACAGAGGTATGTTGACTTATAGAACGAAGAATTGTTGCGGCTTTCACCTTTCCGGGAAAAACGATAACATCAGCACTGCGAGGAAGCTTCATCTCGGCATTCCAGCCATCTTCGGCAAGATAGCCATTAATTCTGCGCCAAGGTGCGGCTACATCTGCGGCAGCACCGCCGCGCGATGCGGCACGGAGTCTTGGAGATATAATCGGTATTTCTGATTGCGGTGCCGACGCAATAATTGAAACGCTTCTATCTTCAATTCGCTGAAAATGAACATCTTTCGTGGCCCCCATGAGACGGGCCAAGTCCGCCATATAAAGAGCGAGACGAGACATAGGCATCGTATCGGGTTTAGGCCCAATAATGCGGAAAGAGTATTCTAGAAATTCGCTCACATGCCCCTCCTCCGCTCGTTATCGACTCAAGCTCCAATTCCTCATGGAGCTTGAGTCTATATAATCATAATCAACTCTTCATCATTATCATCGTGCATACGCACAAACAAATGATGAATGAACAAAGCTTCACGCCGCTTTCACCTTTGCCCGCTTCGCCAGCTTTTCCACCACGTTTTCAATCATCCGCATCCCGGCGTCGCCGCCGAGTGTCATGATCGATTCCGGGTGGAATTGCACCGCCGCCACCGGCTCTTTCGTGTGCTCAATGCCCATGATCGTGCCATCCTCGCTCTCGGCGGTGATGATAAAATCAGGGTTGAGAGTGGATGGATCGGCGAAGATCGAATGGTAGCGGCCCACGGTCACTTCTTTATTCAGGCCAGCAAACACCACACCGGGTTCCAGCACGCGAATGCGCGATGGCTTGCCATGCATCGGCACCGCCAATTGCCGCAATTGGCCGCCATAGGCTTCCGCCAAGGCTTGCAGGCCAAGGCAGACGCCGAAGATCGGCAGGTTGCGATCCCTCGCTTTTTTGATGGTGGCCTTGCAATCGAAATCCGATGGCGAACCGGGACCGGGTGAGAGCACCACCAGATCCGGGTTCATCCGATCAAACACCTCATCGGCCACAGGCGAGCGTACCGTACTGACCATGGCCCCCGTCTGGCGGAAATAATTGGCCAGCGTGTGCACAAAGCTGTCTTCGTGGTCGATCAGCAGGATATTCACCCCCTGCCCGACGCTGGCCACATCGCGCTTGGCCTTGGCGTTATGGCCGGTTTTTGCATCCAGAATAGCAGAAATCATCGCCGATGCCTTCAATTCGGTTTCAGCTTCTTCCTCTTGCGGGTTGCTGTCATTCAACAGTGTCGCGCCTGCGCGCACTTCAGCAATGCCATCCTTGATCCGCACGGTGCGCAAGGTCAGGCCGGTGTTCATGTCGCCGTTGAAGCCAACCATGCCAACGGCACCACCATACCATGCACGCGAACTTTTTTCGTGGCTCTCAATAAAGCGCATGGCCCACAGTTTTGGCGCACCCGTCACTGTGACGGCCCATGCATGGCTGAGAAAACCGTCAAACGCATCCATATCATCACGCAAACGGCCCTCGATATGGTCCACTGTGTGGATCAGGCGCGAATACATCTCGATCTGGCGACGGCCAATCACCTTGACAGACCCCGGCTCGCACACACGGGATTTATCATTGCGGTCTACATCCGAGCACATGGTCAGCTCAGATTCTTCTTTCTTGGAATTCAACAGCTTGAGAATCTGTTCGCTATCGGCAATCGGGTCATCGCCACGCTTGATCGTGCCGGAAATTGGGCAGGTCTCGATACGACGGCCATTGACGCGCACGAACATTTCCGGCGACGCGCCCACCAGATATTCCTGATGACCTAGATTGATGAAGAAGGAATAGGGCGACGGATTAATGTCTTTCAGACGCCTGGAAATTTCCGAAGGCTTGCTGTCGCAGCGCTCCATGAATTTCTGGCCCGGCACCACTTCAAACAGATCGCCCTTGCGGAAGCTTTCCTTGGCCTTTTCAACCAGCCTGGCGTATTCGCCGGGGTTATGGTCGCAGCGCGGCGGAATGCGGTCGGTTTTCTGAAATGGCTCAGGGGCAATCTCATGCGCCTTGCCTTCTGTGGTCAGACCATCCTTTTCAAAGTCGTAACGGTCAATCCATGCCTTGGCGGAATAGTGATCCACCACCAGAATTTCATCGGGCAGAAACAGCACCATATCGCGCTGGTCATCTGGCCGTTCCAGCTTCATCTCGATGGAGTCAAACTGGAAGGTCAGATCATAGCCAAAGGCACCAAACAGACCAATGCTGCTGTCTTCCGAGGCATAAAACAGATCGGTAATCGCCCGCAGCACCGTAAACACCGTTGGGGCCTTGGAGCGCTCTTCCTCGGTGAAGAGACGGTCCGGCTGATTGACGGTGAGGTCCAGCCGCGTCTGCGTCTGTGCACCCAAAGTCAAATCGCCAACTGTTGCCAGCTTTTTCGCAATAAACGACAGCAGCACCTCGCCACGACCATTATACGCCTCGATCCAGACTGCACGGCCCCGGCAGGAAACCCCCAGCGGCGGATCGACAATCGCGGTATCCCAGCGGGTATAGCGGCCCGGATATTCATAGTTTGAGGAAAACACCGCCCCACGGCGCTCATCAAGCTTTTCAACATAGCTTGATACCGCATCAGCGTAAGGCGTGGCGCGACGCTTGCGTGTGACCCGGATACCGCCGCGGGTCTGATAGGTTTCGCCATCTTCGTTTCGAACAATGCTTACCATCTTGCAGTCTCTCCTCAATCAAGACCCGATCTCGAGGGGCTTGAACACAAAAAAGCCGCCTCAGGATTTCCGGGCGGCTTTGTGGTCACTTGTCTTTAGACATGACTGGTCAAGGCCGCGTTTAGCGAACCCACCACCAAGCATTCATGGACAAAGTGTTTTTCATGAGAAACGTCATAGCCCGGGTGATGGCCTTGTGCAAGTGAATTTGCGCGCAAAATTCCGCAGGCAACCAATTGTCGTTTCAAACGTTCATGACGTATGAACCAATGGGATAGCACAATGAGCCGGAGCTTTTTGATACTGGCGATGGGCCTTTTATCTCTGACGGGGGCCGCGCTTCCACCAGATGGACCCGTGCCGAACCGCCGCCCTGACATGCCGCAGGCAGCCCCATCGGCCACACATGCAAACAGCGACAAGAGCAAGGGCGCACCACAGGCCGCGACACCTCCTGACCCGGCAATGGTGCCAACCCCGCAACCGTCGCCGACAAAACCGGAACCAGCCGCAGGGGCAGCCCCCATTCCCGATAGCAAACCGGCCGTAGCGCCGGAGCCAGAACAGCCTGTCCCGCCACCGCCAATTATGGCAGAGAACCCGCAGGCCTATGGTCAATGTATCAAGGCCCTGACCGAGGCAGGCGCGACCTTTACCGAAAAACCCCGAATTGACGATGGCGACGGTTGTGGCATCGACAAGCCCATCGAGGTCAGCCAAATCATGCCGGGTATCAGCCTTGCCCCCAGCGGCACGCTGCGCTGCGAGGCAGCCCTTGAGCTGTCGCAATGGGTCAAGACCGTGGTCATCCCAACGGCAGAACAGGCCATGCCTGACAAGGGCAGGCTCACGGCCATCAATCAGGCATCAACCTATATCTGCCGCAAGCGCAACAGCCTCAGCGAGGGCAAGATTTCAGAACATGCCCGCGGCAATGCCATTGATATTGCAGGTCTCACCTTTGAGAAAGGCACAGTGCCCATGACCATTGCACCAGAGAAAGAACCAACCATGGACGGTGCCTTTCAACGCACCCTCAATGCTTCAGCCTGCCTGTATTTCACCACGGTTCTGGCTCCGGGCAGTGACGAAACCCATAGGGACCACATGCATCTGGACCTGATCAAACGCAACCATGATGCACGATATTGCCGAGACCCCAAATAACAGAAACGGGCGGCCCCTGTCATTGACGCGGGCCGCCCAACACGTGAGTGTATCAATCGCTCAAAAATTCCTGCGTGCATCAAAATACAGAGGCGGCTTACAGTTGATTAAATCGCCCATAAGTTGTCTATTCGAACAGGAATTTGGTGTCAACAAAAAACATGACGATAACTGTCATATTTTTGATCTGCCCAAGGCGAATGATAGAAAATCGAGAGGCTGTCTGGTTCAGGTTGAACCCATAGTACACGACACAGTCTATGGTTCACCCCTCTGCCCTGCCGGGCATCTCCCCCTCAAGGAGGGAGATCGGCAAGGAGCAGGTACCGTGTACCCTTTTAGCCTCTTATTTTGCTGGAAATAACAAGGTTTCGATAGGGCAAGCGGTTTCAGCGTATTGATCTCCACCCTTGAGGGGGAGATGTCCGGCAGGACAGAGGGGGGTGAACCACGAGTGAAAACGATAGTGTCGTGTACTCTGGGTTGAGCCACAGTACACGACGCAAATGTTTTCGAGGCTTCGCCACCCCCTCATCCGGCTACCGCCACCTTCTCCCCGCTGGGGAGAAGAGACCAGGCTGACAGCACTGAATTTAAAATTAATGGCGCAAGAACAAAACGCCACCTCATGCCTCTTCTCCCCAGCGGGGAGAAGGTCCCGGCAGGGGGATGAGGGGGTAAGCGGCAGATCAAAACGTTTGCATCATGTACTGTGAGGTTGAACCAGACAGACTCAATCGTTCCTTTGTTTGCGTTTGTCTTTGCGGGAAAGCCGGGTTCCACTTTTCCCTGACAGCCTCTAAAATAACCCTTGGACAAAGCCGTCAGCCCCCAGACGAATGCTTTGGGCGGCAGGCGTGCGCGGCAATCCGGGCATGGTCATAATGTCACCTGTCACCGCCACGACAAACCCGGCCCCTGCCGACAGTCGCACTTCGCGCACGTGCACCGTATGGTCATCGGGTGCACCAAGCCGGGTGGGATCGGTGGAGAATGAATATTGGGTTTTGGCAATGCACACCGGCAGGTTTCCATAACCCATGGCTTCAAACTGCGCCAATTGCTCGGCTGCAACCCGATCCATCGTCACCGCCGACGCACGATAGATCTTGCGCGCGACCGTCTCGATCTTCGATGCAAGCGGCATATCATCGGGATAAAGCGGCCGGAAATCAGCAACATCGCTATCAGCAATCTGCGCCACTTTTTGCGCCAGCTCTTCAATGCCCGCGCCACCTTCAGCCCAGTGACGGCACAAAATCGCCTCCACACCAAGACCTCTTGCGTAATCCTGCAAGGCTGCAATCTCCGCCTCGGTATCGCTGGTGAAGTGGTTGATGGCCACAATCACCGGCACGCCAAAGGCGCGGATATTCTCGACATGTCGGCCCAGATTGACGGCCCCTTGCACCACAGCCGCCACATCTTCCCGCCCCAGATCATGACGGGCAACACCGCCATTCATTTTCAACGCGCGAACGGTGGCAACAATGACAGCCGCTGCCGGGCGCAAGCCCGCTTTTCGGCATTTGATATTGAAAAATTTCTCCGCCCCCAGATCCGCGCCAAAGCCCGCTTCGGTCACCACATAATCGGCCAGCTTCAACGCTGCTTTGGTGGCCACAACAGAATTGCAACCATGGGCGATATTGGCAAAAGGCCCGCCATGCACCAGCGCCGGATTGTTTTCCAGCGTCTGCACCAGATTGGGCTGCATCGCATCTTTCAACAGCACCGCCATTGCCCCATCTGCCTTGATGTCGCGGGCAAAAACCGGGCTTTTATCGACACGATAGCCAATGACAATGCCGCCCAGCCGCTCTTCAAGATCGTTGGCATCGCTGGCCAGACACAGAATGGCCATGACTTCAGAGGCAACCGTAATATCAAAGCCGGTTTCACGCGGAAATCCATTGCGCGCACCACCCAGGGCTGCCACAACAGTGCGCAAGGCCCGATCGTTCATGTCCAGAACCCGCCGCCACGTTACCCGTCGCGTATCGATATTCTCTTCATTTCCCCAATAGATGTGATTATCAATCATCGCAGCCAGCAGATTGTGGGCCGAGGTAATGGCATGAAAATCGCCGGTGAAATGCAGATTGATGTCTTCCATCGGCACCACCTGCGCATGGCCACCGCCTGCGGCCCCGCCCTTGATGCCAAAACAGGGGCCAAGAGAGGGCTCACGCACGCACACCACAGCCTGCCGCCCGATGCGGTTCAACCCATCCACCAGCCCAACCGTGGTGGTGGTTTTGCCCTCGCCCGCTGGCGTGGGATTGATCGCCGTGACCAGAATCAACCGCCCGTCTGGCCTTTCTTTCAGGGATGCAAGAAACGCTGCACTGATCTTGGCCTTGTCATGACCATAGGGAACAAGGTCATCATAGCCGATACCAAGCTTTGTGCCGATTTGGTTGATTGGCAATTTGTTGGCGGCTCTGGCAATTTCAATATCAGACATCCCTGCTCCATCTCGATTTCCTGGTGTCAGCCCATGCGCTGAAAGCCATTTTTTCGGCCAATGCTCTGTAATTCAAGGTTTTGTCTGGAACAACCGCCAAACAGTTGCGCCCTTGCCAAAGCGCTGAAGCTTTCAGCGCTTTGATGCGCCAATCCTGCCTGCTGTTACGTAAAGGTAACCCCTAAAATTTATGGAAATCCGGCAATATCCCTATTTTATCCTGGGACATCATTTGATATAGAGCAGCGGGAATACACGGTTTAGAGAAACCTCATCCAGTGCACCGAGGCATTCACGTCTTTCATGCCTTCGTGCGCCAGCCTTTTGTTTCTGCGGCGATTTTTCCAAACTCGGCTGAAGCCTGTGCTTGGATCGCTGCACCAGCAAATAATCTTCTGCACCTTTTTCCACCAATACGGCTCACAAAAATTCATGATCCGGGAGAAATTGATAGATTTCAAGTCGACATCTCTTAATCAACTAAATAAGAATGCCGAAAATTTCTTTACCCTTATCGATTGCTTTCAAAGGTTTGTCATGTTTGGTATTAAGATTTTTCAACTCTGGACCCCGGTCGCGCCTCAATGATAGCTGCACCACGCCAATCTCTTTTGAGTACCGAAATTTCCGCGATTACGGTTCGCAGCCAGTGCGCGACAGTGATGAGCAATATCGCCCACGCTTTTGGCCTGTCACATGGCACCTTGTTTGTGGCACCCACGCCCGCAGATGTGCACGCTGCGCCGCTTGTGCTGGAATCAACCCTGCCTTTGGAGTTCATCACGGAGTATGATCGGCACCAGCTTGTTCGCCAGTGCCCGATGATTACCAAATTCTCCGAGTCTATTCTGCCTCACACATGGAATCTGATGAGTCCTCCACAGGAGGACGATGAAGTTGAATGGACAGACACCGCGCGCGAACTGATGCTGCGCTATGGCCTGATCGTCGGGGTTTTCTTTGTTATCAATTCCCACGATCACCGCCGCTATCTGATGCGGTTTGAAGGTGATCGTCCGCCCATATTACGCCACGAACTGAATGAACTCAGCATGATTGCCATGGAGTTTTTCGATCAGTACAATAAGCTTTTGCGTGCTGAAATGAACAACGTAGACGTGTTATCGGCAAGAGAGCTGGAAGTGATACGCTGGACTGCGCAAGGCAAAACATCGGTTGAGATTGGCCAGATTCTCACACTCTCCGACCACACAATCAATGCCTACATGACCACAGCCATGAAAAAGCTGGATTGCGTGAATCGCACACAATTGGTAGCCAAGGCAATCCGGCTCAAGCTGATCCGCTAAACAGGGTTGCATCAGCCATGCCATAAAAGGAGATCAGCAGTTTGGCCTGGCGCTTTGATGAATCCATTGCCAGACCGATGCAGAATTTAAATTCCATCGGCCTGAATGACCATGATGTTGTTGAATTAACGCAGGCTTTTCATGTGTGTGGCTTCTGGCGTGCATCGCTGGACGACGGGTTTATTTTCTGGACAGAGCATTGTTTCAAAATTTTTGAAATGGAACCCCACGACGGACCTGTGAACATCACATCCGTGGCCGCCGCCATGCACCCGGATGATTGCGGCATGGTGCTGGAAGCCTTTCAGCGCAGCACTGAAACCAAACAGACATTCCATTGTATTTTTCGGGTATTGGCCAAAAATGGCTGCGCCAAATGGGTCCGCTCCATTGGTAAATATCATGCGCAACCCGATGGGCCAGCTGAGATCCGCGGCATGATGCACGAATTGTTTCAGCATGTGCCAACCGCGGCCTTTGTTGTGGAACCGATCTGAGACGCCCTCTACCTCTCCAACACGCCGCGCAGTTCCACCATATTCGCACGCACCCGCAGGATATAAAATCCCATTGTCGAGAGATGATTGGGCATGAACATGCCATCTTCGCTGCCGTTGGAGATGATCCATGGCTGAATGCGCAGGGCTGATGCCATCTGTTTTTCCATCTCCGCCCAGATAGCCGTCAGATTGCGCTCACGGATCACGTCTGAGAAGTCGGCCCCAACGGCTTGAAACAGTGCATATTGCGCGTAAAGCTGGCCATAGGCAAACCAGAAGCGGTCATCTGCCCGCGTGTCAAACCAGCCGCCACTGTGCTCTTCTGAGCGGCGACGCAAAATATCCGAGGTATTGCCAAGATCATTGGCAGAGCGATCCAGCAATTGCACCAGATTGTCGGCGCGGGCGTCAAACACCGCCTTGCAGGTTTCCAGATCAGCGTTGAATTTTCTCCAGCTGTTGATGGCAGAACGATAATAGCCCGGCGTTGGCGTTTTGAACCCCAAAGGATTGGTTCCAAAATACCAGGTGCTTTCATCAAATTGAATATTGCCGCGCGCATCCTGCAAATCACTGTTGATGCCGGATGTACCACGCACACGGCCCAGATTGTCGGCAAGCTCAATACCAACACGCCGCACCACCTGATTGACGCCGCGCTGGAATGACGCTTTGTTGTCAAAAAACGGCGTATCATCCCAGTCCAGACCGAACAGGCCGAGCTTGTAAAGCAGAGTGGAAGAGACCCAGATATTCTGATTGACGTTGATGTCGGTCAGATCCGCAACGGCCGTGACAATGCCGGAATTCTGGCACGTCCCCGGCTTGTCTGGCACCGGCTGACCGGCGGCAATCTTGCGATCGGCAAAACCATACGCCTTGGCAAAATTCGGATCAAAACCATTCCAGACCTGAGTGCGCCAGAAGAATTGTCCGTAAGCGGCGATCAGCACCAGCACAGCCAGACCAATGCAGCCGCGAACGATCAGGCTGCGCATTCCTGCCTCGGAATGCCGCGCCCGAAACGGCCAGGAGACGGCGATGTAAAGCAGGCCTGCACTCCGGCGCAGCGCGGACCAAAGACCCAGAAAAGTCGCCTTCATCGCATCAAGCATCAATCTTGCCTCCTGTTTACTGACAAACAGATAGGCTCACACAAGCGTGATAACAACACAGGCGCAGATATTTACCCGAAAATTCTGCCTGAAAATCTGCACCTGATCTCTGGCGCTCACGCACCGTTAAACAGCTCATCCCAATGAAGACGGCAGAAAGAGACATATTTTTCGTTGCCGCCCACGTCAATCTGCGCCCCCTCCCGAATAACCTGCCCTGAGGCATCAAAGCGGGCATTCATGGTGGCCTTGCGCCCACAGTGGCAAATAGTGCGGATTTCGCGCAGCTCATCGGCAATGCCGAGCAGCAGCTTTGATGCCGGAAACAGATTGCCCTGAAAATCGGTGCGAAGCCCGTAGGTCATCACCGGAATGTTCAGCCGATCGGCAATCCGTGCCAATTGCCAGACATGGGAAGCATCCAGAAAATTGGCCTCATCGACAAACACACAGGCAATCGGCTCATTTGCGTGCATGGCCTCAACCGTTGCAAACAGATCCGTATCCGCTTCAAAGGTCAGCGCATCGCTGGAAAGCCCGATACGTGAGGCCACCTTGCCGCGGCCTGCGCGATCATCAAGGGCTGCCACAAAGATCACCGTCCGCATCCCGCGCTCCTGATAATTATAGGAGGCTTGCAGCAGCATGGTGGATTTTCCCGCGTTCATCGCGGCATAATTAAAGTAAAGCTTGGCCATGGCATCCTTTTGCCTCGTCTGTGCCAAAGTGAAAAGCCGACCACGGCGATAACCACAGATTTCCACCTCAAACACAAAGCGGAGATAAAATATGTCAAAATGTCGCAAATACCCCCTGTGAACCGGCGCGAACGCGAAGGCTTGCCTCATCCGTTTATGTATTGATAATGCCGGGAACATAAAAAGGGAGCATAACATGCCAATTTCCAAGTCCGTTAAAATCGCCCTCGCATTGGCAGGATGCATGACAGCATTTGGTCAGACCGCTCTTGCCGCAGAAGCAGCCAGCTGTGGCACGGTGCGCATTTCCGATGTCGGCTGGACCGACCTCGCCTCCACCAATGCCTCGTTTATCGCCGTACTGGAAGCGCTTGGCTATAAAGCTGACGTGAAAACGCTCGGCGTGCCTGTCACCTATTCCTCCATGAAAAACAAGGATATTGACGTTTTCCTCGGCAACTGGATGCCCGCCCAGAAAGACGCAATCCAGCCCTATCTTGACGACAAGTCGATTGAGAGCGTCACCGCCAATCTGGACGGCGCCAAGTACACCCTGGCCACCAATGGCGCTGGTGCAAAGCTTGGAATCAAGGATTTCAAAGATATAGCAGCCCATAAAGCCGAGTTGGGCGGCAAGATCTACGGGATCGAGCCGGGCAATGAGGGCAATGAAATGATCAACTCCCTGATCAAGGCCGACACCTTTGGCCTCAAGGGGTTTGACGTGGTTGAATCCTCCGAGCAGGGCATGTTGAGTCAGGTCACCCGTGCCGACAAGGACAACAAGCCGGTGATTTTCCTGGCATGGGCACCACATCCCATGAACAATGCCCATGAGATCACCTATCTGGCGGGCGGTGATGACACTGTCTTTGGCCCCAATTACGGTGGCGCGACCGTCTACACCACCGCGCGCGGTGGCTATACAGCAGAATGTCAGAATGTTGGCACGCTGCTGAAAAACATGAAATTCTCGCTCGACATGGAAAATGCCATTATGGGCAAGATTCTGGACGATGGCGAAGATCCGGCCAAAGCTGCCAAGGCATGGCTGAAGGCCCACCCTGCCGTTGTTGAGCCTTGGCTGGCTGGCGTGACGACAAAGGACGGCAAGGATGGTCTTGCCGCCGTGAAAAAGGGATTGGGCCTCTAAATCTGACTGAATGATCGCGCCGGGGCGAATCCATCGTCCCGGCATCGCTCTCCCTCCTCTTTTTCAAGGATGTGTTTCAGTGGATTGGCTGACTGATTTCAAGATCCCCGTAGGCCCATCGGCAAAGGTTTTTGTGGACTGGCTGACTGCGAACGGAAGCTGGTTTTTTGACTGGCTGTCCCACGTCATCTCAAGCAGCATTGATGGCCTGCTGTTTTTGCTTCAATATCCAAACCCGCTGGTTGTTGCTCTGGCAATCAGCTTGATTGCATGGCTCATGCGCCGCTCCATCGCGGTTGCCATCTTCACGTTTCTGGGCCTGCTGTTCATTATCAATCAAGGCTACTTCAAGGAAACAACCGAGACACTGGCGCTGGTGCTGGCCTCGACGGCGGTGTGCATGATGGTTGGGGTGCCGCTTGGCATATTGGCGGCCCGCCGAAGCTGGATTTATGCATTGATGCGTCCGGTACTGGACCTGATGCAGACCATTCCTACGTTTGTTTATCTTATTCCTGCTTTGATTCTTTTTGGCCTTGGCATGGTCCCCGGCCTGATCGCCACTGTTATTTTTGCGGTTCCATCACCGATCCGCCTGACACGTCTTGGCATTGTCTCCACACCGTCATCGCTGGTGGAAGCCGCTGTGGCGTTTGGCGCAACCCCCGCTCAGGTTTTGCGCAAAGTCGAACTGCCCTATGCCCTGCCCCAGATCATGGCGGGCCTGACGCAAACCATCATGCTGTCTCTGTCCATGGTGGTGATTGCCGCTCTGGTCGGGGCCGCAGGCCTTGGTGTGCCGGTGGTGCGCGCTCTCAATACCGTCAACATTGCCAAGGGCTTTGAAGCCGGCCTGTGTATCGTCATTCTGGCCATCATTCTCGATCGAATGTTCCGGATTTCCGCAGCAGGAGATGACAAATGAGCGATGCCGTTATTTTTGGAAATGTCGACATCGTCTTTGGCGACCGGCCGGAAAAAGCCTTGCCGCTGGTGGACAAGGGCCTGACCCGTGACCAGATCAACAAGGAAACCGGCCTTATTCTGGGGGTTGCCAATGCATCACTCACCCTCAAGGAAGGCGAGATTCTGGTCTTGATGGGTCTGTCCGGTTCCGGCAAATCGACGCTGCTGCGGGCCGTGAATGGCCTTGCGCCTGTGGTGCGCGGCTCCGTCTCGGTCAAATCGCGCAATGGCTTTGTCGATCCCTATCAGGCCAGTGCAAAAGCGTTGCGGGATCTGCGAATGCACAGTGTCTCCATGGTGTTTCAGCAGTTTGGCCTGCTGCCATGGCGCACGGTGGCCGACAATATCGGCTTTGGTCTGGAGCTGGCAGGCGTGCCAGAGCGCGACCGCAAAAAGATTGTTGCCGAGCAGCTGGAGCTGGTCAATCTTACCCAATGGGCAGACCGCAAGGTTGATGAGCTGTCGGGCGGGATGCAGCAACGTGTGGGGCTGGCACGCGCCTTTGCCACCGGCGCACCAATCCTGCTGATGGACGAGCCATTCTCGGCGCTTGATCCGCTGATCCGCACCCGCCTGCAAGACGAGTTGCTGGAATTCCAGCGGCGCCTGAAAAAGACCATCCTGTTTGTCAGCCATGATCTGGATGAAGCCTTCCGCATCGGCAACCGTATTGTCATCATGGAAAGCGGGCGGATCATTCAATGTGGCACGCCACAGCAAATTGTGCAGAACCCGGCTGATCAGTATGTGGCCGATTTCGTGCGCAATATGAATCCGATCGCCATGCTGACGGCCAAAGATGTGATGCAGACAGGCACACACAACAGCCATGACAGCGGCCATGGCATCACGGCAACAACAGCAACCGAGACGCCGCTGGTCGATATTCTCGACGCCATGGCCCGCCAGCCGGGCATGGTCGGCGTGGTCGACAATGGCACCGTCATCGGCTCCATCAGCGCTCAGGATGTAGTCAACGCCCTGACACGCCATCGGCAGAACTGACTGCCCTGCCATCGTGAATATCGTGATGCGCCGTATTTCACCAATACGGCGCATTTTCTATACCTCAGACCACCCTCGCCCCATCAGCCGAGATCGCATCATGAGCAAGCTCACCTCTCCCATTCGCCCCACAACTGATGAGGCACGGCTTTTGGCCCGCACGCTGTTGCACAATGCGGGGCATATCGCGCTTGCGGTGCTGGACCCGGCCACCGGCGCTCCCTCTGTGAGCCGCGTTTTGATGGCAGCCATGCCAGATGGCGCGCTGATCATTCTTGTCTCACAGCTCTCAGCACATACCCAGGCGCTGCTGGCTGATCCGCGCGCCTCACTTTTGGCCGGAGAGCCGGGCAAGGGCGATCCGCTGGCCCATCCGCGCGTGACCGTGCAATGTTTGGCCCAGCACGTTTCAAGGGATAGCGATGAGCATCACATGATGCGCAAGAGCTTTTTGGCTCGCCATCCGAAAGCGAAACTCTATATCGATTTCCCGGATTTTCTGTTTTTTCGCCTCACGCCCCTTGCAGCCAGCCTGAATGGCGGCTTTGGACAGGCCTTCAGACTTGAGGCAAAAGACCTGTGCGACGTCTGAGCAGGACCGATACGAGTGGAAAAACACCTTACAACCATACAAGATTTAGGGTATCCCAGACCCGATTTCAGCAGACTCCATGCTAATTTTAGGGTTTCTAAAAAAAATCAATTTCGATAATTTGGCTTGGATCAATCATTAAATGACTTTTTTTGGGGGTAAATTAAGTTTTTGAGGATAAATTGCCTCCTGACAAACCCTGAAAGATCACAATTTCGAGAGACTCTAATAAAGGACAGTCGATACCTTAAATTTAGGAATATACAAATATCCTCAGATTGCTAGACTTTAGAGGTAGGGTTTATTGGGGTCGCAAACGAATCTGAGATATAGGTTCATTCGAGTGAAAAGAGAGACTGAGAGATGAAAGCCAACGAGTTGAGTGATCACTCCAACGCCGCTGCCGGCCTGTTAACGGCGATGGCAAATCCAAAAAGACTGATGATTTTGTGCAGTCTGGTTCAGGGAGAGGTGCCTGTCGGCGTTCTTGCTTCGCAGGTCGGCTTGAGCCAATCAGCCCTGTCGCAGCACCTTTCCAAGCTTCGCGCCCAGAAGCTGGTCAAGACACGCCGTGATGCCCAGACCATCTATTATTCAAGCACATCCGACGCTGTGATGAAAGTTCTCGGAACACTCGAGGATATTTTCTGCGCTCCAGAAGCCGCTCGTAACGCTGCTTAAATGATAACGCTGACATAGCGAAAAATCATTCAAAGTCACGGCTTGGTGCAAAGCCATCAAGCCGTGACAGCATGGCTGAAAGACACTCGGGATACAGCAAATTCATGCAGACAGTCATCATGACTGGCTCAACATGGCTAAAAACCAAGTTGTCGAAAACCAACGGCGTGTGTTTTCACGCGTGGTTTCGGTAGCCAGTCTCTGCACATGCGTATTTGAACGAGCGTTTGATCACAAAAACCGGGATGCCGTTTCGATGGCAGGCCCTGAGTTTGAAAACCCATGGCCTGCCCACCGTCGCCGGTCGATCACGACATAGCAGGCCGCGGCATAATGAGTGCCAAGGCATTGCCATAGTTTACAATATTGTCCACCTAATCTGCACTGAGACGATTTCCTCTCAAGCCATTATGCGGCAAATCGAACTGCCTTTCGATTTGTGTATGTGATCATGAACCAATACAATCATCGCTTGCTTGCGTCGACCTGACCCAGATGCGTCATTTTTCCAAACCTGACCGAAACCTCCATCTCCTGCATAATTTTCTCCTTAAATCGGAATCGATTTAAGGAGAAAATTATGCAGGAGATTAAAAGTGTTACAGCGTCCTTTGTGCCCCATATATGGTGGGAGGCGCTGTATGGCATACGTGTTCAAACCGATTCCGGTTTCAGGAATTATGCCGTATGCTGTCCGTAAACACGCGCAAAGGAGATTCGATGCCAGGCCTGACCCGCTTACAAAACGAGCACTTGACCATTGAGGTTTCCGCATTGGGTGCAGAACTGCAATCTTTGACCACCCAAGATGGCCGCTCGTTTTTATGGAATGGCGATGCGACATTCTGGGGCGGGCGCTCGCCCATTCTGTTTCCTATTGTTGGCAAAGCGCCCGACGACAGGGTCATGATCAACGGCAGATCCTATCCGATGGCCCAGCATGGCATTGCCAGACGGCGGGAATTTACGCTGACCACAGCGACAGAGACTGCCTGCTGCTTCACGCTGACCGCAGATGACGCCACAAAAGCCGTCTATCCTTTTGATTTTTCACTGCTGCTCGACTATCAGCTCTCAGGGGCATCGCTGACGCTGACCGCTCAGGTCAGCAATCGCGGAGATACAGCAATGCCTTATGGGATAGGCTTTCACCCCGCCTTTCTCTGGCCGCTGCCGGGGGCAGACAGCAGGCCCCATCACATCATTCTCGACAATGGCGCAGAGCCTGCGCTGGTGCGCCTGAAAGAAGGCCTGCTGGATGAAACAGCACATCCCTCCCCCTTCACGGCGGGCCAGTTAACGCTGGATTCGAGCCAATACGCAGACGACGCCATGATTTTCCCGCAAGGCGCTGGCTCTGGCCTGACCTATCAGGCCGAAGGCGGCCCCGCCCTGCATTTTTCCTTTGAAAATCTTCCCAATCTGGCACTCTGGCAAAAACCCGGTGCCCCGTTCATCTGTATTGAGCCATGGCACGGTATGGCCGCCCGCAACAATGGGGGAGCAGAGCTGATCGACAGGCCCTACAGCGTGATGCTGCCACCGGGCGAAACCGCCCGCTATGGCCTCACCATCACCATCAAGAGCTGAGATTTTCATCACGATGGCGATATAGAAACACACGCCATTATCCCCAAAGGGTTACACCCTTCATCCTGAAAAGCCATTTGAACTGGAGCAAACACCATGAGCCCATTGGAACACCGTATCGATCAGGGTGTTGGCCGTGCACCTGCCGATCTTGTGCTGAAGGGTGGGCGGTTCTTTGATCTGGTAACGGGCGAACTGGTGACGAGCGATATTGCCATCTGTGGTGATACCATTGTTGGCACCTGCGGCAGCTATCAGGGCCGCGAGGAAGTCGACATCTCCGGCAAGATCGTTGTGCCGGGCTTCATTGATACCCATCTGCATATCGAAAGCTCACTGGTAACACCGCATGAGTTTGATCGCTGCGTGCTGCCTTACGGCGTCACGACAGTGATTTGCGATCCCCATGAGATTGCCAATGTGCTGGGCACAGAAGGGCTTCAGTTCTTTCTGGATTCGGCGCTGGAAACCATCATGGACATCCGCGTGCAGCTGTCCTCCTGCGTGCCTGCGACCCATCTCGAAACCTCGGGCGCGGACCTGCCCATTGAAAGGCTTTTACCGTTCCGCGACCACCCGAAGGTGATCGGCCTTGCCGAATTCATGAATTTTCCCGGTGTGATCCATAAAGACCCCATTTGCATGGCCAAGCTGGAGGCTTTTCAGGGTGGCCATATTGATGGCCATGCGCCGCTTTTGCGCGGCAATGACCTGAATGGTTATCTCTCGGCGGGCATTCGCACCGAGCATGAATGCACCACGGCAGAAGAAGCGCTGGAGAAAATCCGCAAAGGTATGCATATTCTGGTGCGCGAAGGCTCTGTCTCCAAGGATCTGCACGCGCTGATACCGATCATCACCGAGCGCCTGTCACCCTTTCTGGCGCTCTGCACGGATGACCGCAACCCGCTGGATATTGCCGAGGAAGGCCATCTCGATTACCTGATCCGCACCGCCATTGCCCATGGGGTGGAGCCGCTGGCCATCTATCGCGCCGCGTCGATTTCAGCCGCCCGCGCCTTTGGCCTGCGTGATCGCGGCCTTGTCGCCCCCGGCTGGCGGGCCGATCTGGTGGTGGTCGACAGTCTGGAAAACTGCAAGGCCGAGATGGTGTTTGCAGCCGGTCGCCGTGTCACCGATGCCCTGTTTGCCACCCGCAAGCCGGTGGCCCCGGTGGGACTCGACAGTGTGAAGGCCCGGATCATCAAAGCCGCTGATTTTGCCGTGCCGGTCAGCGACGGCGAAGTGCCGGTGATGGGGGTTTTGCCGGGCAAGATCATCACCGAATACCGGCGTTACCGCCTGCCCTCATCCGGCAATCAGACCAGTGTTGATCTCGACCGCGACATCATCAAGGTCGCGGTCATTGAGCGCCATGGCAAAAATGGCAACCATGCCAACGGCTTTGTGCAGGGGTTCGGGCTGAAAAAGGGGGCTATTGCCTCCACGGTCGGCCATGACAGCCACAATATCTGCGTGGTTGGCGTCTCGGAAGACGACATGACCATCGCCGCCAATCGCCTCTCCGACATCAAGGGCGGCTTTGTGGTGGTGGAAGATGGCAAAGTCACCGGCGAAATCCCCCTGCCTGTCGCGGGGCTGATGAGCCTTGAGCCGTTTGAAAGCGTGCGCGATACCCTGCACACGTTGCGCAAGGCGGCCTACGCGCTGGGCACCACCTTGCAGGAGCCGTTTTTGCAGGTGGCCTTTCTGCCGCTGCCGGTCATTCCGCACTTAAAGATTTCAGACAAGGGCATGGTGGACGTGGATAAATTCATGCTGATCGGGTGAAGCGAATGTCTGATCAGTAAAACTGGATTCCACTTTTCCCTGACAAACTCGAGATAGTCCCGCTTTTATCCGCCATTTGCGGGGCGGATAACCACTTTCTCAATTCCATCACCCACAGCATTGGCAACAGATTTTGCCGAGGCGACGACAAATTTGGCAATGTCATCAACCCGAACCACTTCCTGATGATAGGCCGAGAGCGCATCGCCCTGCAAAACCGTACCTGCCGAGATTTTCGTCTTGGTCGGGTCAGCGTATTTGTCGCCCATGCGCAATTCGTAATAGAGATGCGGGCCGGTGGAGAGGCCGGTGGAGCCGATAAAGGCAATCACCTGCCCTTGGGAAACGCGATCGCCAACCTTCAGCCCCTTGGCGGTACCGGAAATATGGGCGTAGGTGGTGGTGTAGCCAAAATCATGTTTGACCCGCACATATTTTCCATAGCCGGACTCCGATGAGATCTTGATCACCACGCCATCGCCTGCCGCAACAATGGGCGAGCCCAGCGGCGCATCATAATCAACGCCATTGTGAAACTCCGGCCGGTGCAGAATCGGATGCATTCGCCAACCAAAACCATCATTGCTGCGGCCACCCGGCACCGGATTGCTCATCAGCGGCTTGGAAACCGACCGGCCATTCTCATCGAGAAATTCGGCGTCACGGCCATTGCGACCCGGATAACGATAAAACCGCTTCTCCTGTCCACCCTCGTTGATACCGAGGAAAACCAGCTCCACATCGCCATCTTCGTTTTTGCGAAACACGACGTGCAATTTTGACAGGGCATCATTGTCATCAGACACATGCACATCATTGAGCTTGAGCAGTTCGGCCACCTGCAAAGCGACCGTCAGCGGCACGTTCTCATGCTTCATATGGGCCATGACGGAGGGATATTCGGCTCTCGCCTTAGCAATCGCCGATTTTTTGACCGCAACATTGGCATCCTCAACAACCGCTTCATCGTCGTGATGGGCAATGGCTTCCGCCACCAGCCGTTCATAAATGGCCCGGTCGCGGATTTCTGCACATTGGCCGTTATTCTGGCGGGCAATCAGCCGCTCCTGCCCTTTTTTACTGACATACCGTGCCAGAATCACATGAGAATTGCCGTCGCTGTCATCTGTGTCACTATAGATGATCTCCAGACGCTCGCCCGGCTGCAAACTGTCAATCCCAAGCTTGTCACCCAAAGCCGCCCACTCGTCGTCGGAAACATCCAGCGCGTCTTCAATATCACTCAGATGCTGAGCTTTGACCGGCATGGCCACCAACCGTCGCATGGTCGGGGCCGGGCTTTCCGTTGCAACGCTGACATTGATAGGAACACCGCGAACAGGCTGATTTTGCAGGCGTGGGCCGGGGTGCAACGTCGGCGTCTCATCCCCCTGCTCTCCACGTAAAATCAGGTTAAACGGATCGGGCCGCACAGGGGCACCATTGCCATAGGCTGCCATGCTGGCAATAGTCGGCTGATCCTCCTCCGCTTCCGCCGCAGATGCCTTCGACAAGTCAATCGAGGCTGAGAAATACGTGTTGCTGGCCAGGGAACCATCCATGCGCGCTTCCAGCATGTCCAGTTTTGCCGTTTTCACCGCCACCACCGGCACCCGCAGGCGGGGCTGCTTGCGTGCACTTTGCCGATGCCGTTTGGCCAGCAAAACCACGGCAGGCTTGGCGGGGGATTTGGTCAATGCCCCGTCCATGGATTTTACCAGCACAGCGGCTGGCGCACAGGCCAGCAGCACCAGCACGCTCACCGTGCACCAATGATTGCGTAAAGAGAACGGGCGCACCGTCTGGCTGTGACGAATGGTCCCAAAAAATTCAGGTTCCAGCTCGCCCGCCCTGCACGGTTCAACACCCACCATGGGTCCGACTCTCCTTGATTGTTACAGGCTGACTTCTGCCGTGACACATGGCGAAAATGTGACCGGCGACCCGCCCCATCACGTGAACCGACCCTCCCCTCACGCCGATGTGAAAGCTTCTCCACCAAAACCGTTTCAAAGCTGGGCGCAAAAACCATCCAGAGCCGAAAGCGCAACAACGCCAGAGTGCACGGCACCGGCCATTCCCGGCAAAGGCAGCGCCGCCTTTATCGCCAGTGATTCTGGCAGCACAACCTGCTTTGGCGTGAGCGTCATATTGAAGATAAACAACAGCTTATCGCCATTTTTTTCCCGCACGAAGGCCAGCACATCCTCTTGCGTCTCGATAAAAGACAGATCACCATCCATCAACACCGGATGACTCTTACGCCATGCAAAAGCGGCCCGGTAATGAGTCAGCACCGATTCTTCATCGCCATCCTGCACATCAACGGCAAGTGCGCGATGAGACGGCGGTACCGGCAGCCATGGCTTGCCCTCGGAAAATCCGGCCTCAGGCGAATCACTGTGCCACGCCATTGGTGTGCGGCATCCATCCCGCCCCTTGAAGGCAGGCCAGAAGCGAATACCATAAGGATCGCGCAGATCGGCAAAGGCCAGCTCCGCCTCCGGCAGACCAAGCTCCTCGCCCTGATAGAGGCAGATAGAGCCGCGCAGGGTGGAGAGAATGCTGATGGCCAGTTTGGCCACCGCCTCGCGCTGCTCTGGGGCTTGCGCAAACCGGCTGACATGGCGGGTGACATCATGGTTGGAAAAAGCCCAGCAGACCCAGCCATCCTTGACCATGGACTGAAATGATGTGACGCAGTTGCGAATATGGCTTGCGGTAAACTCTGGCCCCAGCAGATCAAACGTATAGCACATATGCAGCTTGTCGCCGCCATTGGTATAGGCCGCAACCGTTTGCAGCGAGTTCGCGCCATCCCCCACTTCGCCCACGGTTGTGCGGTCGCCATACTCATCCAGAAGCGCCCGCAGACGCTTGAGAAACGCTAGATTTTCCGGCTGCGTCTTGTCATGAACATGCTTTTGCATCCCATAGGGGTTTACATCCGGCGCATCCAGACCGGCCTCATTGCTGTCGGCCGTGTGGGGCGGATTATCCCGCAAAAGCCGGTCATGGAAGTAATAATTCACTGTATCCAGCCTGAAACCATCAACACCGCGCTCCAGCCAGAAGCGCGCCGCATCCAGCACCGCCTGCTGAACCTCCGGGTTGTGAAAGTTCAGATCGGGCTGCGAGGCCAGAAAATTATGCATGTAATATTGCTTGCGCACGCCATCCCATTCCCAGGCGGGACCGCCGAAAATCGACAGCCAATTGTTGGGGGCCGTGCCATCGGGCTTGGCGTCGGCCCAGATATACCAATCGGCCTTGTCATTGTTGCGGCTGCTGCGGCTGTGCTGAAACCATGGATGCTGATCGGAGGAATGGGAAATCACCTGATCGATGATGACTTTCAGCCCAAGCGCGTGGGCCTGTGTCATCATCACATCAAAATCCTGCATTGTGCCGAACATCGGATCAACGCCGCAATAATCCGAGACGTCATAGCCCATATCCGCCATGGGCGAGGTGAAAAACGGCGAGAGCCAAACGGCATCCACCCCCAGCGCGGCAATATAGGACAAGCGCTGGGTGAGGCCCTTGATGTCGCCAATGCCATCACCATTGCTATCCTGAAACGAGCGCGGATAGACCTGATAAATCACCGCCCCACGCCACCAGTCTGTGGTTTTTTCAGTCGTGAGCACCGTGGCGGGAGAGATTTTATCCATGCTGCTATCCTGTGCTGCTGTTCTATCGGGGCTTCTGTTGATGTTTAAAAACTATAGAGTCATCTCGCAGCAGACCAGTGGCAATCACCAAAATGTGTGTTTCATTCATCTGTTACAAATCTGGCTCATAAGCGCGAGATAAGGGTGGCGCGAGGGTTGAGTCGCGTTGCGTTTTTGCATGAGGAGCGCGCGGATGAGGCTGACAATCGTGACCGATGCCTGGCATCCGCAGGTCAATGGCGTTGTGCGCTCGATTGAAAACACCAATGCGGAACTGGTCAGGATGGGTGTCACTGTTTCCATGATCACCCCCGCCTCCTATTCCAGCATTCCCATGCCGACCTACCCCGAAATTCGCCTGTCGCTGACCGGGCCTGGCACCATTGCCAAAGCCATCCAAGACAGCCGCCCGGACCTGATCCACATTGCCACGGAAGGCCCGCTTGGGCTTTTGGCGCGGCGCTGGTGCGTCAAACATGGCGTTGCTTTCTCCACCAGCTATCACACCCGCTTTCCCGAATATGTCGCCGCCCGCCTGCCCATTCCGCTGTCCTGGCTCTATGCCTATGTGCGCTGGTTTCACCGCGCTGGCGGTGCCTGCATGGTGGCAACAGAAAGCCTGAAGCGCGAACTGGACAGCAAGCGCATCGGCAATCTGCGCCTGTGGAGCCGGGGCATTGACACCCACCTGTTCCATCCCAAGCCACTGGAAGACACAGCTTTTGGTCTGAAACGACCGATTTTCATGACGGTTGGCCGGGTGGCTGTGGAAAAAAACCTGCCCGCTTTTCTGGCCCTTGAACTGCCCGGCTCAAAAGTGGTGGTGGGCGATGGCCCGGCCCGCGCAGAGCTGGCCGCCCGTCACCCGGATGTGCTGTTTACCGGGGTCAAATTTGGCGCGGAACTGGCGGACGCCTATGCGCAGGCCGATGTGTTTGTGTTTCCATCGAAAACCGACACCTTTGGCAATACTATTTTAGAAGCTCTGGCCTCTGGCGTGCCGGTGGCCGCCTATCCCGTCACCGGGCCAATCGATATTGTCACAGACCCCAAAGCCGGCGCGCTGGATGATGATTTGCAAGTGGCCTGCCTCAAGGCGCTGGAATGCTCGCGCACGGCTGCCCGCACACTGGCGGAAAGCTACTCCTGGGCGGCTGCCACCAAACAGTTTCTCGATAATGTGATTGAGGCCAAAGCGCAGGGCAAACGTCGCCTGCGATTGCGCAGACGCAAAGCGGTAAAGCAGGTGTTGGGGAGTTAGAGTTTGTAAGGGAAAAGTGGAACCCGCTTTTCCCGAAAAAACAAACGAAAACAAAGAAACCTGGATTTTGACGTGCAGATTTTTTTGTGAAATCCACCCCGATCTCTGACGTCATGCTCGGCCCTGTGCCGAGCATCTGACCACGTTATGTTTTATAAATAGCGTAGTGCCATGTTCACCGACAGCAGACCCTCGGGACAGGCCCGAGGGTGACGAAACGTCGAGCCAGCGGCTAGAGTCTGTCAGGTTCAGATTGAACCAGACAGACTCTAAACTTTTTTGTTTTTGTTTGTCTTTTCGGGAAAACCGGGTTCCACTTTTCCCTGACAAACTCTAGTCGTCAAATTGGGCATTGGCTTCACCAACAGCCAGTTTCCGATAGCTTACCGCCTGCGCTTCTTACCCTCAAACGGATTGTCCGCCGCCTTCAGGTGAATGCGGATTGGAACGCCCGGCATGTCAAAATCAGCACGCAAACCATTGGTGAGGTAGCGAATATAGCTTTCCGGCACGGAATCGGGCCGTGTGCAGGAAATCATGAAGGCAGGCGGGCGAGCCTTCACCTGCGTCATATATTTCAGCTTCAGGCGACGGCCAGAGACGGCCGGTGGCGGATGCTGGGTCTGAACGCTATCCAGCCAGCGGTTCAGCCTGGCGGTGGAAATACGCTTGTTCCAGACCCGGTCCGTATCGACAATCGACTGCATCAACTTGTCAAGCGCATAGCCCGTCTGGCCTGAAATCGGCACAGCCCGAATGCCGCGTGCCTGCGGCAACAGCCGCTCGGTCTTTTCACGCAGCTCGGCCAGCAAAGCCTGCGGGTCTTCCACCAGATCCCATTTGTTGAAGGCCAGCACAGCGGCGCGGCCTTCGCGCAGCACCAGATCGACAATCTGAATGTCCTGCTTTTCAAACGGAATGGTGGCGTCAAACACGATCACCACCGTCTCGGCAAAGCGGATGGCCCGCAGCGCGTCGGCCACAGACAGCTTTTCCAGCTTCTCTATGACGCGGGCTTTGCGGCGCATTCCGGCGGTGTCAAACATCTTGATGGTACGGCCACGCCAATCCCATTCCACCGAAATCGAATCGCGGGTAATACCGGCTTCCGGCC
This sequence comes from Gillisella vitis, assembly GCF_014204625.1. Taxonomy (GTDB): domain Bacteria; phylum Pseudomonadota; class Alphaproteobacteria; order Rhizobiales; family Rhizobiaceae; genus Allorhizobium; species Allorhizobium vitis_F. The sequence goes on along the minus strand of NZ_JACHLU010000002.1, from coordinate 369,592 downwards.
CCGTCAGCAGACGGTCTTCGCCCAGAAAACGGTTGATCAGTGTCGATTTGCCCGCATTCGGGCGCCCCACAATGGCCACGCGCAAAGGCAGGCTTTCGTCATAATGCGACAGCTCTTCTTCGTCTTCCTCATCATCGCCGGTTGGCTTGAGAGAAATATCGGTCTCCGCCACATCATCGTCATCGTCCGGGAAGGCGCGTTCTTCGCCCAAGGCTTCAACAATGGCATCGCGCAGATCGATCATGCCCTGACCATGCTCGGCAGAGATCGGCACAGGCTCGCCAAGACCCAGCGTGAAGGCATCGTAAAAGCCACCGTCAGAACCTTTGGCTTCGGATTTATTGGCCACCAGCACCACAGGCTTGCCGCGCTTGCGCAGCATATTGGCCAGTGTTTTGTCCACATGGGTCAGGCCCATTTTGGCATCGACCACAAACAGCGACAGATCGGCCTCATCAATGGCGGCTTCCGTCTGGGCGCGCATCCGGCCTTCCAGCGTTTCCGGCCCGGCATCTTCCAGACCGGCGGTGTCGATAATGCGAAACCGCAAATCCACCAGTTTGGCGTCGCCGGGACGCCGGTCACGGGTCACGCCGGGCATGTCATCGACAAGCGCCAGCTTCTTGCCAACCAGACGGTTGAAAAGCGTGGATTTGCCCACATTGGGACGTCCGACGATGGCGACGGTAAAGCTCATGAAATTTTAGTATCCGGTTGCATCCAGCCCATTTGCGGGCCTATTTTGAAAAAATCAGGGTGTCTTGCTGGCAGCAGCGATATTATCCAGCATGATCTGCGCGCGGCTGTTAACGTTGCGCGGGGTCTGCGTGTCTTCAACAATCTGCTCAAACCATTCGCGGGCGCGGTCCATCTGTCCCGCCTTGTAAGCGGCCAGACCCAAAGCCTCGCGGGCCGAACTGCGCAGGGAGTGACCGGGCGTGGCCAAAGCCTCGACTTCAGCCGAAACCTGTTCATAGGTGCCATTGTCAATCAGCAGCCAACCAGCGCGAATATGAGCAACATCCCGCAAAGCTTCCGGCACGGATGTGTCTTTGCCAAGCGCAGCAAACGCATCAAGAGCGCCCTTCTGATCACCCTTCTGGGCCAGAAGACTTGCTGCACGAAAACGCGCAAGGGTCGGATAGCTGCCAAAGCCGGTGCTTTCAAGCGCATCAAAGGCTTTCAGCGCATCATCAATCTTGCCGTCAGCAGCCAGCTTTTGTGCGGCCAGAAACTGATCACCCGATTGTGACGAGCGATCATCCGTCCAGTATTCATAAACGCGATAACCCGCCGTGGCCAGCACCACCAGCACCGCAACGGTGATAATGACTGGCCCCAGCTTGCGCCAGACGCGCTGCATCTGTTCCGAGCGGATTTCATCATTCACTTCACGAATAAAGCTGTCGTTTTGGTCTGCCATAACAAATTCCGGGCTCAAGCCTTGGTTTAATCGATTGTCCGATGCTGCGCCTTCTACCCGATTTCTACACTATTGTAAGGGGGGCGGGTGGCAATTCATTCCCCAGACCCCCGCAAATCGTGCATTTACATGGCAAGCGGAGCGACACCAATCAGCATTTCGTGCAGTTTGAAGGTGATGGCTGCCCAGACAACAAGGCCCAGCACCACAGCATAAAGGTCATATTTCGCAGAGACAAACGCGCGAGGCGCAATCTCGCCTGCCCGCTCACGCCGCTTCAGCGCAATGCGCAAAATCACGCCCCATGCCAGAAATGCGGCAAACAGAATGATGGAGCGCAGATCGCCATTGGAGAGCAGATGCGAAAGCGCCCAGATCTTGATGGACAGCACCATGGGATGTTTGGACTTAACCACAATGTGACCCGCAGGCAAAAAGCCTGCGACAAGACAGATCGTGGCAAACACCATCAATGTCACCGTCAGATGGCTCATGCCCATCGGCGGAAACCACACATTGATCACAGGTGCCACGCTATAGCCATAGGCCACCAGCACAATCGAAACAACTGCTGCGACCGAGTACAGCCCCTTCCAGCCATTCAGCCCCAGCCGGGCCACCATGCTGGCACGCAGACCGGGAGCCACCACCCGGATCATGTGCAGGCCCAGAAACAGAATTAACCCAATGATCAGAAGAAGCATGAAACCCGATTCCCTTTAAACCAACCTGCAAACAGTGATAGCGCGGAACGCCGCGTGTGACCATAGCGATCAAATCGGAGGGATTAGGGATTCAGCCTTTCAATGAAAGCGGCCAGAAAATCTCGGCCGTCAGGCTGCTGACAAAGCCTGCATTGATACTCGACGTCATGCTCGGCCCTGTGACGAGCATCTGAGCACGTTAATTTCATCAATAACGTCAATTGCTTATTCAGCGGCGGCAGATCCCCGGCACAGGCCCGAGGATAACGAAACGTCGAGCGAGAGATGTGTCAATAAGCTGACGGCCGGAAAATCCCGGCCGCTGTCACACAACATGAATTTGATCAATCCTGATCGTGCCGCGCCATATAGCGTTGGTCGATTTCGGGCAGAGGCTCACCATCAATGGCGGCTTCAAAAGCGCGAAGACGTTTATAGATCGACAGCAGTTCAACAATCGTCGTCCATGAGCTGACAAGATATTGGAAAGAACCACGAACCTGATCGAAAACATTGTTGAGCTGGGTCAGCAGGCCAAGGGTCAGCTTGCCTGCAACAATGGATGGCACCAGCACAATCAGGCTGAAAAGATTATCGGCCTGTAAATAGAAAATCCGCGCAACATTGAAGTACATGTAGTGGAAATACAGTCGAAAATAGTTTTTGCGCACATTGTCAAACAGCTCGGCAACTGTTGGTGGCTGTGCGCGGTTGGGGTCGTCTTCGCCATAGACAAGCTCTTTACGATAGGTCGCCTCAACCCGCTGATTTCTGAACTCAAGACCGGGTAGCTTTACACCAACTGCGGCCAGAAATACCGTTCCAAAAACCGACCAGAAAATGGCCGCCCACACCAGAGCATGGGGAATATTGCCAATCAAAGGCAGTTCGGTAATGTCCTTGCCGAGAGTAAACAGCACCGGCAAAAAGGCGATCAGTGTCATGAGTGAGCTGACAAGTGCAACGCCGAGACTTTCAACCGTCATTGAAAATCGCATTGTATCTTCCTGCACACGCTGGGAGGCCCCTTCAATGTGGCGCAGCTTTTGCCAATTTTGCATGTAATATTCGTTCATCGCCGTGCGCCAACGGAAGATATAATGGCTCACAAAAAACCGGCTCAAAACACCGATGGTAATGGCGATAAAAGCAATTCCGGCAAAACCGAGCATTCCCAGATAAAGCTGTGAGGCTGTTACCGATCCAGCCTTGGACAGCGCCTGCTGAATCAGATTGTAAAACGGGCCATACCAGGCATTGATCGCCACGCTGACCTGCACCGAGAAATAGGTGGTAAAGATAATCAGCGCACTGCCCCAAACCGACCAAAGCTGCCAGCGGTGTGGGCTGTAAATCCGCCACGCCAATCCGAAGATAGATACGATCGCCGTATAATAGATGTAGAACCATACGAAAGGTGCCGACCAGAACAGCGACGCCCCAACCTCTGGCTCTTGCCCTTCAGGCAAAGGAGGCAGGCCGATATATCCGCCCCATTCTTTGGCGCCAGCATACCACACAAGCACAGCCAGCAAGCTCCAAAGAGCGGCTGAAAGAAAGAACGGTTTAGGTTTTGGAAAGAAAGATAGAAACACGGGGTCTGCCTCTTTGAAGGGTCTCTTCAATCGTTCCGACCAGTTCGGAACAAAAATTTATCGGCAAACTAGGTCAGTTACCACTGCGCGGCAAGACTTGAAAACCATCCTTACGCATTTGTAATGACCTGATTTTTTGCCTTTTTCATGCTTGTCCACAGGGATGCGGCCAAAACAAGGCTGATCAGCAGCACACAGGCTGCAATCAGGCTCGGCAGGGTAAAACTGCCGCTGCACTGGGCAATTGCACCGGCCACCAGCGGGCCGAGAATCTGGCCAGTGCCAAACGCCGCTGTCATCACTGAGAGCGCCTTGCGTGGGCTTTTGGGTGCCAGCACCCGCCCCAGTCGCAGGCCATAGGCGGTAATGGAAACTGACAATTCAGAATTTTTGATATGTCCCCTCACAAAACCGTGCTGGAAATGGCTATTCCACCATGGTCAAAATCAGCGGGCCGCTCTTTGTCGCCACCACGGTGTGCTCAAACTGCACCGTCAGCGCCCGCGGCTCACTATAGAGCGTCCACGGATCATCCCCCTCGCCGTCTTCTGCCCATTGGGCACCGAGCGACAGGAAAGGCTCGATGGTAAACACCTGGCCCTCCTGCATAATCCGGGTTTCATCCGGGTCCGCCCAGGTGGAAAGTTCGCGTGGCTCCTCGTGCAGGGAGCGGCCAATGCCGTGGCTGGCGAGATTTTCAATCAGCGTATAGCGATGGCAATCGGCGAATGCGCCAATGGCACGGCCAATGCCTGCAAAGGGAAAGCCGGTTTTCACCTGCTGAATGCCCAAAAATAGCGCCCGCTTGCCATCGCGCAGCAGACGTTCGGTTTTGGGCTTGCCGGGCGGCACCAGAAACGATGCGCCGGTATCGCCAAAAAAGCCGTTTTTCTCGGCGGATACGTCAATATTAACCAGATCACCCGGCTTGATCACCCGATCACCGGGAATGCCATGGGCCACTTCTTCATTGACACTGATGCAGGTCGCCCCCGGAAACTGATAGCACAGCTCCGGTGCCGATTGCGCACCGGCATCTTCCAGCACCTTACGACCAATCAGATCCAGTTCGCGGGTGGTGATGCCAGGCTCCAGCGACGCTGCCATGATCTTGACTGCAAGGCCGCACAGACGGCCAATGTCCTTGAGGCCCTGCAATTCATCATCATTGGCAATAATCATCGACACGCTTTCATAATTTGGCTTTTGGTTGCCTTACGCCTCAGCCTTTGCAGCCGTCAATGCCTGCCGCACCAGCGGGGCCACTTTCGAACCATAAAGCTCAATGCCCTTCATGATCTCCTTATGCGGCATGGGACCAATGGCCATTTGCAGCAAGAAGCGATCGTTTTTGAAAATCCTGTGATGGGCGATGATCTTCTCGGCCACGGTTTCCGGGCTGCCGACAAACAGCGCCCCCTGCGGCCCACGGCTGGCATCAAAATGAGCGCGATTGGTGGGGCCCCAGCCACGCTCGCGGCCAATGCGATTCATCACCACGGCCTGCGGCTCATAGAAAATATCGGCAGCCGATTGGTCGGTTTCATGAATGAATCCATGCACATTGATGGATGTTTTCAACAGAGAGGGGGCCGTGCCGGTGCGCTCACCACTTTGACGATAGAGATTGAACAGCGGTGCAAACCGATGCGGCTCACCGCCGATAATCGCCAGCGCCAGCGGCAGACCCAAAGCACCCGCCCGCGCCACCGACTGCGGTGTGCCACCCACGGCAATCCACAGCGGCAGCGGATCTTGGATTGGTCGCGGATAAACACCCCGGCCCTGAATGGATTTGCGGGTCTCACCCTGCCATGTCACCACTTCGTTTTCGCGGATTTCCATCAAAAGCTGAAGTTTTTCGGCAAACAAAAGGTCATAATCATCAAGATCATAGCCGAACAAGGGAAAGCTCTCGATGAAGGAGCCGCGCCCCGCCATCATTTCCACCCGCCCATTGGAGAGCAAATCCACGGTGGCAAATTGCTGAAACACCCGCACCGGATCATCGGAACTCAGCACCGACACGGCACTGGTCAGGCGGATATTTTTGGTTTTCACTGCCGCTGCCGCCAAAATCGTGGCAGGCGATGAGGCCATGTAATCCGGGCGGTGGTGCTCACCAAGGCCAAATACATCCAGCCCGACTTCGTCGGCCAGCTGAATTTCTTCCAGCAGCTCATCCACCCGGCGCTTGGCTTCAAGCCCCTTGTTGGCGGCGTTCGGATCAACATCGGCAAATGTATAAAGGCCCAGTTCCATGGCACTCTCCTGTCTTTGGTCCAGAGATAACCACCGCGAGGGCTGAAGGCAAACGAAGGGTTGAAAACAATGTGTTCACCCAGAAGCAATCCGATTTCAGCAAGCAACAATATGATTATAGTTAATTACCATTATGATAAATTATTAACTTTGTGAGCGTAGAAAAACACTGGCTCTCGCGGGAAATGTGAAATTTCGAGAGTTGAGTCGCAGAAGAATTAAACCCATTTTTCAAGGATCAAAACCATGACCTCAATATCATCGGTCGCAAGCAGCAGCACTGCCACATCATCCACATCTTCAGGCGTATCCCAGGCAACCATTGCCAATCTGGAAGCGCAAATTTCCACCAAGCAAGCAGAGGTTGACGCCAACGAAGATGAAGAGCAGCAGACAACACTGGAAACAGAGCTAAAAACGCTCCAGACCAAGCTGGAGGCCGCCAAACAGAAAGCTGCCGCCAAGGCCGAAAAAGCCACGACAGAACGACCAGAAAAGCCGGAAAACGATAATACGGATCGCAAGCCTCCGATGTTTTCGGGAGAAAGCGACAATATTGGCAAAATGAATTTTGACGCTGAAACACCGTTTGGCCAGCGTTTCGCTTATATGTGATGGCAGTCTTTGTTTAGACGATGCGCCATCATACCAATCGGCGCATCGCAACCATAAGAGACTAGCCCATATGCGTCAGGGTGCGACGCACGGCGTCCTGCCAGCCTTTATGCTTTTGCGCGCGCGTTGCCTCATCCATCACCGGCTCAAAACGGTTATCCCGCGCCCAGGCTTTGGCAAATTCGTCCATGCCGGGCCACAGGCCAACCCGGCTGGCGGCCAGAAAGGCAGCCCCCAGGGCGGTGGTTTCAATAATCGCCGGACGATCCACGGGCGCATCGAGAAGATCGGCCAATCGCTGCATGGTCCAGTCCGAGGCTGCCATGCCGCCATCCACCCGCAGCACCATCTCGTCATGGCCGTTTTGCCAGTCCTTGTGCATGGCATCCAGCAGATCGCGGGTCTGATAGCACACCGCCTCCAGTGCCGCACAGGCAAATTCCGCAGGGCCACTGTTGCGGGTCAGGCCAAACATGGCACCACGCGCCTCAGGATCCCACCACGGCGCACCCATGCCGGTGAAGGCAGGCACAAGATAAACATGCTGGTTTGGGTCCGATGTTGCGGCCAGATTGCCAGCCTCCGCCGCATCACCAATCACTTTCAGCCCATCGCGCAGCCATTGCACGGCGGCACCGGCAATGAAAATCGAGCCCTCCAGCGCATAGGTGGTCTTGCCATCCATCCGGTAGGCAATGGTGGTCAGCAGGCGGTTTTTTGACACCACCCGATCCGCACCCGTGTTGAGCAGCGCAAAACAGCCGGTGCCGTAGGTGGATTTGACCATGCCCGGCGTAAAGCAGGCCTGCCCGATGGTGGCCGCCTGCTGATCTCCCGCCACACCCAGAATTGGCACGGCGGCACCAAACACGGATTCGTCGGTGATGCCAAAATCAGCAGCGCAGTCCTTCACCTCAGGCAAAAGAGCAGTCGGAATGTTCAACAGCCTCAACAGCTCTGCATCCCACTGGTGATCAGCAATGTTGAACATCAGCGTGCGCGACGCATTGGTGGCGTCGGTAGCAAAGCTTTTTCCGCCCGTCAGCCGCCAGATCAGATAGGTATCAATGGTGCCAAAGCACAATGTTCCCTGCTCGGCTTTTTGGCGCGCACCCTCCACATGATCCAGCAGCCATGAGAGCTTGGTGCCGGAAAAATACGGGTCCAGCAACAGGCCGGTTTTTTCGGTAAACAGCGCTTCCAGCCCATCGCCTTTCAGCTGCTCACAAAAGGAGGCCGTGCGGCGATCCTGCCAGACAATGGCATTGTGAATGGCCTTTCCACTGTCGCGGTCCCAGACCACCACGGTTTCGCGCTGGTTGGTGATGCCAATAGCGGCAATATCATGGGGCGCGATGCGGGCCCGCGCCAGCGCATCCCGAATGGAAAGCACAACACTCTCCCAAATCGCGTCAGGATCATGCTCAACCCAGCCCGATTGCGGAAAAATCTGTGGGAATTCCTTTTGTCCGCGACCGACAATCCGCATGGCGCTGTCAAACACGATTGCGCGACTGGATGTGGTTCCCTGATCAATCGCCAGAACAAATTTGCCCATGATGCTCCTCCCAGAGCTTTCGTTTGTTTTCGGATTTCCGACAATGTGAACATATATTGCCGCATCCAACCTTAAAAATGAAACCTAAACGAAGCCTTTGCGTTATTCAACACAGCAATTGCCCCATGGCTTGCGTCTTCATCTTTATAGCATTGGCGCAAAAAGGCGAATTGCAAACCACCGGGTTTTGGGCATAGGCTCAGGCTATAAACATTATCAGACACAAACGAATCGACGGACTGCCATAACATCCATCTCAACGGGGCAAACCGTCTTGCAACGCCTGTCACATGCCTCACCGCAAAGGAAGAAGCCATGAAGAGAAATGTTGTTGTAACCGGGTCCACCAGTGGTATCGGGTTGGGAATTGCCCGTGCCTTTGCGGCAGAAGGTGCCAATATCCTGATCAACGGCTTTGGTCCGATGACCGAAATTGAAGCCATCCGCAAGGAACTGGAAGCCCAGGGCGGCAAGGTGATTTACCACCCCGCCGATATGAGCAAGCCCAAAGACATTGCCGAGATGATCGAGACGGCCATTTCAGAATTTGGTGATCTTGATGTGCTGGTCAACAATGCCGGGATTCAATATGTCGCCCCGATTGAAGAGTTTCCCCTTGAGAAATGGGATCAGATCATTGCCATCAACATGTCCAGCGCCTTTCATACCATGCGGGCTGCCATTCCCACCATGAAGGCGAAAAAATCCGGGCGAATCATCAATATTGCTTCGGCCCACGGGCTGGTGGCATCGCCGTTCAAATCTGCTTATGTCACCGCCAAGCATGGCATTATGGGCCTGACCAAGACCGCAGCCCTTGAGCTTGCCGAACATGGCGTGACCGTCAACGCCATTTGCCCCGGCTATGTGCTGACGCCTTTGGTGGAAAAGCAGATTCCAGACACCGCCAAAGCCCGCGGTATTACCGAGGAACAGGTCAAACGCGACGTGCTGCTGGCTTCCCAAGCCACCAAAGAGTTCGTCACCGTCGAGCAGGTCGCCGCTTGCGCCATCTATCTGGCCAGCGACGCTGCAAAACAGATCACCGGCACACATATATCGATTGATGGTGGCTGGACGGCGTAATAGTCGCGGACTACCGCCAACCCTCGTGCGCCATGTATGGCGCACGAGGGTTGGCGGTAGATCTTTATACCTGATGCATAATTTTCGCCTTAAATCGATTTCGATTTAAGGAATTATGCAGTAGTCTTATCAGTTGCGCACCGCATCTGAAAGGCTCCCATGACACACCGCATTCGCTTTCTGCTCAACGACCAGGAGGTCTCGCTATCCAGCACAGACCCCACGGCAACCCTTCTGGATTTCCTGCGGCTTTCCCGCCGTTTGACAGGTTCCAAAGAAGGCTGTGCAGAAGGCGATTGCGGTGCCTGCACCGTGCTGGTGGGGCGGCTGGTCAAAGGCCAGCTGGTCTACGAATCGGTCAATGCCTGCATTCGCTTTGTTGGCTCGCTCAACGCCTGCCATGTGGTGACGGTGGAGCATCTGGCCGCCAAGGATGGCACTTTGCATCCGGTGCAGCAGGCCATGGTCGATTGCCATGGCTCGCAATGCGGCTTTTGCACCCCCGGTTTTGTCATGTCGCTCTATGGCCTGTGGCTGACCAATTCTGCCCCGACGCGGGAGGAGATTGAGCGCGCCCTGCAAGGCAATCTCTGTCGCTGCACAGGCTATGAGCCGATTGTCAAAGCCGCCGAACAAATGGGGCAGACGCGCCCCTCTGCGCTTTTTGACGCTCTAACCCGCGAACGCGAAAAGATCATTGCTGCACTCAACGGGATGACCAGCACCGATACCATTGTGCTGGAGGGCGACAATCGCACATTGATTGTCCCGAACAATATTGAGGCGTTGGCCAATACGCTGGGCGCCCATCCCAAAGCCACGATTGTTGCGGGGGCTACCGATGTGGGCCTGTGGGTGACCAAGCAGATGCGGGTTCTCGATCCCGTGGTGTTCATCAACCATTTGAGCGAATTGCAGGACATCACCGTGGATGACAGGGGCATGACGCTCGGTGCGGGCGTCAGCTATAGCGCTGCCTTTGACTGTCTTCGCAAAACCATCCCGGCCTTTGGCCGCTTGATTGAACGCATCGGCGGCCAGCAGGTGCGCAATATGGGCACGATTGGCGGCAACATCGCCAATGGCTCACCGATTGGTGATACCCCACCCGCGCTGATTGCGCTGGGGGCCACCGTAACCCTCCGCTCCACATCCGGCACGCGCACACTGCTTTTGCAGGATTTCTTTATTGAATACGGCAAACAAGACCGAAAACCCGGCGAATTTGTCGAGCGCATTTTTGTGCCGCGCCCAAAAGCAAACAGCCATTTTGCCATCTATAAAATTTCCAAGCGGCGCGATGAGGATATTTCGGCGCTGTGCGGCGCGTTTTATCTGGAAACCGAGGGTGCCTGCGTTTCCACCCTGCGCATTGCCTTTGGCGGCATGGCGGGCACGCCCAAACGCGCAAGTGCGGTGGAAGCCGCACTATTGGGTCAGTCTTGGAGCGAAGAGAGCCTTGCATCCGCACGCGATGCTTTTGATGTCGATTATCAACCGCTTTCTGATTGGCGGGCCACAGCAGACTATCGGCAATTGACCGCCAAAAATCTGCTGACTCGTTTCTATCTGGAAACATCAGGTACGCCGCAGGAATTGCAGCGGTTTGCGGTGGAGGTGGTGTGATGGAGGTAAACGGCGCGTATTCATCCATGGCTTCGCCCCCCTCATCCGGCTGCCGCCACCTTCTCCCCGCTGGGGAGAAGAAGCGTGGGGCTTATGCCTCATGCATGTCGTTGCCCAAGCGTGATTGGGCACGCCAAAGCTTGAAATGGAATGAGACGTCACCTCATGTCTCTTCTCCCCACTGGGGAGAAGGTGGCGGCAGCCGGATGAGGGGGACAAAATCCGCACGGACCTTTGCTATTTCACAAAGAGGGAGCCTAGCCCATGGATAAGGCAACATTCACACCATCCGCCACCATCAAAGGCCCCATGCATCAATCTCTGCGCCATGATTCAGCTCATAAGCATGTGGCAGGCAGCGCCGATTATATTGACGACATTCCCGAACCCGCTGGCCTATTGCATGGTGGTCTCGGACTGTCTGATCGCGCCCATGCAGACATCATCTCCATCGATCTTTCCACTGTGAAAGCCTATCCCGGCGTTGTCGCCGTGCTCACCGCCAACGACATTCCCGGCACCAATGATGTCTCCTCCGGTGGTCGCCATGATGAGCCGCTGATTGCCACCACCAAGGTGGAGTTTCACGGCCAGATCATTTTTGCCGTGGTTGCCGAGACCCGCGATGCCGCCCGCAAGGCGGCACGACTTGCCAAAGTGGACTACCGCGACCTGCCGTTTTGGACTGATATTGATGGCGCGCTTGAGAATGGTGCGCCACTCGTCACCCCCGGCATGGTGCTGAAACGCGGCACGCCGGAAAGAGAACTGGATAACGCCGAACACCGCCTGCAATCCTCCATGCGCATTGGCGGGCAGGAACATTTTTATCTGGAAAGCCAGATTGCCATGGCCATTCCGGGTGAGGATGAGGATGTGACCGTGTGGTCATCCACCCAGCATCCGTCGGAAATCCAGCATATTGTTGGCCATGTGCTCAACATTCCCTCCCATGCCATCACCGTCAACACAAGGCGCATGGGCGGCGGCTTTGGTGGTAAGGAAACCCAAGGCAATCAATTTGCAGCGCTGGCCGCCGTCGCGGCCAAAAAGCTGAACCGTGCGGTGAAATTTCGCCCCGACCGGGATGAGGACATGTCGATTACCGGCAAACGCCATGATTTCAAAATGGATTTCGATGTCGCTTTCAACAGCGATGGCCGCATCCATGCGGTGCACGCCAATTTTGCTGCCCGCTGCGGCTATTCGTCGGATCTGTCTGGTCCGGTCACGGATCGCGCCCTGTTTCACGCCGATAGCAGCTATTTCTATCCGCATGTGAAGCTGACCTCGCAACCGCTGAAAACCCACACCGTTTCCAACACCGCCTATCGCGGTTTTGGTGGGCCGCAGGGCATGTTGGGGGCCGAGCGGATGATTGAGGAAATCGCCTATGCGCTGGGCAAAGACCCGCTGGAGGTGCGCAAAGCCAATTTCTATGGCGAGACCGGCTCTGGCCGCGATGTGACGCCCTATCACCAGACGGTGGAAGACAATATCATTGCCCGTGTGGTGAGCGAGCTGGAAACATCGAGCGATTATCAGGCCCGTCGCAAGGCGATTGTTGAGTTCAACAAGACAAGCCCGGTGATCAAAAAGGGCATTGCGCTGACCCCGGTGAAATTCGGCATTTCCTTCACCATGACCGCCTTTAATCAGGCCGGTGCGCTGGTGCATATCTATCAGGATGGCTCCATCCACCTCAATCATGGTGGCACGGAAATGGGCCAAGGCCTGTATACCAAAGTGGCGCAGGTGGTGGCCGATGCCTTTCAGGTGGATATTGATGCGGTGAAAATCACCGCCACCACCACCGGCAAAGTCCCCAACACCTCCGCCACCGCCGCCTCATCCGGCACCGACCTTAATGGCATGGCCGCCTTTGATGCCGCCCGCCAGATCAAGGAACGGCTGGTGGCATTCGCTACCGAAAAATGGAATGTGAACGCTGAAGACGTTCGCTTTTTGCCCAACCGGGTGCAGGTGGGTGCGGAAACCATCCCCTTCCCTGACTTCATCAAACAGGCCTATCTGGGCCGGGTGCAGCTTTCTGCCGCTGGCTTTTACAAAACGCCAAAAATCCACTGGAACCGCGAAACCGGACGCGGCACGCCGTTTTATTATTACGCCTATGGCGCATCCTGTTCGGAAGTGTCGATTGATACGCTGACCGGCGAATATCTGATGGATCGCACCGATATTCTCCATGATGTTGGCAAATCCCTCAATCCGGCGCTGGATATTGGCCAGATCGAAGGCGGCTTTGTGCAGGGCATGGGCTGGCTGACCACGGAAGAACTGTGGTGGGATGGCAAGGGGTGCCTACGCACCCACGCGCCCTCCACCTACAAAATCCCGCTGGCCTCGGACCGGCCGAAAATCTTCAACGTCAAACTGGCGGATTGGGCGGAAAATGCGGAACTGACCATCGGCCGCTCCAAAGCCGTGGGTGAGCCGCCCTTCATGCTGGCAATTTCGGTTCTGGAAGCGCTGTCCATGGCGGTAGCCTCGGTTGCCGATTATCGCCACTGCCCGCGGCTGGATGCACCCGCAACGCCAGAACGCATTCTGATGGCCGTCGAGCGATTGAAGATGCTGCGATGACGCTGTCTTCTCACGCTGCCTTTCTCCGCACCCATGCCCGCGCCGTGCTTGTCACCATCACAGTGGCCAAAGGCTCAACACCGCGTGAGGCCGGGGCCATCATGCTCGTGGCCAGACAAGCCACGCTTGGCACGATTGGCGGCGGACAGCTGGAATATCTCGCAATTGCCAAAGCCCGCGCCATGCTCGATCATGGTGAGGATAAGTCCGAAATGCAGGTTCCGCTGGGACCGGAAATCGGTCAATGCTGCGGCGGGCACGTGACATTGTCACTGTGCCTGCTGACTCCAGAGCGGCAGGAGGCGTTTGAGCAACAGCAAATCGCCAGCCAGAACACCCGGGCCGCAATCTGTGTGTTCGGCGCGGGTCATGTCGGTTTCGCCTTGGTGAAGGCGCTTGCGCCGCTGCCTTTTCAGGTCACGTTGATTGATACCCGCGACATGGTTGAAGAGGATCTTCCATCCGGCATCAGCTTTCAGCAAAGCGCCATGCCAGAAGCCCATGTGGCACAGATTGCACCCGGCGGTGCCTGCGTGATTGTCACACATGATCACGCGCTGGATTTTCTCATTGCCCGCGAGGCGCTGGCGCGATCCGATCTTTCATACGTTGGCATGATCGGCTCGAGCAGCAAACGCGCCACCTTTGCCCATTGGCTGGCCCGCGAAGGCGCAGACCCCACCCACTTCACCCGCCTGACCATGCCCATTGGCAAAAGCGACGTTCGAGACAAACGCCCCGCCGTGATTGCCGCCCTGGTGGCCGCCGAGCTGTTGCAGAGGCTCCTCACACCATCAGCCAATCCATAGACCGCCATGCCCCGCGCCATCTTCATACACCTTCCCAAAACCGGCGGAACCAGCTTTCATGCCGCATTGCAGCGGGGCTTTGGCGCAGATGCTGTCAGCCCGCCCTTTGCCGCATCGCGTATGAGCGTTGAACAAGCAGAAGCCCTGCGCCGCTATGACATTATCTGCGGCCACATCAGCCTTCAGGATATTAACACCCATTTTCCCGACGCCGTCCTGTTTACCATCCTGCGTGAGCCAATTGAGCGCTGCCTATCGTGGTATTCTTTTGCCCGAAACCTGCCAGCAACCAGCCATGCAGATGTGACCGCCGCCCAGACGCATGATCTGCATGATTTTTTCCATCTCGATCCAAGCATCGCCTATCGCAACACCTTCAATCGCCAAACCAGACAATTGGCATTCCATGCACTGGATAATGATGTTGATATGTCTGCCGCGCTGCTGGAGGCACAAAAAACGCTGAAAAACTGTGCATGGATCGGACGCCAAGAATGCCTGCACGAGGATCTCATTCGCCTTGGCAGTGTGCTTCCAGAAATGGCCAATGCCACCCTGCCGGAGCTGAACAAGACCAGTCAACGCATAGAGGTGCGCGACATTGATCCGGCACTCAAAGAACGGATAGAAAGTTACAATACTTACGATATTGCGCTTTATGACTATGCCTGTTCTGTTCTTGTGTCTCAAGCCCAACATCACGGCGCAAATCCTCAGGCAGATCATGGATGATCCTCTCTGATCCAGCAATCCATCGAACAAACCGATAAAAGAGCACATTGGTGTGTTTCATCGCCACCTCACGTTTTAAGCAACTGATTATCCTTGAATAAATTGCCGCAATTGCGCGTGAGGTCCAATTCAATTACGCTGGCCTCTCATAAAGAGAGCTTATCCATGAAACTATCGAAACAGTTTCCCATCAATGCGCTGCGCGTGTTTGAAGCGGTGGCGCGCCACGGCAGTTTTACCCGTGCAGCAGATGAGCTTGGCATGACGCAAACGGCGGTGAGCTATCAGATCAAGCTTTTGGAAGACAATCTTGGCGAGGCGCTGTTTTTGCGCCAAACCCGCCAGATTGCCTTGACGGAAACAGGCGAGCGGCTTTTGCCCAAGACACGCGAAGGGTTTGAGCTGCTGCGCGAAGCTGTAGCGCTGGCGCGGCAAAACGTGGATGAGGTGCTGGAAATTCACTCAACACCCACATTCGCATCGCAATGGCTGGCGCGGCATCTGGGAAAATTTCAGCTCAAACATCCAAACATTGCCGTGCGGCTGCTGCGGTCGGAGAGCAAGAATGATCTTGGCCGCAACAACGCTGATGTCACAATCCGCATCGGCAAAGAGCCGTTACCAGACATGATCTGCCACCGGATTCTGGAGCTGGACTACACCCCCATGTTCAGCCCGGCGCTGGCGGCCAGCATTGGCGGGGTCCAAGAGCCAGCAGACCTGCTCAAACTGCCGTGGATCAGCACCGGCGAATGCTGGTGGACTGATTGGTTTACCGCGGCAGGCATTCCTTCGCCAAGCAGAGCCTCCATCAAATTCACGGCCTTTGGCGTGCTTGATCTGGAGGCAGGTGCCGCCATTGCCGGTCATGGCGCGGCAATGCTCAGCCCTTTCTATGTTCAGGATGACCTTGATGCCGGTCGACTTGTTCAGCCTTTTGACCTGACCTACCGGGATGAACAGGTTTACTGGCTCACCTACTCTCCCCACCGGCGCAATGCGCCCAAAATAAAAGCATTTCACCAATGGTTGAAAGAGGAGCTGCCACCCCTTCCCCACGACACTGCCTAAATTGAAGTCATGCACAATTTTTTACACATTCACCCCATCCACCCCTTCCCTTGCGTCCCAACATTTTGCACAGTTACGAGTCGGGAGAGAAAACGGGGTGCCTTATGTATGAATATGCCATTGCCTGGGAATGGCTCACCTTTGCTGTGCGCTGGCTGCATGTTGTCACCGCCATCGCGTGGATCGGCTCTTCCTTCTATTTTATCGCCCTCGATCTGGGCCTGACCAAGCGCCCCGGAATGCCGGAAGGCGTCTATGGTGAGGAGTGGCAGGTGCATGGCGGTGGTTTTTACCATGTGCAGAAATATCTGGTCGCCCCGGCCTCCATGCCCAAGCACCTCACATGGTTCAAATGGGAGAGCTATGCCACCTGGCTTTCCGGTTTTGCCATGCTCTGCGTGGTCTATTATGGCGGGGCTGATCTATTTCTGATTGATCGCAGCGTGCTGGATCTCAGCCATGTTCAGGCCATTGTGCTTTCCGCTGGCTCTCTCGCCATTGGCTGGATCTGTTATGATCTCTTGTGCAAATCGCCGATTGGCAAAAGCACATGGGGCTTGATGATCCTGCTCTATATTCTGCTGGTGATTATGGCCTGGGGCTATACGCAGGTGTTTACGGGGCGTGCAGCCTTTTTGCATCTCGGCGCATTTACCGCCACCATCATGACCGCCAATGTGTTTTTCATCATCATGCCCAATCAGCGCGTGGTGGTGGCCGATCTGATTGCCGGACGCAAACCCGACCCGAAATATGGCATGATTGCCAAACAGCGCTCGCTTCACAACAATTACCTGACGCTGCCTGTCGTATTCTTCATGCTGTCCAACCATTATCCGCTGGCCTTTGCCACGGCCTATAACTGGATTATTGCAGCCCTTGTGTTCCTGATGGGCGTCTCCATCCGCCATTGGTTCAACACTGGCCACGCGCGCAAGGGCAAACCGATCTGGACATGGATGATCACCACGGTAATTTTCATCATCATCATGTGGCTCTCCACCGTGCAAAAACCCTCTGAGGGTGAGCATGTCAGCCTGTCGCCGATGCAACAACAGTTTATGGCGGATGCGCATTTTACCAAGGCGCGTGATATTGTTGAGAGCCGCTGCTCCATGTGCCATGCGCAAGAACCCTCATGGGAGGGGCTGACATTTGCGCCCAAGAACGTGAAATTTGAAACCGACAACGAGATTGCCGCCCATGCCCGCGAGATTTATGTGCAGGCGGGCCGTAGCCACGCTATGCCGCCCGGCAATGTCACCAGTGTTACCCCGCAAGAGCGGGCTTTGCTGGTGGCCTGGTATGAAAGCGCTGTGAAAGGCAAAACTGAGTAATGACTGAAACCCTGATCCGTGGCCGCCTGCTATCTTTTCGCGCCGCCCCCCAGCACATTACTGACACAGACAGCTATCTCTATGAAGCCGATGGCGCTGTGCTGGTAGAAAACGGGCTGATACTTGCCGCTGGTGCCTATGATCAGGTCAAGGCAAAAGCCACCGAGACGGCTATGGAGGTGGATCATCGCCCGCATCTGATCATGCCCGGCTTTATTGACTGCCATGTGCATTTTCCGCAAATGCAGGTGATTGGCTCCTATGCCGCCAATCTGCTGGAATGGCTCAACACCTACACCTTCCCCGAGGAATGCCGGTTCGTTGAAACTGCCCATGCACAACGCATTGCCACGCATTTCTTCGATGAATTTTTGCGCCAGGGCACCACCACAGCGGTGGCCTATTGCTCGGTGCATAAAACCTCTGCCGATGCTTTCTTTGCCGAGAGTGCGCGGCGCGGCACCCGCATGATTGCGGGCAAGGTGATGATGGACCGCAACGCCCCGCAAGGCCTGCTGGACACGCCGCAAAGCGGCTATGATGAAACCCGCGAATTGATTGAAAGCTGGCACGGGCGCGGCCGCAACATGGTGGCCATTACGCCGCGCTTTGCCATTACCTCAACGCCGGAGCAGATGGAGCGCACACAGGCGCTGGCCTATGAATTTCCCGATCTTCACATCCAGACGCACCTTTCGGAAAACCGCGAGGAAATTGACTTCACGGCAAGCCTTTACCCTGAGTCCATTGACTATACGGATATTTACGCCCGCTACGGTTTGCTTGGAAAAAAGACTCTGTTTGGCCACGCCATTCACCTGTCGGAACGCGAGGCGGATGCATTGTCCGAATCTGGTTCTGTTGCCGTCCACTGCCCGACATCAAACCTTTTCCTTGGCTCCGGCCTCTTTCCGCTCAAAGCCATTCAACGTCGGGAAAAGCCCGTGCGCGTGGCCGTGGCCACCGACATCGGTGGCGGCACCAGCTATTCCATGCTGCGCACCATGGATGAGGCCTATAAAATCCAGCAACTTCTGGGCGAGAGGCTGAACCCGCTCGACAGTTTTTACCACATGACGCTGGGCAATGCCCTTGCCCTGTCCTTGGCCGATAAAATCGGCACATTGGAGCCGGGAACAGAGGCCGATCTGGTGGTGCTCAATGCCTGTGCAACGCCTGCCATGGCACTGAAAATGGAAGCCGTAACCACGCTGACCGAAGAGCTGTTTTTGATGCAGACCTTGGGCGATGACCGGGTTGTGGTGGAGACCTATGTGGCGGGTGTGGCCAGTAAGCCGTGACGGGTTCAGTGTTGAGGAACACGCTACAAACGCTTTTCTGTGTCATCTCCCCATGATCCAGCGATACAAAATAGGCCTCTCTACTGAGCGCACATCAATGCCTTGGCCGCGTCGCAGACCTTGCGACCGGTGCGGGTGGCGGCAAAAGATGTGCGGTAGCGCAGGCCAGCGTTGAACTGCGCGATCGGCGTGACGCCATCCATGAACTGCAATCCGAACTTCGGCAGAAACGCCGCCAGATGCGCGGGCAGCGGAATGAGCGCATCCATGCGGGCGGCAATCAGCAGCGCATCAATCCAGGAAGAGGTTTTGACGATCCGCCCCCGTACCCTGCTGCGAATGCTGGCACCATCCCAAGCGGGCTGGTCGAGCGCGTTGTGATAATCAATCCAGTCGCGGGCCAGCAGAGTTGGCAGATCAGGTGCTGCCAACACGGCACCGGCACGGGCGGCGATCCGCACATCGACGGTGACAAACGCATCACGGCCGACATGATGGTCACTCAGTTCCAGGTCGGTATTGCCAAGGGCAATATCCAGCTCGCCCTGCGCCAGCAGCCGCAGCAGTTCAGTTTCCAGATCCACATGCACAGACAGCTCAACATCAGGCTCACTTTGTCCAATCTGCGCGACCAGATCGGGAATGCAGGCAATGCTCCAAGAGGGGCTTGCCCCGATCCTGATCCGCCGCCGCCGCCCCTCGCCGAGCGTGCGGGCATCAAGTTCCAGCGAGCGCATCTCGGCATCAACCCGGCGGGCATGATCATAAATGCCGCGGCCCTCCTCGGTGAGTACGAGGCCACGCGGACCACGTTCTGCCAATTGCAGACCGAGATGATCCTCCAGCCGTTGCAGGCTCTTCGACAGCGCCGACTGGGTGATGCCAAGAACCGTGGCGGCCTTGGTGACGCTGGCCTGCTCAACCAGCACGATGAATTGCTGCAATTCTCGATACATGCACGCCCCCATCATTCCCAACCGGAATGAGAAATGAACCTTATGAATTTGTAGTCATAACCCACCCCCGATACAACCACCGTGGAGGACATTGCCCGGATGCGAGGAGCGAACGGGTTCATTCAGGGAGGAATGACATGCAAGACACCATCAAGACCGATCTCGCCGTGATTGCCGCCGGGCCAGCGGGGCTCGCCGCCGCCATCGGTGCCGCACAGCTTGGCCTGTCGGTCTGCGTTTTTGAAAAGGCGGCCATCACCGGCGGCACCGCCAATCGCGGCATGGGACCGCTTGGCATTGAGAGCCGCCTGACCCGCGAGCGGCTTTTTCAGCCGACAAAAGACGAGGCGTTCGAGGCCTTCATGGCCTATACCCATTGGCGGGTCGATGCTGCTCTGGTCAGAGCCTTTCTCAACAAATCCGGCGATACGATCCATTGGCTGGAAAGCCTTGGCGTCCGCTTTGCCGAGCCCGCCACCTATTTTTCCGGCTCCTATCCCACATGGCATCTGGTGCAGCCAGACAAGGGACCGCCCGGTCCGGGCGGGGCTGCGACCATGATGCGGATTCTCACCGAGCGGGCGCTCGAACTTGGGGTCACACTCTATCTCAACACGCCGGTCGAAGACCTGATCATCAGGGATGGCCGGGTCGCAGGCCTTGTTCTGCCCGAGGCGGAGGGGCGTCCGAGCCGAGTCGAGAGCCAGGCGGTGGTGATTGCCACAGGCGGCTTCGGCAACAATGCCGAGATGATCCGTACCCATGCGGGCTATGAGGTGGACAAGGACCTGTTCCCCTTCAAGATCCCCGGCGTGACTGGCGACGGCCTGCGCATGGCCTGGGCGGCAGGCGCGCAAAAGACCGAGATGGGCATGGAACTGGTCTATGGCATGCCCGATCCGCTCACCATTCCGCCCGCCCTGCACGAGGCCTGTCGGCAGCCGCATCTGATGGTCAATCTGCTCGGCAAGCGGTTTATGAACGAGGCGGTGATGCCCAATGTCACCTTCACCGCCAATGCCATTGCCCAGCAGAAGGACAAGACCGCGCTGCTGCTGTTTGATGCAGCGATTTTAGAGGACATGCAGCGCGATTTCGACACCCGCAACCGCGTTTTCCAGCAACCAAGATTCGAGAATGCGCCCGCCGTTATTGAGGCCTATCTCGCAAGCGGCAAGGGCAATTTTTACCGCGCCACCAGCCTAGAGGAACTCTGCGCCAAGACCGGAGCCGATCTTGAGGGACTGACAGCGACGATCGAGACCTATAATCGCTTCTGCACCAAGGGCTATGACGAGCAGTTCAACAAGCCGCAGCGCTATCTTCGTCCGCTCACCGGCGGCACATGGTATGCAGCCCGGCATTTCCCAAGCGCTTACGGCAGCGCTGGCGGCATCAAGATCAACGAGAAAGCCGAGGTGATCGACAAGGAGTGGAAGCCAATCCCCGGCCTCTATGCCGCAGGCACCGACGCCTGCGCCATCTACGGCGACAGTTACCCCTTCATCTTTCCCGGCACTTCCATGGGCTTTGCCCTCAACACCGGGAGGATCGCGGGCGAGAACGCCAAGGATTATGTTGACAGGTGCCAGCGAGAGGCGTGAAACGCGCGGTTGTCGGCTGCCGGGCGGAAGGCAATCTGCCCGACAGCGCACACATCCGACAGATGAGAGTTTATCAGGGAAAAGTTGAACAAGGAGGCATAAACCCCTCACCCCAGCCAGCCGCTTTCCAGACCACTTGCCCAATCCTTGCGGCCATTGTCGGCGGCCAGCCTCGCCATGGCAAGATGATTGTAAGGCACCTGCCGAAAAGCTACGGCCCAGCCGTTCAGGGTCTTTTCCAAAATGGCATAGGAAGCCAGCGGCGTCGCCGCTTCCACCTTGTGATAAAAGGGTAGATCGTCATCATAGGCAGGGCAGCCGACACTGCCGGGGTTGACGATCAACCGGCCATCGGCAAGCCAAACAGTGCGCGGAATATGTGAGTGCCCGCACAAGATCAGCTCTTGCTCAACGCTTCTGGCATAGGTTTCTATATCGGCGCGGGGCTTTAAATACACAACACCGTCAGCAGTCACCGATTCCAGCCAATAGGTGTTGTCGTCCACAGGAGTTGCATGGCAAAGATAGACCTCATTCCGCCACACGGTCGAAAACGGCAGTTTCTTTAGCCATTCAACATGGCGCGGTGCCAGTTGGTCATAGGCCACAGCATCGGATGCGTGCATTGACGCCCGCTCCTGCTCAATCAAATAGCGATCATGATTGCCGCGCACGGTGACAAGATCAAGCAGCAACAGCAAGTCACCAGTTCGGCCTGCCTCCAGCGGACCAGAAAAGCAATCACCCAGATTCACGATATTCGTATAATCAATGCCTTGTGCAGCAATATCCGCCAACACGGCCTCAAGCGCCAACGCATTTCCATGAATATCCGCAATGGCTGCAAACCGCATAGCTCAACTCCCCCGATAGGTCGAATATCCATAGGGCGACAGCAGCAGCGGCACATGATAATGCGCACTTGGGTCAGAAATACCGAAACGGATCGGAATCACATCCAGAAATGGTGGATCGCTCAGCGGCGCGCCGGTGGCGGCAAGATAATCCCCGGCATGAAACAGCAATTGATATTGCCCGATCTGAAATTCATCACCCACCAGCATGGGCCCGCCATCGACCCGGCCATCGGCATTGGTAAACACCGTCTTGATCAGGTCCGCCTCCTCGCCCTTCATCCGCATCAGCTGAATGCGCAAGCCAGAGGCAGGACGCCCAAGGGCGGTATCGAGAACATGGGTGGTCAGACCGGTCATAGCGCTGGCTCCTCAAGCACATAGGGTTCTTCAAAGAAAAACTCTTCGAGATTGTTGCCCGGCCCATCCCGGTCTGCAACCAGAAAATCACTGACCTGCGCAAGCGCCATCAAAGGATGATGCCAGACATTGCGGTGATAGTTCACGCCCTGATGGGCTTTTGCCAGAAACACCTGCGGCTTGCCGGGCTTGCCCCCCTCATCCAGCGACACCGCCACCAGAAACGCCCGACCCGAGAGCGGCGTAAAACTCTGGCTACCCAGCGGATGCCGCTCCATCATGGTGATCAAGTAAGGAAATTGGCGCGGTTGCCCGCGAAAGATATTGAGAATCACCCGCGCCCCCTCGCCCACCACATCAGGGCTTGCCAAGGCATGAAACCGCTCCGTCGTGCCACCATTGATCAGACGCATGGTGGACGGATTGGTCTCGATGACGTCGCCAAAAGGCGCAAACGAGTCTGGCGTGAGAGGGTGGATGGAAAGAGATTTGGGCATAGGCAGATCCAATGGGTTTTCCAAAGGATAACCCATTGAAAAATGATAGGGAACTGCGACGCTCCATCAATCTGCATTAAGATGATAAAAACTCAAACCCCATAGAGAATGACAGATCAGACATTGCGGTACCGCACAGGATGGAAAGCCCCGAACCAGAGCTTTCCACCAAAGCACGTTCAACAATCTATCAAGCCATCCGCAACAGGTTCTTGTGGTTTGGCTGGCGCAGAACCAGAAATTCCCGCAGGATTTCGGCCTGAACCGCCGCACTGATTTCGGATGCCATATCGGCATTCAGCATATCATGGTGGCTGCAATTGAGATTGCGGACATAGATACGACCATCCACATGCGGCAACCATGCCTCGGCATCATAGTTCAGAATGTTGCGGATCGAGGCACCGCCGGTTTTTTGTTCGGCGTTGAAGAAATGCATGTCCACATCAATCCAACCCGGAACAAACCGTTGCGCCAGCTCCAGATTATAGAGAATCGTTGTCTGGGCGCGGGCAATAAACTCTGGATCGTAATGACGAACCTGTTCCAGAAGCGCATGATTTTCGGAATCGAACATTCTGAAAACAAAATCGCCAAGGTCAGACAGGCTTGGATTTTCCCCAGCTGCGTTTTCATCAAACCCAAGGAAGCCAAGGGCTGCCCTTGCGCGGGATGCATCATCCTGCTCGACGTTGTTGGCCTTGCCAGAACCTTGAACTTTGAAAGGATAGGAATCCAGCACGCCCAGGAACGAGACAATCTCATTGCTATCGCGCAATTGCCGGGTCATTTCATGGGCAATCAGACCGCCGAGAGACCAGCCGAGAAAATGATAGGGACCATGCGGCTGAATCTTGCGAACACGCTCAATATACAGCGATGCCATGTCTTCTATCGAGTTTGGCAGGTCTGTGGTACCGCGCAAGCCATCGGATTGCAAAGCATAGATCGGAGCATCATCGCCCAGATATTTGGCCAGTGTGAAAAAGCCCCATCCAAGCCCCAGAACAGGGTGGATGCAAAACAGCGGTGGCCGTGAGCCTTTTGAGCGAATGGTCAGCACCGGCTCCACCAGCGTGTTTCCGGCCGAGGCCTGATCGAGCTGGCTGGCAAGGGCGGCGATGGTTGGATTTTCAAACACGCTGCTGAGAGGGATTTCACCCTTCATCCGTCCGCGCATGGCCGAAATCATACCCACAGCCGCCAGCGAATCACCGCCAAGCGCAAAGAAACTGTCGTGAATGCCGACCTTTTCCACGCCCAGCAATTTGCTCCACAGCTCTGCCAGCCATTTTTCTGTTTCGGTTGTTGGCGCAATATAGCCTTCCGAAACATCCCACTGCGGCTTTGGCAGGGCATGACGATCGGTCTTGCCGTTGCCGTTCAGCGGAATGGCGTCGAGCACGACATAGGCCGCAGGAATCATGTGGCTTGGCAAAACAAGACTCAGGCGGCGAGAAAGATCAGCCGTTTCAATCTCGACACCCTTTTCTGCTACAAGATAGGCCACCAGCCGCTTATCCCGCTCATCGTCCTGCCGCAGAATCACCACAGCTTCGAGGATTTCCGGCATGGCAGTCAGAACAGTCTCAATCTCACCCGGCTCGACCCGGAAGCCGCGGATTTTGATCTGATGGTCATTGCGGCCCATATATTCCAGAGCACCATCATTGCGCCAGCGCGCCAGATCGCCGGTGCGATAGATGCGCTCACCACCCCCAACGAATGGGTCTGGCAAGAACCGCTCTTCTGTCAAATCGGGTCGGTTCAGATAACCTTGCGCCACACCAGCGCCACCGATGTAAAGCTCGCCAATAAAACCCGGAGGCACCGGCTGACCATTGCGATCCAGCACGTAGACACGGGTATTCCAGATCGGGCGACCAATCGGTGATGTATCCAGATCGTGGCCCACAAGCGGCATGGCCGTTGACCAGACCGTTGTTTCGGTGGGACCATAAACATTCAGCACTGGATGGCCCAGCCCTGCCATTTTATGGGCCAGATCCGACGGCAGCGCCTCACCGCCCACCAGCGAGCGCAATCCTTGCAGCGCATCGTGATGATCAGCCAGCAAGGCGCGCCACAAGGATGGCGTCGCCTGCATCACGGTAATCCCCTCCGCCTTGATCATGCGGCAAAGCGCCAGTGGATCCCGAACCGTGCTGCGCTGGGCAATCACGCTGCGCGCGCCTGCCAGCAGAGGCAGGTAAAGTTCCAATGCGGCAATATCAAAGGAAATGGTTGTAACCGCCAGCAAGCGGTCGTTTTCAGAGAGTTTGAGCAGATCCTGCATGGCAAACAGGAAGTTGACCAATGCACCATGGGGAATCTGCACGCCCTTGGGGCGGCCTGTGGAGCCGGATGTGAAGATAATATAGGCGGTATCATCACGGTTGGGGCCTTGCGGCATGACATCGCTGGTGCGCGACAAGGGCTTGTCAAGGAACACCAGATTGAGGCCAGAGCCTGGCAAATTAACCGCCACATCTTCAGTGGTGATCACGGCCGCTGGACGGGCATCGTCCAGAATCATCTCCACACGCGAGGATGGATCAGCCGGATCAAGCGGCAAATAGGCAGCGCCGGCTTTCATGACCGCCAAAAGTGCCACAACCATACGCTCGGAGCGCGGCACGGCAACGGCCACCAACATGCCAGGCAAAACACCCCTGTCCAGCAGATAGCCGGCAAGATGATCAGACGCCGCATCCAGCTCGGCATAGGTCAGTGCACCGCCCTCAAACGACACGGCAACCGCATTGGGCGACCGCATGGCCTGCTGGCGAAACAGCTCTGGCCATGTTTGATCCGGCACAGTGCGCTGCGTGTCATTCCATTGCGTCAAGACAGTTTCGCGCTCAAGATCAGACAGCAGGCTGATGTCCCGCAAAGGCTGATCAGGGGCTGCAATGGCAGCCGCCATCAGGCGCATGAAGCGCGCTTCATGATCGGCAAGCTCTTCTGCGCTATAAAGCGCCGGATTGGCATCAAAATCGATGCGAAGATCACCATTATCACCACGATCATAGGCGAAAATGGTGAAATCGGTCATCGTGCCATTGGACAGATTGTGAACCGTGGTGGGATGGCCACCAAAGCGCAAATCATAGTCAAATGGCTCAATGTTGACACCCAGCCAGGCAATTTGCGCATCCGGGCGCACAAGTCCCAGATCGCGGCGCATATCCTCATAACGATAGCGCTGATAGCGCAGAGCGCGGGTCATCTGCTGAGACACCTGTTTCATCAGGTCTCTCAGGGTCAGGTCCGGTGCAATCTTAAAGCGCAACGGAACCGCATTGGCCATCATGCCCGGAATCCGCCGTGTGATCTGGCTCAGACGCGCCGTTACCATGGTGATCATGGTCAGTTCTTCACAATCGGTTGCCCGTGCGTAATAGGCGGCAACCAGCGCAATCATCGCCTGCGGCACGCTTCCGCCAAGGCTTCGGCTCATCTGCTGAAGAGATTTGACTTTGGCGCGATCAAGAGTGGTCGTGTGGCGCAACAAACCGCCAGAAGGCTCAACCTTGCGCTTTGCCAATGTGACCGGCGGCGGCAACGCTTTCAACTGCTCCGACCAATAGGCGCGGTCCTTTTGAAAATGGGTCGATTCGCGGTAGATTTTCTCCTGATCCAGCAACTCCTGCGGCGAGCCCAGATCGCAGAATTCCAAGGTCTGCCCCTCCACAAATGCGGAGTAAATTTCGGCCATGCGCCGCGCAAGAATACCGCCAGAAAATCCATCCATCAGGATGTGATGGGCGCGATGGTACCAGATCCAGTGATCCGCGCTCAATTTCAGCAATGCGCTGGCCCAGAGATTGTCTTTGGCCAAATCCAGCGTCCGGCGCAATTCTGCCTGCATCCAGGCATCAGCATCAGCACGCGGGTCTTTTTTATCGCTGAAATCAAGAACCTCAAATGCGCCAACATGGGTGGCACGGATGATTTGATGCGGCTTGCCATCCAGTTCGCAAATGTTGGATCGGGTAACGCCTGCCTCTTCCGTCAGCCGATACAGCGACCGGCAAAAGCACTCAGCGTCAACTGGGCCGTGTATTTCAATAGCTTCAGCAAGAATGAAGCTAAGATCGGCAGGTGATACTTTTTGCTTAACCCACATTCCCGCTTGCGCCAGGGAAACAGGAATATTTTTTTCATGCCTGCTGACAATAGACATCTACAACCCCATTAAAAATACAATAAAAACCCAGAATGAAACAACAAAGATAGAGGAATGATCACGTGTTCAATTTCGATACTGCGTTTTTATTTCGATTAAAAAAATCCATGCCGAAAAATTTTTTTTGAAAATTTTATCTTAATTTCAAACGGAATTTTAATTTTAAAAAAAATACAAGGTCAAAGCTAAATTATTCACTTAGCCTTTTCCAGATACATATATATTGATATTCAAAATCTGAGAAAAATCAACCCTCGAGATTTATTTTTATGTCCGCACCCACTGCGTGATTAATCAATCCAGCACACAATTTTACCGATATGTCAGCAATTGAGCCAACCAAAGCAAGAGATTCCGCCGCAACTGTATCAAAATGGGAATTGCGCAAAAGGACAGCTCAACTCGACAAAAATAATGAAAAAAATTTATCTGAAACGGCGCAAAATGCGATTAAATTTAAAATCTGATGAAATATGAACTGTGTTAAGCAGCAATGTGAATGGAAGAGAGCCTCAAAATCGCTCTGAATGCTTGGCTGCAAAGCTACCATAGATAGAAAACATAAAACAAATGTGACCCACCCTGAAAAATAAGGGTGCCAGAAAGCAATTATGCTCTTTCAAAACGCAGATTAAGATCAAGCTGACGCATTCACTCCGTTCATGCGTGACTGCACGACAACATCGGATTTTCTCGACAACCGGTTCCCACTTTTCGGACCAAAGCTGTGCGGTACATTGCTGAGAGAAAATTATCCAATTCGTCACGCACAGAACATTGGAAGAGCGGCAGCGCTTTCAAAAAACGCACATAAGCTGCCTTGTTTTTTATCACCTTAAAAATCGCGCCACGATTTGTATTCCAATCGAGGCGGCATACACCTGCACACAAAATATCGGCACAAAGGCCATAAAATCATAAAATTCCTGCTCGAAACAAGCAGACTTCAAAAAACCATGTCATCACACATCGCCGCAATTGTAAATGACGCGGCGAGAACGGTGCCGATGCTTTCGCATCGGCACCGACACATCAAGCAGCAGCAGACTTTGCCACCGGAACTTCCGCAATCGTCTTCAAGACCTGAGAAGCGATCTGGTATGGGCAGCCCTGGCTGTTTGGACGACGGTCTTCGAGATAGCCACGATAGCCGTTATTCACAAAGGAATGTGGAACGCGGATAGATGCGCCACGGTCAGCCACACCATAAGAGAACTTGTTCCATGGAGCGGTTTCGTGCTTGCCGGTCAGACGCAGATGGTTGTCTGGACCGTAAACGTCGATATGCTCTTTCCAGTTCTTGGCAAAAGCGGCCATGAGAGCTTCGAAATAATCCTTGCCACCCACTTCGCGCATGAACTGCGTCGAGAAGTTGCAATGCATACCGGAGCCGTTCCAGTCGGTGTCACCCAGTGGCTTGCAGTGGAATTCAACATCCACGCCGTATTTTTCGCAAAGGCGGAGCAACAGGTAACGCGCCAGCCAGATTTCGTCAGCAGCCTTCTTGGAACCCTTGCCGAAAACCTGGAATTCCCATTGGCCCTTGGCCACTTCGGCATTGATGCCTTCGTGGTTGATGCCAGCTGCAAGGCAGAGATCCAGATGTTCTTCAACGATTTCGCGGGCAACATCGCCAACATTCTTGAAGCCAACGCCAGTGTAATAAGGCCCCTGCGGTGCAGGATAGCCATTTTCAGGGAAGCCGAGCGGACGACCATCCTGATACAGGAAGTATTCCTGCTCAAAGCCAAACCATGTGCCTTCGTCATCGAGAATGGTTGCACGGCTGTTGGAGCTATGAGGCGTCACGCCATCTGGCATCATGACTTCGCACATGACCAAAACGCCATTGGTGCGCGCTGGATCTGGATAAACAGCAACAGGCTTCAGCACGCAATCGGAGCTGTGACCTTCGGCCTGCTGTGTGGAGCTGCCATCAAAGCCCCAGAGAGGGAGCTGTTCCAAGGTTGGGAATTCAGCGAATTCCTTGATCTGTGTCTTGCCGCGCAAGTTAGGAACCGGCGTATAGCCATCCAACCAGATGTACTCGAGCTTGTACTTCGTCATTGTCGATCTCTCATAAGTCGAGCGCTCTACACTGAGCGCACCCTAGGATTGATTCTCCGGCAGTCCGGTGAGTCATCACATTAAGAAGCATGAAGCGTGCCAATTGATCTCCTGAGTCACCCCCGTTTCTCAAAAAAACATGACCGGAAAGCAAATCTCTCAAAAATATGAGGTTTTTTTAACACTTCACGATCAAGCTGAAAATTAGAACATGGTGATTCATCAAGCATTCCAGTGCCAAATCAGCAGGCACGACAATTGGTCGCCCAAAAAACACGCAAACAATCGCCAAATAAGTGATTTATTTTTATGCAAAATGCACTTTTGATGTGCAACTTATGTGAGGTTATGGTAAGATAGACATCCGGGCGGAGGAGCTCGAAGAACGTTGAGAGGCAGTGCAATGACAGTCAGCCTTGGTCGAGAAACAGCAAAAATCTACGAGTTCCCTCTTCGGAACACGCAAAGACTGCGGGAGATGCGTGAACGCAACAGCCCAAAACCCGTAATTTACGAAAGTGGGTCTGCAAGCTGGTATCATGAGGACGCCATCCGCGAAGCAGATGAGACGCGCAAACAGTAATGCTGGCTTCTATTTATCTGGTCAGCATCGTTTCGAGGCGTAGCCGTGCGATTTTTTCGACCTGCTCACAGGCCGTTGAAAATTCCGCCTCTGGACCATGATCCACACGCGCCTCAAACGCTGTCAGAATATCGTGCTTGGTCAGGCCCTTGACCGCAACGATGAACGGAAACCCGAATTTTTCGGTATAGGTGCTGTTGAGCGCACTGAAGCGGTCGTGCTCACCAGCAGATAACCGATCAAGGCCTGCGCCTGCCTGCTCGTTGCGACTGTCTTGGGTCAACTCACCCGCAAGCGCCAATTTTCCCGCCAGATCAGGGTGTGCCCGCAAAACACCCAGTCTTTCAGCATGGCTCGCCGCGCGAAAAACCGCACAAAGCCCACCATGAACACCGGCAAGGGTGAGAGGCTCATGAATAAGACCCTGATCAAACGCACGCTCGGCAATAAAGGCTGAATGCTCGAACACTCCACCAAATTGCGCAATAAACTCCTGCCGATCCATGCCACGCTCCTCACATCAAAATCTGCTCACCAAACACGTCATCATAAAATCTAAAGCATGTCGCGTTTTATTGTCCTCAATAAAACGATAACGTCCATGCGAAAAAGAAAGAGCTAAAGCCTGTCGCAGTGAATCCTGTTCACTGCGACAGGCTTTAAGAGCCGTACCATCGAGGGTAATATGGAACCCGGCTTTAGGCCGATGGTTTAGAGTATGGTTTTATCTTCAGGCTGCTTGCGCCTTCAAGACGCGGGTTTGCTGCCACACAGCATTTCGCGTTTTCCGGCAAAGCCTTTGCGACGTTCCACCAGATAGCCAGCAGCCTGAAGATTGCGCCGCACAAAGCCTGCTGCGGCATAGGTGGCAAAACGCCCGCCTGGCGCAGTCAACTGGCAAAGCCGGGTCATCAGCTCCACCGACCACATGGCACCGTTGCGCGATGGCGCAAAACCGTCCAGATACCAGGCATCAAACGGCTCGCACCATGCGCTCAAAGACGTCAGCGCATCGCCACACACCACAGTCAATTGTGTCTGTTCATCCAGATCAAGCCGGACATGGCCTTCCGGTGTTTCAGGCCAGAGGGACACAAGGTGCTGACGCTCCGCATCAATCTGTGGCCAACGTGACAGGGCACGATCAATCTCCTGCGCCTGCATCGGGTAAAGCTCAAACGAAATGAAGTGCAGGCTCTGGCCGGGCTGGCGAAACAGCTTCCATTGCCGCCATGTTTCCATGGCATTCAGGCCGGTGCCGAAACCCAGCTCGCCAATGGCAAAGCTTTGGGTATCGCTCCAGCGCTCCGGCAGACCGTTGCCCGCCAGAAACACATGGCCGCATTCCAGCCTGCCGTCGGTCTGACAGTAAAAATGGTCGCCAAAAGCGGTTGAATAGGGCATATCGCCCTCTTGCCAGGTCAAGCTCTGGTGTGTTGCCGCAATTTCGGATTCGGAAGGAGAGTGTGTCATGACAAATGGCGATAGGATGGCTTTGCCTTCGGGTCAACTCTCTACGGATCTGCTGATTGTTGGTGGCGGCATTATGGGGCTTTGGGCGGCGCGTTTTGCTGTCGATGCGGGGCTGACTGTAACGCTGGTCGAGGCCGATCGCATTGCCAGTGGTGCCAGCGGCGGCCTGCTTGGCTCGCTGATGCCCTATATGCCCGACAGATGGTGCGAAAAAAAGCAGTTTCAATTTGATGCGCTGCTGTCGCTGGAAGATGAAGTGGCGCGGCTTGAGGCAGAAACCGGGTTGGCTGCCGGCTACCGCCGTGCTGGCCGCCTGATCATGTTGCCAAAGCCGCATTTGCGCACCATTGCGCTGCGCCATGAAAAAGATGCACAAACTGCTTGGCAAACCCCTGACCGCAGTTTTGCCTGGCAGGTGCTGGACCAATCGCCGTTTGGCACTCTCTGGCCGGACCCGGCCCATACGCAAGGCGGGCTGGTGCATGATACGCTGGCGGCAAGGGTTTCGCCGCGCGGATTGACGCAGGCATTGCGGACTTCGCTTGCGGCATCCAG
Source organism: Gillisella vitis (assembly GCF_014204625.1). GTDB lineage: Bacteria > Pseudomonadota > Alphaproteobacteria > Rhizobiales > Rhizobiaceae > Allorhizobium > Allorhizobium vitis_F. The sequence goes on along the minus strand of NZ_JACHLU010000002.1, from coordinate 337,731 downwards.
CCGGTGCCATATTATAGAAGGTGCTCCAGTGGGCGGCTTTGACCTGTCAAAACAGGTGGCGCTGCTGAAAAACGGTCAAAAGATCGCCTTTGGCCATGTGATGATTGCCGCCGGAACCGGATCGTTTGCATTGCTGGAAGCCTTGATGCCGCCGCTGCCACAACCACTTGGCATGGCGGTCAAAGGGCAATCAGCCCTGTTGCAGGCCAATATTGATCCCACTTTGCCGCTGCTGTTTCTGGATGGGGTTTATATTGTGCCGCATGATGATGGCCGGGTGGCGATTGGCAGCACCAGCGAAAATCATTTTGATGCCCCTTTCAGCACCGATCAGCAACTGGAACTGCTGATTGAGCGGGTGCGGGTGCTGGTGCCTGCGTTGAGCGATGCGCAGGTGGTTGAGCGGTGGGCGGGCTTGCGCCCCAAAGCCATTGACCGTGACCCGATGGTCGGGCCGCACCCCGACCACCCATCTGTGATTGCGTTGACAGGAGGCTTTAAAATCAGCTTTGGCCTTGCGCACCGGCTTGCGCAGGCTGCCCTTGCGCCTTTGCTGGGCAAAGCTTTCAGCATTCCGCCGGGGTTTACGCTTATCCATCACATTGCGGTTGCTTCTCGTAAAAAGTGAAATGAAGCGCCTGCTGTTTTCGTCATAGTGTCATGCAAATCGCCTATCCGGGAGGAGGAAACCGCTTATCGACCATTGGTGATTCGATAAGCGGAGGAGGCAAAAGCAATGCGGTACTCGATTTGTTACACACCTTCAGCGCGTGATCCCCTGTCCATGGCGGCGGCCAGCTGGCTTGGACGCAGTGTTTACTCCGGTGAGGCGCAGGAACATCCCGATGGCATTGGCCTCGGCCAGAGCGAAATTGCCTTTCACACCGCCTTGCCACGGCGCAACGGTTTTCATGCCTGCCTCAAGGCTCCGTTTCGCTTGCACCCGGACGTGAGCGAGGCCATGCTGTTGCGCGAGCTGATGCATTTTGCCAGCGTGGTCGAGCCTTTTACCCTGCCTGCTCTGGAAGTGGGGCGACTTGGTGATTTTTGCGGATTGATGCTCAGTCATCAATCGGTGCAGCTTGATCAACTGGCAGCGCTGGTGGTGCAGAGTTTTGAGCAATTCCGTGCCCCGATGACAGAAGCCGAAATTGACCGCATGGTGCCGGAGCGCTTGAGCGCACCGCAATTTGCCAATCTTTACCGCTGGGGCGATCCGCATGTGCTGGATGAATACAGATTTTATCTGCCGCTGACCGGGCCATTGTCCATGGCGGATCGGGAGCGGGTTCAAAAAGCCGTCAGCCGGTATTTTTCAACCTATCTTGCTCAACCACCCGTGTTTTCCAATCTCGCGCTGTTTGTGGAGCGGGAACAGGGAGCGCCCCTTGTGGTGCATTCGCTGCACCCGATGGGGCGGGTGTCGGCGCGCAGGAGTGCCTGACAGCGCAGACCGTTTTGCCGCTCGACAAGCCTGTTTCACTTGCTTAACCTTCACGCACCATGCAGGCGAGAAGGCAAAGCGATGCAAGACAAACATTATCCCCGCGATCTGATTGGTTATGGCCGCCACACGCCGGACCCGAAATGGCCGGGAGGGGCCAATCTGGCGGTTCAATTCGTGATCAACTACGAAGAGGGTGGCGAAAGCTGCATTCTGGATGGTGATCCGGGGTCTGAAAATCTGCTCTCGGAAATTGTTGGGGCTGCCAGCTGGCCCGGTCAGCGCAATCTCAACATGGAATCGATTTACGAATATGGTGCGCGCGCCGGTTTCTGGCGCCTGCATCGCATGTTCACGGCGCTCAATGTTCCCGTTACGGTTTATGGGGTCACGCTGGCCATGGCCCGCAATCCAGAAGCGGTGGCGGCCATGAAAGAGGCGGGATGGGAGATCGCGTCCCACGGTTATCGCTGGCTGGAATATAAGGATTTTGCCGAAGAGATCGAGCGCAAGCATATTCTGGAGGCGGTGCGTCTCCACACAGAAGTGGCCGGTGAGCGCCCCTATGGCATGTATCAGGGCAAGCCTTCAGACAACACACTGAAGCTGGTGATGGAAGAAGGAGGCTTTCTTTATTCTTCCGATAATTACGCTGACGATCTGCCCTTCTGGGTGCCGGACCCTGCGGGCAAGCCTTTCCTGATCATTCCCTATACGCTGGAAACCAACGACATGCGGTTTGCCACGCCACAGGGCTTTAATTCCGGCGATCAGTTTTTCACCTATCTGAAAGACGCCTTTGACACCCTCTATCAGGAAGGACAGGAGGGGGCCGCGAAAATGATGTCGGTGGGCCTGCATTGCCGTCTGGTTGGCCGTCCGGGCCGGGCCGCAGCACTCAAGCGGTTTGTGGATTATGTTTTATCCCATGACAAAGTCTGGGTGCCCACCCGTCTTGATATTGCCAGACACTGGCACGCCCACCACAAGCCGGATTGGTGATTAGCCGATAAGGACACACCATACGTTTGCATGGTGTGGAGACGGGTTATCCGGGCATCGCGGGCTTGATCAACCCCGCGATGCTGTGTTGGCAATGACGATCAATCCGCCAGGGTCGCCATATCGATGACAAAGCGATAGCGCACATCACTTTTCAGCACGCGCTCATAGGCTTTGTTGATGTCCTTGATGTCGATGACCTCGATGTCAGAGGTGATATTGTGCTTGCCGCAGAAATCCAGCATTTCCTGGGTTTCCTTGATCGAGCCGATCATGGAGCCGGACAGATTGCGCCGCGCAGGAATCAGCGAGAAAGCGTGCACGGGCACGGGCTTTTCCGGCACGCCCAGCAGCACCATTGTGCCGTCAACCTTGAGCAGGTTGAGATAGGCGTTCCAGTCAATATCGGCGCTGACCGTGCAGATGATCAGGTCAAATGTGCCTGCCAGTGTCTTGAAGGTTTCGGCATCACTGGTGGCATAATAGTGCTTGGCACCAAGCCGCAGGCCGTCTTCTTTTTTGGACAGGGTCTGGCTCAAAACGGTGATGTCGGCTCCCATGGCGGCACCGATTTTCACGCCCATATGGCCAAGGCCGCCCATACCAACAATGGCGACATTCTTGCCCGGACCAGCCTTCCAGTGGGCCAGGGGTGAATAGAGGGTAATGCCTGCGCAGAGCAGCGGGGCTGCGGCATCCAGCGGCAGATTTTCAGGAATCGACAGCACATAGCCTTCCTTGACGACGATGCTGTCAGAATAGCCGCCTTGCGTCACGGTTTTGCCATCGGCCTCATAGCTGCTGTAGGTCTGAACCAGACCCGGCAGATATTGTTCAATATCAACATCACGGCTCTGGCAATGGACACAGGAATCCACAAAGCAGCCAACACCAACATGGTCGCCAACCTTGAATTTGCTCACGTTTGCGCCAACGGCAGTGACAACACCGGCAATTTCGTGGCCCGGCACCATTGGGAAGATAGAAATACCCCATTCATTGCGGGTTTGGTGAATATCAGAATGGCAGACGCCGCAATATTTGATCGAGATGACAACGTCATCATCATTTGGCTCGCGGCGTTCAAACGTAAAAGGTTCCAGCGGCTTGGTGGCATCTGTTGCGGCATAGCCTTTGGCGATCGGCATGGGTTATCCCTTTTGATATGGTCAGATTTTGCTAGAGTTTGTCAGGGAAAAGTGGAATACGATTTTCCCGAAAAGACAAACGAACTCAAAGAAGTTTAGAGGCTGGCTGGTTCAATCTGAACCTGACAGACTCTAAGGCGAGGATAAGAACACAGGATGATGTGGCACAAGATAGCCACAGACCTCACCATGCGGATATAGTGCAAAGCCACTCCCGAACAAGAGGCATGAACCACAGATGCGTGAAAAGAGAGCTGGCCTGAGAGTCTATCCGGCTCGAAGTTGAACCGGACAAACGCTCGGTGTTATCAGCGGTGAGCCCACTCAAGCCACCCGAGATGCTGCGTGATGGTTCTCTTTCGCAATCGTGAACATGGAGAGCAAATGTGCCAGATTTTCGGCCTCTGTTTTGAGCAAGCTTGTGGCTGCGGTGGTTTCTTCCACCATTGCGGCATTTTGCTGGGTCATCCGGTCAATTTCATTAATCGAGCCGTTGATTTCGGCGATTCCGGCTGATTGCTCACGCGACAGAGTAGCGATGTCGCCAATGCTGTTATTGATCGTCAGAACGCGCGTATCAATACCATGAAGAGCCGTGCTGGTGGCCTCAACCAGGTGCACACCAGCCTGAACCTGCGCACTGGACGCTTGAATATGCGCTTTGATTTCCTTGGCGGCATTTGCTGATCTTTGCGCAAGTTCACGCACTTCCTGCGCCACCACGGCGAAGCCCTTGCCCGCCTCACCTGCGCGGGCAGCTTCGACGCCTGCGTTCAAAGCCAGAAGATTGGTCTGGAAGGCAATTTCGTCAATCACGCTGATAATGTCATTGATTCTGGCTGAGGATTGCTCGATCAGGCCCATGGCGCTGATAGCCTCCATGACAACCGTGCTGGATTTCGCAGCATCGTCCTTTGCAGAAATCGCCATGGTTCTGGCTTTTTCAATGCTGCTTTCCGAAGACTGGATCTTATGGCTGATGTCGTTGATGGCTGCGGCTGTTTCTTCCAGATTGACCGCCTGCCCCTCGGTGCGTTTTGAAAGATTTGTCACGGCACTCTTGATTTCATCCACGGAGCGCCCGACACTCAAGGTACAATCGGCAATGTTGCTCAAGGTCTGAGCCAGTGCGGAAACAGCTTTGTTGAAGTCCGCTTCAAGCTTGACATATTCAACCGGAAGATTTGCAAGCCGCACCGTGAGGTCGCCCTGCGAGAGCGCCTCGAAAGCCTTGGCAAAGCTGGTCACAACGGCGGCCTGCCTTTCGAGGTTCAATCTCTCGCTCTCGGCCTGTTCCTGACGTCTTTGATCCATGATGGTCTGGCTGGCGGCGCGGCTGGTTTCCAACTGGTTGCGCTCGACAACGGAATTCCTGATCTCAACCAATGCATTGGCCATCTGGCCAATTTCGTCTCGACGGTGCGTGTGCGCAATGTCACCCGATGTATCATTGGCGGCAATATTGACCATGGTTGCCTTGAGGCCGTTGAGCGGCCTGGATATGGAGCGACCAATCAGGATTGATCCGGCAATCGTGGCCATCGCGGCAAAGAACAGGATGATGCCGGTGGACAGTGTCTGTTTTTGCCCCAGCGCAACAATGTCGTCATTGTAGACGCCGGTGCCAACAATCCACCCCCAGGGTGCAAACAGAATGACATGAGAATTTTTGCCAACAGGCTGCTCAGAGCCAGGCTTGGGCCACATATAATCAACATAGCCTTCGCCGCTGGCTTTGGCGACCTTGATAAATTCCTGAAAGATAAACACGCCGTTTGGATCTTTCATGCCAAGAACACTGGTATTGTTCAATGCTGGCTTGGCGGCATGAGCAACCATGATCCCATTCAGGTCGTTGATCCAGAAATACCCGTCAACGCCATACCGCATGGCCATGATTTGGGCGATTGCGTCCTTCTGGGCCGCTTCACGGGTCATTTTTCCTTCTGCTTCAAGGCTTTGGTATCGTTTAAAAATCGATACCGCACTATGATCCATATTCATGAGCATCGCTTTGCGCTCAGCAACAATGGCGCGATAGGATTGCTCTCCACTGTAAAACAGCGCTCCTGCCATAATGATGAGGCTGATTCCCATCAGCAAGAATATCTTATTCAGTACAGATAAATTAGACATAACTAAACATCTCCCGCTCCATTTAAAATATTCTGGACCACAAAAATTGAAATTTAACTAATATGAAAAGTCCAATATTGTCTTGCAATGTTATTCAACTTATCGAACACACGTTCTATTCTTGATCTACAGCATGTCGCGTTTTATTGTCCTCAATAAAACGATAACGTACATGCGAAAAAGAAAGAGCTAAAGCCTGTCGCAGTGAATCCTATTCACTGCGACAGGCTTTAGCGAAGTCTATAGTCTTATTGATTAAATCGTTTAGACCCCAAAAATAATACAGCAATACGAGACAGGATTAATCTCTGTTCAGCGTTGAATGAGAAGAGCGTGGATTGCGGAATATGTGAGCGCGCGTGTGAAGGCAGCGTGATCCGCTGCGACAAAATGCATGTTTCACTCCTGATGGTCTTGCTCTATTCACGCTGACATCTTACGTGTCTGTCCGGTTCAGATTGCCGCAGACACCGTCCCACCTCTGTTGTTTTCGTTTGTTTTTCGGAAAATCGTGTTTCCCTGACAAACTCTCAGTTTTTAAAAGGAATTGGCCAATGCCGAGCAACTGGGTCGATTGGTTCCCTATCGTATTCTTGCCGTTAAAAGTTATTGTTTTAGGCACGGCCATGTTCTTCGCCGTCAAGTGGCATTACGATCAAGATCAGGCTGAAAAGAAGAAAAACGAAACCGGAAAATAAGGACCCACTGAAACAGCACGATGCTTCATAGCGCCAGCTGCTGCATCTCTGCGGTATCAGTCGACCATTGGCGGATACACTCCACCAGCCTGTCAGCCCGAACCGGCTTGATCAGAAAATCATCCAGCCCGGCCATTAGAGATGCGTTCCTGTCATCCGCAGACATGTTGATGGAAAGACCGATCAGAGCCGTTGGCACATCATCAGGAGCACGCGCCTCTTCAGCCCGAATAAAGCGGACAAAATCAAGTGTACCGCTGCCATTGCGGCAAAGGTCAATCAGCATCACACGCGGCCTGTGCTGTTGCCAGACGCTAAAAGCCTGCTCTTCGCTGGCCAATATATCATAGCCAATGCCTTCATCAGACAAAACCCGGCGGAAAAAATCGCATTCGGCATCGTTGGTATCAACAATCAGCACATGACTGCTCTGAACTTGATGCGCCGCAGAATGACCCGCCACAGAGCGCAGAGACGTCCTTTCCATGCCCGGTGGCAAAGCATACGGCTCCTGCGTAAGCACCGGTGTGTTGTTCGGGCTCAGGCGTGCCGTCCGCCGGGCAGCTTTCAGCACATCTGAAATCGCCTTGCGAAGCAAAGTATCCGCCACGGGCTTATGCAGCACGGCCTGCACATGGATGTCCTCAAGCTCGGCCTGCAAACCAGACAGGCTTGCAGGCACGAGCGCAACAACAGAGAGGCCACTGAACGCACGGTCCTGTCGCACCTTGCGGAGCCAGCCCATCACATCCACGCTGGCTGCTGTTTGGTCATCCCTGTCAGTCGATGGGCTGAATGCGTGAAAATCCACCAGCAGCACCTCAATTGGCTGTCCAACCGAGACGGCTTCCCCCAGCACACCCAGAACCACCTGCGGATCGTCCAGTGCCACACCATCAAAACTCCAGTGCAGAAACTGCTCGTTCAGGATTTCGCACGCCAGCGGGTTGCCGGACAGCGCCAGAACCCTTGCGCCACATAGATACAGTGCTGATCTGTCCTGAATTTTTTCACCGGCGATTGCCAGCGGCAAACGCACCACGATCTCCGCACCGTGGCCCACTTCGCTCTTGACGGAAATCGTGCCACCAAACAGCTTCACCAGCCCACCAACAATCGAGAGCGAAAGGCCAGCACTGGCCATATGATAAGACGGCGGATCATCCACCTGAGAGAACCTGGAAAACGCCTTGCTTTGCTGCTCCGGGGTAAAACCTCGCCCTGTATCTTCAATGCGCAGGGTCAGCCAAAGCCGGTCATCGCTGTCCTTGTGTTCATCAAGGTCAACCAGCACATGGCCCCTGTCCGTTGCCTTGATCGCCTCATCCAGCAGCTTCATCAAAATCTGTCTGAAACGCCCCGCATCCCCTGAGACCAGATGTTTGAGCCCCGCACTTCCGCGCACCAGCAGTTCTATGTCTTTCTCCGCGGCACGCCCGGACATCAACAGGACAACGTCTTCCACCGCCGCCAGCGGATCAAACGGAGCCTTGCGCAAGGACAGGCTGCAATCATCAATTCTGGCAAAATCCAGAATATCATTGATGATTGTCTGAAGAGAGCGGCCCGACTTGAGGATCACATCGACAAAGGTTTTCTGGCGTGCATCCAGCTCCGATGACACCAACAATTCCGCCATGCCCAGCACGCCACTCATGGGCGTCCGAATTTCATGCCCCATGCTGGCCAGAAAGCGTGATTTTGCCTTATCCGCAGCCTCTGCCCGCTCCGCAAGCAATTTTAGCTCCGCTTCACGGTTTCTGGCCTCAGATACATCGCTGACCACAAACAGCCAGCGCCCCGCGCCACTGACAAGCCCTTCCAGCCTGATCCACACACCGTCGTGCCGTTGAAAAACCCCATGGACATTTTTACCGTCAGACAGCCGCGCAGTCATTCGCTCCAACACGCCAGCCGGGTCCGCACCACCATCGCCGCGCGCGCTGCAATAGTCATAAATGCCAAGCCAGTCCTCGCCCTCGGCAATCATTGAGGCGGGAACATTCAACACCTGCGCCAGTTTTTCATTCGAATAAAGAATTTTCCCCTGCTGCACCACGCACAGGCCCTGCTGCATCACATGTGTCGCTTCTTTCAGCAGCGTGCCAACATCCTCCAGCTTCGCTCTGGTTTCGGTAATTTCCTGCTCACGCAAGCGTTGCTCGGTATAATCCGAATAGGTCAGTAAAAATTGACCATGCTCCAACAGGGTCGTGCTCACCAGAACACTGCGACCATCATCCATTTTTCGCTCGAATTGCTGTGTTCCCTGCAACGTCAGCATTTGAGCGGATCGGCTGGTGATCCATGTGTCGACATCAAAACCCGGCGGCGATGGCCAGCCATGATTACAGGCATGGCGAATATAATCGGCAAAGCGCACACCATTGATCGCCCGGTTATCGGGCCATTTGACAATCTCTTTCGCCTTGGGATTGGCGAAACTGACAGTGAGATCCGGCTCCAGAATCAGCACCCCCACCGGCATGGTGCGTAAAATCCGCTCGAATCGCCGATAAAGCTCCTCCGCCTGCGCGCGCGCCTCAACCAGCTCGCGTTCATGCATTTTCACCAGCGAAATATCGGCAAGCGTGCCAACAATGTAGCGTGCGCCGTCCACATCCTCGATGCGTTTCAAACTGGTCAGCAAAGGCAGCTCTGCACCATTTGGCATGGTGGCTTGCTGTTCGCGCTCGCTCTCCAGCCCGGTCTCAAGCACCTCGATGTTTTCAAGGCGCATGATGTCGCCTTTTTCGGGAAACATTTCATCTTCCCGCAGACCGTAAAAGCGTGTCCGGTCACCGCCCAGCAATTGCTCATAGGCGGCATTGGCAAAAATCAGTCGCCGATCACTGTCGCGCAGAAAAACAGGCTCCGGCACATTTTCCAGCACGCTGCGATAGAGCAGGCTCTCGCGTTCAAACGCCTGCATGTGGGTCACGTCCGTCAACACCAGCACCACATGGCCGCGGTCAAAATGCTGTCGACGGACCTCAACAACCCTGTCGCCCAAAATCATCCGATGGGAAGGCGCACCCTCGACGGTTGCCAGAGTCATCAGGCGCTGCCGGAGCTCTCCACCCGGTTTCGCCGCATCACGTTCCGCGTGAGCGACAATGCCCTCAAGCAGCACAGCAAAACCAGCACCAGTCTCAGGTGTCAGGCCAATCGGTGACAGCATGTCCAGCAGCGTGCTGTTGACATGAACAATGCGCAAGCCGCGATCCAGCAGCAACACACCAAGCGGCATTGCATCCAGCAAAGCGCGAAAATCAGCCGGCGCCTCCGGCAGCAACAAGGCAGCCCCATTCGCCACATCAGATCCGGGCGACCGATTGCGTTTTGACATCTTCACTCTTGGCTGTTTCGGACGTTCCCGGAAAACACCAAAGACAAACAGGCTCTCATCTTCCGTGACAAAACGCTCAATTTGCACCCGGCAATAATCCCGCCCGGTCGCATCAAAACACAGCGCAAGCTGCTCTTCGGAAAACACCAGCGCACGACGCTCCATGTCTTCCCATGCCCGGTCTTCCGGCCTGCCGGTCAGCGCGCTCATATCATGCCCAATGAGCGCCGACTGCCCATAGCCTAAAAACGCGGTAAAGGCAGAATTGACCGCAACAAACCGCAGTTCGCTGTCCTTGATGAAAGCGGGAACATCAAGCCGGGCGATTTTTTCGCACGCTATTGCAAGAAGTCCCCCTTCCACCGGCAACGCGCCCCCTTCACATCGGAGTCTGACATAAAATCAAGACTATCATCCTGAAAAGAACTAAACAGAGCAAGACCGAAAAAACAACATGTTATTAATGATCTTTCAAACCCAACCCAAAAGGGAACCGCCTGCTTTAAAATCAACTAAAGGCTTGTGTAATATGGATTTATTTTAAGGTTCCTGCCACAGATTGATCATGAATATGCCGTGTTTCGAGATCAGATTGGCACCATATCGTTGAGGTAGGGCTTTGAAAGGAACAAGTTCATGTCCATCTTTCGTACTTTCGTGTCTGCTGGTCTTGCCACATCCATGATGGGTCTTTCCCTGGTGGCGACAGCCCCCGCCGCTCAGGCACGCGACCACTTCTGGGGCGGCGTTGCCGCGGGTGCCGTTGGTGGTATTCTGGGCGGTGCCATCATCAATGAGGCCCGCCGTCCGGCCTATGCCTATCCGGTTTATGAAGCACCGCCACCACCGCCACCAGTTTACAGAACCTATTATCGCCCGGTCTATGTGCCAGCCTGCCATTCTGAATGGCGGCACAATGAATGGGGTGATGCCTATCGCGTTCGAGTTTGCCCGCAATAGATCAAACAAATCCTCTTAAAATCTCAGGTGCTCGCCCCTAAAAATCGGCGGGCACTTGACAACGGCTGATGAAAAGAGCAAATGCACATCAGCTTTAAACCTTCCGGCCGCCGCGTGAGCGCGCCCTGCTACTTATCAGTAACGCAAAGAAGGTCTTGGGGCGCTCTATATATGGCAGCATGAGCAGCCAAACGCGCCTATAAGCAGTTTTCCAACTGACAAGTTCCCAAATCACGCGGGGTTCTTGACGCCAAAACACCCATGGTCGCAATGAGGCGATGGTGGATCGTTTGTTTTGGCGCCCCCGAAAGGTAATTGAATTGACCAGTTTTAACGAACTTGGCCTCTCGGCAAATATTGTCGCCACGCTGACCGCTATGGGCTTCGATACCCCTACCCCCATTCAGGCACAGGGCATTCCTGTTGTCCTCTCCGGCCGCGACCTGATTGGTCTGGCCCAGACCGGCACCGGCAAAACCGCCGCTTTCGGCTTGCCGCTGATTGAAATGTTGCTCAAGGACCAGAGCCGTCCGGACAACCGCACCACCCGCACCCTCATTCTCGCCCCGACCCGCGAGCTGGTGAACCAGATTGGTGACAATCTGCGGTCTTTCATTCGCAGAACACCCTTGAAGATCAATCAGGTGGTTGGCGGAGCCTCCATCAACAAGCAACAGTTGCAGCTCGAAAAAGGCACGGATATTCTGGTGGCAACACCCGGCCGTTTGCTCGACCTGATTTCGCGCAATGCAATTTCGCTGCGCGCTGTAAGCTATCTCGTGCTTGACGAAGCCGACCAGATGCTGGACCTCGGCTTTATCCACGACCTGCGCAAGATTGCCAAAATGGTGCCACCAAAGCGCCAGACCCTGTTGTTTTCGGCCACCATGCCCAAGGCTATTGCCGATCTGGCGGCCAGCTTCCTGAAAGACCCGGCCAAGGTGGAAGTCAGCCCTCCAGGCAAGGCTGCCGACAAGGTTGAGCAATACGTTCACTTCGTCAACGGCCAGAACCACAAGACCGAACTGGTCAAAAAGTCCTTTGCCGAGAACCCGGATGGTCGCTCCATCGTGTTTTTGCGCACCAAGCATGGCGCTGAAAAGCTGACCAAACATCTGGAACTGACGGGCCATTCCGTTGCCTCCATCCATGGCAACAAGAGTCAGGGCCAGCGCGAACGCGCGCTGAAGGGTTTTCGTGATGGCTCCATCAAGATTCTGGTCGCCACCGACGTTGCCGCCCGCGGCATCGATATTCCAGCCGTCAGCCACGTGTTCAACTACGACCTGCCGGAAGTGCCAGACGCCTATGTTCACCGCATTGGCCGTACCGCCCGCGCTGGCCGTGATGGCATTGCTATTGCGTTTTGCGCACCCGACGAAATCCGCCTGCTGCGTGACATTGAGCGCCTGATGGGCATTGAAATTGCGGTGGCCAGTGGCGAAGCTCCAGCCGATCGCGGTCGCCCTGCCCGCCCAGCCCGCCGCGGCGGTGGTGGCGCAGGTGCCGGTGCTGGTGCTGGCAACCGTAATCATGGCCGCCCACAAAACCGTGGCCCACGTGAAGACGGCAGCGAAGGCGAGAACCGCTCGGCCCGCCCCGGCGGCAACCGCAAACCCGGCGGCCGTCCCGCACGCCGCCCGGATCGTCCACGTCAGGACGGCCCTGCCCGTGCGGGTGCCGGTGGTCAGCGCCGCGAGCGCTAATCATTCGCATTCTTATACGATTTGGAAAGGCCGGTTCATCCGGCCTTTTCGGCGTTTACAATTCCGAAAAAGGCCTGCTTCATGCTGATCAAGCAAACCGACTATCACCGTATCTACAGCGTGATCAATTCGCTGCTTTTGAGCGAAAATGCCAATCCGGCCACGGCCAGCATGTATTTCAGCGTATTCGGCTCTTATCTTTTGAAACAGCACTTCAAGATCAATGCCACCCCCAAAAGCGGGTTGGCCGCCTATCGTCTTGGTGTTGATGCCATCCTGTTTGCTGACAAAAACGACGAAGGCTTTGTGACTGGTGAGGGCGAAAGCTTCCATTGCTGGATAGAAGCCGAGGGCTGGGCGATTGATTTTATGGCCCCCGCACTGGCGCTGAACGGCAGCAGCATACCGGCCAAAATGTTCCAGAAACCGCTCACCGCTATGGCAGCAAACATCAATGATGTGCAAGCATCGGGCGATTTTTTCTACGTCTCGACACCGAAAGCCACCGCCCAGCGCTTTGCAGGCTGGAAAGATACACGCACCATCGGCGACATGGCGCGCTTGGCCGAGATCTGGTTTCGCAAGGCACCGAAGAAGATGATGCCCTCCCTGACCGTCACCGATGAATTTGGCACAGCACGTCAGGTTCAATTGACCGGAAAGCCCCTGACCGGCAGTTGGTAAGTGCGCACTCCCGCACCATCACCTTTATGGCAAAGGGTTGATTTCAGAGAAGATTTTTTGCAACATCAGGCGACCATAGGCAGCATTGCCGTGGTAATCGCCCGGCGTCTTGGCAAATTCATCGCGCATCGCCCCAATCTCATCATAAACCTCTTCGGGCGGGCGATGACAAACAATGCCCATGGCTTCCAATTTGCCAGCCACCCGCTCTAAATACCAATTGTAGATCAGCGCAATCTCATAGTCGGCCCAATGGGTCTGTTGCTTGAATTTATGATAACTGGCCGGGATCGGAGCGCAAGACGCAACAGAAAAGCGCACATTCATGCTCTGAAGTTGCTTGAAAAAGGCGAGAGCAAACTGCGAATAATGATCAATAATGGCTGAAAAAGCACTTTTGCTGACAAACTGGCGGCCATCCGCCCAAGGTGCCACCGTGTGAGACAGCCAATGCTCAGGATTAAAACAAAAGCTCGGATAAAGCCCAAAAACAAAGACAAAACGCCGCTCGTCATTGGGCTGTATGAACGGCATATGATGAGGGTTCACCTTTTCAAAAGCGAGCCGCATATTCGTGCTGTCGAACACCACATTATCGCCGTCACACAAAAAAAATGGCCGCAAAAACTCATAACCATGCCCCATATACCCAAAACTTATGCCCCCCGGTTGATGAGCCAGCGCATCTCCTTCGCTCTGAAGCGATTGAAATGCTTGCCCTAAAGCGACGACATGAGAATCACCAATAATCTCAAGCATAACCAAGTCCTTGCGCCTGCATCATCTCTTCACAAACCGCTTCGTGATTGCCCACCAGCGCCGCCGCATCCTGCGCGGTGCTTGAGGATTGTCCCTGTGAAGGGGCGTGCTCCTTAAAAAAATGGGACATGACATAATCGACACCGCTGGCATTCACGGTGCGCACATTGGCATCATAAAACATGCCGCGCACAGACGCTGCCGTGATGATGTCATAGGAAGGAAAATAATCAACAAAATCCAACTCTTGCGCGAGATAACCGCTCACTGCTCGCAACACGGACTTGGAATAGTTGGTCGCCACCAGCACATGATTGTCGCTCTTGGTTGCCGTCAAGGGCACCGGCGAGACCGTGAAAATGATTTTGACCGAGGGATTGAGCTGCCGAAACTGGGTCAAGAACGTGGCAAGATCATCAAAAATCTCGTGGTAGCTAAAGTTTTTGAACTCATACTGTGCCGCATCAAAGCGACCAGCAACCGTGCCGGGACACAGAGGAAAGACCGCACCATCCTGTTTTGAAAGCCAGGCTTCTGTCAAACCCAGCGTGAAGATAAACACATCTGTGCTTTGAAACATTTCACGCACCGCCGAAAGATGCGATTGCCGCGACCGCTCAAGCTCAGCCACACTGCCAAATGGCTCCGGCTCCAGAAGCGGCCGAAATGGATCAACAACACCGCCTGCCTTTTCCCAGGGCTGCTCTTCTGGCGCGAACCTACCAAAAGCCCGATCGAACAGCTGCAAGAGCTGGCGAGCCGTATAAATATTGCAAAAACGGGCTGAATAGACACCGTAATTGTAACTCTGAGCCATGGCGGCTGGAAACAGCGGCGGCGCAGGCTCAAAATCACGAAAGTTAAAGCCATGCCGTCTCAAAGAATGGGCAATGTGCTGGGCAAAGCAACTCCCCGCCGTGGCAATCCTTGCTTCGCGGGGCACGGTAAATTTTCGGCGATAGAGATCCTGTAATTGTAAAGGATGTGTCTCCGCCACCGCTTTGCGCCACACAGATCGAGGCGCAAGCGCCGCATACGGATTATCATTTGAATCGTTGATCATCGACACCCATTTCACCCCATCCAGCGCCACCGCTGAACCCACCAAAACCCATTTCATCCCGGATGGATAAAAACGTTTTTACGCTTTCGCAAACCCGCAACGTCACTTTACAGTGAACCGCCCTCATCTGAGAAATGTAGCCCAAGCGAATAGAAACAATGGAGCTTGCGCGAAGATAAAGATGTGTGGACGGTGACATTCGCAGGCGACTTCAGCCAACCCAATACCGCAAGCGGCAATGTCACGCTGAAATTACCGGGCTGACACCAATCCGGTCGCTGCTGTTTCCCCAAGGCTCAATGCGAAGACTGCCCTTGCAGCGCCGTGCGCCATATATGGTGAGAGTCGCTGTAACGCCATTTTGTCCAAAAGGTCGCGACGCGCCACAAGAACATGATTTGCACAGCGCAAAAAAACTTTAATTATTTGATTTTGTTAGAAAAAATAAATAATGGCGCACCCGACAGGATTCGAACTAATCAGTATTAAACCATTATGTATTTGATTTAATTATATATATTTCCTTATGAAATCACATCATTCTTGTAATTTGTATCTCATATTGTTTCTCATTTTGTATCTCTAAATTTGACATCCGGAACCTTCATGAGCATGTTGCATTTGCGCAAATCATGGCTTGCGCAAATGCGCAAATGAAGGAATGCACAAATGAAGGAATGCAGATGCGTGTAATATCTTTGATCAACAATAAGGGCGGCGTGGGTAAGACTACGCTGGCCATCAACATAGCGTGCGAATTGGCGCGACGCGGCGCGGCTACGGGATTGATTGACATAGACCCGCAGTGCAGCGCTATGGATTGGGGTGATAAGCGCGAAGAGCGAAAAGATGACAATCCGGCAGTGGTTGCGATCCCTGCGCAACAGCTTGCAAAAACGATCCAGAAGGCGCGGACCGCTGGCACAGGGGCGGTTGTAATCGACACACCGGCCAAGCTGGAATCAAGTCTTACGCTTGCCGCAGAGTTATCCGACATGATCATTATTCCGCTGCGGCCATCCGTGATGGATTTGCAGGCAATGAAAGGCACGATGGCCTGCCTTACACGGATTGACCGCCCAAAACTTGCCGTGCTCAACGCCATGTCGCTTATGTCGCGCAGGGATTATCCCAGCATTGCCGAGACACTCCTCGACACTTGGGGACTATCAGTCTTTCCGACGCCGATATGGGACAGGAAAAGCTACCGTACCGCCTTATTCACCGGCCATGGAGCAGCTGAAATTGGCAATGATAAATCGGCCCAAGAAATTGCCTCACTTGTGGACACGATTTCCGAATTAATGGAGGGCAGGGTATGAGCAATCCTTTTTCGACCGCACTCAAAGGATCGCAACAACGTCAAGTTCGTCATGAACAAAGCGCAGAAAAGCGCGTTGTGCTGAATACGCACCAACCAGAGGATATTATCCGACGCCTGAAAATCGCAGGTATCGACAAGAAACTCAGTTTGCGCGACATGGTTCAGCAGGCGCTTGAGGAATGGCTTGAAAAGAATGGAGGCTCCGCCTGAATATCCAGGCAGAGCTTTTCATGTAAAATTCACGCTACGGGTAAATTTTCCACATCGCCCTTAGTATCCATAATAATCACCTCGCCCACCTCTTTACCCGCGCCACCGCGCACTGAGTACGTCAAGCCAACGGTGACGAATTGAAAATCTTGGAAAATTTCGCGTACAGGTTCGCAATCATTGAGCGAAATCATGAACCTACCTTTGATGGATTTCAGACGTTCTGCCATTTCCGTAAATTGGTCCCGGCTGAAGGCGTCCTTGCCATAGTCGCCTTCATTTCCGCAATACGGCGGATCAAGGTAAAACAGTGTTGCGGGGCGATCATATCGATTGACGAAATCTTGCCAGTCAAGGTTTTCAATGACCACGCCGGAGAGGCGTTCGTGGACCTCTTCAAGGATCACACTCAGCCGGGAGATATTGAACCGAGCTGGACCCGTGGTATCCACGCCAAAGCTTCGGCCTACCACTTTGCCTCCAAACGATAGCCGTTGTAGATAGAGAAACCGCGCCGCCCGGTCCAGATCAGTGAGCGTTACAGGATCAGTTGCCACAAGTCGCTCAAACTCGCGGCGCGAGGTGATGTGAAATTTCATCAGATCCATGAAGTAAGGATAGTGGCGCTGAAGCACGCGAAACAGCGTTGCCACATCGCCAGAGCGATCATTGATAACCTCGGATCTAGGAATCAGTTTGCGACGGAAAAATACGCCACCCATACCCACAAAAGGTTCAGCATAGAGCGTGTGCGGGATTTGTTCGATGATGGATGCGAGGCGTTCGGCCAGTTGCCGTTTGCCGCCCAGATAAGCCGCTGGCGGCGACACGGGCCGAACAGCCGTGAAGGAAAACATTTCTTGCATTGTGTCAGATCACTTTTTCTGCCAAACCGCCCGCGCCTGCGCAGGCCACGGGTGTGGCGATGATCTTTCGGGATTGCCGGGCGGGACTGAGGTCCAATCAAGGCCCGCCGTTGCAGCCGTGAGGCTGCGACCACCCGTTGCCGGGCATCGTAAAAAGGCCGGAAGAGTGATCTTCCGGCCTTGTCTGTTTTGGATTAGATTCTTCCAATCAGTAGAGCGCCAACCCGTTTGAGCACATCGGCAAAGCTGACGCCGAGCGCGATACCGCCGATGCCAATCATGCCAAGAGCACCAATGCCCATCAGCTTCCAGCGCTTCACGTCATTGGTGACCGGCTTCATGTCTGCCACATCGGTCTGCACGTTGGTGATGTGCCGTTCCAGTGTGCCCACGCGAGACACCATCTCATCCATTCGCCGATGCACAACGGCACGGCTTTGGGTGGATTTGTCCTCAGAGCGCAATTGCGCGTCTCTGATTTCCTGAATGTCGTCTTTCAAGCCCCGCAAACCAGCCACCAACTCACCGAGCTGGCGATGCACGCTTGCGTCAATGTCCGGTGCCATTCGCCGCACCTCCATATTCAGCCCGGCGCTTATCATAGATTTCCGCGCAAGCGTCGGTGCGCGCATCCTGCTGACTGGCACTCACCTCCAATGCCAATAGGTCATGCGCAGCCGATCCACCAGCCACCGGCACAACTCGCCGCACATGCTGGCGGCACCAGTCAGGCCATGGCGGCAATGTCACTGGCGTTTCAGCGACCGCTTTGATTGCCGCCGCACGCGCCATCGAGGCCGAGGCGTCGGCGCTCGTTACACATCCACTCAATGTCAGAGGCAGCCCACCGAGCGCCATCAGCGCGATGATCAGCCTCAACCGATGCCTTAAGCGCATCATTACCTTGCCCTTCATTTTGTGTGATTTTTTCGCCGGTAGCGCGGGCCTGATCTGCCAACGCCTCAGCCTGTTGTGCCCGCAATTGCATAGCCGCCAGCTTGGCATTGGCTGCATCCAGATCGGCTTGCGCCACCAAGCCCGCCTTTGCGGCCTCAACTTGCGCACTCGCATGATTGGCAACCCGGCCATTGATTCCGAGGAAGGGCACGCCCTCCTCGAACACCAGAAGCGCCAACAGCAGAAAGCCACCAATGCCGATCATGTCATACAGATCAGCCAGAAATGTTTTCAGCCATTTGAGAAAACTGGTGCCAAAGCTCAAGACAAAAGAGAGAAGGCTCATTGCACACCAGAGACGCACAATTCGCCTTCCCCGATCCGATTTACGTCACCATTTTCGCGCCGCTTAACAAGCCCGATGATGACGCGACCACCGGCCTTATTGAAAGCCGTGGCAGCATTGCAGCTGTCCAGATACTTGCCCTCGCGCCCCAGCCGTGCGGCTGTCGATTTACAGGCAGCACCGGGGCCGATATTCCATGCCAAGCTGACCATCATCGCCCGCCACGCCAGCGGCTTGCCATCCCATCCAGAAATGCACTTTGTCAGCGGCGCTCGATAATCGCGCACGATCTTGGTTGCCAACCGCCGATCACAGCCTTCTGGCGTTTCGACCATGCCAGCCTTGACGTTATCCGTATCACCATCGCAAATGGTCCAGACTGGCTTGGTTGGCAGTGTGTCATAATACGCCTTGAGGCTGCGACCCTCCCACGGCTGCACCAGCACTTTAACGGCCAAAGCAACATCGTCTGGCACCGGCTTTTGACCCGGAAAGAGCGCCAGCGTGCCGCCTGCACCAGCGGCAAAAACAATTGCCGCAATCGCCGTTTTGGCGCGCTTGCTGACTTTAAGCTTATTAATCGGCATCAGATAAATCCTTTTGAACAAGAAACCGAGAAACGAAGGCCGCAGCCGTGGCAAAGCCAGACATGGCCGCGAACAGGCCGCGGGGCATATCGACATAGCCGTCGATCAGCGGAAGAAAGACCTCAGCGCCGGAAAAGAAACCGGCAGCCACGAGAAGGCGAACGGACCAAGCGCGCTTAAGCACCTGCCGCCAATTATTAACGAGCATAAAAGGCTCCTGATTTTTCTGTTGGTCGTTGGTTGACGATCATGCCAGCCCGATAGAAGCCAGTGGCTTGACAGGCCTCACATATAAAAACGTAATCTACAGTTCACATTTTTATTGACATATCGCCGTATGTGAACTATAGGCTACACATGATCGAAGTTCGCAAAACAGATGTGTTTCTAAAGTGGTTCAAGTCTCTGCGAGACATTCGGGCGCAGGCTCGTATCCAGACAAGAATTGACAGGCTGCAACTTGGCCTGTTGGGCGATACAAAGTTCTTTGATGGCATTGGTGAGATGCGCATCGACTACGGCCCCGGATACCGGATTTACTTCGTGCAGCGCGGCAAGGAAATTATCATCCTTTTGAGCGGTGGCGATAAGAGCACACAGAGCAAAGACATCAAGTTAGCCATAGATGCAGCAAAGGAGGTCTAGAATGGCCATTGAAACCACAGCATGGGATGCAACAGAATTTCTGACCAGTGATGAAGCCATTGCCGCCTATCTTGAGGCGGCATTTGAGGACGGCGAACCCAAAGTGATCGCCGTCGCTCTTGGCAATATTGCTCGCGCCAAAGGTATGACAAGCGTTGCAGCGCAGTCCGGCATCACACGCGAAGCGCTGTATAAGGCGCTCAGTGAAAAGGGCGACCCCAAATTGTCCACATTGCTTGGCGTTATGAATGCTCTTGGCTTGCGTGTGAGCGTGAGCGCGAAAGCCCAAGCGGCTTAAAGCTGCCTCGCCACAAAACATTCATGGTCCTATGACCAATTAATGAGTTGTGGCAGCTTCTCTATGTGTTGTACGACTAAAACAGATAGAATTCGTTTAGTCGGGGACACAAAGGTTATGCGAAATCCGCATCGGGTATATGAGACTAATTTTCATGCAAACACAGTCAGAGCCAATGGCCGTAACCCATTTTTTGAAGATTACACTTTTTTTGTAGACGACGCGCTTTCAAATCCACGAGGCGAAACAGACCCGAGAAAAATTGCTGGTATGGATCCAGAGCCTTACAGGCACCATGACGAGGTTATTGGCGACAAGAGGGCATTAAAAAAATACGCTACAGACATGGTAACCCCCAATATCGACAAATGGGAGTGGCTATATGAGACGCTATCCGACAAGGATTCACGTCAACTACTTGTAGCAGTTGTTGCCTATCGTGCACTTGGCTGGAATTACGTTCGACTCCCTCTGCATAATGAAGAATTTTTTCGGACAATTAATGAATTAGAAGAACTCTCGTCCAATACAGACGTTCCTCAACACGTCAAAGACAAAGGGATGACGCGCTTTCATCTCCGCTCTATCGGAAAAGATATTGACATATTCAGCGATGCATTTGGAGTGTTCAACGAATTCGTTTATCCGCAATATTCATACCGTGGATATCATAAAGTCTTTACGGCGGAACCCGGTGACTATGTTCTTGATTGTGGTGCCTGTTACGGCGGTACAACGCTAAATTTTGCTCATGATGTCGGGCCAGAAGGCAGGGTTTATTCTTTTGAATTCATGCCAGAGAATGCCGCAGTTTACAGATCCAATGTCCACGCGAATATTAACTTGCTCACAAGAGTTTGCCTCATAGAGCGGCCGGTTTATTCGCAGTCAGATCTGACCATGTCAATCACCGGCAAAGGCCCTGCAACGCAAGTGCATTTTGCCGAAATTGAAGGGGCAGAAAAAGTTCAATCCATAAAGCTAGATGATTTCGTAGCAGCAAGCGGCCTCCCAAAGGTTAACCTCATAAAGATGGACATTGAGGGGGCAGAGATCGAAGCTCTCAAAGGCGCTGCTGCAACAATTGAACGCTTCAAGCCAAAGATGGCAATTTGCGTCTATCACAACCTTTCGGATTTCTACGAAGTACCAAGATTCCTGAAAGGCATAAGAGATGACTACAAAATTTACTTTGGCCACAGCACAACACACGGTGACGAATCCGTAATTTTTGCGGTTTGAAGGCAGATTGCGAACTTGGTTTAGGCTAGCGCTAGATCTGGTGAGGTTTTATACCTCACCAGACTTTTAAATTAATGGCCAGTTGATTGCATCAACGGTCTCGGCTGTTGTAGCCGACATAACCAAGACAGTCAGTTGTTCCAGCGCTGATTGGCAACTCACAACATGCGCCTTGCCATCCGCTCCGGCTCGCTGGATTTGCGCGCAGGAATGTTGTCTAAATGCCCAGACACCATCAAGATCGGCGCACCAGAATGGCGTGGACCAATCCATCGCAATATTGGGTAGCAAGCTGGCAGATACGGACCCCATCATATTGATTTGATCATTGAGCTTGGATGGGTATGTGTGAGGCGACCCAAGCGCGCTCGACACATAGCCACTGACGATTTTGTCAGCACAGAAGGTGGTTAAGGCCGCAACCTTGCCTGCCTTAACATCATCAAGTACAGATACTTGCGCAACGGTAGGCAAAGTCCACGTTCCGTCATCTCCAATAATCGAGCCTATGGGAGCATCACTGATAATGTAGGTTTGACCTTCAGGCGATGGGATCAGTATGTCATCCCATTTTACAAAAAGGCCGCCATCAGAGACGGCGGCATTTTCAGGAACGATAAAACTATCCTGCACGTTTTGGTTCTTTAAAATTGCAATTTTCATTCGATCCACCTCAAGGCAAAAATGCGATTATAGTCATTCCGGAGCCACCATTGCCGCCACGGCCGCCGTTAATGCCACCACACCCACCCCCGCCATATGGACGGCCAACAGCTCCCGCGGCAGCACCGCCACCAGATGTCGCACCGAAAACAGCACGCACGGATGTCGCAAAGCTAGCACCGCCACGCCCCCCGACAAGACCGGGACCAATACTGCCGTAGTTCTGTGGTAACTCACCTTGGTCACCATCAATGCCAAAGCCGCCCGTACCTGCTGCACCCCCCGTGCCGTAAGAAGTAACCAGACCTGCGCCCGACCCATATCCGCCGCCGCCGCCAATGGCGATCACGAGATTGGTGATGCCATCGGATTTTCGGATATAGCTCGTACCACCAACTGTACCGTTGTCTTGACCGGACATTCCACCAAGGCCAGCCGACCCAACAATACAGGTCAGGGTTTCGCCAGGTGTCAAACCTTCAAGGATACCATGCCGGTACTCACCACCGCCACCGCCGGAGGCCGCAGCACCAGAGACAGATACAGATGATCCGCCGCCCCCGCCCGGTGCCCACACTTGAAACATACATCTTGTACTCCGTGAGGGGACTTGGACCGCGAATGTTGAAGTAGACTGATATACCCGCAGTGCGGCGAGGTTTAGATCAGCGTAAGCCTTAACATCGCCCAAACTCACCGATTGCAAAAACCAGGCCGACCCGCGACGAATGAATTGAACTGGCACTGCGCTGGGCCAATCTCCCTGTTTGATAAGCGTTCCAGCTTGGCTAAAGACATTGACCGCCCCCAATCCATTGACATTAATTGTTGTTGGTCCGGCGGCCGCGAATGCAGTTAAAACCGTAATAACCATGCCATCAGGCAGCGACACCGGGGCTGGATTGAGTGCAACCGTGATGGAGGTTGCAGTCCCGCCCGCCCCCGCAAAGTTCCACTTTCCCGATTGCGTATCGAAAGCAATTTTCTCAACATAACTGCCACCAATCCGCTCAAACACCCGCCCATCGGGCAGGCTGATACCATGCCCATTCGGAGGTGTCAGATACGTCCATGATGCGCCCGTATATTCGGCAATTTTTCCGACATTGGCAGCCCAGATGCCCGATGCACCGGCCGGGATCAGATAGGCATCGCCAACACTGGGCGATCCCGGCGCACTGGAAAGCGTCATCGACAGCACGCTCATCCATGAGCGCGCACGTGTGGCTGATGCAAGGCCGAGACGTTGCAAAGCAGACAAGAGCTGCAAGCCATCACTTGGCGTAAGGCCAGCGGCGGCAATCACATCAACAATTTCGCGCATGGGGTTTTCAATAGCAGCAGCAGGCGGCACAGAGCCGCGAACCGCCGAGGCCGTGTCTTTATCAATGTACGGCGCGTTTGGGTCGGTTGACCCATAAGGTGGATAATATTTCATGATATTCCTCTTAATCTATTGATAAGACTGGGATTGTCCAAGCCGGAGCAATCTTGCGCAAAACGCAAAGCAACCGCTCGGCATCGCCATAATCAAACAGCGGGTCCTGGCCGCACTGGCTCTCACCCACGCGGAAATAATCCACCGCCACGTTGGCGACGTAGACAATCCAGTAGACCTCTTGCAGCGGGTGCCCGCAGGCGTGCTCACCGCCACATTCTGAAAAGCCGCACTCGAAAACTGCGGGTTCTTCGATTACGATTTCAAAGCCATAGCTTGCCGCCAGCCTTATAAAATCTCCGGGCGTTATGGTTGCCACAGCCCCAACCTTGACTTCCAAGGCCCGCAGTCGCTCAGCCACGCTTGCCTCGCCAGACACGCAACTATCCGGCAGTCCGTACTCAACCTCCCAGGCGTCCAGCATCTCGTAAGCGCCAAACACGCTGCTTTCTCGCGCCAAAACAAAGGCCCGATTGTAAAGCCACTCAAATGGCGAGATCAAAACGCGGGTGAAATTGGCCAGCGTACTGGACAATGACACCGCCTGCCCGTCTGGACTGCCCCAAGCCGCCCCGACCGGCCACAGCGATAGCGCCGCACCGATCAGATCATCATTGGAAGGATTGGCAAGGGCATCAGTTGGCGCGGCAAGAGCCGTGATGTCGCTTGCTGTGCTGGCCAATGTGGTGCGCGTGTTGGTGCCGCTATCACGCGCCATAGGTAAACTCCCCGTTGACCGGAAATTGACCGCCGGTCAAAACAATATCCGCCGCTGGCGTCACCAGCCTATGGCGCACCTCACCCGTCACGGTCGAGATTGCCTCGGAATACCAACTGCGCGAGATTGTAAATGTATTGCCCGCAATACCGGGCCTGCACTTTTTTGCATACATAGCGGTTATCGCCGCCTTGATCCCTGCACGAATATCAGCTGTATCATTATCCAGACCGTCGATTTGCACATCAATGGCAAACGCCAATGGTGCCAACGCCACGCCGTCATCCACCCGGATCAAGCGCTTTGCATCAATTGCCGCCTGCACCACCGCAACATCAGAAGGTAACGGGATATTGTTGGTACGACCCGCAAACAAGAAATAGACGACAATGCCACCGGGCGAGTTTGGCACGCGAAAAGCCCAGGCATTGATGACGCCGGAAACATCCGTGACGATGCGCTCATAGTCTGTCAGCGTGCCGCCCCCCGGAGGATTGCGCTTGCGCTGCAAGCCACGCTCGCGCAAGGATTCAATGTCCTCAGCATCCGCCCCGCCGCCCAAACCGTCAGCGCCAACCGTCCAGCTGGTGGATAAATTCGGGTAAAGCCCCGGATCGGCCAAGCTTAAAATTCCGCCGCTATCACGTTTGCTTGCGGCCCCTTTGGTTTGGCACACCACATTGACGCTGATTGCACCGCTGTTATCCGATGTGGTTGCAGCGGTGGAAACATAAATCAAACTGCCAGACACAAACCGGATACCTGCCGGATAGGTGGCATTAACAGCACCCGTGCCAGTCACAATTCCTGTCGCTGCACTGGCCTGCTTTTGGTAAATGCCAACCTCAGCAGCGTGAAGCTTGACCCATGCGAGATTGGTGGACGTGGAAAGCAACATCTGCTTTGACAGCCACGCCACCCGCAACTCAAACTCATAGGCCATTGCCGCCAAAACCTTGGTGACAATGGTGACAAAGTTGTTTTTGAGCGCGGTATCCGTGCCGGGCATGTAGCGCCGAAAACTGCCACGGATTGCCGACGATGCGTCAGCCAGAGAGCGGATAGACCACGCCATCAATTTGTCTCCACAACAATGCATATTTTTGATTGTAAATTGCAGCACCGTCACGACCGTACAGCGCGATAGCCAGATCCAGCCGGTTGCTGGCTTTATCCATGGTGGCCACCGCCGATATGGTGGCCACCGCGCCCTGATCGATCAGCGGCTGTAGCGCTTCGAGCGCATAATCTTGCGCGTCTATTTCGATGCCATCATAGAGAGAGCGCCGGGCTAAAAGCCAAAGACGGCTTCCCAGTTGGCCCTCGCCATCCATGCGGTCAAAACTATCACCCACCCAGCCCCGGTTTTGCTCATCGTCGCGCAGCTCGCTGGCCTCTACCCGCCGATCTGTCATCAGCAAAATCAGCACTTGCGTAGCAAGGCCCTGTTCTGCCCGCAGGTCGCCGGGGGCTGTCGCATGGTCGAACCCATTGATAATGAGATCGCCCATCACGCCATCCCAGCCGAGGTCAGGCGCTCGATAGGTATCAACCGTATCGTCGATTGCTATAATGCGCATCATCGCGCCCCATGTCTGGAGTGTAGATTGAGCGCTTAAGCGCCGTTATTACCGTCACTATCGGTAATGGTACCGCTTGCGGTGATATTGCCGGTGGTGTGGATATTGCCATCCACCTCAAAGTTTCCGACAATTTTCCACGTGCCGCACGTGGCCGTAACGGTGCGGCCAGGCACGTCAATGACCAACCCTGTGCCGATGAATTTCAGGATGTTGCCGCTGCTGTCATACAGCGCGACACCGCCACCCGGCAGATTGCCGGGCCGATGTGATGCATGTTCGCCGCCCAGCATGAACGCCATATCCGGGTTGCGCGGATCGGGGATGATAATGCCTTTGGCACCAGCGACAGGCGATGATGCAAACCCGTGCGGCTCTGGCCGATAAATCTGGCTCCAGCCATCACCATACATGCCCCGGCCCGAGACCTGCTGATAACCAGCTTTTTCAACAACCCGGCCATCAAGTTCAATACGAGTAAAGCCGCTCATCACTCATCCTCATAATCGCCATCGTTGATGGCTGGTGCGGCATAATTACCAGCCGTTTTGCCACGTGGGTTTTCGCCGCCGAGCGCACGCGGATCGGCTAGAGACAAGGTCGCCGAGGTCATGTCGCTTTGCTCAAACAACACGGACTTGATAATCATCAAGCCAGATAGGCCCAGCCAATCATCTTCAATCTGCACCAGCATGTTGGGCGTCCAGAGCTTGCCAGCCGCATCGCGCCATCCAGTGACCGGGATTGAGGCAGTCACGCCATTGCCCGCCGCCCGCCGCGCCTGCCATGCCGCCCGCTTGCGCAGCCGCCCGGTTGTTGCTTCGCCTTCATGCGGCAAAATCAACACCCGCTTGCGGCTGACGCCACCATCTTTGGCCGTCGCCTGCCCGCGCAATTGCTGCTTTTCCAACCCTTCTGTTGTTTGGCCGCGCACCTTGACATCACTATAGCGGCCACGCTCACTAAAGCTGGCGCTTGCACCGGGCAGGATATTCACGCCCCGCATCAAAACTCCGGCATGTTGACCGGCTGGCTTGCTGGCAATGCGAATGCGGCCCTCTGGCGTGTCATGGATCAGCAGTCCCCGACCGCGACTGCGCCGCTCGATGCTGTGAAACGCGCTTTCGCCGGGGCGAAGCTTGTGGCGTGCCTCAACTTCCAGCGTTGCACCATCAGTCTCAATACCAATGCCGTGACTATCCAGCTCTTTGGCAATGCCCACGAGGTCTTTTTGCAAAATTTCGCCGCTTGCGTGATCTGCCGAGCACTCGACAAAATCCACCGTGCGCGATGCAAATGAGCATGATAGTGTGCGGCCTTCAGCGTCATAGCTTGTTTCTACGTCGCGGACATAGCCGGTCAACATCACATCGCCAGAAGCGATAATGCGGGTTTCTTGACCCGGCTGAACTGGCACACCAGAGCCAATGATAACAAAATCACCATTGGCGCTGCGCACCGCCTCTTCTGCCGATACCGATATGCTGATCGATTTAAAAGGCGGCAACCCCTCGACAACAACCGTCTCAAGAGGGCCAAAAGACAAACCGTGCATAAGCCACCCCAATCAACTTTCCAAGGCATTAAAAATGGCGGGCATGATCATGGGCGTGGCACTTTGCGCTATGTCCACAAGCCCTTCAGCCCGGCTGGCATCCCCATAGAGCCGATAGGCCAAAGTGGTCGAGGGCAAGGATATGCCGGTTTCAACCCGCACCACCGGCACAGCGTTGGCCGCTTGATCGGACACCAGCCGCACAGCAACGTCAATCAAGCGCGACAGCCACGTATAGAGATCAACCCCGTCGGCCCCCATGGCAGATACAATCGTCAGAGCCGCATCGCCTTGCGCTGCAATTTTTGCGCGGCCTGCCCGCGCCGATGGCCGCGATGTCCAGCCAGCCCGGCCACCGGCAATGCACAGGCCAACGGCAAGCAAGATACTGGCCGCAGAGGCCGTGTCGCTGTCATCAAAACGGCCCTCCCGCAGAGCATCAAAACCGTGTGGCGTATTCACGCTTTCGGCAATCACCCGCATGATGTCGATGGATTCTGCGGCAAAGTCAGCCGCATCAAGATCTACAGCGCTGGCAAGCCGGGTTGCCAGATCATCTGCATCAAGCGCATCTGTCACCAATGTTGACACCAGACCCGCCAGCCAATTGGCAACATCCAATTTATTGGCCGCCATTAAAACAACCTCCTCATGGCGGCCGATGCAGCCAACAGCCCAGTGGCAACAGACAGCGCCACATCAGCAAGGCCAAGCACCGGCAAAACTTCATTGCTTAAGGGCGTTGCTGTAAAGTTAAAGGCAACATAACCGCGCCTGTCACGCGACCTAGACCGTGTGAAATCCTCGACATAGCAGAGTCGCGGCGCATCCATAGGCAACACCAGCAAGCCCGGCCCCGGAGCGAGACAGGCCGTTGCCAAAAGGTTTGCCGTCACATCACTCGCATCACCCAAAAGATAGGCCGTGACGCCATAGGATGATGTACGCAAGCCCATCTCTTCCAGATAGGTGATCCGCCCCCCGGCATATTCATGCCGCGCCATGCGCTTGCCACCCGCGAAGTCTTCACTTTCAACCCAGAACCGCACACCACGAAAGCTTGCGGGCCGCAAGGTTGTTGCCCAATTACGCATAGGCATCTCCATTTTTCAAAGGCTCGACTCATGTATCCCAGCGCGGTAATCGGATGGATACTCAATCAGTGAGGGAATTATGAGCAAGTTAGCAATAATCGTGGTGTTCGTCTTTGCAGGGTTTCTAACGCCCACATATGCCGCATCTCTGACGGAAAAATATCAAGCCGACAGAGAGATGGTACTTGAAGGCCCAATGAAACCGGCATTTTCAAAAAAGCTGGAGAACTGGAAAGGCAAGGATGGGTTTCAGCCACCCGTTACACTTTGCCTGAATGACAATCCGAACTGCGCACAGCAAAAATCCCTGTTTATTGTTGAAGCGATGTACGCCTATGGCGGCGTATATCAGGCGCAACGCAATCTTGCGTTTTGCCTTGGCAATGACTGCTTTGGTGCCGTGATCGAAAACAAGATTTTGTCTTGCGCTTGGCGGATTGTGATCCTCGCATCTGGCCATATCGAGGCCGACAATACCGATACGATGAACCTCAAAATCTGCCTGAACAAGGCGGACCCGGTTGAGATCGCATCTATTAAAACCCAAGCCGCTAAACTCTACAAAACAGTCTACGCCAAAGACATTGGCCCAGATTGGCGCTAACCTCAGATAAAGCCTTTCGGCCCTCGCTATCGAGGGCCGAATGTTTCGGGTGGCATGGTGCGGCCCGGATCAACATTTGCAAGCGGGCGACCGGCTTGTGTGCCGGGTGAGGCTTGCGCGGCGCGGCCATTGGCCACCACTTGCGCAGACTGCAATTGTTGAGCCGCACCCTGAATAGCTTGCGCCGCCGCCGCCCCGGCCTCACGAATGCTTTGGGCAGCATTTTTAATGTCAGCGCCCGCGTCCGCCCCCGCACCTTTGACCGCCGTTGCCGAGTCTTCAATGGCTTTTCCAGCCTCTTTACCGCCCTCAGCCATGGCTTTTGCGGCCACGTTATCAGGCACCATGGCATTTGCATCAATAGATATTGGCGCGGCTGGCGCGCCGCGTGGGCGATCCCAACGGCTGGCGGGCGCTTTGTTGCCGCTGCTATTGCCATTGAGCCAATCGATAATGGCTTTTGCGGTACCCGGCGAATTGGCCTCACGCTCTGCGTGAGATGCGCCGGTGCTGATCTGATCTTTGGTGATTGGCGCAACGGGCGGCTGTTTGTTCGCACTCTGTGGATCAGCAACCGTCACGGGTGGAGCGTTTGGTGCGTAGCGACCATAACGCTTCTCAGCCGCCTGCGCGGCCTTGGCATCCTCTTCAGCACGACGCTTGGCAACGTCTTCAACAAATTTTGGATCGTTATAGCCGCCCTTGATGGCCATTTCATCCTTTTCAAGCTGTGAGCTTTTGATGCCAAATCCTGTTCTGGCCCAAAAACCATGCGTCCCATTTTTTTCAAGGCCACGGTTGACGGCACTGGCATAATCGAGCTGATCCGATGCCCAGTCCGCGCCCTCCTTCCCGCCACCTTGCGCCAGCGCCTCGCCAGCCGAAGCATAGAGTCTGCCCATGCTATTTGACAGACCATCCACACTCGACTTGGTGTCTTCTGCGACCCGCTGAAAATCTCGAAGCACAGTGCCGTCAAGTTTTACGGAATTCATGGCGGTTTCAAACCGCTTGACGCTATCCGCGCTTGTCATCAGCGATTGCATACCAAGCCTGAATTCTTGATCCGTAAATAATTTGGGCAACTTGGAAAGATCACCGCCGGTCGCTTCGTTCGAAATGCGCACAAAGGCCGAAACAGCATCTTCGCCATTTTTCTTTGCTTTCTCCAGCTCCGCATCGAGATCGACGCCCATTTTGCCAAAGGCGTTTGAAGTTTCGTTTGAGTAAATTTTACCAAATACATTTTGTGCATAGGAAGCGGCGCTGGACGCGCTGCCAGTATCCTCGCGCATAGTCTGCAAAATGGCGACCAGTTTTTTAAGTCCGTCTTCACCTTTGTAACCAAGAGACGCAAAGCTGTTTGCAAGATCAGGCACATATTGCGCCATATCTTTCATTTCAAATTGGCCTTCTTTTGCGCCCGTGACCATCACATCAAAGGCGCGCTGCATATTTTTAGCCTTAATTCCAAAAGCATCAGCGGCCTTAAGACCTGTGTTGGCAATGTCGTTGGTTGCAGATCCAGTTGCCTGCGCGGTCATCAGCATGGCTGGCAAAAAGGCCATCGCCTCTTCCAGGCTTTTGCCAGAGGCTGTCAGCGTATCCAGCGCCTCAATGCCAGGCTGGACGCTATCAAACTTCAAATCTTTCGTAAGCTTCTGAACGCCCTCAAATGCTGCTTTGGTTTCCTCACCCGAAGAACCAGCCGTGATGCCGATGCGCGTCATTTGCCGCTCAAGCTCGGAAAAATCCTTGATAGCACCCACGACCGCATGACCTGTGAGATAAGAGCCACCAGCCGCAAGCCCGGCACCAATGATGGTATTGGCTTTTTGCCCCGCCTGCGCTGTCACCTTTTTGGCCGTATTAACGGCTTTTTGTGCAGCACTTGAACTTCTTTCAATGCGCGCCACCTGCTTTTCGAAATTTGCAGCCGTCTTGTTAAAGCTCGACATTTGCCGCTCAATCTGCCCCATCCGGGTAGCGACCGAGCGAAAAGCGGCACTGGTATTGTCCTTGCCGTCAATTTCAAGCTCTGCCTTGATTTTACGGTTTGCCATGTCGCGCTCCTATGTCTCCAAAAGCCGCCCGATCTCATGGACCATGCGCGGATAGAGGTAATCTTGAATAAGCTCAGCCATCACATCCAGATATATTTCCGGGTTGTTGGTGATGGCGTGCGCGGGATTTGCGCCAAATAGCTCGCGGATTTGCTCTCGCTTGCGGCCATTGCTGGAAGCCATTTGCGTGTCTGGCACGCGCTGGAAAACACCAACATGGCCGCTTTTCATGCCAGCCACAAAAGCGTGGCGGTATGAGCCGCGTGTTTTGACGTAAACGCCCCGGCTGTTTTGCACAGCGCCCAAGCGCTGCAAGGGTATCCAACCTGATTCAACCGTGACCCGTGAAGTGTTGCCACCCGCATTAAAGCTTGTCGTGGTCATGGCTGCCACCAGTGAGCGCGGCATATTGGTGTGCTTGGCATCGCGCTGGACAATGCGCGGGCGGGCCATTTGCGATAGTCTGCGCATGGCCCGGACCATGGCCTTGGTTTTAATCTCGCCGGGCAAGCGCTCTATTGCGCGCCGCAGCTGCTCCAGCTCTTTGGCATCAATCTCAAGTCTCATTGTTTTGGCCTCGCTTAGCAAACACTGTCGCCCTCCAGCACCAGTGCAGGATCTCTTGCACGGTCATGTCCTGCAACATGGCAGCGCCAAAACCGAGGCGGAAAACCAGAGTATCAACGGCCTCAACTAGGCCGTCGACCGGGTAAAAAAACCGCAGACGGCCTCGCCAACCGCCAACGCATCAACAGCATCCAACACAGCGATTGCCGAATAATCCGGCACCACGGCCAGGCGCTGCAAATATTGGTCAATCACCTCGTATTGCGTCACGACAATCGGCTTATCCTTGACCCAATGGGTTTCACGCGGTTCACCCAATCCAGACATATAAATGTCGCGGTATGTCGGCTCTCTCAGCGTCACCTCATCAAAAGGCACGCCGCCCGGCACCTCATAGCGCCGGGACAGTTTGATTGTTTTTTGCGCCATACCACACCTCAACCGTCTGTGCGGCGATAGGATTCGCCCACGATTGTCAGGCCCGTGACCTCGCCATTGATGCGATTTGAGACCGGCTCACCTGTGAAAAACGCATTGAAAAAATAATGCGTGACATTGGTAAACTCTTCAAAAATCGTGAAGTTCTGCCGCGCAGCCGTCATCACGGTGGTAAAATCCACACCATCATCCTTGAAGGTCACTTCTGCGCGGTACGCTGTGGGCTTGCCCACCCGATCTGCGGACCCATCTTGCGCAACTTCAACCTCGTTGGATTGCCCAGAGGCTGTGATGCTGAAACTGCCGCGCATTGCCAACAGCGCGCCGGTCGATGTGCGGACGGTCATCCGCCCGCCAAAATCCTTGCTTGCCATATGTCTTTTTCCTTTTTTCTGCGGCTTAACGCCGATTAGATTTGTGCGTACACGCGAGCGAGACCGGCGAAGATGTCGAGCGGGTTGGCCCGATCCATCGGCAGCACAATGTCAACCTTGTTGGGGTTGTCTGCGTTTCGCGTAACCTTGATCTGCGACACAACATCCGAATTGTATTCAAGCACACCGCGATTTGCGAGATCAATGGTGCTATGCACAAGGCAGGCCTTGATATTCTTCACGGTCACAAGGCTTTCGAGAGACGCCGGATTGTCATCAACGATGGCCTTGTTCGAAAACTCATAGGCCAACTGGGCACGAAAATACTTGAGCGCATAGATGACCTGATAGACCGCCTGAATATCCCGAAACACGGTATCCGGCGCACCGTTCGTCGTCTGTTGCTGAGTGATGATTTTGTCGGTGACAACATCGCCACTATTGTCAATTTTCCAGCTCGACACCGAATTTTGCAGCCAGGCATTGCGGGTGGCATAATCTGGCCAATAATTGCGGTCGCGTGGCGCAAGCACACCAGCAACGGTGAGACCCGATTGATTGGCAGAGACCCGGCCATCTGACCCAGAATTGAGCATAGCCGCCGTGCGCATAATCATGGCCGTGCAAAACTCATAATCAGGCGTTGCCATGCCGCCATTGGCAGGCAGCGGCACCATGGTCAAATGCCATGTGTCCTTGGCCTTGGCAAAGGTGGTCAAGGCGCTGTCCGTGCCGGTGTATGGATAAAACACATGGCCATAGAGCTGCTGGCTATAGCCCCAGCGCCCCTCGAGAAACGTCTTGTACGTGCTCAGATTGGCGGTATCGCCAAAGCCGGAAATGATGATTTCAAACGGATCATCGCCCAACGCCGCCAACACAGTTGAAACATCCGGCGTACCAGCTCCGGCAACCGTGGTTGCGAAGGTCAGAACGCCTGTCAGAGCATTATCGCCATCAATAAGCGGCACATAAAGATCGAGCTTTCCAGCGTAGAGGCCCTTGTGCCGCGCTGTCAGGGTCACAACATTGGCTGCCGCAACAGCCGTAAAAGGCAGGCTCTTCTTGGTCAGAGCGTTGAAATAACCATTGATGGCAGCCGCAAGGGCCTCTGCCACCGCATTGGCGCTGTCACCGGCAGCAATATCGATGCTCACCGTTTCGCCCGCAACCTGCACAACACCCGTGCCGCCTGTGGCAGGCACCGCGCCAACAGTGATGGTGCGGACTTCTGCCGTGCCGGTATCGGCCACACGCCCGATGTAGAGTACTTGCGCAGGCGCATTCTGTCGCGCACGGATAAACATGCTTTCCAGCATCGAACCAGCACCAGCCAAACGGCGGGCATCGTTAAAGGTCGAGCAAATCGAAATTTCGCCCTCACCCAATGCCCCGTCACCCGTGCCAAAGCCAATCAAAATGGCGTTGAGCTGCGAAGAAAATTGACCACCCGATTCCACATCAAAGGCCAGCAGAGGTGCGACAATGTTGTCTGGAATATTACTGACCATTGGTCACGTCCTTGTTTTTGGGAGATACAGATTTGACGGCCTCTGTCGGAGCCGCCTCATATTCAACGAGATCGCCATCAGCGACCATGCGCCGATGCAGTTTTGAGAGCGGATCAACAGGCCGTCCATCGGCTGGCCAGCCTCCGGGAATTGCGCGACCGGGGGCCGCTACATATTTCACTGTCATGGTGGTAATCTCCGAAATCAGGGTGCCGTGAGCGTCACGCCAACATCAATGGTTTCCGCGCTGCCGAGGCTGGCTTGCGCTGTCAATTCGTGCAGTTGATCAGGCGTTTCCGCTAAAAAATATCCAGCCAGCTCAGCCAGCTTTTTCTTGGCATAGGAGCCAGCTGGCAGGCCCGCGAACACAGATCGTATTGGCTCTGGCAAGCCACCATCCGCCACGTTGTAAACATCGGCGGATAGCTCAATTGTGTAGCGCAAGGTGATGCGCTGGAACCGCAAGCCGATGTGGGGAACAGCAAAGGGAATTGCCTCCAGCTCAACAATCCGCTTGGCAATTTTGCGCCACGGCGCACCGGCCTGGCTAAATTCCAGCAAATACCGGATTTTAGAACACAGGGCCGCCAACACCATGCGCGCCTGCGGATCATTGCTTGCCATGGCATCTGCAAATTCACCAGCGTCATCGCTGGAGACAATGGCAAGCTCGACCACAATATCCAGCACTGCCTTGTGCTCAACATCGGTAAAGTCGTTCAAATCTCCACGCGGCGAAATCGTTGCATCGCCGCTGTAGACACCAACAACCGGGGTATAAGGTTGATCGGGATCTATATCCTGCACAGAGATTTCCCGGCTGTCATTCACCCGCCGCCCCGCCACCAGCGGAAACGGCACGGTGCCATCCATCGCCGCCGTGGGTCGTAGTATTTCGACGGTCAACAGGCGCAAAGCTTCAGGGGCCAGCATCGCATTTATCCTTCCACTGGAGGGGGCAGGCTGCGGGCGGTGGTAATCACCGCCATGACATTGCCCACGCCATCCGCATCAAAAGACGAGATCGTAAACAATGCCTGATCACTCTCGCGCCGCATGTAAAACCCTGTTTTTAACGGCTGACCCTCAATCAAACGGATCGAGGCGGTCCTTTGTGCGGACCGCTGCATAAGGCGACGGCCAGAATTGGACGGTTGTGCAAAATCCTCGCGCTGCGGCTGCGAATCCTCGTAAAACATCGCAACGGTTGGATAAGGCGGATTGGCCGCATCCAGCACCGGCGAGGCGTTTGCATCCCGGCTATCCAGCGGAAAAATCATCACCGCCTTGCCATGCACTCGCTCGACAGCTCTGCGGCTGGACCTTGCCAGCCGCTCAAAAGCACCGTCCATCATCAGGCAGCAACAGCTGCGCCAAGTGTCAGCAGCACATCCACCGTTGGCGACGGATTAGCCGCATCCGACACCGCAACGCCAACGAGCTTGTTGGTGTCGGTCTTGTTGAGCACATCAGCGTCAGCATCATAATAGAGCTTGTCGCCCACCGAAATCGCCAAGGCCGATGTTTTGGCATACTCAAAAACACCACCCGTCTCGATCGAAACATCTTCACCCGCATTTTGCGTGCTGGCGGGAATGCCGACCAGAGAGCCAATCACCACGATCTTGCCAGACACCGTGCCACCGGCTGGCGCGGGAACGGTGATGTTGCTACCCGGTTGTTTAAAATTCTTCATGATTTTCATCCCTTATTTGGGGTTTGAGACTGGCCCCGCACAACCAATGTGCTGGCAATGTGCAGGGCTATGCATCAAGCAACATCACTCGCCGGGGTTCATGTAGCCGTATCGGTAATCCACCGCGCCGCAGCCAAAATCATGCTCGACAGACATGGCCATGCCTTGACGGCCAAACGGATTTTCCATCCGCACCCGTGGAGCCTCATAGCCCTCAAGATAGCCCCAGCGATAATTGGAGCCGATGGCCGGATCAGCAAACAAGTGCCAAGCCATAGCCTCAATCTGCGAGGATGAAAACGGTGTGAGGCGACCAGAGAAGATATTGACGCTATCAACGGTGGCTGGCGTGATGCTCGACACCAGCTTTTCAGCCTCCAGCTGCTTATCTGGACCCGTTACCAAAAATGACGGGGCGTTGGCCATCATCGGGTTGCCACTCAGCGTTTTTTGCTTACCCATGGCAGCGCGGCCAAGGCCAACACTGTCAACGGTAATCGCCGCCGCCACACCCAGATTGTTATGATCGGCATGGAAAACCGGCAGGCCATCATGCAGCTTGCCGTTGAAGGCTTCGGAGTAGAAGGTAACCTCCTCAAACAACGCAACGGTTGAGCCATAATCGTCAAGCATTTCCTGAAGCGCGCCCAGATCGTCATTGATCATCAGTTGCCGTGACAACGCAATGGCAACGGCATAGGACGCAACAGAAAGCGTTTCCTTGCCTTCAACCAGCGTGCCATATTTGATTTCACCGCTTTCTTTGATCTTTTCCAGCATCGGGAAATCGCCGGTTTTGATGGTGGTATGCGGGCGGAAATCGCGGAAATTACGCTGGCGTGCAATGGTGCGATAGGTTGGCGTGACCAGCCGATAGCGCGCCTCCAATGTGCGGTTGATCGAGCCTTCCATGATGATTGGAAAATCTGATGTTGTATGAGCTGCGCGGTCAAACAGTTCTTCGCGCGCGCGCGCGGTCTCTGGATAATTCCGCTCATCGGTGCACGACATGGCAAGCCGGATCAAGCCGTTACCCATGTGTTGGCGGGCCGCAGCACTTGGCCCGGCCTGTGGCAATGGCGCACCAATGCGATAGGCCATAGCCTCAATTTGCGCATTGCGCGCAACATCGCGCTCATCTTGCAAAATGCGGGCTGGCGTGGTGCGGGTTTGACTGACCTGCGAAACCATATAGTCAAACGCACGTGCGCGGAAAACATCCAAACTCGCGCCACTGCGAATGGCGTCTTGAATGTCAGTCACCGGCATATTGGCGCGGGTGCCAATATCCAGAATATCAGCAGAGCGGTTTGCGTCTGTTGGATGCGTGTTTGTCTGCGTGGTGGGCTGGCTGCGGCTGGCATCTTCCTGTTCTTCTTTGGCGATTTCCGCACGCTTTGCGGCAATTTCAGCAAGGATTTTTTTGTGATCATCCTCAATAGACCGGGCCTGATCGGCGCTGGTATCGTCCTTGATTTCCGCCATCTTGTCGATGGCTCGTTTTTCCAGCGTAGCGAGTTCGGCCCGCATGGCAACAAGGCCAAAGGCCATATGCGGCACAATATTGTGGGCCAGATCGATAGCAGCCACCGCCGAGGCATGTGGCCAAAACGATGCAAAATCCACACCGCCAACGCTGGCAGCGGTGAACATGGATGCACCAATAATGACGGCAAGCGCAAACGCTACCGCGAAAATGCGATATTGAGTTTTCATTGATTTTTCCTCGAATGTTGCCTTGCCCAAAGGCGATAAGGGCGTGCCTTGGCTGACCGTTAAATGTTGATTCCGATGGCGCGTTGCGCCATCCGCATGCGCGAAAGGCGGATGGCCTTAGCGTTTTCCATGTCTTGCACAATCCTGCACTCATACAGCGCATCGCCACTGGAGCGGATTTGCGCGCCCGGATCGGCTGGAATTGCCACCGCTGAAATTTC
This sequence comes from Gillisella vitis, assembly GCF_014204625.1. Lineage (GTDB taxonomy): Bacteria > Pseudomonadota > Alphaproteobacteria > Rhizobiales > Rhizobiaceae > Allorhizobium > Allorhizobium vitis_F. The sequence continues at coordinate 300,129 of NZ_JACHLU010000002.1, read as the reverse complement.
CAGAGGCTCCCAGTCAATCACCCGGTTAAGCGGCACCTGCCCGTCGCGCTCTTTTTTCTCGACGGCGTGAATGCGGTAGCCAACAGAGATATTGGTGACACTGCCGTCAATGATTTTGGTGACAGCATCTTGCGCAGAGTCCGCCATGGACAGGCGCACCGTCGCATAACCAATGCCGCCCGCTAAACGTGCAGTGCCCTTGACCACAGAGCCAAGCACATTGGCGAGGCCATACTGGTTGTGCGTATCCAAAAGAGGCGCGCCAGCATTCAGACGATCAAGCCGCACTGTATTTGGCGATACCACCAATTCCTCATCAAAAGGCCCATCGAGCCATGACACGCGCCGCACCGTAGCGCCCGTGGTCCAGATCACATCAATGGTGCGGTCTGCCTCATTGTAGGATGATGCCCGCACCTCAGCGTCACGAAGCTGCCGTGGCAGGTGGATAATATTACTCATCGCCATTGTCTCCGAGTTGCGGCTGCTGTCCAACCGCTGCGCCATTGGCTGGTTTGCGCGGGTCAATATCCAGCGTGATATTGTGAGCATCGGTGAACGCAAAGAATGCCTCGAAATCCTTGGCCACTTTCCGCCAGTCTCTACCCCATGACGAGATAAACTCCTGCGGCGACATACGACCCGATCGCACCGCCAGAATATCGGCCTCCATATCCTTTTTAGGATCAATCGGCTCAACGGCTGGCATGACATGATTGACAGGATACCCACCCCGCCGTGCAGACAAAACACCTGCCATTGTCGCGTAATCTTCAAACCGGCGATCAACCTTTCGGCAAACCAGTGGCACGAAGCAATGCCACTGCAATTGCTCAACCAAGCGCCGAAACTCGATTTTACCCGCACGCAAGGACGAGAAATTGGCTTGCCGCAAATCACCCGTCATCTGATCGTAGGTAATGCCAGCACCGGCAGCCATTGCGTACAATCCGGCATTATAAGCCTCAGCAAACACAGACGTCGAGGATGGGTTGGGAAAGGTAATCTCAGCCTCGCCAATATCCTGAATTTGGCCTGGACGAATGGATGTGATCCGCTCTTTCGATTTATCATCTGGCTTTGTGATCAACGGGTTTGCGACACCGGGCGGGCGCTTGATGAAGCCTGTAAGAGAGGCCTGTGTGCGTTGCTGCACAATAGCGGCCTCCATTAAATCCTGAATCTCCTGTCCAGAGAGCAGGATCGGCGCGAAATGGCTGATACCGCGTATTTGCCCAAGACGCAGAGGCCGATAGAGATGGCAAAGATCTGCCCAATCAACCAGGGCAGACTGGGTAACATTCCACGACCCTGTATCACCGGGATGATATTGACTGAGATAGCAGCCCCGACGCTGACCCCACTCACCCAACTTTATACCAAGCCGCACATTTTCAGAGGTGGTGTTGGTGCCGTAAACACTATCGCGGCTGACATCGATTTGATCGCCCTCAAGCCCCAGCAGTCGCAACGGGACTGTCCGTACTGCCTCAGCCATCGAAATCGGCAACATCCGCAAAATACAATCGCCGCCCTCAATCATGGACCGAAACAACAACGCCTGTTGCCCGCCATAATCGAGCACACCCTCGATATCGCTCGATGCCTCCCATTCTTCGCGGGCAAGGCGGTAAAGCCTATCGGCACGATCCGAGCCGGTATCTGGCACGGTCATAATGCCCGTGCCAATCACATGCGAGGTCATGACATCAAGGATACGCGGGCCTGCCCAGCTGTTGCGCACAAACTCACGTGCCCGGTTGCGCAAGGTCGTCATCGCACCGGCGACTTCCATCGTCGCCGTGGTGCTGCGCGCCCGCCAGTTCTTGTTGCGCCGCCCGTTGCCAGCCGCCGCATAATCGCGCTTTTCAATGCTATCCAGCATCTGGCGCGCAGAAGCACGCCGCACGCCACTTTCTGGCGAGAAAAAAGATACCGCTTTGTCGAGCAAATTCATCAGTATCCGCTTTCATATTCGGCGTATATCGCCCGATCCACGGGGCGAGAAGCGCTTTGCAGCTCTTGAATAATCAGGTCTCGCACCTTGAGCATCTCAGTGACCGACTGATACTCCACCTCATGCGTCTGAAACCGGACGCGCTTGGCACCGCTCGACAATGCCGTGTTGATCGCGTCCAGGTCGTCTTGCGTCCAAGCCATATCAATCATCCCAAGATTGGAGAGTGGAAACCATCTCATCCCAGTCATCGTCATGCGAGTAACTGGCATCATCGTTGTGCGATGGTAACGTATGCGCCGCAGCATCATCTTGCACCGGCTGCGGTCGAGGCGTTTGCGCCGCCGCAATGATCGGCGCAGGTGCAAACATATCCGCGTTGATGACGTGATCTGGTATGCAGCGCATAGCAATCAACGCCTGCCATTCCTCTGGTGTCATGCGCGAAATGCCGAGGTAATCCCCCAGCGCATCGCCATAGACCTCACAGTCAAGCAAGTGGTTTTCAAATCCAACACGCGGAATCCAGCGTTGCCGGGATCGGCCTTTGAACTTTTCCGTCCCCAAAAATTCCGCCGTGATCTGCTTGAAATATTCCTCATCCATCCAGCTGCCAAAGTGGCAATAACCGGGTGGATCGATTTCATGCCCAGCTGCCCGGCCCTCTTTGCGCAGGTTGGCGTAAAACGCGCCTTTGAGCGACCACGTACCAACAGGCCAAAGCATCACACCGTTGCGGATACGCTTGCCGTTAAAATTTATATCCTGTGGTGACGGTTGGCCCATGGCTGGCCGTGACCAGCCATCCTCACCCTTGAGCGGAAAGACGCCCGCTTTACCACGGCACCATGTGTAAACCACGTGGGCGCGATAACCCGAATCGATGCCGAAAGCGTCAACCTGTCTGCGACCTCCAAACGCATCTGGCCATTGCCGCGTGCGCAACTCTTCGAGCTTCAGGAATGCTCCACCGTGGGGATCATCCGTCGCGCCCTCAATATAGCCCGCATCAACCCGCCAACTTTGCCGATCAGGCCCATAAGCCTTGAACAGATACCAGATGCCATTCATCTGCACGTCAGCCGAACCGACAAAGACCACGCCTTGCGGCGGAATAACGCCGCGCTTGATGGACGGATCGCGGCGCTCCAACAGCCTTACATGGTCGGGTGCATCACCCTTGAGATCAAAGGCAATGCCAAGCGTCAGATTATGAAACGCCTTAAGCTTTTGCGGGTCGCCATTGCAGGCAATAAACCGATCTGCGATTTTTTCCCATGGCACAAACGGCGAGGTCAGTGCGTCGAAATGGTAGGATGGATAAGCGCCTGGCCGAGGTGACTCGGCAATCCACTTGCCCTTTTTGACCAGCGCCACCTTTTCGTGCGGCTGAATAATCGTGCCGCAGCAAGGGGCCGCATAGTATGGATCGTGTGGAAACTCATCGTTGAATTTGAAATACTTGCGATCAAACACAAATTTGAAATGCGCACCGCAATCGGGATCGGGGCATGGCACATTCCAATAGCGCTGATCGCCCTTCTCAAACAGCGCATCAATCCTTGATGCGCCTTTGACAGTCGGTGTCGAGATATACGCCCGCAACCAATCGCCCGATGCCAGGAATGATTCCTGCCGAGCCTCGATCATGGCAAAAGGGTCGCCCTGCCCGTCCAAATCCTCCGGGTATTCATCCACCTCATCAAGATATGCTTTGCGGATGGTCGAGGACCGCAGGTCAGCCGCCGAGTTGGCGATTGCCAGTTTGAGCGACCCACCCGGAAAACGTTTGGCCAGCGCGGTTGATCCCTCGCCGCTGCGGCTGGTTTGATCTCGAACAAGCGCTTTCATTGCCGGTGATTGCTGAATCATCACCGAGAGCTTTTCACGGTTGAATTCAGCAAGTGCGTTTGTGGTTGGCTGCACGATCATCATGCGGCACGGATCAAGCGCCACGGAATGCGCAACCGATGCCAGCAGCAGTGTCGTAAAGCCGGTCTGGGCAGATTTGCGCACAGCGATTTCGTTGTGGCCGCTATCCAGCATCATCATGAGCAGCGGCTCACGAATATACGGCGTTAAGCTGTCGTCCCAGAGATCGCCAGCCCGTGGCCCATCCGGCACCACCATATTGTGCCGCGCATATTCAACCGCATCGACTCGTTCGGGCGGCATAATCGTTGCAGCCAAGCTGGCCGCAATGAGTGCCACAGCCGAACGTCGCAATGTGATGCGCATCATTCATCCTCTTCGAAATGAATATCGACTTGCACTGAGCCATCGGCTTCTGCCTGTGCAGCCTCGCCAGCGATAACCAGCAGGTGGTCTGCAATTTTCTTTTTCATGGCTGTGATTTTGGTTCGTAAAACCCGCCTGAGTGCAGGCTCACCCTGCCTCGCCGCTTCCATCAGGTCATCAATCCACGTCATCGGCGCATTCAAGTCGCGCACGATCTGATCACTGACTTTCAAAAGCGCTGTTTCAATCCCGTGATCGCCACGGATCGGCAAAAGCTGGCCAGTGCGTTCCGCATAATCCAACGCCTTAAGCTTGGCCTCATATTGCGCCCTTTGAGCTTGCGCATCCCGCAAGCCAGCGCTTTCAGCAAGCGGCGGGACATCAACAACACGCTTGCTTTCCGCCCCAATCTCGCGGGCAGCATCGCCAACCTGCCCGACGATCCGATCATAGGTTGCCAGCTCAACCAGCCGGTTACGACCGTCACGTCGCGTCTGCAAACGGCCCTCGCGCTCAAGCCGCGCCACTTTTTCCGAGGCCGATTGCCGTGAAATGCCCTTGATCTGCGCAAGCTTTGCCACCGTCACCCAATGACCCAAATCTTGCGAACCGCCGCCACTCAAAAGGTCCGTCATGGTAATCCTTGTCAGGCAAGCCTTGTCAGGGCAAACACTTGTCAGTCAGGGTTGTCAGGTCAGCTTTTCACCCCCCGTCACTACCAAACTCGCGGGGTCGTCCCGGCCCGCACGCGGGGGGTGTCGGGGAAGGACCCGTGACGGGGGGTGATGGGGAGGGTGTTGAGGGGTGGTCCGATGTGGTTGGTCGTGTGACGCGGCCTTGTAAAACTTCAATCCACCGCGCCACGTTGGTATCAAGCCAGATCAAAATCAACGAAGGCCTACACAGAGGGCAACAAAAAACCCGCCGTGTAAGGGCGGGTTGCAGACACAAATCAGTATGGTTTAGGAGTTAAAGGTCAAGCCCACTTATGTCAAATTTAATTTTTTCCGCTTTCTCTTCAATGATTTACATGCGTTTGAATTTATGGCGCGAAGGTCGCTTTTGATCACTTTCCGAGGGGTTAGCCATGGCGAAGCAGGTGGCAAACGCGCATCAAGGGACACCGTGTGCAGTTTACCAATCAGGTTTTCTCGCAACAGGTCCAGCGCCGCCCTCCACAGGTGATATTCCATCCGGTCACGCTCAACATCGCGGATTTCCAATTCGCGCCCTGCGTCGCTACGACCATAAAAGCCCTTGGTGGCGGTTGTCGCCCGGCGTCCGCGACCCATTGTCCAGCCGGGATGATATTCCGGCTGGATTGCCTCGCGGGCATGAAGGATAATCGTGACCGATGTTGCTACCGTCGTCACATGGATAGGCGTGGCCAGATCAGGATTGAGAACCGGCATCAGGCAAACGCCGCCCTGCCCGTTAACGACCGTGAGGCCCGCCTGTTTGAGCGAAGCCAAATCCCATAAAAGCACATCACCGTCGCGCCATTCGATCCAGAAATTATCAAGCGCCATGACGCTGCCGTCAATCGTGCGCAGATCCCAATATTCGCTGACCTCAGTCGTAACCATGCCAGTGTCAACCGTGGTTCCCAACGCCATGAAATTTGCAAGGGTAGCACTGAAAGACGAAGTGCTAGGGCCTAAGCCATTTGCCCCACCAGCCAATTTATCGGCCCGCTGATCCCGGTAGGCCCAAACCAACAACTCTTCAATGGACATGGTAATCATTGGTTTTTCCTTTTCTGACAGTTACCAGATAGTTTTCTGATAGTTTACGGATAGTTTTGATATTAAAATTCATATACTTAGATAGTTCGGATAGTTATTTTCGCCTTACATATAAGCTTCTCCCGACCTCCCCAAATCCTCTACATATAGAGGTGCAAAAACTATCCGAACTGTCAGCCGTCTTTGTTTTCATTGACGTTTTCCGCCTCAAACTATCCGTTGAACTGTCAATCAAACTATCAGGACTGTCAGGCGGAAATGGAGGGTTCAGGAGGCCTGCCACAGCCCTGAAAGGGGTTCCGGGGTTGCGGGGCATCAGAAATTCTCCGGGAATGGCTCATCACTGGCAAAACGACCGGGCGGCGGCGCGTGATTGCTTTGCCTGTCTGGCAGATTGATCAACCGTATGCCGCGATAGAGCACGACACCGGACGTTCGATCCTTTTCGAATTTCTTGCCCATGTCGCGGCCAAAGGCCGTGTTGTTCATGGGCTTGCCGCCTTGGTCGATGGTGAAGTCACAATAGGCCTGATACAGCACCTTGCCTTCCACGGGCGGCGCGTTGGCATCCTTGGAAATGCAGCGGGCTACGAAAGCCGCCGTGCGGTCCATGTCGTCACGATAGGCCTGTGTGGCCTTGGCAACGGCATCTGGTATCACCAAACCTTCTTCAAGATAGATACGAACGCCATCCAGCAACCAGTTGAGAATGCCGGGATATTCCGGCTCAAACGATGCAACAACATCCTGAAATTCGCGCCTGTCTTCCTTGGCAATCTGGATGGGCCAATGCACCACGGCCATGCGCCGCCATATGCCTTCATCTGTACCAGTAATGCGCGGATAGCCGTTGCCGCTCATCATGACGATGTATTTCGGCTCAAAGTCCATATAACCCGAAAACAGGTCACGCGCCGTCACCGTCTCGCCGCCTGTCAGTTCCTTGACAAGGTTTTCGCGCAAGTCCTCGCCTTCCGGCAACTCCTTGACGCGCAACAGGCGCTTGCCATAGAGCCGGGCCAGATCCGGGCTGGCACTGCCCGATGATCCGCCCTCGCCGATGATGGACGTAGACGGCAAGGTGACAGACGCCTCGCCCATCAATCGGCACAGTGTTTCCATGTAGACCGATTTGCCGTTGGCACCGTTGCCATAGTGGAAAAACATATATTGCACCGTGATCCCCAACAGGCCGAGGCCAGAGCTGACCTGCACCAGCCGTTGAACGGCAAGATCGGGAATCTTGCTGCGAATGAACGCATCCCATTGCGGGCATTTGGCCTTTGGATTGTACTTTACAGGCACGATGCTGGTGATCAGGTCTTGGCGGCGATGGCCTTCAATGACCTTCAATTTTGAGGCTGTGCAGACATCAACGAATTCCGGCGCATCCGGGCTTTCCGCAAGGCTGACAAAGCGCGGGTTGCGCTTTCGTGTCATGGTGCGTTCAAACCGCAGCGTGGCGTTTTCCACCGCTACCATCCACTTGTCGGCGTTGAAATCGTCTGGCCTTCGCATGATATGCGGCGCGAGGCATTCCAGCATGGCGTTGATTTTTGCCACGTTTTTCGAAGTCACAGCATGGTCAAGCCGCCGTTTCACGCGCTTGCCATGGGCGTCCAGCACTTTATCGGCCTCAGCCACCAGTTTGCGTTCCAGCGGCCCGCGTTCGTTTTCCGGCGTTTTGCGCGCCTCTTCTGCCTGTTCAATGATCATCTGTTCATAAGAATTCGGCTTGATGAACAGCGCTTCAGCAGCAATGCGGTCGCCCAGCCTTTGGCCGATGGCTTTGGCCTTCGGCCCACCATTGGCAACATCCCAATGGTGGCCGGTCCAGACCGCATAGGTGGGCTGTTTGGCCTTTTCCTGCGCAATCACCAGCAGATCATCGCCAAAATGCAGTTTCAGGCGCTTGCCATTGTCAGTGTCCGAATGGTCCAGTTCCGAGCAAAACTCAACCACGGCAGGATCAGCATCAATATCAGCGGATAGTGCGGCCACGGCCTCGCCCGAAGGCCCTTCAGGGGTTCCGGGGTTTTGACCATATCCGGCACGCTGCGCTTGCGCTTGCGCCAGAATTTTGGCCACCGCGTCCGGTATGTTTGGGGTGTGGGTATTGGTCATTTCGGGGTCCAGAAGCGGTCAAGAATGAAATTAAACAGAAGAGAAGCAAGCAGCACAAAGCCCAGAACAATCATGACGGCGGGCCAAAATCCAAACCAAGAAACCTTGAAACCATTGGAAAAAGAGCCTGCAAAAAATGGGACCATAAAGGCCCAAAATCTTGGCTTAAGCATAAGCCGCACCCTCCAAAACAGACGCGATTGCGTCAGCAAAATCAGTTCCTTCCGGTGGCCACAAAGGCATAACCTCACGCCCTTCCCGACCATGCCGCGCCACAGCCCGCGCCATGGCCGAGGCGGTAGCCACCGGCTCACTATCGCCATCGGCCAGCAGAATGAGATCAATCACATGATCGGGAATCCAGATGGCCTCGCCTTCACTGTCTGGTTTCGGAATCGGCCCCTGCACCTTCACTTTGCGCAACCGCCCTGCACTATCTTCCTTGCGAAGTGTCGTGTGGTCGAAGGCGGATTTCGGATCGGCAGGGCCTGCCATGTTGCCGATGTCGCCGGCGGCGAAATAAAACGTATCGTCGCGGCAGCCATCCGGTGCAGCAATCGCCCAGGTGGTTTCAATTCCCTCGCCACCCATCCAGCGGGCTGAATACGGGTTGCCAGCAATGGGCATGACGCCGCCCTTTTTGGCCCCGCGCATTTTCTTGGAAGACAACGGCTCGTAAAACCCCGCTTCAATCCATTCGGGCTTGATGCCGGTCTGCTTACCCTGCGACCGCTCACCAAATCCAGCTTCGCGCCCGACCTTGGTGACGCCAAACAGCATGGGCCGACGCTTTGGCACAACATCAAGGTCAATCCATATCGTTTGGCTACCGACGATATGGTGATCCCGATCGACAAACGGCGCAACCAATGCAGGGCCAACATACAGCGGAAACGGCCTGCCCATCTCATCGGTGCCATGCCAATAGGTGGCAGACGGAATAAACCGGATATTCTGAAACACGCTTTCCAGCGGCTCAAACCCCGTTCTGGCTTTGACATAAGCCGAAATCAAATGCTTTCCGGTTTGAGCCACTGGATTATCAAGACGGCAATCAACAGCATTGAGCCAAAGACCACGCGCCCGATTGATTTCGAGCTGGCGAAAATCATTCTGCTTGCGCTGGTTTTCCAGCCGATCCGCCTCAGCCTTGGCTTTTGATGCTGCAATACGCGCTTCACGTGCCGCTTTTTCCTCATCGGTTTCGCACTCGTCCTCTTTGGGAATCGCCTGATCGAGAGCGATGGAGCAAGCCTCCAAAAATTCCGCCCGCCGCCCAAGGTCCAGCTGGTGCATATGAGCCGCAAGCCCAATGCCATCCCGCCCGCCAGCGCCGCAGCCCCGGCAATTCCACACACCCTTGCCGCGATTGACCGCAAAACGATCATTGCCACCGCAGCGTGGGCACGGGCCTTCATGCTCTGGCTTGCCTTTTTTGGGCTTTGGCACCTTCAGCCTGTCACACGCATCGGCAAAGGACACGGCGCGGGCATCAGCAACGAAAAGATCAATGATTGTGCTCATCGCCACATGACCTCCAATGGTTTCGGTGTTTCGGGTGGTGCCGGTGGCGTGACGACGGGTGCGCAAACCACATCGCGCTTTTCGGCCACATATTCAGCAATCAATTGCGCTTCGCGGGCAGCGCGTCGGGCCAGCCAATCCTTGATCCGCGCCACATGGACGGCATAATCATCATTGAAAGCGCGGCTTAAACGTTCCTCACGCCACATCGCCTCAATAGGCGACCCGGCACCATGCCAAAGCGAAATCACAGCCGCCCCGGTTGGTATGGCTGCAAGCAACAGGCAATCATCGATAATGGAAACCCACGGCGCTTCGTGGACCGCGCAAGACAGCGGAAAGCCAAACAGACCACGGCACGAACGCTTGGCATCATCGGTGACAACGTAGAGCAAGATGGCGGCGCTCATGATGCTGCCCCTCTCTGCAAATCACGGGCAGCCTGAACGGTACGGCACACAGAATCTTCCCGAACGTGCAAAACTGCGGCAATATCAAAGCTGTCAAAGTGACCAGAGTGCCACAAAACCAGTGCAGCCTTGGCTTGGCACACGGTCAAAGGCGGCGACATGGCGCGGCTGGATTGCAAAATTGCTGTATTTTGAGCCATCTAAAACTCCATCCGATCTTGCAACACGGTTTTACGTGGTGCGGGAATACCAAGGTCAAAACCCGGCTCAGCCAGCACGCGCCGCAGCCGATCCGCAGCAACGGCGAAATAGGCCGCATCCTTTTCGATGCCGACAAAACGGCGGCCCATCTTAAGCGCCGCAACGCCTGTGGAACCGGACCCCATAAACGGATCAAAAACGAGATCACCCGCTTGCGTGAAATCGGCAATCAATTGTGCCATCAACCGCAACGGCTTTTCGGTTGGGTGGCGACCGTCGCGGTCACGCGGGTTGGTTGGGTATGTGTAAACACCACGCTTGCCGCCACCATTCCAACGGCTAAAACCAGATCCACACCAGACCGCCACGAAATTTTCAGCACCCATAGCCGGGCCTTGCCCGTTTAACTGTGGTGTCGAATCCGGCTTTACCCAGACACAAGCCCGCTTGTAACGTGCAGGCGTAGCATTGAATGCATCAGCCCAGCGGCCCACACCTTCAGGCGAACAAAACACCAATGACCAGCCGGTGCATGTTTGCGCGATAAGCCCCGCCACACGATCCCGGATCGGATCAATGCCGTCAAAATCAAGCGATTTCAGTTCAGCGCCACCATCCACCCGCAGAGTGCGGGCCGCATCAACCTTTTTGGCCGCATGAATAATGGCTTCATAGGGCGGGTCCGAAATGATGTGATCGGCCTTGCCGCAATCCAGCACAGCCGCCCAAAGATCAAGGCAATCGCCTTGCCAGATTGTGCAGGATTCGGAGAGGGTCAACGCCGTCATTCAGCCGCCTCCTGAAACATCCGCTGTTCCGCAACGTTCCAAACCGAACCCCGCGCCAATCCTTGCAACAAGCGATCAAGCTCGACATCAGACACGCGCAAAGCAACGCGCACGCTGTGGCGTGGCAGGCCTGCCCAGAGCATGGCGCGGGCCACGCGGGCGCGGCGAAGTGGGCGGATGCGGATAATCACCACCTCAAAACGGCGGGAGCCGCGAACAAACATACGCCGCTCCACAATCACGCCTCACCCTCCGAGACTGTCAGGCTGGCGACCTCGGCGGTTAAAACCCGTGCCGTTGCGGTCAATTTTTCGGCCAGGTGGCGGCGCTCAGCGGGCGTAAACCGCGCATCTGCCGCCGCTCCTGCCCATTCCTGCGAAAGATGGCCAAGCACGGCCATGCCATTGACGAAGCCCGACAGCAAACGCTTGTCATGGGCAACACTTGGCACATCGTTTGACAGGCTATGATAGGTAATGGATGCCAGCGCATCGGCCAAAATGGGGCACTGGGTAATGTGTTCCAACTGCATCAACATTGGCAGCGGCATGATGTGCCGGACATTTTCCGGCGTGCTGGAACACCACCGCGAGATGGTGCCACGGTCGCGCCCCAAAAGCGCCGCCGCCCTTTCCTGCCCTGTCTGGCCGGGAGCCGCACATTGCTCAACCAGCGCCCGCGTCAGCGTTTTGACCCATTCGGTATAATCGGGAAGCGGCATGGTCATGCAAAAAGCCTCGAAACTTTTGCCTATCGGCAGGTGGTGCTGGGTGGCAGATTGCGGCCTCAAAACCGGGGGGCCGCTATGAATTCAAACGCTTATGAACGCTACCGCGCAGCCCTGATTGCCTGCGCCAAACAAGCCAAAGAGGCTGGGGCTTCGGAGGAACAGCACGAACGCGTTCACGATTCCGAAGCCCCGGCTTCTGCCGAGGTGGGAGGAGAGCCTCGGCAGAATTCCGATTGTGCCCAATCGTCTGGTGTAGAAATGCCATTGGGCCACGGAAACCCATCGGGCCAATGCTCATGAAGCCAGCGCACGGCACGTTCAACGCGCTGAACACCAATGTCAGCACCACGGCGAACCTCACCCAAGCGCTTTCCGTCATTAAAAAGACGCGAGGAAACCGTCGCTTCGGCGAGGCCGGAGGCTTGGCAATAAGCGTCAACAAGGGTGAGAAGTGATGTTAGTGTCTGCATACGCAAAATATGCGGTATATGTACCGATATGTCAACGGTCCATGTACCGCTTTTATGGTGCGGTAGTTACGGTAAAGATACCGGCATGAAACAAAACACCGAAAATTTCCGCCACGGACTGGTTGAACGCATTGAACAACGCCTCAAGGTGCTGGACATGACGCGCAACGCTGCCGAGATCAAAGCATTTGGAAAACCGGGAATGATTAGGAACTGGTCCAGAGCCGACAAAAATGTCCTGCCAAGGCTTGACTCAATTGAGGCGTTGGCACCCGTATTAGAAACAACAGCAGAATGGTTGCTCGGAAAGTCCGACATAGAAACTGGAAATGCGTCCAAACCCTTGGTGGGCACCTTCGACCCCGACGAACAGGAACATGACAGCATGGACTGTGAGGAAAATGGGTTTTCAAGAGACGATTGGCGACCACGGACACCCGGCGCGATACCCGAACTTGACGCAAAACTAGGCGCTGGCGAGGGAGCGATTGGCGCGATAATAAACCTGCCTCTTGGGAACTCAGCCGCATCTGCCCATGCCGTGGTGGCTGAATGGTTGATACCAACCAACTACTTACGAAATGAAGCGAAAGCCCAGCCGAATCAAACCATCATCCTCGAGGTGATTGGTGACAGCATGCAACCCACCTACATGCCCGGGGATAGAGTTTTGGTCGACCTTTCGCAAAATCAACTTGTTGCAGACACGGTGTTTGCCATCAGTGACGGCTATTCAGAACCACAAATCAAACGGCTTCAGCGGATACCTTTCAGCAATCCAACAACAGTTAAAATCATCTCCGACAACCCCGCCCTAGAGACGTTCGAAGTTGAATTATCTAGATTATTGATTATTGGGAGAATTTGCGGCCACATAGCACGAAAATGATATTTCCAGCTAATAATAAATTTCAAATATACGGATGCCAACTAAGTGATGTTTGCAATTTCATAAATTATGCAACTCTATATTGAACACGATTCACTTGTCGCTCTGTTATTTCGGAAGGTAGTCGTAGCCCTTTTGACGCAATCAACAATTCCGTTCCTACTCGCTTAGTCTGCACCGAATAGTTAATATCAAATATAAATTGACGACGCTGGCGATAAAGTGCGCGAATCTGTTCGGCATTATCATATGTCACTACCCAAGGATGAGTTAGTTTCATCACCGCGCCAGCAACAACCTCATGATCATCCGGTACGTAAAAACTAGTATACAGGCTGGAACCTTTATTAAAATAAGGTGGGTCGATGCAAAAAAACGTATCTTCTGACATCGATTGGCTTTGGCCCATAAATTCAACAGCATCTTTTCGAGTAAGATGAATCCGAGAGCGATATTTGCTAATCCTACGAATACGTCGGATCAAATCATCCTTATTGAAACGGCAATCAATTTTGTAATTTCCAACTTGCTGAAGGCCCCCAATTACGCCAGCACCAGTTATTATACCCGAACGATTAGTTCGATTTAGAAAGAAAGCAGAAAATCCCAATGCTAACGGATCTCCGAGATCCTCCACAATCTGGATTGCTTTCTGTCTATGCCATTCTTGGACCGAAACATCAGTAAATTCGACCAAACGGACCAACTCTTCTGTGTGGTTAAGAACCGAATACCAAAAACTCCATATCGACGGATCGATGTCATTTACGTGAATGTCGCTGACATAACCGCTAAAAAGAAGTGAAAGCGCAAGACCACAGCCGCCTGCATACGGTTCTGCGTAATGATATTGTTGCAATTTATTCGCTTTGAAAATCTTACTCAAGATCGGTTTCAAACAAGATTTCCCTCCAGGATAACGCAGAGGTGAGCATGTTCTTGACATATGAAAGTCCCTTAAACCAGTACGCCTAAAGAACTTTTAGCAGTGGAGACATTTGACGGCCAGAGCTTTCTTCATGAAGTTTTTCCTTTGGCACTTTTTGCCAAGGCGACGAGCATTTTTTCCATTGTTTCGAAATCATTAGAGAGCTGAACTCCATTGAATGAGCCAGAAGTTTTATTGTGCTTTGTCGAATTGCCAAGCTCTGCGATACGCTTCACGGCCTCACGTATCGATGCTGTTTCCCTCTTTGCGCCTAAGCCGAGGCTCTCCAAATTTTGTCCAGAGAGGTGTGAGTAGAAATCAGTTGCTGGATTTCGCCCGCATATAGCTGTGAGTGTCTCAAGAAAGGACCAAGCACCAATCGTAAGAAGAGGCGTATGACTACTAAGACTTAGAGAACAGATGGAAAAATATAGCTGTTCTAACTTATAGCTTGGAATTTCTTTCAAAGCTGCTTGCAACTCGTCACTTGGAGCAATCTTGGTTGGATGCGCTGGCTTTACTGGTTTATTGAGCTGGGATGATGACGCCTTTGTCTTTTGAGGTTCGATGCTGCTACGATCTACACGCAACCCGTCAAGGTTTTCTATGCTTCGAAGGCTATGAGAATATGCTTTGATCTTCTCGGCATTGTCGCGTGTTGTGATCTTCTTCTCCGCCACGTCTTTAATGAACTGTCTAAACAGCTTTGAGAAGTCGTTTTCAGATAGGTCCGTTGTGGGTTCACCGTCCACCCCAGATTCAAGACCTAGCGCGTCCCTGAAGATCGGATTACCTACATATCTTTGAACGGTAGAAAGCCTACCTTCACGCCCTTCATCCGAAATTAAGGACCGTCGCTGCGCAGAATCCAAGATCGCCAATGCCAAGCTATTTTTTGTATAGCCACTATTACGAGCTTTCTGCTCGGCTTTCCACTGCCGTCGCCCACGCCCATCAAGGTGACCGGCGTGTATTCTATCCAACCAAAGTCGAACTTCATTGCGATCTTTGAAAACGACAGCAAATATTTCAGTTACTTCCTTCCAATCCTTCGCTGCTTTAACAAACTCATTGCGAAGATTAGCGGGTGCTAAGTCTGGGTCATTTAGAAGCTTAATTGCGCACAGCCTACGATTGCCCTCCGCAGCGATAAACGTACTATTCGCGCCTCGCAAAAGAGCAAACAGTTCAAGAGGATTTAAACCATGCTCCGCTATGTCTCTAGCGATTGGAAGAACATACTCATGTTCACATAGGTAAGAAATTGCTTCGTCTTGATCCTCAAAGGGCTCATGCCTTGGGTTCTCTTTATCCAAGAATACACGCGCCACATCAACCATGGTGGCGCTATCTATGCCATATTTCATTCTGTGCCCCCAACCAATACACAATATCCAGCCCAGCGTCACAGGGCTTCCCAGCACTCAAAAATGAATACAACTCTGAAATTCCGCCCCACACTAACCGGTAGAATAGAAAAAGACGCTCAACAAGCGGTATAAATACCACTTTGTGGATTGACGCGGTATATGTACCTTGTTATTTATGAATCGCTCACCACGAGGAAGAAACCGTAAAATGAGGATTTTGATATGACGTCAGTTTTCAGTGCCTTTCGGGGTCATCGCCACGATCAATCGGGCGGAATAATCCTGAAAATAAGCGAGCGTTTCCGCCGCAATGTCGGCATCTTGCGGGCTGGCTTTTCGCTTGGCGGCAAGCAGCATGTCTTCAGAGGCAATCATCACCTGATTGATCAGTCTGGAGTCGGTATCCAGCCGACGGGACATGCCGACCATGAAGTTTGTCAGAATGACCTCCATGGCGGTTTGACGGGCAATGAGGCTGCTGAGAATGGCGGTGGTGTTGTCAGTCATGATGATTCTCAAATGTTTTCGGGTTTACGGGAGAACGAAAGGTTGTGGGGCAATGGTGGCTATTTTCACCGTCATGGCTTGCTCAAAACCGGCGATCTGTCTTCAGGCGATCTGTTTTCCGGCTACGCTGAATTTAAGCCTCGTTATCTGGTTGTTGCTTAGCCCCACCCTCCTTGGAATGTTTTGCGCAGACAATCAGAGTTGCGCGGTATCGCTGATAAGCGTCTGATTTCATAGCAGCCCCCGGCTTTGAGGCCGCACAACCAGACCGAATACAAACCATGTTTATTGCAACTTTTCAACGGCTGGCCCCACCAGCCGCAATGGATTTGTGCGCCATAAACAAACAGTGACGGAGCAAAGATGCAACTTGACGCAAAAGCGCTGACAGGCACGGGCATCACATTTGATCTGACCAATCCAAAGCCCCGCGACGTGAATCTGCGGGTGGATGTGGCCGAGGCTTTGGCGCGGCAGGCGTGCCATGCAGGTCATGTGCGCTCTGGCACTTATTCGCTGGCGCAACGCTGCGTGATTGGTGCCGATGCCATTTTCCGCGAAACCGGAAACGTCACGCTGGCAGCACAATATCTGCTGCACGAAGCATGGCAGGCTTACACCGGCCCGGTATCTGCCCCGCTAGGACGGTTGATTTCCACCACCTACGACCTGCCCCGGCTGCAAAAGCGGCTGACAGCAGCCATTTTTGCCAGCGCTGGCTTGCGACTGCCTGTTGGCCCCGCCGCCGATGCCATTGCGCTCATGGATAAGCGCATGGAGGAAACCGAGTTGCGGCATCTGTTTGGCCGCAATCGCCACCGGCAGGCCGATATTTTACCCATCCGGCTCACAGGCCGCTTGTCTGTTTGGACATGGCCCGACGCCGCCGACGAATTCTGCCGTCGCATCGACCGTTGGATGCCGACTGCAGAAAAAACCGCGCAGCCAAGGCCGCAAAAGCCCGCCAAAACCGCGCCCGCCCAGAAACCTTTGCCCATCTAACGAGGCACATCATGGCAATTATTCGTGACCCCGGCACTCTTATTGGCTCCCTTGAACAGGGCCAACTCCACAAGGATTTTGCCGAGAACATCAAAGACACCATCGTCAAACTGCAAGACCTGATTGGTGATAACCCGAAAGCCAAGGCCAAGGGCAGTGTGACGCTCAAGCTCGACTTTACCGTTCAAGACGGTCGCATCGAGTTTGACGCTGACATTTCCACCAAGACACCGAAGCAGCCACGCCGCTCAACAGTGTTCTTCCTCACGGACGATTCGGAAATCAGCACCGAACACCCGCGCCAGCGCGACATGTTTGGTGGCCCCAATGCCGTCACCACCCGCGCCAGCGCGTAATCCTCTCAAAGCATTGGTGGACGTCAACCCAAGGTAACTCGGTTCTTAAACTGGCGTGACGGATGGAGAGACATCACAAAATTTCAAAGCTTGATCCGCACCGAAACCCGCAAGCCAGCCCCCTCTTAAGGATTTTAGATATGAGCGACAATCTGAAACCAGTCAGCGACGAATATCTCCAGAAAGAGCATCGTCTCCGCCCCGGAGAACGACTGCATCGCCTCGTCGCCCGTCTCGCCGACACTTACTACGACGACCTCGACGAACAGCGCATTGAAGAGCTGGAGCGCAAAGTAGATGAGTGGCGCTTCACTCATGCTGACGGCAAGAGGTTCCCCAATCGCCCGACCCGCGCCAGCGCTTGATCCGCTCCGGTTTCCGCAAGTCTCCGTGCTTGCGGTTTCCCGAACGGACCAGCAAAGGAGCAAACCGTGGACGCAACAAACTTAAACCCCACCTCAATCATTCCAGACGGCGCTGACGGCATTGAACGCATTGCCGAAATGGCAAAGGCTGCAAATGCCGTCACGTTTCAGGTCGTTGACACCAAGGGCCTTGGTGATGGCTTGCCAGAGAATGTCTTGCTGGCAATTGACGCCAAGAGCGGCAAGATCGTCGATCTCAAAACCCAGATTGAAGCTTATCGCCAAGGCCCAAAGCGCCGCAGTGGCGAAGCCGTTGCAACGACACTGGAAAGCTTTATCGATTTGCTTTTGCGTCATGCATCGGGCACCGAAACAGCAGTGTTCGCGTCAACCACCTATCCCAACCTGAAACTGACAGCCGTGGTCAACTACGACACCACGGACAAGGTGGCAGGTCACAAAGACCACCGCATTCGCTATTCCTTCCCGATCACCCCGGAAATGAAGGCGTGGCTGGATAAGGACGCAAAGCCGTTCGAGCAGGCTGAATTCGCGGAATGGCTGGAAGAACATTGCGCCGAGCTGGCAAGCGCCGACGATGATGAGCGGCTGCTTTACGAAGACCTGTTCAAGGAACGCTTCGCAGAGCCGTCGCATCTGATTGAGCTATCCCGCGATCTGGAAATTTCAGTGGGCGGCAAGGTGAAGCAGAATATTCGCCTGGCATCGGGCGAACGCTCATTGGTGTTTGAAGAAACCCACAGCGACCGCCACGGTCAGCCAATCAGCATTCCCGGCCTGTTTATGCTCTCTGTTGCGGCATGGGTCGATGGCACACCTGTGCGCATCCCTGCCCGACTGCGCTATCGTGTGCGTGGCGGTGACATCCAATGGTCTTATCAGCTCTACCGGCCAGACATTGCGCTGCGCGATCAGGTCAAGAAGGATCTGGAAACCGTTGAAAGCGCCACAGGGTTGCCAGTGTTCGAGGGTGCGCCAGAAGGCGCTGCATAAGGACAAGCCAAGATGATCCCACTCGCCAGCAACCCCGCCGTGATTGACCCCAAGGCAACGCTGACCACGGCACAGAGCCAAGCGTTGCTCGCTATTCGGTTTTACCGATTTAGCAAACGCGAACGGCGCGGCTGGCGCGTGGGAAACCACAAAGCCACAAGCGGAACCATCAAAGCCCTGATCGGCCACGAACTGGTGAAAGATCGCGGCGGCTTAAATCCATTGACCTTAACCACCGCTGGCGAGTTGGCCAGCGATAAGCTGCGAGGCTGAGACGATGAATGCACAAGACACAACCGCCGCCCGCGACGTGATAGCCGAAAGACTCCGGCAGATCAGCGAGAGGAATTATACCTCAGATTGGGATGATAAGATTAAAAATGGCAGTTTAGCCAAGGCGGCAGCATCCTACGCAAATCATTCAACCCGGACTGACGATGCCCGCGCTATACACGCGCCCGGAATGCCTCCTACCGATTGGCCATGGAATCCATCATCATTTAAACCCACCAACCGCCGCCGCGACCTCGTTAAAGCTGGAGCGCTTATTCTGGCTGAAATAGAGCGGCTTGATCGGGCGGGTGCGTGATGGCAAAAAAGCCCAAAAATCAGACCGTTACTATTAAACGCAGTCGTGATGGATCAATCACGTTCAAATCTACAGGTGGTTACGACCTGCGAAAACTCGGGATTTTGCCAGATGAGAACAAGCCAAAAAAGGCAGGTGCGTGATGGCTGACAAAACCAAAATCGAATGGTCCGACGCCACATGGAACCCGATCACGGGTTGCTCCGTCATCTCTCCGGGCTGCACCAACTGCTACGCCATGAAGCTGGCAGGCACCCGCATGAAAAACGAGCCAAGCCGTGCAGGCCTGACTACGCCCAGCAAGGCCGGGCCGGTCTGGAATGGTCAGGTGCGGTTTAACGAGCAATGGCTTACACAGCCCCTGCAATGGTCAAAACCGCGCATGGTTTTTGTGTGTGCCCACGCCGACCTGTTTCATGAGTCCGTGCCGGATGAATGGATTGAAAAAATCTTTGCAGTCATGGCGCTGGCACCGCAGCACACGTTTCAGGTCTTGACCAAGAGGCCGGAGCGGATGCGGGAATATTTGATGGGGCACGAAACTCACTATCGCATCACGTCCAAAGCTGGACGCATGGCTCTATCCATGAATATGGCCATTGATTACCCTCTAAAGGTTACTCATAGCCCGTCGAGAAAATATCCCAAAGGGATAGAAATTAACCTTTCAAATTGGCCGCAGCCAAACGTCTGGCTTGGCGTATCCGTCGAGGATCAGCGCCGCGCAGAGGAGCGAATTCCGATTTTGCTCGACACGCGAGCCGCCGTCAGGTGGGTCAGCGCCGAGCCATTGTTGGGGTCAATTGATTTGAGGCAAATAAACCAACCCAATGGAGGCTTTGGGCCGTATTGGATAGACGCGCTTTCACCTGGAACAATGGGATGGTTTTCAGACGAAGCTGCAACCAAGCCAATGGAAGCTGACCCTTTGGGATTTAGCGCCCTTCCCGCTCTGGATTGGGTCGTTGTCGGTGGCGAAAGCGGCCCAAACGCCCGCCCCATGCATCCAGATTGGGCCAGATCGTTGCGCGATCAATGCGCAGCCGCAGGCGTGCCGCTCCTGTTTAAGCAATGGGGCGAGTTTGGCCCTGCTTTTGGATCTGATTTAATGCCGACTGGCTTGCCTTGGTCCGGGTTAGATCAACGCGCAGTCGCAAATGGAACGGCGACGGCCGAACAAGCGTGTCGGAAGCTTGGTAAACGCAAATCCGGTCGCTTGCTGGACGGCGTCGAACACAATGGATTCCCGGAGTGCCGCACATGACAAACGAACAAATCCGCGAACACGCTGAAGAACTCGCGCACCAGATCATGGAGTTTGTCGAAGATGAAAACCCTGAAACCGCTGTTCATGCGCTTTCCAGCGTCCTTGGCACTCTGATTTTCCACAATACGGGCAGCCAAACCGACGCCGCTGAGAAGGCCACCGTTATAGCCGCCAACATCAGCAACATCGCAATCGACGCGCACCGCCGCTTTGCTGAAAAAGGAGGTGAGGCATGACCTTAGCTCAAAACAAAAAGCTGTGGAGCCTGTCACGCTGCCCTGTATGCGGCAGGGATAATATTGGCCGTGGTGATTTTGACGGCAAGACGCGGTCAACATTTATCTGCAACGCTATCTTTGCCGTAGAGGATGATAAAATCATTGCCGCTGCGCCATGCCAGAGCGGCTCAAAAGTCGCCGCACACCTCTTGAACGAGGAAACCAAAGAGCGGGGCGGTGCTTAACTATGGCCGTCAGCTTGGAAGACCTTTATCTGGCAAGGCAGGGCGTGGCCGAGGCTATCGCTGCTTGTGAGGCGGAAGGTGAAATGGATGAAGCGGCAACATATGCGCCGCTCTTTGACCGGCTGGACAATGAAATTACCGCCCGCGAAAACCGCCGCGACACAATAAGCCGCGCACTGATGCTTGTTGCACGTCAGCCCAAATCAATCGCAGCCGGGTCGAACCGGTAGGCCATGGCTGCGAGAACTTCCTGCACTTGAGCAATCGGATGCCCATCGCCATAGGTCTCACGGCTAAAGGCATGGCCCATCAAATCGGCCTGCATCCGCTCCGGGGCCTTCTGCTCATTCAAACGATCTTGGAAACTATGGCGCAGCGAATAAAGGCTGTGCTTATCCGTGGGTAACAGTGCGTTTGCCCGCAGATACTTGTTAATCGCGGTGGACATTGACGCCGCCTTGTCAAAGTAGCGCTCAAGACCCTTTGGAACCTGCCTTGCCGCCAGCAGCGAGACACCAACCAGCGGAATCGTCCGTTCACGAAATTCGGTTTTAAGGGCTGCGCCAGTGCGCGGCGTTAGGCGCACATGTGGCACGGGGCCATTGAGGCGAATATCCTCTTCGCGCAAGGAGCATAATTCCTCAGCGCCCATCCCGGTCTCAACAGCAAGATAAACAGCCATCCGCGCCGCTGTATTCAGCCCGGACAACGCCCCTGTCCCCAACAAAACAGATTCGACATGTTCACGGGTAAAGGACGGTCGGCGGCTGCGGATTGATTGCATCTTGAGCTTTGAAAACAGCGCTGGCAGGTCAAGGCTATATTCCGTTGCCATCGTTGAGACGATACTGCTGACCAGCATCATGTGCTTATTGGCCGTCTCAGGAGTGATATGGCTACCCACAACACGGGCAGCAAGCCAATCGCGATATTGGCGCGAATGTGTGCGCGAAAGATCGGCGAACTCAATGTCACCACCAACGCAGTCAATGAATTCCTTCCACGCCTGTTCGCGGGCAACCTTCCACCGCCGCTTTTGGTCATCACGCTTTTGAACCTGCCCCGGAACAGTGGCCCGCTCATAGGCTTCAAACAGAGTTGCCAGCGTGATGGCAGGCGGCGCTTCAGCACCCAGCAACGCCCGACGCGCACTCTTATCGGCTCCACGCCCAACCACGGCCTTTGCCTGATTGACCAGATCGACCAGAGGG
This sequence comes from Gillisella vitis, assembly GCF_014204625.1. Lineage (GTDB taxonomy): Bacteria > Pseudomonadota > Alphaproteobacteria > Rhizobiales > Rhizobiaceae > Allorhizobium > Allorhizobium vitis_F. The sequence goes on along the minus strand of NZ_JACHLU010000002.1, from coordinate 277,981 downwards.
GCATCATACAACTCAGCAGCAGAGCGATAGACAAAGCCTTCAAGCTGCGCCCGGCTAATCGCGGCCTTGTATCGATCCCAAGCCGATTGGCTTTCACCTTTGGCCAGTGCCGCCCATAACGCCTCAAGATTACGCTCAGCATCGACGGCAGCATTCACGGCGGCGGCCCAATTGTCGGTGCGTAAACTCACCCGCACGATACCGCGCTCATCAAGACGCGCCAACGCGGTCGGCACGCGGCGAACGTAATAATAGATTCCATCCCGCTGAGTGATGCGATCCGATGCTGATTTATTCCGCGCCATGGAAATCCATTGTCTCACACATTGTTACGCAGTTTGTTACGCAAAAACGGGAAGCCTAGCAACAAATAGCCAGAGCGGAAGACGTAAGTTATTGAATTTAAATGGATAAAAATTTGACACGCTTGATTTTATTGGGAATTTTTGGCGCACCCGACAGGATTCGAACCTGTGACCTTTGGAATCGGAATCCAACACTCTATCCAGCTGAGCTACGGGTGCGTTCAGCGGCACACGCTTGGTGTGCGAAGCGGTTCATAGCCTAGTCCTTGTCTCTCTTCAATGGTGAATGTGCATTTCGCCACAGAAGATTTCTACCTTTCAGCAAGTCCGAAAATACGGATTGCAGACAGGGCTGTTTTACAGCTATACAGTTACAAACAAAAACCATTCACGCAACGAATCATCTTGCGTCAATGTGTTAAGAAGAGTAAAGATGATCGTGTAAGATTCGCTTCGTCAGTTCAGATTCATCACATGCCGCGTTGTGGGACAAGGCATTGATAACCGGAGGCTTTGAGTAAGGGGCTATGAGTAATCAAAACATTTTCGCAGACGGAGCTGCGGGTCGGCAAGGGGTTGTCGATTATTCAGTTCTGGAGCTGTCTCTTGGCTTTCGCGTGAGACGCGCACAGCTTGCTATTTTGCAGGATTTTCAGGACGTTCTGGGTGATGAGGGTATACGGCAGGCGGATTTTTCCGTTTTGTCTGTCATCGCCGGAAATTCTGGAATGAAGCAAAGCGATGTTGCGGCCACTCTCGCCATTCAGCGCGCCAATTTTGTTGCCATTGTCGATGGACTTGAGCAAAAAGGTCTGATTGAGCGGCGCAGGTCAGATGTTGACCGCCGCGTGTATTATCTGCATCTCACCGATGCGGGGACCGCTTTTCTCCAGTCGCTCATGCCAAAATGGCGCGAGCACGAAGAAAAGTTCATTGGACGGCTGGGCGGCTCTGAAAAAAGAGATCAGCTGATTGAGATGTTGCGATCAATCTCGGATTGATTGCGGGTTATCAAATCGAAATTGCTCAAAATGACCAATCCCGGCCTGATGTTCAGGCCGGGATTTTTTTGGATCATTATCGGCTCGCACCTCGGTTTTGCAATGCCTCATCCACCAATTGATTAGCAATGGTCATACGGATATGGGCCGCCTCAACAAAAAAGGCGTGAACGCGATCAGGGTGATTGTTCATCGCAAAGGCCCGCCTCTTCGCGTGCAGCATGGCCACATCATCTGTCTCAGCCAGCCCAAGATCATCTGCAATGTCAGCCGCAGACAAGCGCTTGAGATGGGCCGGGATTTCGGGGGCAGATTCTGGCAAGGCCTCATCTGCCATCAGATCACGATATTGATTCTGCGCCCAGCCAACCGCTGCCTGCTGCCCATGGCCGGTATCCTGCACAAACCCTGTACTGAAGCCAGAAACACGATAGCTGACCGCAGCATCAGCCTCATCGCCCTTTTCCGCCTCTTCAAGCGAAAGCCGTTCAACAACAGACTGAAAGATGGATTGCCCGAACAACATGCTGCTTGCCCTGATTTGCAACAGAGCTTAACCGATCTTTGCGCAAAGAGGAATCGCTTATCGTGATGATGGTGGCCGCCGATTTTCTACTCCATGATTGAACGTGAAACCGGGCCTGATGTGCGACTCCATATCTCTATGGGCCTTCGTCGCATGTACGGTTCTGAGGCAAAAGCAGTCCCGGTTTTTAAGAATACCGGGACCGCTTTTCTGTCATCTGTTCTATGACTGCGTTTGAGACTGGCTTTGGCCCTGTTCTGCCACCGTCACCACAACAGACATTTTCTCCCCCGCCACGCCAATTCGCATCCCCGAAATCGGAGCGGCATCAGCATAGCAAAGCCCCGTTGCCAAACGCACATAGCGCTCGTCCGGGCAAACATTGTTGGCAGCATCAAAGCCCACCCAGCCAAGACCGGGAAGATTGATTTCGGCCCAGGCGTGGGTTGCAACCTGTTCCACCACCTCATCCATCATCAGATAGCCCGAGACATAGCGGGCTGGAAAACCCATCAGCCGTGCAGCCGCGATGGTAATATGGGCGTGATCCTGACAAACACCTGTGCCCGCTTCCAGTGCCTGCTCGGCGGTGGTTTCGGTGTTGGTCACGCCCGGTTCATAACGCACCTGAGCGTGTAGCTTGCCCATCATATCATGCATTTTGGCCAGATCAGTATCGCCCTCAAGAGCCTTCACCAACTCGCGGGTCAGCTTGCCCGCCTTGGTGCGCGGCGTATCCCGCAGGAAAAGCCAGAGCGGCACATAGCCGGTGTGTGGGCCATAAACCCCGGCACGGTCTTCTGTTTCCACCATGCCGGATGCCACGATCCGCACAGAACGGCTTTCGCCCTCGTAGGAGACCAGATGGGTATGATTACCGAACTGATCGTTAAAACCGGCCTCGACCTTGGCCCCATCCACGGCGATATTCCAGGACAAAACCTTGAGACCCGGCCCCTCAATTGGCGTCAGCCTTAAGCGTTGCAGCGAAAACTGCACCGGCTCATCATAGGTATATTCAGTCACATGGTTGATTTTCAATCGCATTCTTATGTGCCCCGCCTCAACTGTAGAACCGGTAGCCCTCGGTAATTTCCTGTCCCAGCTTGTTGTTGAGAGCAATGAAATTATCGAGAAACTCGTGCAGGCCCTGATCCATGATCTGGGCAATATTGGTGGAATTCAGCGATGCACGAATGTCATCCGCCGTTTTATGGGCGGGCAAACGCTCGCCATATTCCTTGCCAATATAGCCCAGATTGCTGACAATCTTTTCATAAGAATAGGCCAGAGACCGTGGCATCTGACCGTTCAGGATCAGAAAATCGGCGATATTGGAGGCCAGATATTCGCCATCATAAACCCAGCGATAAGACCGATGGGCCGAGACCGAGCGCAGAATCGATTCCCACTGGATATTGTCCAGCGACGAGCCGACCTGCGTCACCGCAGGCAGCAGCACGTAATATTTCACATCCAGAATACGGCTGGTGTTATCCGCCCGCTCCACAAATGTGCCAATGCGGGCAAAATTGTAGATCTCATTGCGCAACATCGAGCCGTGGAAGGCACCACGGATCAGCCCTGCCCTGCGTTTCACCGTGTCAATGGTTTCCGGCAGGTCGGCAGATTTCAGCCGCCGCGCCAAAAGCTGCTTCATCTCGATCCAGCATTCGTTGGTGGCTTCCCAGGTTTCCCGTGTCAAAGCTGTGCGCACCATGCGCGCGTTGTTGCGCGCCGCCTCCACGCAAGACATCACGCTGGAGGGATTGCTTTTGTCGCGCAGCAGAAAATCAATTGCATCTGCGGCTGTGACTTTGGCGTATTTTTCCATGTAAATATCATGCACATCGCCACTTTGCAGCACACCACCCCAGTCCTCGTCCGTGGCACCGGAGCGGGTCAGAGACACCCGCAATCCTGCATCCACCAGACGGGCAATATTTTCTGCGCGCTCAATATACCGGAACATCCAGTAGAGCCCGTTTGCCGTTCTTCCGAGCATAACCATCAGTCCTCCAGTACCCACGTATCCTTGGTGCCGCCGCCCTGGCTGGAATTCACCACCAGCGATCCCTGTTTGAGCGCCACACGGGTCAAGCCACCGGGAATGATCTGCACTTTATCTGACACCAGCACGTAAGGACGCAGGTCCACATGCCGGGGTGCTATGCCCTTGTTGACCAGAATCGGCACCGTGGAGAGAGACAGGGTCGGCTGGGCAATGTAATTGCTCGGGCGCATCTTCAGCTTTTCAGCAAAAACCGCCCGCTCCTTTTTGGAAGCGGTGGGGCCAACCAACATGCCGTAGCCGCCGGAGCCATGCACTTCTTTCACCACCAGTTCTTCCAGATGCTCCAGCACATATTTCAGGCTGTCGGCCTCCGAACAGCGCCACGTCGGCACATTCTCCAGAATGGCTTTGCGGCCCGTATAGAACTCAACGATTTCAGGCATATAGGAGTAGATCGCCTTATCGTCGGAAATGCCGGTGCCTGGCGCATTGGCAATGGTGATATTGCCGGCGCGATAGACATCCATAATTCCCGGAACGCCAAGGGCGCTGTCTGGCCGGAAGGTCAGCGGGTCGAGATAATCATCATCAACACGGCGATAGAGCACATCAATGGCCTCATAGCCGCGGGTGGTGCGCATTTTCACCTTACCGTCAATCACCCTCAGGTCCGAGCCCTCCACCAGTTCCACACCCATCATGTCGGCCAGGAAGGAGTGCTCATAATAGGCGGAATTGTAGATGCCGGGGGTCAGCACCGCCACGCGCGGCTTGCCCTTGCAACCCGGAGGTGCCAATGATGCCAAAGATTGACGCAAGAGATAGGGATAATCTTCCACCCGCTGCACTTTGTTGGCCTGAAACAGCTCAGGAAACATCTGCATCATGGTTTCGCGGTTTTCCAGCATATAGCTGACGCCAGAGGGCGTCCGGGCATTGTCTTCCAGCACGTAAAACTCACCCTCGCCCGTGCGGACAATATCGGTGCCGACAATGTGGGTGTAGACCCCACCGGGCGGGCGAAAACCGATCATTTCCGGCAGAAAGGCATCGTTCTTTTCAATCAGCTCGCGGGGAATGCGGCCTGCCTTGATGATCTCCTGCTTGTGATAAATGTCATCGAGAAAGGCGTTGAGCGCCAGCACGCGCTGCTCAATGCCCTGCGCCAGTTTGCGCCATTCCTGCGCCGAGATGATACGCGGAATCAGATCGAAAGGGATCAGTTTTTCAGACGAATCCTCATGGCCGTAAACGGCAAATGTAATGCCGGTTTTTCTGAAAATGGTTTCCGCATCCCGCGATTTCGCAATCAGATGCTTGGGATCCTGACTGGAGTACCACTCAAAAAACTTGTCATATGGCCCACGCGGACTGCCGTCCGCCTTGATCATTTCATCAAATGCCAATGGCGCTATCCCCCTTATTTTTGTCCATATGAATACAACGTGTTCAGCAATGCAAGAAGCGTGCACAATTCGATCAAAATATTTTAAACGGCAAAAATCAATCGCCCGTCGCTGAAAAACTGGGCGCTTACTGCAAATATAAGCATAACCTCATAAGTGCGCGCGATGCGAGAATGCAGAATAAAAGCAGTTGCACAAATTATGGGCGCACGTCGGTACTTGCAGGATCGCATTCAATGCACATGCCCTAAAAATACAAAAAACTAAATTAGCACTTTATTCGGACTTTTTGTCTACTTATTGCAAAAGACGCATATACATCGCGGTACCGGTGCCGGGAGCGAAAACAGAGGAGCATGGGAATGGGTTTCGATGGACTTGTAAGTGCGAAGACAACGAGCAAGCTGCTGGCTCTGGACGCCGTCAAAGCCAATCTGATGGTTGCCGACGCGAATCTTAACATCACGTATATGAATCCATCCGTCATGGAGCTGCTGAAAGAAGCGGAAAGCGATCTGAAAAAAGAGCTGCCGCGCTTTAGCGTATCAACCCTGATTGGCAGCAACATTGACGTCTTTCACAAGAACCCTTCCCATCAACGCGCCATGCTGGCAGCACTCAAACAGCGCCACAATGCCACCATCAGAGTTGGCTCGCGCATTTTCGATCTTCTGGTGACCCCCCTCACCAAATCCGGCAAGTCCTATGGTTTTGTTGTGGAGTGGGCCGACGCCAAAGAGCGCCTGCTCAATATGGATTATGCCGCCCAGATGGTCGCCATCAGCCGCTCTCAGGCGATCATAGAGTTCACGGTGACCGGCGAGATCATGAATGCCAATGAAAATTTCCTGAACACGCTGGGTTATCGGCTGGAGGAAATCCGTGGGAAAAACCACAGCATGTTCGTCACGCGGGACTATGCCGCTTCAGAAGAATATCGGGATTTCTGGAAAAAACTTTCACAAGGTCAATATCAGGCCGCCGAATTCAAGCGCGTCACCAAGGACGGTCGCACAGTCATCATTGCCGCCTCCTACAATCCCATCCTCGACATGGATGGCAAAGTCGTCAAAGTGGTGAAATTTGCCACAGATGTGACGGCAAGGGTCGAGACTGTCTCCCAACTGGGAGACAGTCTGAAACGCCTGTGTTCCGGTGACTTCGCCTTCCAGCTGACCAAACCTTTTGCACCCGATTTCGAGTTTTTGCGCCATGATCTCAATCGCTCCGTCTCTCAGCTCGGCGATACATTCAGGCTGATCGCCAACAGCACCCTTGTGATGAGCGAAGGCACCCGCGAAATCAGCCAGGGCGTCAACGATCTGTCGCGCCGAACCGAATCACAGGCCGCAAACCTTGAAGAAACAGCCGCAGCCCTTGATGAGGTCACCGCCAACGTCAATTCCTCAGCCCAGCGCGCACAGGATGCGCGGACTGTTGCGGCCAAAGCCAAGGCCAATGCGGAAGCGTCTGGCGGCGTTGTTGCGCAGGCGGTGGATGCCATGAGCAGAATTGAGGACAGCTCTTCGAAAATCTCCAATATTATCAGCGTGATTGACGAAATCGCCTTCCAGACCAATTTGCTGGCGCTCAACGCGGGGGTAGAGGCCGCCCGCGCTGGCGAGGCAGGCCGCGGCTTTGCCGTGGTGGCGCAGGAAGTGCGCGAACTGGCCCAGCGCTCTGCCAAGGCCGCCAAGGAAATCAAGGATCTGATTCAGAACTCCACCACAGAAGTGGCCAGCGGCGTAAAATTGGTCAGCGACACCGGCAATGCGCTGACGGCAATCAGCGCGCTGATTGTCGAGGTCAACGACCATATTGTCGCCATTTCCACCGCTGCCCGTGAACAGGCCACAGGCTTGGGCGAGGTTAACAGCGCCGTCAACAGCATGGACCAGACCACACAGCAGAATGCCGCCATGGTCGAGCAAAGCAGCGCCGCCGCCTCAACACTGGCGTCGGAAAGCAACAAGCTGGTGGAGCTGATTGGCCAGTTCAAACTGTCCGACACAGAGACCGGAGCAGGCCACACAAGCCGTCAACACGACAAAGCCCGCGCGGCATGACCTGACACCGTCGTGGGTTTATCAAACGCACGACGGTGATTGCACTGTCTTGCCGGGAAGTGTGCGGTCAACAAAAGTTGTTTTGGTTGGGCAGCAGGATAAGGGCAATACTCAGAATCAATCATTATATGGGGTTGGTTGGTTTAATGAGATCAGACAGTGGTAACGTCATGAAACTGACACGCAGAACGGTTTTGACCGGGATAGCGGCGGCGTGCGCGCTACCTTCCATGGCGAAGGCTTTTGACGTGCCAGATCAGCCCCGCTTGCTGCATCATGATTACATGAAAGTGCGCGAGCATTTTCGCACCCACCTGCTGCAAAAAGGCCCTGCCCCGGATAAATATGAACCATTGGATGCGCCCAGTGGTGCAGACCGCATATTTTATCGCTCTGGCCGGGGCGGCCAGCTCAATATGGCTGCGTGGGTTTCCAGATACAAACGTGAGAAAAAGCTGAAACCCGCCGTGCTGTTCCTGCATGGTGGCAATGCCATGGGCGCTGGCCAATGGGAGCCAATGCAGGCCTATGCGGATGCAGGCTATGTGGTGATGATGCCATCTTTACGCGGTGAAAATGGCCAGATGGGTATTTTCTCCGGTTTTTATGATGAAGTCGACGACGTGCTGGCGGCCGGTGAGCGCCTGTCCCATTTGCCCGGAGTAGACCCGAAACGGGTGTTTCTGGCGGGCCACAGTGTTGGCGGTGCCCTGGCGATGCTGTCCTCCATGAGCACGCATCGGTTTCGCGCCAGCGTGCCGATCTCCGGCAATCCGAACGCCTTTCGCTTCTTCGACCGTTATCCTGACGACATTCGTTTTGACGACAGCAAACCCCATGAATTTGAGGTTCGCAGTGCCCTCTGCTACGCGCATAGTTTCAAATGCCCGACCCTGCTGCTGCACGCATCCGAAGAAACCCATTTTGATGACGGCATTGATCTGCTGCTGAAACGCGCCCAGGCCAACAATGTCATCATCACATCAGATGTGATCCAGGGAAATCACACCACGGAAATTCCCGGAGCCGTTGCCGCCAGCATACAGTTTTTCCGAAGCGTTGCGGCATAACACGTCATACGAAAGGCTGTGCCCGATTGCCACAGCCTGCCCTGCCCTGTTGATTGCGCACGCCAAAAGCGCAATATGGAGAGACATCATTGAGGGCAAGACGTGAGCGACGGACAAACCATCACACTCTACGAAGCGATTGGCGGCGATGCGACGGTAAAGGCGCTATGCCAACGCTTCTATCACCTGATGGACACCTTGCCGGAGGCCGCACGCTGCCGTGCCATTCACCCACCGGATCTGACCGACAGCGAAGAAAAATTTTATGATTATCTGACCGGCTATCTTGGTGGACCGCCTGTCTACATGGAAAAACGCGGCCATCCGATGCTACGCCGCCGCCATTTTGTTGCCGAGATCGGGCCGCAGGAGCGCGATGAATGGCTGCTATGCTTTCGTCGTGCCATGGATGAAACCATTGCCCATGAAAAGCTGCGCGACATCATCTGGGCACCGATTGAAAAGCTGGCCCATCACATGCAAAACAAGGAAGAGTAACAATGCGCCTCCAAGGTTTGCGCCCTCTCCTGCTGATCCTATCGGGCCTGTTTGGGGCCTGCGGCGTGGGTCTGGCCGCCGCCGCCGCCCATGTGACAGGTGCCAGCAATCTTCTGGCACCGGCCTCCAGCATAGCCCTTGCCCATGCGCCTGCCGTGCTGGCGCTTTACCTCGCCCATGAGAAAGTCAAAACCGCAACACTCGCCGGCCTTGTCATCGCTCTGGGCGTGCTGCTGTTTTGTGGGGATCTGGTCTACAAGCAATATACTGGCAACAGCCTGTTTCCCATGGCGGCCCCAACCGGCGGCGTGATGCTGATGATCGGCTGGCTGCTTCTGGCGCTTGGTGCTTTGGCATGAGCATGGGGTCTTTGGGCCAGTAGCCTGCTCAGTCAGCCGTATCGGAAGAGACGATTTGACCATGCCCGGTCAATGCCTGCCTGCTGTAAAAAAATGTCGCCACAGGTTGCATATTCCCCACCCCTCCACCTATACTCATCAGCGCGTAGATTAAAGTCTGTCAGGGAAAAGTGGAATTCGGTTTTCCCAAAAAACAAACGAAAACAAAGAACTCGAGAGTCTGTCTGGTTCAATCTAAGCCTGACAGACTCTCGTAAAGTCAGGCAATACACGTGCATATTCAAAAATGCCAATAGTATTCATGGAGCTACGCAAACGGAAAATTGGGCAATAGCTTTCCGAGGGGAAAAAATGAAAAACTTCGTTGTGAAGACTTCCGTTGTTATAGCCGCTGCCTCACTCTTGGCCGGCTGTGATACAACCTCCCAAAAATACCGGCCAGAGGTGGTGAAATCCGTAACACTCCGGGTCGAAAAATCTGTTGCCAAAAAGGTACTTGGCGAAGAAGCTATTTCTGTTGATCCCTTCACGGGCAACAATATCAGCACTCCTGGTATTTATCGAGCTGTCAAAAACGGCTCGGGTGGCTTTTATTTCAAACAGATTTGTGAGCACGATACGTCTCAACAGCTCGCTATCAAAGAGATGCGCAGCGACAGGGTACCCAGCACCGAAATTGTCGAGGACTCGCTTTCTCCTGTCAGAATTAAAGTCACCGTACTGGGCAAGGAATTGTCTCAGCCCTACACAAAAATCAAGGTTTCCAGTTATTCTATCAAGCGTGTTTACTCTGGGAGTTCTGTCTCACCAGAGGACTGGATCCTGAATAACGTCGCCGATGATTGCAAAAAATTGATCCTGCCTAAAAACAAACCCTATCTCGTGGTAACCGCCGTAGCAACGGCTGACAATGTCGAGACAGTCACCGGCGGCGGAATTGCTGAAACAAGCTTTGCTTTTGGGGTCTTTGGCATTCAATCGGAAGCGATCAAGCCCGTTGCAGAAGGCCGCAGATCGAATCGCGTCTTTGCCATTGAAGGTAAATTTGTTGGCGAATAACCTCTGATTATTCAGAACCGCGCTCTTGAGGGTGGTTCTGGATCAGGACATGATCAGCTTTTGCGCCGATCAGCGTTTCGCAGCCATTGCGGCCTTGGAAACTCAATCACAACGGCCATGTCCATCGTTCGGCGCAAGCCATTGGCCAGATGCTCTGAGCGTGACACTGGCCGCTCATGCAGGGCGGGCAGTTTTATGATCTCGGCGCTATGCTCTGACACGATGGTTCGATCCAGCATCCGCTCATAAAAGGCGCTTGCCAGCCCATCGCAGGGCTGATCCATCAGCTTGTGCAACTCAATCATCGAACTTTTATCGTAAACTTCACTCATGCGCTATTGTTTCCCGGATTGGCGTCAGAGCGTTCATTCAATGTCTGCAAGGCCCGCTCCAGGCTGGATTTCGAGCCATTGCGCAGCGGAATGAACGTCTTGCCAAATTTCTTGCAGCCAGTCTTTACCCGCAGACAGGCATCATGGCTGATACAGTCAATCGGGCAGAACACACAGTCGACCGAGGGAAGCACGGTATCAATGCGCGACACCGCCTCGCGCAAACCGCCGTCATGATGGATCAGCTCGGCACCGAAATTGGTAGCGATCTGGCGCAAGTGTGCCACCTGACAATCACGCCCGCCAACATAGAGAAAGCTCTTGATGTCCGACTGATTGCCCTTGTCATCCACTGGGGCTGCCATCACCGCGCGCTTGTCCGCTTTCTTCTTTTTGACCATGCCGTGCTTTGCCATTTGCAATCGTCTCCTGTTGAGGTGGGAGGCGCGTCAGCCATCCTGATGAGCTGCACCTTACAAAACATGATTAAAATAGTAAAGTATATAGATGATTATTTTTGTCATGTTTATGCGCGCATATAGCAAAATCGCACCAAACGCCAAATATCAAAAATTTCTATTATATTTCAAATACTTGAAATGATTGCGGCATTGCAGAAAAATTATTTTTTACCGTTTGATAAAATTTTTAAGCTGCGTTACCATTTTTGCAATCGCTTCGAACAAAAAAGAGGGAACTGCGATGCGAAGACTGGAACCGGGCCTCAAGGCCGGGCGGCTTGACGCTGCCGATTATGCAAAAAACTTCTCTGATCTGCACCCGCGCCTGAGCCATCACGAAGCCCTTGTGGCCTCGGACCGATGCTATTTCTGTTATGACGCGCCGTGCATGACGGCCTGTCCCACCGCCATCGATATTCCGATGTTCATCCGGCAAATATCGACTGGCAATGCAACGGGATCGGCCAAGACAATTTTCGACCAGAACATTCTGGGCGGCATGTGCGCCCGCGTCTGTCCCACTGAGACCCTGTGCGAACAGGCCTGTGTGCGCAACGCCGCCGAAGAGAAGCCGGTGGAGATTGGCCGCTTGCAGCGCTATGCCACCGACCTTGCCATCGAGCAGGGCCGTCAGTTTTATACGCCCGCGCCTGAGACCAACAAGCGCATTGCTGTGGTCGGGGCTGGACCTGCGGGTCTGGCCTGCGCCCATCGCCTTGCCATGCACGGCCATTTTGTCACCATTTTCGACGTGCGCGAAAAGGCCGGTGGCCTGAACGAATATGGCATTGCCGCCTACAAGACCACCAATGACTTTGCCCAGGCCGAGGTGGATTATATTCTCTCCATCGGCAATATTGACGTGATCAACGGCCAGATGCTGGGCCGTGATTTTACGCTGACTGAGCTTCAGGAAACATTTGATGCCGTGTTCCTCGGCACCGGGCTTGGCAACGTCAATACGCTCAACATTCCCGGCGCACAGATCAATGGCGTCATGGATGCCGTTGAATTTATTGCCAACTTGCGCGAAGCCAACGACAAGGCCGATGTGCCGGTGGGCCGCGATGTTGTGGTGATTGGTGGCGGCATGACTGCGATTGATGCCGCCATTCAGGCCAAGCTGCTGGGGGCCGAAAACGTCACCATCTGCTATCGCCGTGGCAAAGAGCATATGAATGCCTCGGATTTTGAGCAGGATCTGGCAGCAAGCAAGGGCGTTCATATTCGCCACTGGCTCCAGCCCAAGGAAGTGGCCCATCATCACGGCCATGTATCAGGCATCAGCTTTGAATATACCCACATTGAGAACGGCATGATGAAGGGCTCAGGCCACATCACCGAGATCAAGGCGGATCAGGTTCTGGTGGCCATTGGCCAGAAGCTTGATGGGCAAGGTCAGGATGCTCTGAAGCTGGAAGGCGGCAAGATTGCCATTGACACTGAGGGCCGCACCTCCATTCCCGGTGTCTGGGCCGGTGGCGACTGCGCCTTTGGTGGTCAGGACCTGACGGTTTCCGCCGTCGCCATGGGCCGCGATGCGGCTGAAAGCATCAACCTGTCTCTCGCAGTGCTCGCTGCGGGCACAACCGCTGTGGCTTGAGAGGGAAACGATCATGGCTGATCTTCGCAATAATTTCGTGGGCATCAAATCTCCCAACCCCTTCTGGCTGGCCTCGGCACCGCCAACCGATAAGGCTTACAATGTCGAGCGCGCCTTCAAGGCGGGCTGGGGCGGCGTGGTCTGGAAAACCCTTGGCTCGGAAGGCCCGCCGGTGGTCAATGTCAACGGCCCGCGCTACGGGGCCATCTGGGGGGCTGACCGCCGCCTGCTGGGTCTGAACAATATCGAACTGATCACCGACCGGCCGCTTCAGGTCAATTTGCAGGAAATGAAGCAGGTCAAGATGAACTGGCCAGACCGCGCCCTGATCGCCTCGATCATGGTGCCCTGTGAGGAGGCAGAGTGGAAGGCCATTCTACCTTTGGTGGAAGAAACCGGAGCCGATGGCATTGAGCTGAACTTCGGCTGTCCGCACGGCATGTCCGAGCGCGGCATGGGGGCCGCCGTTGGTCAGGTGCCGGAATATATCGAAATGGTGGTGCGCTGGTGCAAACAATACACCCGTATGCCGGTGATTACCAAGCTCACGCCCAATATCACCGATATTCGCAACCCGGCGCGGGCCGCAAAAGCAGGCGGCACCGATGCGGTATCACTGATCAACACCATCAATTCCATTGTCTCGGTTGATCTGGATAATTTCGCGCCCATGCCAACCGTGGGCGGCAAGGGCAGCCATGGCGGCTATTGCGGCCCTGCTGTCAAGCCGATTGCCCTCAACATGGTGGCGGAAATTGCCCGTGATCCGCAAACCTATGGCCTGCCCATCTCCGGTATTGGTGGCGTGACCACATGGCGCGATGCGGCTGAGTTTCTGGCGCTGGGCGCTGGCAATGTGCAGGTCTGCACGGCTGCCATGACCTATGGTTTCAAGATCGTGGAGGAAATGATCTCCGGCCTGTCCGACTGGATGGATTCCAAGGGGCACCAGACTCTCGACGACATTTGCGGCCGTGCCGTGCCCAATGTCAGCGATTGGCAATATCTCAATCTCAACTATATTGCCAAAGCCCATATTGATCAGGATGCCTGCATCAAATGTGGTCGCTGTCATATTGCCTGCGAGGACACATCCCATCAGGCTATCACCAATATCGTCGATGGCCTGCGCAAATTTGAGGTGATGGAAGACGAATGCGTTGGCTGCAATCTGTGCGTCAATGTCTGTCCGGTGGAAAACTGCATCACCATGGTTGGATTGGAACCCGGCACGCTGGACCTGCGCACCGGCAAGCCGGTTGATGCCCATTACGCCAACTGGACCACCCATCCCAACAACCCCATGGCGGTGCAGGCAGCAGAATAAACAGCCTATATTTGCATTCATAGCGCCCGGACCTCTTTTCAAAGAGGCCCGGGCGCTGTAGCACATGATGTATATGCCTCATTTTTGCCGTCAATCGAATCGGGCTGAGAGAGAATCATGAGGCGCAAACATGTTCCGTCTGACGGCTATCGACATGCCGCAGACTGTGGCCAGTTGGACGTATGAGGGTATCGTCAGAAACTGCATCTGTTTATTTTGAGGACATTCAACGTTTTTAAAATATTTCATGGCCTGAATTGCCCGATACTGTAGTAGGGTCATTGTCTACATGAACAAAGTGCGCGCATAATGGACGTCAGACAAAGATCCAACATCATTGACACTATCCATCGGTATGCCACATTCTACTGGCCAACCGTTATTGTCAGCATTGCTGTGTTTGTTGCGATCTATATTTTTGATTCTCAAGCAGAAAAATCACAGACAGAAGACCGCAGGGCTGCGATAGCAGACAGGCTCAGCTCCATACGCGCGCAACTGGAAGGCAATATCAAAGCAGATATAAAGCTGTTGCAAAGTCTGGCGGCCGTGATGGAAACCGAGCCGAACATGAATCAGACCCGATTTTCTGATATTGGCCGACGACTTTTCTCACGCCCGATGCGCCTGAATGACATCAGCGTTGTCCAGCACAAAATGGCAACAATGATCTATCCGTATTTTCCCAATCAATCCATGCTGGGGCAACCGTTCTCGACCAATCCCGAGGACATCAAGGCCGAAACTCTGGCGGAGAAAACCAATACATTCGTTGTAGCCCGGCCCAATAGCCCCTCGTTGGGCGGCAACAGGCTCAGAATCTATTATCCTGTGAACATTGATGGAGCTTCTGCGGTCACCAGCGACATGCTTCAGGCAAAGGCCATGTCCCGCAGACTTCTGGTTGGTACCATAGAGGTCGACAGGCTTTTCAAAGACAGCGGCCTTGATGATCCTGCGCTCGATCTCACCATTGCCTTATATGACACGACGGACACGCGCGGCACGCCGATTTTCGGCGATGCGCGATTGATGCAAAATGCCTTTCTGACCATGGCCGTCAACATCGGAGCACAAAGCTGGGTTCTGGCCGCAAGCCCGAAAGATACGGTGCTGCCGACAGAAGAGAATGCATCAAAACGTCGTATCCTGATGTTTTTCCTCGCCTTCATGATTCTGGCTCCGATTTTATGGGTCGCCCGTCTGTTGCAGGAACGGCAGGCCAATATTGCCGAATTGAATGAGCAGAAGCGCGAATTGCGCACCCTGTCGCAACGACTGCAAATTGCTCTGGATGCATCGCAAATTGGTGTTTGGGAAGTGGATATTGCCACAGGCCGCCTCCATTGGGATACGCGAATGCTCCAGCTTTATGGTATGGACGACAGCATGTCCGAGACCGATGTCGACGAGTGGAAACGCAGGTTGCATCCAGACGACCGTGAGGTGACATCCAGGCATTTTGACAATGCCATACGGACCAACGCCGATTACTCCACCCAGTTCAGGATCGTGACAGAAACGGGCGAGATCCGACATCTTCGGGCCTTTGGTGCCGTTTACCGCGATGCGCATTTCCGCAAAAAAATCGTCGGCGTCAACTGGAGTGTCACAGCAGATGTCAAAATGCAGGAAGATCTGCAAACTGCCAAAAATGCCCTCGAATTACAGAATCTTGCGCTGGAAGATGCGCGCCTTGCCATGGAGCACAGCTCTCTGCACGACCCGCTGACAGGGCTTGCCAATCGGCGTTACCTGGACAGACATCTGGCAAAAATCGAACCTGACCAGACGGGACAGATGACCGCGGTGCTGCATATTGACCTTGATCGGTTCAAGGACATCAATGATACGCTGGGTCATGCCGCTGGCGACACCATGCTACGCCATGTGGCAAACCAGATCAGTGCCATGACTGACAAGGATGATTTCGCAGCCCGGATTGGTGGCGATGAATTTGTGGTGGTTTGCCACGGCCGCCAGGGCACAGCCGAGGAAAAAGCCAAAGCCATGGGCGAAGCCTTGATCGCCGCCATCAACCAGCCAATTCCATGGGAAGGCCAGGAATGTCGCGTGGGAGCCAGCATTGGCATTGCTCTTATTCCTCCCACCCTCGACAGTATGGAACTGGCGCTGATCAACGCCGATATTGCCCTCTACGAGGCCAAACGGCGCGGCAAGAACCGGCTTGAGTTTTTCACCGATACATTGAAAGAGGCAACATTTGCCACCAAGCGCACGGCAGATGCCATTCTTCGCTCGCTGGAACAGCACGAGTTCATTCCGTATTTTCAGCCGCAATTTGACGCCCACACGCTGAAAATCGTCGGCGTCGAAGCTTTGGCCCGCTGGCAGCACCCAGAGCGGGGGCTGCTGGCACCGGCGGCTTTCCTCAGCGTCGCGCAAAGCCTGAATGTGGTGGCCGATATAGACAAGACCATTCTGGAGCAAACCCTCAAAGCGGCCCGACGCTGGCAAGAGCATGGTTTTGAGGCGTTGCATGTCTCGGTCAACATCTCGGCGCAGCGGCTGTTTGACGATGGCTTGCTGGAACGGCTTCAGCATACGCCTTTGCCTGCGGGCGGCCTTGCATTCGAACTGCTGGAATCCATTGCCTTTGACGACAAGGATGAGGCGGCCTCGCTGGCCATCAACCAGATAAAATCCCTTGGCATTGAAATTGAAATCGATGATTTCGGCACCGGCTATTCTTCCATTCTCAGCCTGCTGAAACTGTCGCCACGCCGTCTGAAAATCGACCGGCAATTAACCCTGCCCATTCTGGACAGCAAGCCGCAGCGCCGGTTGATCGGCTCTATTGTTGACATTGGCAAATCACTTGGCATCGACATTATCGCCGAGGGTGTGGAAACCATGCACCATGCCGAAATCCTGCGTGATCTTGGCTGTCACATCTTGCAGGGCTATGCCCTGGCAAAACCCATGAGCGATGATGCGCTGTTTGCTCTTTTGGCCAGCACCAAAACGGAGACGTTGAAAAATCTCGCCGGCTGAACACAAAACTGTATAACGCCATTCCCGACAGATCAAAATCGCCGCCATAAAGAAGACAGCCGTGACATCACCCACAACCGCCTCCCCGCTTGACCGCCACAACCTGCACGCACGCGGGCGCGAAAAGCTGAAAGCACATCTGGCCGTGCTGCTGTTTGCCCTGCTGCTGGCCACGTCCTTTTCCTTTGGCGGCATTGCCACCCGGGTGATGGACCCCATCGCTCTGACTGCATTGCGTTATATTGTGACCGTGGTGGTCACGGGATTGATCTGCTTCAAAATCAAAGGCTATCCCCTTGCGTTGCCCAAACGGCCGGGACGGTTTCTGATTGTTGGCGCGTTGATGTCCACCTACATGCTCAGCATGTTTATTGCCTTGCAATTTACCGCACCTGTGGCAACCGGCGCGATCTTCACCATCATGCCGTTGATGAGTGCCGGTTTCGGATGGATATTGATGCGCCAGCGCACCCGTGGGCGTGTGCTGCTCAGCCTCAGCATTGCCGCCATCGGGGCCATCTGGGTTATTTTTCAAGGCGATATTCACGCTCTGCTCAGTTTTGATCTTGGCAAGGGTGAAATGATCTATCTTGTCGGCGTCACAGCCCACGCGATTTATGTGCCGCTGTTGCGCAAGTTCAACGAAGATGAACCGGCCCTGATTTTCATGTTCTGGACGGCGGTTGCAACGCTTGCCTTCATCATGGTTCCCGGCGCACCCAGATTGCTGGCGCTGGATTACGCCAGCGTGCCCCTGCTGGCCTGGGTGATGGTCATCTATCTCGCCGTTGTCATGACGCTGATTACCTTTCTGCTACTGCAATATGCAGCAACGCGGCTGCCAGCGCCCAAGGTGCTGGCCTATAGCTATCTGACGCCCAGCTTCATCATTGTGCTGGAAGGGGCTTTGGGCCATGGCTGGGCACCCATCGGCGTTCTTGCGGGGGCCTTGATAACCGCCGCGGGTCTTGTGGCCATGGCCACCCTGCCCGATTGATCAGACCTCCAGTTTCAGCCCTCTGACAAACAGGGCCTCCAGAAAATGAGCGGCATCCTCAAAACGGTTGTCGCTGGCGGTTTGCGGCCCCAGAACAGCCCGCACCTGCACATCAAAATCAGCATAATGTTGCGTGGTCGACCAGATGGAAAAGATCAGGTGATAGGGATCACAATGGGCCAGCTTGCCCGACGCAATCCAGCTGCGAATCACCTTCACCTTTTCATCCACCAGCTCTTTCAGCGAGCCTTTCAAAACATCCTCAATATTGGGTGCCCCCTGCAAGATCTCATTGGCAAACAGGCGGCTTTCACGCGGAAAATCCCGCGCCATTTCCAGCTTGCGGCGAATGTAGGAGCAGATTTCCTCGCGCGGATCACCATCGGCATCAAAAGCCCGCAAAGGCTCCAGCCAGTTGGACAAAAGACGATCCATCAACACCCGGTGCATGGCTTCTTTGGTGCGAAAATAATAGAGCAGATTGGGCTTCGACATGCCCGCCACCTCGGCGATCTGATCAATGGTCGAGCCGCGAAAGCCTCTGATTGAGAACACATCCAGCGCCGCCTGAAGGATGACCTCTTCCTTCTCTTCCTGAATGCGTGTGCGCCGCTGGGTTTTTGCTGCTCTCGGTATTGCCATGCTATCCCCTGCCATCTGCCAATTTATGCACGTCATGGAGAAACCGCTTAAAAAACAGGCTCAGTTTTTAAGCAACCGCCTGTAATTTTTGCGAAACTTTTCCGCATTTTCGACTTGAGTACAGCAGCGGAAGTTGTAATGTTTACCAATCGGTCAAATATCAATCACTGCCTTCAGAAAGGCAATGGCTGAGACCGAAACAAAGGCTCAAAAATAACAAGAGTCAAAAAAGAGGGAACAGCGGCTTTCGATCAGCATCGAAACCCCTGCACAGATTAGGAATGATGAGATGACGGCTCAACCCGGCGCGAACCTGCGCGTGAATGCTGACCGGCTGTGGGACAGCCTGATGGACATGGCCAAAATTGGCCCCGGCATTGCGGGCGGCAACAACCGCCAGACCTTGACCGACGAAGACGCCGAAGGCCGCGCCCTGTTTCAGAGCTGGTGTGAAGCCGCAGGCATGACCATGGGCGTGGACCAGATGGGCACGATGTTCGCCACCCGCCCCGGCACCGACGCGTCCGCGCTCCCCGTTTACGTCGGCTCTCACCTCGACACCCAGCCCACCGGCGGCAAATATGATGGCGTGCTGGGTGTGCTGGCCGCTCTCGAAGTGGTGCGTTCCATGAACGACCTTGGCGTTAAAACCAAGCATCCGATTGTTGTCACCAACTGGGCCAATGAAGAAGGTGCGCGCTTTGCCCCCGCCATGCTGGCCTCGGGCGTGTTTGCCGGAATGCACACGCTGGATTACGCCTATTCCCGCAAAGACCCCGACAGCAAGTCTTACGGCGATGAGTTAAAACGCATTGGCTGGCTGGGTGATGAAGAAGTGGGTGCGCGCAAAATGCACGCCTATTTCGAATATCACATCGAGCAAGGGCCCATTCTGGAAGCCGAAAATAAGCAAATCGGCGTTGTCACCCACTGTCAGGGCTTGTGGTGGCTGGAATTTACGCTGACGGGCCGCGAAGCGCATACTGGCTCCACGCCGATGAACTTGCGTGTCAACGCTGGTCTGGCCATGAGCCGGATTATCGAGATGGTGCAGGATGTGGCGATGAGCGAACAGCCGGGTGCGGTCGGCGGCGTCGGCCAAGTGTTCTTCTCGCCCAATTCGCGCAATGTGCTGCCGGGCAAGGTGGTGTTCACGGTGGATATTCGCACACCCTCCCAAGACAAACTCGACCGGATGCGGGCGAAGATTGAAGCTGAAGCTGCCAAGATTTGCGAAGCCCTTGGCGTTGGCTGCTCGGTGGAAGCCGTTGGCCATTTCGACCCCGTCACGTTTGATCCCACACTGGTCGGCCGCGTGCGCGATGCCGCCGAGCGGCTGGGCTATAGCCACATGAACATCATTTCCGGCGCTGGCCACGATGCCTGCTGGGCCGCCAAGGTTGCACCATCAACGATGATTATGTGTCCGTGTGTGGGTGGGCTTTCGCACAATGAGGCGGAAGAGATTTCCAAGGAGTGGGCATCGGCAGGCTGTGATGTGTTGCTGCACGCGGTGCTGGAGACGGCGGAGGTTGTGGGGTGAGCATGGGCCTTCGGCACCCCCTCATCCGGCTCTTCGAGCCACCTTCTCCCCGCAGGGGAGAAGGTGGAGTGTGCCGTAACCTTTGCATTGCAAGACAGCAGCATATGAAGATGAACCGGCTGCGTCTTGGTCTCTTCTCCCCAGCGGGGAGAAGGTGCCGGCAGGCGGATGAGGGGGCCGAAGGCATGACCGACATTACCAAACGCCGCCCCGGCAAAACTGAACAGGCAAGGCAACTGCGCAGAGAAGAAACGGACGCGGAATATCGGCTGTGGAGCGATCTTCGCAACAGGTTGCTCAACGGGCATAAATTCGCACGACAGGTGCCTCTCGGTGCCTATATTGCGGATTTCGTTTGCCGTGATCGGCGCTTGATTGTTGAACTGGATGGAAGCCAACATGCCGAAAGCACTTCAGACGAGATACGAACAGCATGGCTGAATGATCAGGGTTATGATGTGCTTCGATTTTGGAATGACGAGGTTCAAACGGAAAGACGCAGTGTTCTTGAGACAATACTTGCCGTTCTAGAAGGCAAGATCACCGAGCGTTGTCACACATTACGGTTCTATCCGGGGAAACGAGGACAGGAATGAGCAAGCCTAGGGGCCTTCGGCCATCCCCTCATCCGGCTCTTCGAGCCACCTTCTCCCCGCTGGGGAGAAGAGGGAGTGTGCTGCGCTCTTTGTGCTTTCCAATAGAAGGGGCGGCTGCGTCCGGGTCTCTTCTCCCCTGTGGGGAGAAGGTGCCGGCAGGCGGATGAGGGGGGCCGAAGGCCACCAAACAACAACCAAAAACAAATACGGGTGAACACACATGAGCACAGTCATCAAAGGCGGCACCATCGTCACCGCCGACCTCACCTACAAAGCGGATGTAAAGATCGATCACGGGATCATCACCGAAATCGGCCCAGACCTCTCCGCCGATACCGTGCTGGATGCCTCCGGCTGTTACATCATGCCGGGCGGTATTGATCCGCATGTGCATCTGGAAATGCCATTTATGGGCACCTATTCCGCCGATGATTTTGAAAGTGGCACCCGTGCGGGTCTGGCTGGCGGTACCACGATGGTGGTGGACTTCTGCCTGCCCGATCCCGGCCAGTCGCTTTTGGAAGCGCTGGCCCGTTGGGATAATAAATCCACCCGCGCCAATTGCGATTACTCCTTCCACATGGCCATCACCTCCTGGGATGAGCGCATTTTCAACGAGATGCAGACCATCGTACAGGACAAGGGCATCAACACATTCAAACACTTCATGGCCTATAAGGGCGCGTTAATGGTGAATGATGATGAGATGTTCGCCTCTTTCTCGCGCTGTGCCGAGCTGGGTGCTTTGCCGCTGGTTCATGCCGAAAATGGCGATGTGGTCGCGGCCATGTCGGCCAAACTGCTGGCAGAAGGCAATAACGGGCCAGAGGCGCACGCCTATTCCCGCCCCGCCGAAGTCGAGGGTGAAGCCACCAACCGCGCCATTATGCTGGCCGATATGGCCGGTGTGCCGCTCTATGTGGTGCACACCTCTTGCGAACAGGCGCATGAGGCCATCCGCCGCGCCCGGCAAAAAGGCATGCGGGTGTATGGCGAGCCGCTGATTCAACATCTGACGCTGGATGAGAGCGAATATTTCGACAAGGATTGGGACCACGCCGCCCGCCGGGTGATGTCGCCGCCATTCCGCAACAAGCAGCATCAGGATAGCCTGTGGGCAGGTCTGCAATCTGGCTCGCTGTCCTGCGTTGCCACCGACCATTGCGCCTTTACCACCGAGCAAAAGCGGTTTGGCGTTGGCAATTTCACCAAAATCCCCAATGGCACCGGCGGCTTGGAAGACCGCCTGCCCATGCTATGGACCTATGGCGTGGCCACGGGCCGCCTGACCATGAACGAATTTGTCGCCGTCACCTCCACCAACATTGCCAAAATCCTCAATATCTACCCGAAGAAAGGCGCGATCCTTGTGGGAGCCGATGCCGATATTGTGGTGTGGGACCCGAAGCGCTCCAAGACAATCTCAGCCAGCAACCAGCAATCGGCCATTGATTACAATGTGTTTGAGGGCAAAACCGTCACCGGTCTGCCACGCTTTACGCTGACCCGTGGGGTGGTGGCAATTGAAGAAAGCACCATGAAGACGCAGGAAGGCCACGGCAAGTTTGTCAAGCGCGAGCCTTATCCGGCGGTGAGCAAGGCGCTGTCCACATGGAAAGAGCTGGTGTCGCCGCGTAAAGTGGAACGCACGGGCATTCCGGCCAGCGGGGTGTGAAAGCACCCCATGGCCTTACATCTGCACCAAATTGTCCAGCTCTGGCAGCAAAACAACACTTTCCTGCTCGTTGGGATCGGTGCGGGCGATCACGACAACACAGGGCTGATCAGAAAGATTGGCAGGCAGGTGTGGCACCCCCGCCGGGATATAAAAAAGCTCACCAGCCCGCACAATTTGATGGTGCTCAAGCTTTTCACCGTACCAGGCATGGCTTTCGCCAGAAATGGTGTAAATTGCGGTTTCATGCGCCTCGTGCAAATGCGCCTTGGCGCGTCCACCCGGGGGAATGGTCAAAAGATGCATGCAGATACCCTTCGACCCGACGGTCTCGGCAGAGATACCAGCAATATAGCGAAAGCCCTGTTTGCCATCATAATGATCATTGGGGCGAACAAGACGACAGGTTGGCTGCGACGATTGATCATGGTCCATGATAATGCTCCCATTTTCCTGCAAACTTCTCACAGTGCCACCAGAGGCGCAATCTCCTACAGGTTTTATCCATGACATCTCAAACATCAGCCTCGGAGTTGGCAGGTCCCGAACGTAGTCCCTCACCTTACTCCGTCGTCTCTGCCAAAGACCTCTGTCTCACCTTCCAGACCAATGATGGACCCGTCCATGCGCTGTCCAACGTCGATCTGGAAGTAAAAAAAGGCGATTTCGTTTCCTTCATCGGCCCATCCGGCTGCGGCAAAACCACGTTTTTGCGCGTCATTGCCGATCTGGAAAAGCACACCAGCGGCACCATCACCGTCAATGGCATGACGCCGGAGAATGCCCGCAAGGAACGCTCCTACGGCTATGTGTTTCAGGCCGCAGCGCTTTATCCCTGGCGCACCATTGAGCAAAACATTGCCCTGCCGCTGGAGATCATGGCCTATAGCCCGGATGAAAAGAAAAAGCGGATTGAGCAAACGCTGGAACTGGTCAATCTCGCAGGCTTTGGCAAGAAATTCCCCTGGCAGCTTTCGGGGGGAATGCAGCAGCGTGCTTCTATTGCTCGTGCGCTGGCGTTCGATGCTGATCTGCTGTTGATGGATGAACCCTTTGGTGCGCTGGATGAAATTGTCCGCGACCATCTGAACGAGCAATTGTTAAAGCTCTGGGATCGCACCAACAAGACCATCTGTTTTGTCACCCACTCTATTCCAGAAGCGGTTTATCTCTCCACCAAAATCGTGGTGATGAGCCCCCGGCCCGGTCGCGTGACCGATGTGATTGAATCGACGCTTCCGCGCGAACGGCCACTGGATATTCGAGAAAGCCCAGAATTTCTGGCCATTGCCCATCGGGTGCGCGAAGGTTTGCGGGCGGGGCATAGTTATGAAGAGTAGGCTGCTCCCCGTCCTCACCGTCATTCTTGCTATCCTGATCATCTGGCACGTTTTCGTGGTCATTCTCAACGCGCCCTTTGTGCGCGATCAGGCCGCGAGAGGCGGAGAAGAAGTCACCACCGCACAAGTGATCGAGCAGACCTTCAATCAGGAGCGCCCGGTTTTGCCCGCGCCGCACCAAATCATTGCGGAATTGTGGGACACGACGATTGATAAACCGATCACCTCCAAACGCAGCCTTGTCTATCACGCATGGATCACCCTCTCCGCCACCCTGATGGGTTTTGGCATGGGGACAGTGCTGGGCATTTTGCTGGCCATTGCCATTGTGCATAACCGCGCGGTGGATAAATCCTTGATGCCGTGGGTGATTGCCAGCCAGACCATTCCCATCATTGCCGTGGCCCCGATGATCATCGTGGTGCTGAATGCCATTGGCATTTCTGGGCTGATGCCAAAGGCGCTGATTTCCACCTATCTGTCGTTTTTTCCGGTGGTGGTTGGCATGGTCAAAGGCCTGCGCAGCCCGGATGCGATTTTGATTGATCTGATGCGCACCTATTATGCCAGCAACACCCAGACATTCTGGAAACTGCGGATGCCTGCCGCCATGCCCTATCTGTTCACCTCGTTGAAAGTGGCCATTGCCATATCCTTGGTGGGAGCCATTGTTGGGGAATTGCCAACGGGTGCTGTTGCGGGCCTCGGTGCGCGGCTGCTGTCTGGCTCATACTATGGTCAGACGGTGCAAATCTGGGCCGCCCTGTTTATGGCGGCAGGCTTGGCAGCGCTGCTGGTGGCCATCATCGGGTTTGCGCACACGGCGGTGCTGAAGCGCATGGGAGAGCGGGCATGAGTGGGTATCTGATCTTCGCGCTGATCTTCTGGCTTGCGGCATGGGGCGTCAATGAATGGCTGGTGCGCCAGCGTTTTGCCGCCCTACCTGCCCAACGCGCCGCCAATATCACAGTGCCGCTGCTGTTTGGCATCACGCTTTTGGTGATCTGGGAATGCGTGGTGCGCGGCTTTGACATCCCCTCCATCCTCCTGCCCGCCCCCAGCATGATCTGGACCCGCCTGATCCATTCGCTGCCCATCCTCTGGGCCGATTTTCAGCAGACCTTTTTGAAATCGGTGATCACCGGCTATGTCGCAGGCTGCGGGCTTGGCTTTATCGTCGCCGTGCTGATTGATCGCTCGCCGTTTCTGAAACAGGGCCTCTTGCCGATTGGTAATTTCGTTTCCGCGCTTCCCGTCGTGGGTATCGCGCCGATCATGGTGATGTGGTTCGGCTTTGATTGGCCATCCAAAGTGGCCGTCGTGGTGATCATGACCTTCTTCCCCATGCTGGTAAACACCGTGCAGGGTCTATCTGCGGCAAGCACCATGGAGCGTGATCTGATGCGCACCTATGCCGCAAGCTGGTGGCAAACATTGATCAAGCTCCGGCTTCCCGCCGCATGGCCGTTTATTTTCAATGCCTTGAAGATCAATTCCACACTGGCGCTGATTGGCGCGATTGTGGCCGAGTTTTTTGGAACCCCCATCGTCGGCATGGGCTTTCGCATCTCAACCGAGGTTGGCCGCAGCAATGTGGATATGGTCTGGGCCGAAATTGCGGTGGCGGCACTGGCCGGTTCTGTTTTCTATGGTTTGGTGGCGCTGGCTGAAAAAGCCGTCACCTTCTGGCATCCGTCTGTCCGTGGTGGACAACGCTGATAACGACTGTTCGATAAGCAAAAAGGGGAACAATCATGAAAACCAAAATCACCACACTGCTCATGGCCGCTGGCATTTCCATGCTGGCGATGCAGGCCCACGCGGCTGACAAGCTGACCCTGCAATTGAAATGGGTCACACAGGCGCAGTTTGCCGGTTATTACGTCGCCAAGGGCAAGGGCTTCTATAAGGAAGAAGGCCTCGACGTCGACATCAAGCCCGGTGGGCCGGATATTGCGCCCGCGCAAGTGCTGGCCGGTGGCGGTGCCGATGTGATTGTGGACTGGATGCCATCGGCGCTTGCCACCCGCGAAAAGGGCGTGCCTTTGGTCAATATCGCCCAGCCGTTCAAACATTCCGGCATGATGCTGACCTGTCTGAAGGAAAGCGGCATCAAGACACCTGCCGATTTCAAGGGCAAGACGCTCGGCGTGTGGTTCTTCGGCAATGAATACCCTTTCCTGTCCTGGATGGCGCATCTGGGCATCAAGACCGACGGCAGCGCTGATGGCGTGAAAGTGCTGAAACAGGGCTTTAACGTTGATCCGCTGTTGCAAAAGCAGGCCGCCTGCATTTCCACCATGACCTATAATGAATATTGGCAGGTGATTGATGCCGGAATCAAGCCGGATCAGCTCATCACCTTCCCTTATGAAAAAGAAGGCGTGGCAACCTTGGAAGACGGCCTCTACGTGCTGGAGCCGAAGCTGAAAGATGCGGCTTTCAAGGAGAAGATGGTCAAGTTCGTGCGCGCCTCGATGAAAGGCTGGAAATGGGCTGAAAAGAACCCGGACGAGGCCGCTGGTATTGTGCTGGACAACGACGCCTCCGGTGCCCAAACCGAGAAGCATCAGAAGCGGATGATGAGCGAGGTTGCCAAGCTGACCGAAGGCTCCAAGGGCGCGCTGGATGATGCCGATTACAAACGCACCGTCGCCACCCTGCTGGGTGGTGGGTCTGATCCGGTGATCTCGAAAGAACCCGTCGGCGCATACACCCACGACATCACCGATGCCGCACTGAAATAGGCCAGAGTCTGTCAGGTTCAGATTGAACCAGACAGACTCTGGCTCCTGTTGTTTTCGTTTGTCTTTTCGGGAAAACCGGGTCCCACTTTTCCCTGACAAACTCTACAGCGCCGTGCGCCATATATGGCGCACAAAGGTTCGCTGTAGCTCTTTATATCTGCTGCATAATTTTCTCTTTAAACCGATTCCGGTTTAAAGAATTATGCAGTAGCGTTCACCACCCCTATACCTGCGTCCAAGCATGTCGCGTGATTCACGCGACATGTTTTAGAGTTTGTCACGGGTTATGCCTAAAACCGATGCAAAAACAACAGCCTACGGAATTGTGCTGAGTCCGGTCACAGGACACGACGCAATGCTGTGGTGATGATTTTTTAACCAAAAATACCGCCATCACGACACAACCAAAACGATTGGATATTCAAGGCATTGTATGATGACGGCGCGTGACCTATGATCCGCTTTGGCCGGAGAGAAGGCTATAGCATCGCGCCATAAACCGGAATCGGCACGATGCTATAGCTTTTTGTTTTTGCATCGGATTTTTCCGAAAACCGGGGCCACTTTTCGGTCCGATGCTCTAAAATAACAAATGAGAATATTTCTTTTCTTTTCATTTGATCTGACTGCTTTTACATTAGAAAAAACATAAATTATAGCGATTATTCGATCTGTGGCTGATTTTGCAAAGCCTGAAACAGACACAGACACTATTTAAGGGAAAAGACGGGTGACCATTCTCAAGACAGTCAGCCTTGCGGGCGTTTTGCTCAGCATGACCATCGCCTTGCCCGTTGTTGCCCATTCTGAAAGCAATGCTGGCGCAAGACAGCATCCCGCCATTGTTGTAACGCAAGCCCGCCAGGGCAGCCTGACCGATAAGGTGATTGCCACCGGCACCATTCAGGCCGTGGAAGAGGTTTATGTCCAGCCGCAAGTTGACGGCTTGGCCATCAACAGCCTGTCGGCCGATGTCGGCGACACCATCCAGGCCGGACAGGTTCTGGCAACCGTTGATGACAGCAGCCTCGTTTTGCAGAAATTGCAATTGGCGGCCAATCAGGCCAAGGCCGAAGCCTCTCTTTCTCAATATAAAATCCAGTTGCGGGACGCCAGAACCAATGAAACGGAGGCCAGGCGGCAATTGGTGCGCGGCCAGTCTCTGGTTGGCGGCGGCTCCATGTCCACATCCGAGCTGCAAAAACTGGAAACCTCGGCCACCAATGCCAGCAACAGCGTTGCAAGCGCTGAGCAGGCCATTGCCATCGCCGAGGCCGAGCTGAAATCCGTCAACAGCCAGTTGGCTGATGTCGAGCTGAAGCTGGCCCGCACCGAAATCAAGGCACCTGTTGGCGGGGTGGTCACCGCCCGCACCGCCCGCATTGGCGCGATTGCGGCAGGCTCCGGCTCGCCGCTTTTTACCATTTTGCGCAATGGTGAACTGGAGCTGGTGGCCGATGTCTCCGAAGACGATATTTTAAAAACACGGCTTGGCCAATATGGCGAGATCAGCATCAATGGCCTTGGCACACCCCTTGAAGGCAAGATCCGGCTGATTTCCCCGGTTGTCAATGAAACAACCCGGCTGGGTGCGGTGCATATTGCGCTGAAAGACAGCAGCGTCGCCAGACAGGGCATGTATGCCAGCGCCACCATCACCATTGCCAAAGGCAATGGCATTGTCCTGCCACTTTCGGCCATCGAAACCGGCAAGTCCGGCAGCATAACCCGCATTGTGCGGGACAATATTGTCCACCAGATTGCGATTGAAACCGGCATTGTCGAAAATGGCCAGGTTCTGGTGACAAAAGGCATTCATGCCGGTGATCTGGTGGTGGCCAAGGCCGGTGCCTTTGTGCGCAACGGCGACACGATCAGGCCGGTTCATGAAACCGATGCAGCCTCAAACTGACAGCGCCAGATAGGGCAAGATCATGAATTTCTCCGCCTGGTCCATTCGCAATCCCATTGCCCCGCTGCTCGGTTTCGCCATGCTGATGGTTTTGGGGATTCAATCGTTCAAAGACCTGCCCATTACCCGGTTTCCCAATATCGATGTGCCGCTGGTGTCGATTACCGTCACCCAGAGCGGGGCCTCGCCTGCCGAGCTGGAAATGCAGGTGACCAAGGAAATCGAGGATGCCGTCGCCTCGATCAATGGGGTCGATGAGCTGTCCTCGCGCGTCACCGACGGGCAATCTGTCACCTCGGTTGTCTTCCGCATGGAGGTTCCCACCGAGCAGGCCGTGCAGGATGTCAAAGACGCGATTGACAAGATCCGCAGCGATTTGCCCGCCACGGTCGATGAGCCGGTGGTGGCCAAGGTGGATGTCGAGGGGCAGGCCATTCAGACCTTCGCCGTCTCAGCCCCCAATATGACGCTGGAAGAGCTGTCATGGTTTGTCGATGATACCGTGAAACGGGCCTTGCAGGGGCAACGCGGCATTGGCCGCATCGACCGCGTCGGTGGTGCCGACCGTGAAGTGCATATCGAACTGGACCCGGACCGGCTGAATGCTTTGGGCATTACCGCTGCCAACGTGAACACACAATTGCGCTCAACCAATGTCGACCTTGGCTCTGGCCGGGGGCAAGTGGCAGGCACCGAACAGGCCATCCGGGTCATGGGTGATACCCGCAATGTCGCGGCACTGGCCAACACCACCATTGCCATCTCCAGCAACCGTTTTGTCAAACTCTCCGATCTCGGCACGATTGTTGATACGTATAAAGAGCCGAAGTCATTTGCCCTGTTCGACAACCAGCCCGTTGTCAGCTTTTCTGTGTTCCGCGCCAAGGGCGCATCGGAAGTTTCCGTGGCTGAAACCGTCGCCAACAGCCTTGATCAGGTTCGGGCCAACAATCCCGGCGTCAATATCACACTGATCAGCGATTTCGTCTATTTCACCTATGGCAACTATACCGCCGCCATCGATACTCTGCTGGAAGGTGCATTTCTGGCGGTTGTGGTGGTGTTTCTGTTTTTGCGCAACTGGCGCGCCACATTGATCTCGGCCATTGCCCTGCCGCTCTCCGCCATCCCCACCTTCTGGGTGATGGACATCATGGGCTTTTCGCTCAACCTTGTCAGCTTTCTGGCCCTGACGCTCGCCACCGGCATTCTGGTGGATGACGCCATTGTCGAAATCGAAAACATCGCCCGCCACATCAAAATGGGCAAGACGCCCTACCGCGCCGCCATTGAGGCGGCCGACGAAATCGGCCTTGCGGTCATTGCCACCACCTTCACCATCATTGCGGTGTTTGTGCCGGTGTCCTTCATGCCCGGCATTCCGGGGCAATATTTCATCCAGTTTGGCCTGACGGTTGCGTTTTCCGTGCTGTTTTCCCTGCTGGTGGCACGGTTGATCACGCCAATGATGGCGGCCTATCTGATGCGCACGGAAGACGGCCATGATGAAGATCATGCCCATGAAGGCCGGTTGATGCAGCTCTATACCCGGCTGGTGCATTTCACCACCCGCACATGGTATTGGCGCTATGCCACGCTCCTGGCCGCTCTGGTCTTTCTCGTCGGCTCGGTGGCCATGCTGATGCAGGTTCCCAGCAGCTTTATTCCGCCGGAAGATGCAGGCCGCATCACCCTTTCAGTCGAATTGCCCCCTAGCGCAACGCTGGAGGATACCGAAAACCGCTCCCGCGAGCTTTATGCCGCCCTGAAAGATGTGGATGGCGTGCAGAGCGTGTTTGTGCAGGGCGGCACCTCGCCCAGTGGCGATCTGGAATTGCGGCGGGCGGCCATCACGCTTCAGCTTTTCAAAATCGAGCATTCACTGGTCAAAACCGTGGTCAACACCCTGTTTGGCGGCCTGCCGGTCATTGGTCCCTATCTGCCAAAAATGAAAGTGGATGGCCGCACCATTCCCCAATGGGAAGTGGAAAAGCTGGTGTTTGCCAAAATCGCCAATATTCCCGATATTCGCGTGCAAAAAATGAATGATCGTGGCCAGCGCGATATGGCCTTCTACTTCCTGTCCGACAGTGAAGAGGATTTGCAGGAAGCCGTCAGCATTCTGGAGGCAAAACTGCGCACCGTGCCGGTGCTGGCCAATGTCAGCGCCGATGGCTCCCTGCCCCGACCAGAGCTGCAAGTGCGCCCCAAGGGCGATGAAATGGCACGGCTTGGCATTACGGCCCAGCAGATTTCCGAGACCATCCGCGTGGCGACCATTGGTGATATTGACTCGCAATTGCCAAAAATTTCACTGGATAATCGGCTCATTCCCATTCGCGTGCAGGCGGCACTGACCATGCGCCGCGACCTTGCCGCCCTGCGTGCGCTCAAGATCGCAACATCAGACGGCTCCATGGTGCCGCTCTCCAGCGTTGCCGAGATTGACTATACCCAGGGCGTCAGCTCCATCAAGCGCAACCACAGAAACCGCGTGGTCTCCATCGGTGCCGACCTGCCGCAGGGCGTCGCGCTGGATACGGCCACAAGCGCCTTCAAACAGGCCGTAGCAGAAGCCCATATTCCGGCAAGCGTGCGCCTCACTGAGACCGGCGATACCAAAGTGCAGAAAGAAATGACTGCCAGCTTCATCAATGCCATGCTTTTGGGCCTGTTGCTGGTTTTAACCGTGCTGATTCTGCTGTTCAAGGATGTCATTCAGCCTTTCACCATCCTGTTTTCCCTGCCGCTGGCCATTGGCGGCGTGGCGCTGGCCTTGATCTTCACGGGCAATGCCCTGTCCATGCCGGTGCTGATCGGCATTCTGATGCTGATGGGAATCGTCACCAAAAATGCCATTCTGCTGGTGGATTTTGCTGTCGAAATGCGCAACCACGGTATGGACCGGGTCTCTGCCATGGTGGATGCAGGGCGCAAGCGCGCCCGGCCAATCATCATGACCTCCATTGCCATGTCGGCAGGCATGTTGCCCTCGGCGCTCGGCGTTGGCGAAGGCGGCTCATTCCGCTCGCCCATGGCCATTGCCGTCATTGGCGGCATTGTCACATCGACCATCATGAGCCTTGTGGTGGTGCCATCCTTCTTCCTGATCATGGATGATGTGTCGCGCCTGCTCGGCGCACTCTTCAGCCGCTTTATCGGCCCCAAAGAAGCCGAGGCTGAAGAATGGGACAACATGGCGCTCACAGCCAGGCAACAACAGCTTTCCGACCAGCTCAACGGTCTGGACAAAAGGGTTGATACGCTTGAAACCAACGCTGCCCCCACCTCAAGATGGCGCTCCAGCTAAAGCATGTCGCGTTTTATTGTCCTCAATAAAACGATAACGTACATGCGAAAAAGAAAGAGCTAAAGCCTGTCGCAGTGAATCCTATTCATTGCGACAGGCTTTAGAGTTTGTCAGGGAAACGTGGAACCCGGTTTCACTGATCAGACAAACGAAAACCAAAGAATCGAAAGTCTGTCTGGTTCAATCTCACAGGACACGACGCAAACAAGAAAGACCCCTCCCCAACCCTCCCCCTTGTGGGGAGGGTTGGGGAGGGGTTTTAAAACGCAAAAACCATTGCGTCGTGTACTCTGGGAAAAGTGGAACCCGGTTTTTCCGAAAAGACAAACTCTCAACTCGGCGCAAAACCTGACGATTTTGAGTGACTTGATCGAAATCAAACCGTTTTCACTCAAGATTCCGTACATTAGCCTTCAAGCAACGAGCAGACGACCAACCCGGCATAAACCGGGTTGCTGCTTGAACCTGAAAATTTTAAGGCTTACTGCGCATCCGCGAGTGTCAGAACCAGCCCGCGGCGCTGTATAAAGGGGAGCCGTTTGGCCGTGAACAAGGTTTTGAATTTGAACAATCGTGATCGGAACATTTTGGTAAAGTCACCGCTCATGGCGGGTTTGACACCTTCTTCGCTGAGCAAGATGCTGGCGTTAGCGACCGTCGTAAATTTTGAATCCCGCGATATTCTGTTCCGCGAGGGCGATCCAGCCGATTGCTTTTACAGCGTGCTGACCGGCTATGTGCGACTATATCGCCTGAACAAGGATGGCCGCGAGGCCGATATTCGTGTCTGCGGCGCGGGCGATACCTTTGGTGAATGCCTGCTGATCACCACTGATAATTACGATTACAATGCCCAGGCCGCAGAAAATATCACCATTGCCCGCTTCAGCCTGCAAAAGGTACGTCAACTGGCAGAGCAGGAACATGATGTCGCGTGCGCCATCATCCATTGCCTGTCCTCCGACCTGCGCCGCACCATGGCCTGCATTGCCAATGACCGGCTGCAAACCGCACCGCAACGGGTCGCACAATATCTGCTGGACAATTGCTCTTCTGACATGGGCGCGGCCTCCATTCGTCTGCCGTTTCAAAAAAGCCTGCTGGCTGGCAAGCTTGGCCTTGCCCCGGAGGCACTATCGCGCGCCTTTTCGTTCTTGCGCGATTCCGGCGTCACCGTGCGCGGTCGCATGATCCAGATTGAAGATGTAAACGCACTCAGACAGATTTAACAGGCTGTTAAATCGGCGCGAGGGCCAGCGGGTTTGGCAACAGGCCGAATCCGCTTACAACCCTCCCATGCCTTTGAGAAAATTGACAATTTCTGCCACGCCATCGCCACGCTTCAAGTCTGAAAACACATGTGGCCGCTCTTGGCGCATCCGGCGCGCATCCTTGTCCATCACCGCAAGATCAACCTCGACATAGGGTGCCAGATCTTTCTTGTTGATCACCAGCAGGTCTGAGCGGGTAATGCCGGGTCCACCTTTGCGGGGAATTTCCTCGCCCTGACAGACGGAGATGACATAAATTGTCACGTCAGCCAGATCGGGTGAAAAGGTCGCGGCCAGATTATCACCGCCGGATTCAATGAAGATCACATCAAGATCAGGAATGCGCTCATTCAACCCGGCAATGGCCTGAAGGTTGATGGATGCGTCTTCACGAATGGCCGTGTGCGGACAGCCGCCCGTTTCCACCCCCACCACCCGATCAGAAGATAGCGCCTGCATTCGGATCAGTGCATCGGCATCCTCGCGCGTATAAATATCGTTGGTGACAACCGCCACCGAATAGTGCTCACGCATGGCTTTACACAGCTTTTCCGTCAGTGCGGTTTTGCCGGAACCAACCGGGCCGCCAATGCCAACACGCAAAGGACCATTCGCGGATTTCATGCTCTTCCCCTTTATTCTTTTAGGACCGAAACAACCGGGTTGTCTGAATTTCGTGGCGGGCAGAGACAATATCGGCGGCAATCGTGGCGCTGCCAAGATCATCCAGCGTGCTATCAACAGCCCTTGCAGCCACCGCAGCAATCGTTTCTTCCAATCGCACCAGCAGCGCGACGCCATGGCTTTGGCCAATCAGCCCAAGGCGAATACCAGCCGAAACCTGTTGTGACACGCCAGCGTGCAGATAAGCGGCGAGGACGGCCTCGCAGCCAACGCCATGAGAAGCCGCAACCGCGCCAACCACCACCGGATAGGCCACCGCCCCCTGCAACCAATCGAGGGGTGTACCGGCGAGGCTGGGCGTGGGCCATGCCCTTGCCGCATCCCGAAAGCCGCATCCCAGCGCCATGGTTTCCAAAGATCGCTCTTTTGAGCCCGCCAGCGCCGCAGCCAGTTCTGCAACAGATTCCAGCGCCGGACGTTGCTTAAAGCTCCGCCAGGCCTCTGCCAGCAGCACGGCATCATTCCACAATGTCCCATGTTGCAACAGCGCCGTCAGCCATGCCGCCAGATCGGCCTGATGCCGCACAAGCCCATCGTCAACCGCCTTTTCCAGACCGGATGAATAGGCAAAGCCGCCCACCGGAAAGGCCGGAGACAACCAGGCGATCAGCCGCAGCAGGCTTTGTGTAGTGAACGCCTCAACCATTGGCAATCAGGAATGTCCGTGGCCACCATGGTGATGATACGCCCCCCGCACCGGCTGAAACGGCTCTATCACCTCGCTGACCTCCGCGCCCAGACCTTCCAGCATCACGCGGATCACGGGATCGCGGCCAATCAGAATCCGGCCCTCCTCGATCTGGGCCGGCAAATGCCTATTGCCAAGATGCCACGCCAGTTCCAGCAGATGCAGAAGATCTTTCGGCACAATGGCGTAAAGACGCTCATCCGCCGCCTTGATCTCAACCTGATCGCCAGTGTCCAGCACCAGACGATCGCCATCGGCAAACAACACCGCCTCTTTCAAATCCAGCATCACCATCTCGCCATCGGTCAGATGCAGCAATTTGCGCCGCAAATGCCGATCGGCATGGGGAAGAACAACAGTTGAAACCGGGGCATCACAGGCCTCGTGAGCGGGGATAAATGAGGTGACGCGCAGCATAAGCACTCCAAATAAGCAGACGCCGACTTTGCACAGAATAACAGCACTGCGCAACCGGCAAATACCGTAGATGCGCAGCATTCAAAGTGGCCGACAGTTCGCTCCTGCCATCAAAAAAGCCATGCATCCTGCTGGATGCATGGCCGTATCACCCATGTCAGGGCTTGCGCAAAACCTGCCGTCTTCAGGCAGCCTGCTTTTCCTTCAGCTTTTCCAGAATATTCTGGGGCGAGGAAACGCCATAGGGATCGCTATCGCAATTGTCGGAATAGCCTTCTTCTTCAAACCACTGCTCAACAACGCCGTCGTTGATAATGGCACCATAGCGCCAGGAGCGCATACCAAAGCCCAGATTATCCTTGGACACCAGCATCCCCATTTTGCGGGTGAACTCGCCGGAACCATCCGGGATCAGCTTGACATTTTCCAGCCCCTGGCTTTTGCCCCAGGCATTCATCACAAAGGCATCATTGACGGAAATGCAGTAGATTTCATCAATGCCTTCGGCTTTGAACTCTGCGTGCAGCTTTTCAAAATCGGGCAATTGATAGGTCGAGCAGGTCGGCGTGAAGGCACCCGGCAGCGAAAACAGCACAACTTTCTTACCCTTGAAATAATCGTCAGAGGTCAGATCCTGCCAGCGAAACGGATTTGGACCGCCGACAGACTCATCACGCACGCGCGTACGGAATGTGACATGGGGCACTTTTCTGCCAATAAGCATCGATGGTCTCCTTAAAACTTAGATCACATGGGTTTCCGGCCAGTCTTGAAGCCGTCGCATGTCCGGTCTGGAGATACCGCAAAATCGCGTGCGGCGCAGCATAAAACTGAATGCAATGCGACAACGCATAACAGCCATGCACCCATACCAAGGCTGCTGCATAATTCTTTAAACCGGAATCGGTTTAAAGAATTATGCAGCAGATATAAAGAGCTACAGCGAACCTTTGTGCGCCATATATGGTGAGAGGCGCTGTAGGAGATGCAAGAACATCCTCGCCCTGAAGGCATTTCAGCATAAAAGCGGTGGTGCGCGCCAAAAAGCCAGCCCCGCAACGGCACAAGCGCACGTTCACCCCACAGATCATAACGCTTGAGCAAAGATCTCAAAAAATTCAACTCTTCAGAATATAGCCTAAAAATAACACAAACATAGATGAATCTAAAAATGAATTGCCTCGTAAAAACACATAATTGTCACATTTAATCCAATTACGGCACATCAAAAAAATGCAAAAGGCGAAAACAAAAAAATATAAACGAATTCATTGCAAAACAATATTATTATGTGCTTCAATATACGTATCAGTTAGATATTTGTTTACCATCATATAAGTTGGAATCCATCTGTGGGCGCAAGCCAGCTCAAAGACATGTTGAGCGTAACATCAAGGTCGGAGGGAGACACTGTGGCCAAGGTTGAGAGAAGCGAACACGCGCGGCATCCGCCGACAACGCTCAAAACGTCCGCATCAGAAAGCCCAAAGGGCGTTTCGGACCGCTCAGGGCAAATCTATACGGACCGCCGCGCCCAGCCGACGCTGTCTGTGCTTGCACCAACCCGCTATCCCTGGCGCTTCAACTCGCCCCGCCACAGCCGCCACAAGATTGAAACCCGCAGTTTTGCGCCGATGAATTATATCTCGCCAAAGCTTGAGGGTGTGACCGTGCTGTCACCCTTGCCACTGCGTAAATTTGACATTGTTCACGCCTTCAACCGGATTCCGCTCGGCGTAACCCCGTTTGTGATGTCGTTTGAATCACACATGCCGCGTGGTTTTGGTATTGAACAATCAGCCCTGTATAAATTCATGATGGGGCAGTTGTTGAGTGAGCGTTGCGTTGGCATTGGTGCGATTTCAGAGCACGCCCGCCGCATTTTTCTCAAATCGCATAGAGACCATCCGCAATTTGACCAATTGAAGCGCAAGCTGTTCTTGCGCTATCCCAATATGATCATCGAGGATCGCGCCGACACCTATAGCGAAGATGCGCAATATCCCATCCGTGTGGTGTTTGTTGGCAATCACTTTGCCCGCAAGGGTGGCTGCGTTGGCGTGCGCATGGCAGAACTGGCGCTGGAACAGGGCATTCCGCTGGAGGTGGACATCATCTCCACCGTTGAAGTTGGGTCTGCATCCTGGACCGATCCGCTCCAACCCGGCTATTTTGACCGCTATCGCAAACTTCTGTCCCTGCCCAATGTCCGCCATCTGCAAAACATTCCCAATGCGCAGGTGCTGGAGATTTTACGCAATGCACATTTTTCACTGCTCACCACATTTTGCGATACATTCGGCTATAGCGTGATTGAATCCGAGGCCAATTATGTGCCGGTGATCGGCACCGCCCAAGGAGCCTTGCCGGAATTTATCAAGCACCAGAAAAACGGCATTCTGCTGCCCATGGACACCACGGACATTGGCGAATGGAAACACATTGCCGATGACCGCAGTACGGCAGAATTTGCGAACGTTCACGCCCGTGAAGTGGAACGCATGGCGCAAAGCGCTTTAAGCGAAATTGTCACCATCATGGAAGACCAGAACCGCTACAAGGCCATGCGGCAGGCAGCCTATGCGACGGCAAAATCGATGTTTTCATCCAAGGATGCCACGGCGTTCTGGGATGACTATTATGTGGAAGCGGTCCATAAATCCCGAAACAGCAAAAGCCTCAGGGCCGTTCGGCAGGGCCATCAGTGGTATTGACATGAGAGTCTGTCAGGTCAAACTGGACCAGAGTACACGACATTTTAGCATTGAGTGCTTGGCTCCCCCTCACGCCGCCTCCGCTTTGCTACTGCATAATTCTTTAAACCGGAATTGGTTTAAAGAATTATGCAGCAGATATAAAAAGCTACAGCGAACCTTTGTGCGCCATATATGGCGCACGGCGCTGTAGGCGGACCTCTCCCCGCTGGGGCGAGGAACCCGTGAACGTTGCTTTTCTTTCCGTCTTCTCCCCTGCGGGGAGAAGGTGGCGGCAGCCGGATGAGGGGGGGGCTAAGCCCAGAAATACGCGCGTCGTGTCCTGTGGAACTGAACCAGACAGACTCCATATTCCTTTGTTTTCGTTTGTCCTTTCGGGAAAACTGGTGACCACTTTTCCCTGACAAAATTTAAAACAGGAAATACCGCTGCGCCATTGGCAACACCGTTGCTGGTTCACAGGTCAGCAATTCGCCATCGGCGCGCACTTCATAGGTCTCCGGGTCCACCGAAATCTCCGGCAACAGATCATTGTGGATCATCGAGCGTTTCGAAATGCCGCCGCGGGTGTTTTTCACCGCCAGCAATTGCTTGGCCACGCCCAGCTTTTGCGCAAGGCCTGCATCCAGTGAAGCCTGACTGACGAATGTGACCGATGAATTGGTGCGCGCCTTGCCGTAAGCCCCAAACATCGGGCGGTAATGCACCGGCTGCGGGGTGGGAATCGAGGCATTCGGATCGCCCATGGGAGCTGCCGCAATCGAGCCGCCCATCAGCACCATATCGGGTTTGACGCCAAAGAAGGCCGGGTTCCAGATCACCAGATCGGCGCGTTTACCAATTTCAATCGAGCCGATTTCATGGCTCAAACCATGGGCAATCGCCGGATTGATGGTGTATTTAGCAATGTAGCGCTTCACTCGCATATTGTCATTTTCGCCGGTTTCCGAGGGCAAGCGTCCGCGCTGGCGCTTCATCTTGTCGGCGGTTTGCCAGGTGCGAATGGCCACTTCGCCCACCCGGCCCATGGCCTGACTATCAGACGAGATGATCGAAAACGCACCGATGTCGTGCAAAATGTCTTCGGCGGCAATGGTTTCCTTGCGAATACGGCTTTCGGCAAAGGCAATATCTTCCGGGATGGACGGGCTGAGGTGATGGCAGACCATCAGCATATCCAGATGTTCGGCCAGCGTGTTGATGGTATAAGGCCGGGTTGGATTGGTGGAGGATGGAATCACATTCGGCTGACCACAGATTTTGATAATATCCGGCGCATGGCCACCGCCTGCCCCTTCGGTGTGGAAGGCGTGGATG
Organism: Gillisella vitis; assembly: GCF_014204625.1. GTDB lineage: Bacteria > Pseudomonadota > Alphaproteobacteria > Rhizobiales > Rhizobiaceae > Allorhizobium > Allorhizobium vitis_F. The sequence goes on along the minus strand of NZ_JACHLU010000002.1, from coordinate 239,086 downwards.
GTGCGACCCTTGATGGCACCCACCGAGTCTTCCACAAAGCCGCTCTCATTCAGCGTATCGGTGTGGATCATCACTTGCACATCGTATTCGTCGGCAACACTGAGGCAGCAATCGATGGCGGCGGGCGTTGTGCCCCAGTCCTCATGCAGCTTCAACGAAGATGCTCCGCCCAGCACCATCTCAACCAGAGCGCCCGGCAGCGAGGCATTGCCCTTGCCCGCAAAGGCCAGATTCATCGGAAACGCATCGGCGGCCTCAATCATGCGGGCAATATGCCATGGTCCCGGTGTGCAGGTGGTGGCCAGCGTGCCATGGGCCGGGCCAGTGCCGCCGCCCAACATGCAGGTAATGCCGCTCATCAGCGCTTCTTCAATCTGCTGTGGGCAGATGAAGTGAATGTGGCTGTCCATGCCGCCAGCAGTGACAATCTTGCCTTCACCGGCAATGGCCTCCGTGCCGGGACCAACAATAATATCCACGCCCGGCTGGGTATCCGGGTTGCCTGCCTTGCCAATGGCCACGATGCGCCCGTCTTTCAGGCCAATATCGGCTTTGACAATGCCCCAGTGATCGACAATCAGGGCATTGGTAATGACGGTATCGACAGCGCCATGGGCGCGTGTGAGCTGAGACTGGCCCATGCCATCGCGGATCACCTTGCCGCCGCCAAATTTCACTTCATCGCCGTAATGGGTGAAGTCTTTCTCGACCTCGATAAACAGTTCGGTATCAGCCAGCCGCACCTTATCGCCGGTGGTCGGACCAAACATGCTGGCATAAGCAGCGCGGGACATCCTGTAAGACATAGGTCAGACTCCTTAAAATCAGGCAGAAAGGCACATTCAGGCAGAAAGAGTTCCAAGGCGCGTCAGGCGCCCGGAGGTCACATAGGCATCAACCAGTTGTCGTTCCGCATCAAAGGGATGGCCATCCCAACCCTGATGCGAAAAGCCGGCAAAGGCAATTTCATCTCCGGCAAAGGCTGGATCATGCAACACGTGGGCCATCACCACCATGCCGGATGATGGCACAACGTAACGCGCCGGGTGATAGGCCTTCAGCTCCTCCTCCACCCCGTCCTGCACCTGTGCGGAGAGCACATTATGAGCTTTGCCGGATTGCCGCGAAAAACTGTCGAAATCCTCGGTATAATCATCAAAAAAGTCAACAAGATCCGGAAAATCGGCCAGTACATCCGGCTTGATCTCCCGAAATTTTTGCGGATCCCGAACAGACCAGATCGCCGCGCAATCGCGCACCGGCACACTGTCGCGCCATGCCTGATCCTGCAACATGGCTCTTGCAGGCCGCCCGGTATTGCACACGGCGACAACATCGGTCCGGTTGCCTGCCATTTCAAAATTGCGAGCACCATTGAACCGGATGACCATATCGGCACGGTCAATCACCGGGGCCACCTCATGCGCAATCTCGCCGTTTCCAACAATCATAATCGTCCGCGTCATATCGCTTCCGTCTCAACGCATTTACTGCGACTCTGTCAGGGACTTCAATTCTTCGGTGCGCTGCTGCGTCAGCCGCGTCTTGCAGGCTGCCACCACCAGAGGCTCCATGCTGCCACCGCGCACGGCAAAGCCCTCGGCTTCACATTGCCCATCCCGATAATCAATCCAGGCGCGCTGGGCTTTGAGAAGCGCTTTTTCTGCTCCCTTCAACCCCGTGTCCTGATTGGCATCGGTTTCCACCATGGCACTGCGGGTCAAGGTCCACTGCTTGTTCAGCGCCTGATCGGCATTGGCCAGATCAAGCCCGGCACACTGGTTCATATCAGCCTGCGTCTGGGCATTCTGACAGTCCAGTTTCGGGCCAACCGCATGGGCGCTGACAAGACCAGCACTCCAGACAAGACCGGCAAGAGCCACAGATCGGCTCACCTTGCGCATCCTCATAGCTTGCCCATCACCTTCTGGCGAAAGCCATATACTTCCCGGTTGCCCGAGAGCGGCACCAGAGTCACCTCGCGCTTCTGCCCCGGCTCAAACCGCACGGCGGTGCCTGCCGGAATATCCAGACGCATCCCGCGCACTTTGTCCCGGTCAAACAGCAGGCCCGCATTGCTCTCATAAAAATGATAATGGCTGCCAACCTGCACCGGGCGATTGCCGGCGTTTTCGACCTCAATGGTCACGGTCGGCAAACCGGCATTCAGTTCAATGTCACCGCTTGCGGCAATAATTTCACCGGGTTTCATGTGTCTTCCCCAAAATTCAGGCGGCTTGCGAAGGTTTGCAGCCTTCGGCCTTGAGAACGCGGATCGTGGATGGCGGATTGTTGGCAAGCTTGGCCAGAGGCCGAATGGGTCTGCGCACCAGCTCGCCACCGCAATTGGGGCAAAAGCCGCCGAGAGTGCCACTGGCGCAATCGGTGCAAAACGTGCATTCAAAGCTGCATATCACCGCATCCCGGCTATCGGGCGGCAGATCAATATCGCAACATTCGCAATTGGGTCGAAGAGCCAGCATAGCGCTTACCTTATCGGTTCGTGAACAGTAACAAGCTTGGTGCCATCGGGGAATGTTGCTTCCACCTGCACATCGTGGATCATCTCGGCAATGCCGTCCATCACCTGATCGCGGGTGATGACATGGGCACCGGCTTCCATCAGCTCAGACACCGCCCGGCCATCACGCGCACCTTCCACCACAAAATCCGAAATCAGCGCAATCGCTTCCGGGTAGTTGAGCTTCACGCCGCGCTCCAGCCTGCGCCGCGCCACCATGGCAGCCATGGAAATCAGCAGTTTGTCTTTTTCTCTTGGCGACAGGTTCATGAGTGCTCCGCAGCAAATCCTGTGTTTCAAATCGTGTGTTTACAGAGTCCAGACTTTCGGCACAGACGCGCCCGCGCGCAAGGCCGAAATCACCGGAATAAGCAATTTTCTCAAGGCAAAGCCATCTTCGGCCACAAAACGGGCCACCAGCTTGCCATTCCATTCACTGACGCCCGCTTGCCCCTTTGCCAAAAGCGGCCTGATCCGCGCCAGATGCGCTTCTGTCTGCGGGCCAATAGACAGCATGGTTGCAAAAGCCACCTGCCCGCCCAGAACGGCCATGTTTGCCGCCTGCTCCGAGATGGCTCCCGAAAGCGCCAGTTCTTCGGCATGAACAAGCGCGCCGCCACGGCGAATGCGCCAGCGATCGCGCACCAGCCCCTGGTTCATGCTTTCGCCCATGGCTTTGCGCCCCAGCAAAATCGCCTCCACCGCCAAAAACTCAGCGCTGTCATGCAGATCAACGGTCAGCTTGCGGGTCAGAGATGCCCGGTCAAACAGAATGGATTCCTGCGGCAGCCAATGCAGCGTCGCCCCGGCACCAACCTCGATATGGGTGGTAACTTCGGCTGTATCGCTGGATGCCTTGTAGATTTTTTCACAGGCCTGCGTGGTCAGGGTCAGATGGGTGTCGGCCCCGGCCAGAAAATCCCAACCAAGCCGATCACCGCCGGTCAAACCACCCGATGAATTGATCAACACCGCTTCCATGCGGCCATCAAAGCTCTCAGGAATGCGGATCTTGGCGCAGCCCTCCTGAAAAAACGTGGCAAGCCGGGTTTTTCCCTCCAGCATTTTGGTTTCAAGCCGCCCTCGCCCATTGGCGCGTTGCGGCCTGATGCTCATGGCTGATTGCACACCGGCTCCTTGACATCTGCGCAAAACAGCGCGCCTTCCATGCTCAAACGTGCACCAGCCATCATCAGGATTAACGCACGCCCATGGCCAGAGAGCCTGTGTCGCTTTCGGATTTTGCATTGTTTTTCAACACGCTGGCGCAGGCCGCACTGCCAGCAACGGTTCCGTTTTTGACGCCATCGGCGCAAATATCCTTTGTTTCTGCCTTCGCCATCAAATCACCGCCTCTTGTGCCAAAAAAGGCCCACATGCGTTTTGCCGCATACATCGGCTCCGCCTCTTTTCCGGTTGAGCCTTTGGAGCCAATCGAGGCCAGAGAAAAACCAATCGTCCGATCTGGCCAATCATGGCTTTGCCCGGCAATGGTATAGGACAGAATGCGTGCCCCACCCTTGCAGCGCTCAAAGCTGGCGGATGAAATCCTGGCACCCTTGCTGACGACCTCAGAGCCTTCACATCCATCCAGTTCAGCCCAGCGGCTCAGTGCCGCCTGCCCGCCATATTGCCAATAGGGCTTGCCACCACCAGCATAGGGGTTGGATGTATCTTTCAGGCCCCAGAAAGCAATGATCGACACCGGCTGCGCGGGACGACAGCTCTGTGGATCAGGCAACCATTTGCCTTTCGCCTTACCCTCCTGCACCTGTATGGGATAGCCCGCCCGCAAGCTCATGACAAAACCAGCTGCCGAAAAATCACGATTGCCATTGCAGATATATTGCGACAACATTCGCCCACCGCCAGAATAGCCCGATGCATAAAGCCGCGTATCATCAACGCAAAACCTCGCCTTGACCTGCGCTATGGCCTCGCTGAGGTATTCAACATCATCCGGGCCATCGCCCGCTGTCACACCCGGCACATTCCAAGCATGGGTGCCGGGCAGCTTGCCAGCAAGCCCGCCCTCGGGTGCGGCAACGATAAAGCCGTTTTCGCGCGCCACATCGGGCCAGCCGCTCCGCTCCATCTGCGCTTGCGGAAAACTGTTGGAGCCATGCAGATCAAACACCACCGGCACTTTGGTTTTGGCCGTATAACCCGGCGGCACAAACACCTGCACGCGGCGCATCACCCCATCGGATTCAAAGGACAGCTCCTGCAAGCCCGCCCGCGCCGTCACCCCACAGCCGGATGATGCCAGCGCATGACCCGCAAAACCTGTCAGACTGAGGAGCAAGGTCGCAAACACACTGAACACAAAACCCGGCCACCGCAGACCAGAAACGCCATTGCCCGTCATCAAGTTTTCCCTAATTGCCGCCAGGGGAAATTATCACATAGAAGCGCAGCTTCAAGAAAAACATCGGCACAACCTGATTATACCGTCAGATGGCGGCGGGCTTCCACCGTGTCCAGCACCTCGGCAGGGCCTTCATGGACAATTTCACCACGATCCATGATATACACATGATCGGCAAGCTCGCGGCAGAAATCCAGATATTGCTCGACCAGCAAAATCGCCATGCCGGTTGAATCGCGCAAATAGCGAATGGCGCGGCCAATATCCTTGATGATGGATGGCTGAATGCCCTCCGTTGGCTCATCCAGCACCAGAATTTTCGGGCGCGTCACCATGGCCCGGCCAATGGCCAATTGCTGCTGCTGACCGCCTGACAAATCACCGCCGCGCCGCGCCAACATGCTTTCCAGCACGGGAAACAGGCTGAAAATATCATCGGGAATGGTGCGGTCTTTGCGCTTTAATGGTGCAAAGCCGGTTTCCAGATTTTCCTTCACCGACAACAGAGGAAAAATCTCACGCCCCTGCGGCACATAGCCAACACCGTGTCTGGCGCGGTTAAAGGGGGCCATGCCGTTGAGGCTCTTGCCATCAAAGCTCACCGTGCCGCCCGAGACCGGATGTTGCCCGGTGATGGCTCGCAGCAGCGAGCTTTTGCCAACACCATTGCGGCCCAGCACGCAAGTGATCTTGCCCATCGGAGCGTTAAGGCTGACGGAGCGCAGGGCTTGGGCTGCACCGTAATGAAGATTGACGTTTTCAACTGTCAGCATATCACCGCCCCAGATAATTCTCGATCACGCGCTGATCGTTGGAGACAAAATCAATCGAGCCTTCGGCCAGCACCGAGCCCTCGGCCAGACAGGTCACTTTCACGCCCAGATCGCGGATAAAGCCCATGTCATGCTCCACCACCACCACGGAGCGGGTTTTGGCAATTTCGCGCAGCAGAATGGCGGTTTCGGCTGTCTCAGCATCAGTCATGCCCGCCACCGGCTCATCCACCAGCAGCAATTTTGGCTCCTGCGCCAGCAACATGCCGATTTCCAGCCATTGTTTTTGGCCATGGGAGAGATTGGCAGCGAGATCATTTTTGCGGTGTGTCAGCCGCACGGTGTCGAGAATATTCTCAATCCGCTCCCGGTCCTGCGCACTCATCCGGTAAAACAGAGTAGAAAATACGCCACGCGGTTTGTTCAGCGCCAGTTCCAGATTGTCCCACACGGTATGGCTTTCAAACACCGTGGGTTTCTGGAATTTGCGGCCAATGCCAAGCTGGGCAATTTCGGCCTCATCGCGCTTGGTGAGGTCCACCTTGCCGCCATCGAAAAACACCTCTCCGCTATCGGGCCGGGTTTTTCCGGTGATGATGTCCATCATGGTGGTTTTGCCCGCGCCATTGGGGCCAATGATGGCGCGCAGCTCACCGGGTTCCACAACGAAGGACAGCGAATTGAGCGCTTTGAAGCCATCAAAGGAGACGCAGACGGCATCGAGATACAAAAGGCTGCTGGTGGTTTTATCGCTCATGGCTTCACCTCTGCGGTTTTATGGGCGAGTTCAGCGGCTGCCGCATCGCTATATTCCTTGCGACGGCCCCAGAGTTGGGCAACCGTGCCCACAATGCCCTTGGGCAAAAACAGCGTCACCAGCACAAACAGGCCGCCCAGTGCAAACAGCCATGCATTGGGGAACAGGCCGGTAAAGATGGTTTTGCCGCCGTTAACGAGGATGGCACCGATGATCGGCCCAATCAGCGTGGCGCGACCGCCCACTGCTGTCCAGATCACCACTTCGATGGAATTGGCGGGGGCAAATTCACCGGGGTTGATGATGCCGATTTGCGGCACGTACAGCGCACCTGCAACGCCTGCCATCATGGCCGAGACCACGAAAGTGAACAGCTTCATATGCTCCACCCGATAGCCCAGAAAGCGGGTGCGGCTTTCGGCATCACGGATGCCCACCAGCACCTTGCCGTATTTGGAGCGCACGATGGCAGAGGCCAGCAACAGGGACAGCGCCAAGGTGACAGCCGTGATGGCAAACAAGGCGGCGCGGGTGCCATCGGCCTGAATGTTAAAGCCGAGAATGTCTTTAAAATCCGTCAGACCATTGTTGCCGCCAAAGCCCATATCATTGCGGAAGAAGGCCAGCAGCAGCGCATAGGTCATGGCTTGGGTGATGATTGACAGATAGACGCCATTGACGCGAGAGCGGAAGGCAAACCAGCCAAACACAAAGGCCAGCAGGCCGGGGCCCACAAACACCATCAAGGCCGCAAACCAGAACATATCAAAGCCATGCCAGAACCACGGCAGCTCTTTCCAGCTCAAAAACACCATAAAATCAGGCAGGATTGGATCACCATAAACGCCACGCGGGCCAATCTGGCGCATCAGATACATGCCCATGGCATAGCCGCCGAGCGCAAAAAATGCGCCATGGCCCAGCGAGAGAATGCCGCAAAAGCCCCAGACCAGATCCAGCGCCAAGGCCAGCATGGCATAGGTGAGATATTTGCCAAACAGCGCCACCAGATAGGTGGGCATATGCAGCGCATTTCCCTCCGGCACCGCTAGGCTGAGGACCGGCACGATGATGGCCAGCAACAGCAGCAGGCCAATGGCAATCAGGATTTTACGATCCAGCGAGCGCAGCAAAAACGAGGTGATCATGCCTCCACCGCCCTTCCCTTGAGTGCGAAGAGACCACGTGGCCGCTTCTGGATAAACAGGATGATGAGAACCAGCACGAGGATTTTGCCCAGCACGGCCCCGGCATAGGGTTCAAGAAATTTGTTGAGGATGCCGAGCGAAAACGCCCCCACCAATGTGCCCCAAAGATTACCAACGCCGCCAAACACCACGACCATGAAACTGTCGATAATGTAGCTCTGGCCAAGGTTTGGCGACACATTGTCAATCTGCGACAGCGCCACACCCGCCATGCCGGCAATGCCCGAGCCGAGCGCGAAGGTGAATGCATCCACCCAAGGGGTGCGAATGCCCATGGAGGATGCCATGCGGCGATTTTGCGTCACGGCGCGCATTTGCAAGCCAAAGGCCGAGCGCTTGAGCAGCATCAACAGTGCGACGAACACGGCCAGCGAAAAGGCCAAAATCCACAAGCGGTTCCAGGTGATTGTGAGGCCGCCCAGCGCAAAAGAGCCGGACATCCAGATGGGATTGGCCACTTCCTGATTGGTGGGGCCGAAGATGGAGCGCACCAATTGTTGCAGCATCAGGGAAATGCCCCATGTGGCCAGCAGAGTTTCCAGCGGGCGACCATAGAGAAAGCGGATGACACAACGTTCGATCACCAGACCAAAGCCAGCCGTCACGATAAAGGCCACCGGCAGCGCAAAGGCCAAAGACCACTCAAACAGGCCCGGCGCATGAGCGCGGATCACCTGTTGCACCACAAAGGTGGAATAGGCCCCCAGCATGACCATTTCGCCATGAGCCATGTTGATAATGCCCATCACCCCAAAAGTGATGGCCAAGCCAATCGCCGCCAAAAGCAAAACGGAGCCAAGAGAAATGCCATAGGAAATATTCTGGGCCGAGTTCCACAGCGCTGCCTCATGGGTGAGCGAGGCAATGGCCGCATCAATATCGCCCTTCAGGGCCGGATCAGCGGTTTGCGCGGCATTGCCGAGAATGGAAAGGGCATCCTGCCCGCCGAGGCCACGGATAACCTTGATGGCAGCACGCTTTTCATCAATCGGACGGCTGGAGGTGAGAAGCGACACGGCTTGCGCCTGCACCAGAAGCTTTTTGACCTCGCCATCCTTTTCCTTGGCCAGCGCCGTATCCAACAGTTCGAGGTTCTCTTCACTCGGAGCCTTCAGCAGCGCATCAGCAGCGGTAAGCCGCACGGCACGATCGGGGCTGAGAAGCGTCAAACCGCCTTGGGCAGAGCGGATAGCGCGACGAAGACCATTGTTGATCTTGATCTTGACCATCGCCGCCTTGGCTTCCTGCCCGGCATCGGCACCCGTGATCGGATCAATCAAGTCCAATTTGCCGCCTGCGGATTTGGTGATAAACACAGCGCCATCGGCTTTGCGGGCGTAAAGATCACCACCGCTCAGGGCTTCAAGGGCTGGCACCAGCTTGATGTTGCCGGTTTTGCCCAGCGCATCAATGATCTTTTCAGCTTGGGCGAAGTCGGCCGTGCCAAGGGCCTTGATCAGGCTGGCCGGGTCATCATCGGCACGGGCCACGGAAAGGCCAAAAGCCAGGATCAACAAAAGCCCGGCGACAAGCACAGATGACAGATGGTTCAAACAGGATCGCAATTTTTCAAGCAGTAAACGATAGTGCCAGCGGTACCCCCTCACCCCGCCTCCGCTTTGCTCGGCGGACCTCTCCCCGAGGGGAGAGGATGCACGAACCGTTGCGGCTCTAGCCCTCTTCTCCCCTGCGGGGAGAAGATCCCGGCAGGGCGATGAGGGGGGCGAAGCCCAAAAACAACGGGTGTCGTGCAATGTGAACATTCTGGTGCCTCTCGTATGAACCTCCTGCCAAAGCAGAAGAAAAAGCTGCGGATGCTCACGCACCCGCAGCAAGTTTCAGGCTGGGGATATTACGAGCCTTTGCCGCCGCACTTGCCGGTTTTGACGTTGAAGTTGCCGCAGTTCATCGGCATGCGCCAATCGGCAATCAGATCCTTGGAATCGGGCAGGTAATCCGACCATTCGTCGCCCACCACTTCCGGCGTCTGGGAGACGATGTCAAACTGGCCATTTTCCTGCACTTCGCCAATCAGCACTGGCTTGGTGATGTAATGGCTTGGCATCATGGATGCGTAGCCACCCGACAGGTTTGGTACAGTCACACCCGGCAGAGCATCAATCACCTTGTCCGGATCGGCAGAGCCTGCCTTTTCAACAGCTTTTACCCACATGTTGAAGCCGATATAGGCGGCTTCCATCGGGTCATTGGTCACGCGCTTGTCGTTCTTGGTAAAGGCGTGCCAGGTCTTGATGAATTCGGCGTTGATCGGTGTATCAACCGATTGAAAATAGTTCCACGCAGCCAGATGACCCACCAGCGGCTTGGTGTCGATCCCGGCCAGTTCTTCTTCACCCACCGAGAAGGCCATGACGGGGATGTCTTCCGCCTTGACGCCCTGATTGCCCAGTTCCTTGTAGAACGGCACGTTGGCATCGCCATTGACGGTGGAAATCACAGCGGTTTTCTTGCCAGCGCCGCCGAATTTCTTGATGGCTGCCACTTCGGTCTGCCAGTCAGAAAAACCGAACGGGGTGTAATTGACCATGATGTCTTCGGCCTTGACGCCCTTGGACTTGAGGTAAGCTTCCAGCACCTTATTGGTGGTGCGCGGGTAGACATAGTCTGTGCCTTCCAGCACCCAGCGCTCAACACCTTCATTTTCCATCAGGTAATCCACAGCCGGAATAGCCTGCTGGTTTGGAGCAGCACCCGTGTAGAACACGTTGCGCTCGCTCTCTTCACCCTCAAACTGCACAGGGTAGAACAGAACCGAGTCCAGCTCCTTGAACACCGGCAGAACCGACTTGCGCGACACCGATGTCCAGCAACCGAAAACGGCAGACACCTTGTCCTTGGAAATCAGCTCACGGGCCTTTTCGGCAAACAGCGGCCAGTTAGAGGCCGGGTCAACCACAACAGGTTCCAGCTTCTTGCCCAGAACGCCACCCTTTTTGTTCTGCTCATCAATGAGCATCAACATGGCATCCTTCAGCGTCGTTTCCGAAATCGCCATGGTGCCAGAGAGTGAATGCAAAATACCAACCTTAATCGTGTCATCGGCCGCAAAGGCACCGTGGAAGGCGGTGCTGGACAGCATGGCACCAAGAAGGACACCCTTCAGCTGTGCTTTGAAATTCATCTGATTTCCCCTCATTTTGAGTGTGCAACTTATGAAATGTGCGGATGTCCGCGTTGCTGAGGGGCAGTATCGGATGGGGTAGCACAAAAACACATACGTCAATTGACGTAGATGGTGGGGGAAATGCGCACCTTCTTTATCGGAACGGCGCGCATTGACAAGAGAACGAGCGTCTCAACCAGCCTTCGGCATATTCCGCAGCTTTTCGGCCTCGGCGTAAAACTTCTTTTCCCATTCATTGTGGTTGTCGAGACCCTCGCGGATAAACGGCGTGAAAATGGCCAGATGCATCAACATCCAGTTGACCAGCCGTGCCGGGAATTTCAGCGGCTTGGTGAAATCCACAAACAGCACCACGCGGGTTTTATCGGTGTGGTTCCAGGCTTCATGCTCATAGGCATCGTCAAAAATCAGCACCTTGCCTTCTTGCCAATGGCAAATCTGATCCTTGACGCGAATGGCGATGCGGTCGCTCTGCTCTGGCACAATCATGCCAAGATGCAGGCGCAGCACGCCATTATAGGGACCGCGATGGGCAGGCAGGTGCTTGCCCGGCTCAAAAATCGAGAACATCACTGTGGTCAGGCCGGGAATATTCTGCATGGCCTTCCATGTTTCCGGGCAGGCCTTGATATTCTGCTCTGATTTCAAGCCAAAGCCGAGCAGGAAGAAGGTCTTCCAGTGATTATCGGTGGAGATGGTTTTCACATCGGTGGAAATATCCTGAAAACTCGGCAATTCGTGCTGGCGCAGCAGAATCTTGTCCAGCTCGGCGCGAATGGCCGGATAGGCCTTTTCCACCTCGGCAGCCCAGGGAAAGGTGGCATTGTCATAGACCGGCGGATTGCCGAGCTTGGCATATTTGAAATTCAACCGCTCCGCCCACGCCACAATGCCCATGAAAAACCGGGTGATCCGACTTGCGCGTTCCATGGGCGCAATACCAGTGGTGCCAAAGGTTTGCTCAAGATTATCAGAATGAGGGGTTTGCGAGGCGGGCGTATCCATCGGGGTGGCTTTCTTCGTAAAAAGGGTGGTCGTCTCCTACAGATTTGAACAGGATTGCGCCAGTTTTAACCGAAGCCCTGCCAAATCAGAGAAAACGCCACAAAATCAAACGTCTATTCACCTGCTCCACACATTGCGGAAAAATTGCGACAATGTGCTCAAAATCTGCGTATTCAACAGGTTTTGATGAACATGCATCAAAAATGCGGCACTGCGCTTGCAAATCATTGCGGTTCCATCAACAGTAAAAGCACTCGATTTTCCTTGCAAGAGCGCATCATCCAGCATGGCCGCACGCCAACGCATCATCCCCGTTCGACGCCAATATAACCGCTGGGTGGCCGACCAGACGCTGGAAGATTATGCGCTGCGTTTTACCGCCAAAAGTGCGCGGCGCTTTTCCTCCAGCCGGATTTCGCAAACCGCCATTGGTGCCATTTCCTTTCTGGCGCTGGAAGCCATTGGCGGCACGATTACCCTGTCTTATGGCACCACCAATGCGTTTTTTGCCATTCTGGTGGCAGCCCTGCTGATGCTGCTGGTGGGCCTTCCCATCAGCCGCTACGCCATCCGCGAGGGGGTTGATATTGACCTTCTCACCCGTGGCGCAGGCTTTGGCTATATTGGCTCCACCATCACATCCCTGATCTATGCCAGCTTCACCTTCATGCTGTTTGCCATTGAGGCATCCATCATGACCGGGGCGCTGGATCTGGCTTTTGGCATTCCGCCCAGCATTGGCTATATCATCTCGGCCGTGGTGGTGATTCCGCTGGTCACCTATGGCATTCAGCGAATTTCGCGCTTTCAGCTGCTGACCCAACCAATCTGGATTGTGCTCAACATTGCGCCCTTCGTGTTCATTGCCTTTCAGGACTGGGCCAAATTTGACTTGTGGCAGGCCTTTGCAGGCTTAAACCAATCCAACAGCGGCACGGAAGCAACCGCTCCCTTTCGCCTTGCCGATTTTGGCGCAGCCTCTGCCGTCATTCTGGCATTGATGCCGCAAATCGGCGAACAGGTGGATTTCTTGCGCTTTCTACCGCCTGAAGGCGGGCGCAAATTGCGCCACCGTTTCGCGGTGTTTCTGGCAGGTGCTGGCTGGGTGGTGGTGGGCGTACCCAAACTTCTGGCAGGCTCGTTTCTGGCGGTGCTGACCCTCTCCAACGGCGTATCACTGCAAAATGCCGCCGATCCGGCCCATATGTATGTCACCGCCTTTGGCTATATTGCCCCCAACCACACCATTGCGCTGTTGCTGATGGTGGCTTTCGTGGTCGTCTCACAGCTCAAAATCAACGTGATGAATGCCTATGCTGGCTCGCTGGCATGGTCCAACTTCTTCTCGCGCCTCACCCATAGTCATCCGGGCCGGGTGGTGTGGCTGGTGTTTAATGTGGGCATTGCGCTGTTGCTGATGGAGCTTGGCATCTATCGGCTGCTGGAAGCGACGCTTGGCATTTTCTCCATCATCGCCATGGCGTGGCTGTGTACTATTTCTGCCGATCTGTTCATCAACAAACGGCTGGGCCTTGCTCCACCGGGCATCGAGTTCAAACGCGCCCATTTGTATGACATCAACCCGGTGGGTTGCGGCACGCTGCTGATTTCGGCCAGCATAGCGCTGGCGGCGCATTTTGGCCTGTTTGGGCAGCTTTTAGCCTCGCTTTCCACCTTTGTAACCCTGTTGGCCTTCGTCATTTCGCCACTGCTGGCATGGACGACCCGCGGCAAATATTATCTGGCCCGCAAACCACGCCAGAGCTGGAAGACGCTGCACCACATCACCTGCTCCATCTGCGAACACCCGTTTGAGCCAGAGGATATGGCGTGGTGTCCCGCCTATGCCGCGCCCATCTGTTCGCTCTGTTGCTCGCTGGATAGCCGTTGCCATGATATGTGCAAACCCAAAGCGAGGCTGAACACGCAAGTCGGCACCGTTGCCCGCAAACTGCTGCCGGACACCGTGATTGATCGGTTGATGACCCGCCTTGGCCGCTATGCGCTCACCAGCGTGGGGGCGATTTCACTGATTGGTGCCATTCTGGCGCTGATTGCCCATCAGGTCTCCGCCGCCTCGCCGGAAACATCGCTGGTGGTCAATGGCACCATTCTGATTGTGTTTTTCGTCTTCTCGGTCATCGCCGGAATTGCCACATGGTTTTACGTGCTGGCCCACGACAGCCGCGTGGTGGCCGAAGAGGAATCCTATCGCCAAAACAGCCTGCTGCTCAAAGAAATCTCCGCCCACAAAAAAACCGATGCCGCCCTGCAAAGTGCCAAGGAAACGGCGGAAGCCGCCAACCGCGCCAAAAGCCGCTATGTGGTGGGCCTTTCCCACGAGTTGCGCACCCCGCTGAACGCCGTGCTGGGCTATGCCCAATTGCTGGAGCAGGATGACACAATTCCCCTACCCCGCCAGCCCGCCATCAAGGTCATCCGCCGCTCGGCAGATCATCTCTCTGGCCTGATTGACGGCCTGCTGGATATTTCCAAAATCGAGGCAGGCCGTCTGCAAGTCATCTCCGCCGAGCTGAACATTCACGATTTTCTCGACCAGATTGTTGATATGATCCGCCCGCAGGCCGAGGCCAAGGGGCTCACCTTCACCCACACCCGTAGCAAAAACCTGTCGCAATATGTGCGCACGGACGAGCGCCGCTTGCGGCAAATTCTGGTCAACCTGCTGTCCAATGCCATCAAATTCACCGATGAAGGCACCGTGCGCTTTGATGTGGATTATCGCAGTCAGGTGGCCAGTTTCACCATTAGCGATACCGGACGCGGCATTGCCGAGAAAGACATTGAACGCATTTTTGAACCCTTCCAGCGTGGCGAGGCCGATAGCACTCGCCCGATGCCGGGGCTTGGCCTCGGCCTGACCATCACCAAACTGCTCACCAACACCTTGGGCGGCGAAATCACCGTGCAAAGCCAGCGCGATACCGGCACCACCTTTCGGGTGCGCCTCATGCTGTCTGCCGTGGTGCGCCCCAGCACGGCCCCGAAGGCGGAGCGCAAAATCCACTCTTACGATGGCCCCCGCCGCACCCTTGTGGTGGTGGATGACAATGAAGACCACCGCGACCTGATGCGCGAGGCGCTGGCCCCCTTGGGCTTCATCATTCTCACCGCCAACAGCGGGCCGGATTGTCTGACGCTGATTGAGGGCGTGCAGCCCGATCTGTTTTTGGTGGATATTTCCATGCCGGGCATGAACGGCTGGCAATTGGTGGAAAAGCTGCGCGATGCAGGCCAAACGGCCCCGATCCTGATGCTCTCGGCCAACATTGGCGATGGTGCCGTGCGCGAACCCGGCTCCAGCGGCCACAACGACGCCATTCCCAAGCCAGTGGATGTGAAAATGCTGCGCGACAAACTGGCCCGCCACCTTGGCCTCAGCTGGCTCTATGCCGATGATCTGCCCAAAACCGTAGACACACCCAAAGCCAAAACACCCACGATTTTGCCCGACGCGAGCGCCATTGAAGATTTGCGGCAACTGGCGCAGATAGGCTATAAACGCGGGCTGGACAGCAAGCTGCAAGAGCTGGCAAACAACCCGGATTATCAGGCTTTTGTGGAAGAGTTGCGCGTGTTTGTGCAAGCCTTCGACATGGCCGGGTTGATAGCCCATCTGGATAAAATCGAGAAAGAAGATGCCCGTGGCTGACACCCCATCTCCTCGCGATATCGTGCTTTTGGTGGATGACAGCCCGGAAACGCTGGGCTTTCTCACCGATGCACTGGAGCAATCCGGCTTTTCGGTGCTGATTGCCACCTCTGGCAAAGCCGCCCTTGGCATTGTCGAGCGCATCAGCCCGGACCTGATCTTGCTGGATGCCATCATGCCCGGCATGGACGGCTTTGAAACCTGCCGCCAGATCAAGGCCAATCCATCGGTTGCGCAAGTGCCAGTGATTTTCATGACCGGCCTCACTGATACCGAACACGTCGTCCACGCCCTCGACTCCGGCGGCGTCGATTACCTCACCAAACCGATCAATATCGACGAGCTGCGCGCCCGCATCCGCGTGCATCTTAGCAATGCCCGCTCAGCCCAAAGTGCCCGCGTGGCGCTGGACGCCGCAGGCCGCCATCTGATTGCGCTGCGCGGCGATGGCAGCCTGCTGTGGTCCACCCCGCAGGCCAGCCGATTGGTGAGCGACGCCACCGGACGCGAAGACGGGCTGGAAACCGTAACCCGCACGATTGCTAGCGCCATGAAGGCCCGCACACTGCTCACCCGCGACACTGCCTTTTCCATCCCGCAAGAGGATGCCGCCAACCTGCACATCACCTACCTCGGCTCCATGGGTGCCGACGAATTTCTCTTTCGCCTCACCCAAGCCAACACCCAGCGCGAGGACGAGCGCCTACGCCAAGCCTTTGGCCTGACCCAGCGCGAATCCGAAGTGCTGCTGTGGATTGCCCGCGGCAAACCCAACCGCGACATCGGCGAAATCCTAGGCCTCGCCGCCCGCACGGTGAACAAGCATCTGGAACAGATTTATGTGAAGCTAGGCGTGGAGAATAGGGCGTCTGCGGCGGTGAAGGCGGCGGCGGTGTTGCGGGTGGAGTGAGAGATATTTGCGTCTGCGCAAGGATACCCCCCTCTACCCTGCCGGGCATCTCCCCCACAGGTGGGGAGATCGGATAGACGTTGTCGCTCGTTTCAACTGAGACGGTGGTGAGTAACGACGTGTTAAAGGCTGGATGTGGAGCGGGAAGTCTGCTCCTTGTCGATCTCCCTCCTTGTGGGGGAGATGCCCGGCAGGGCAGAAGGGGGGTACCTTGCTCCAAGGTCAATAAGTCAACCCAATCCAGAGACCCACACCATGAACCGCTTCGTCATCCTCTCCGGCTGCTCCGGCGGAGGTAAATCCACCCTACTCTCAACCCTCAAAGCCCGAGGCTTTGCCACCATAGAAGAGCCCGGCCGCCGCATTGTGGCGCAAGAACAGGCCGCAGATGGAGTCGCCCTGCCATGGATCAACATGGCCGCCTTTGCCCAACGCGCCATTACAATGGCCCTAGAAGACCGAGAACGGGCCGCATCCCTCCCCGGCTGGGTCTTCTTCGACCGCAGCCTGATCGACGCCGCCACCGCACGACACGCCGCAACCGGCGATAATGCCCAATTGAACGCCCTAAAATACCAGCACCGCTACTACACCCGCGTGTTTCTCACCCCACCATGGCCGGAAATTTACCAGCAAGATGCGCAGCGCCAGCATGATATGGCGGCAGCAGAAGAGGAATACCAGCGCTTGCTGGCAACCTATCCCGCGCTGGGATATGAGGTGATTGTTGTACCAAAGGCACCTGTTGAAGAACGGGTGGAATTTGTTTTGACAACGCTCAACAATGATGGAGCCGCTGAACACAGCAACCCGTAAAGCGAGCCAGATGTAATAACACTAAGAACCGTCGCGCCCGCCGAATGTCTGACGATGCTCCAACACGGACGGGCCTCTTTGCTGCGGTGCGGGCAGGATCAGTGGATATGTCTGATCGACCATATCCCCATGACGATAAATCTCCACACTGTCATCGTCCTGCCGGATCACCGTATAAGCCAAGGCTGCGGGTTTTGGCGCACGCAAATGGCGCAGCAGGCGATAGCGCAAGACCAGCCCCAACGCGCCCAGCACAACACCCGGCAGCATCAGCGACCAGATGATTTTGATCACATCTGGCGAGGCGCGAAAGGTGGCGAGAAGATCAGTCCAAAAATTGTAATTCTCCATTGCGACACTCCCTTGGATCAGAACATGGGGGATCACCAGAGTGTGTGGGCTCTGGTGATCGGGGAGTTCGAAAGCCGACAACAGACGACTGCCTCGACCTTTAAGCCGAAGCTCTGGACATACGCCGAGACCTCCCCGACCATAGAGAATGGTGGAGGGTAAACCGTATAGACACGGTTCACCGCCTCAGCCACAAACCTATGGCTGAGGGGTGTCTTTTAACGACCGACACGGGCCGCTGCTGTTGGAGTTTCGACACTCCAAGATCGGTTCGTTACAACCGATCTCACCCTTGTCTTAGCGCATAACGGGTGAGGAGGAAAAGAGGGAATTGGCGTTTTTTTGCGGGGAGGGAAATTGTTGGTGCGGTGCTTTGCGGCCTACCCCCCTCTGCCCTGCCGGGCATCTCCCCCACAAGGAGGGAGATCGGATAGGAGAGACCGCCCGTTTCAACAACTACAGTTGCGTTTTCCGAGACCTCCGAAGGGCAGATGTGAAGTGAGAAGCCGGCTCCTTGTCGATCTCCCTCCTTGTGGGGGAGATGCCTGGCAAGGCAGAGGGGGGTATCCTTGCACCGAGATCAAAATCCCAAGCCAAGAGACTTCCATGAATCGGTTCATCATCCTCTCCGGCTGCTCCTGCCGCGTAAAATTCACACTACTCTCGGCGCTTGTCGCCTGCGGCTTTGCCAGCATGACGCAGAACTACGAGCGCTTTCGCGCGACGTCTCAGGCAAAAACTAAGACGCAAGGATTCTGCCAAAAGTCAGTATTGAAGACAGAAGCCAGTAGGTTATGGAAATTCTGACCAAAAATTAGATAAACCTTTGGATAAGATAAACTGCACTTGATACTTTTGATTATTTTAATAAAGTTAAAGCAACCATTGATTACATAAGGCACTCTTAAAATGCAAATTCTCACTATTTTTAATAACAAGGGCGGGGTCGGAAAGACGACCCTCACCTACCATTTAGCTCATGCATTTTCTGAAACTGGTAAGCGTGTGTTGCTAGTAGATCTTGATCCACAATGCAATCTAACAATTACAGCAATAGAGATGGAAGAGATTCATAAGATTTGGGCACCTGAAGACAGGTATATCGAGGATTTTGGTGGAACATACGGTGACCTTGAAGAAATGCTTAAATCACCACGATCGGTCCATTTTTTGCTTAAACCAACAGAAGACGGCAAAGACGATATCGAGCATCTACCACCTCCATATGAGCTAGCCAAAAACTTAGCAATAATTCCAGGTCGGCTTACGCTACACCGTTTTGAAGCAAAAGTCAGTGAGCGCTGGAACAGCGTTTATAGCGGAGACCCCTTAGCCATTAGGACAATTACAAACATTAGAAGATTTGCTCAAGAATACGCAGTTCAATATAATTACGATATAGTTATATTCGACACATCTCCGAGCTTAGGAGCATTAAACAAAAACATATTAACTTTAGCAGATGCTTTTCTTATTCCATGCACACCAGACCTTTTCTCAGTATATGGAATTCGGAACATTGGTCAATCACTAGAGGAATGGGGAAAGCAATTTGAAACAGTATATAATGTTATATCGAAATCGAAGCGCGAAAATTTTCCAGAAAAATTCGTAAAACTAATTGGATATACAATATATAACGCAAAAAAATATGATGGCCCGAATAATAGTATGCAGCTAGCAAAAGCTCATCAACATTATGCTGAACAAATTCCAAGCACAATAAGAGATTTTATATCGCAAGAATTAGCATTACCGTACGCCGAAATACTTACGGACTCGATAGGCGGAAATTCCGTAATCCACACTCATAATACTTTTCCAAGCCTTGCCCAGAGATACCATCGACCTATGTGGAAAATTCCATACGCCGACCTCGACAAAGATGATAAAAATACTGTCAGCGGCAACTCGCAAAAGTTCCTTGACACACGAAAAGATTACAAAAAATTCGCGGAAGATGTTCTTTCTCGCTTGGCAAAGCTTTGATTGGGAGAGAGGCTTTGGAACTTACAGAACAGCTAATTGCAATTTTTGCAAGTAAACGTCATGCAATCGATAGATTCCGTCGAACCGTACAACTTCATTTCGAGGACAACCCGGATTTATTTAATAATGGTCGCGCCATTGTTCATTCAACAAAATCACGCTTGAAGGACGAAAATCACCTGCGAGAAAAGATTTCCCGCAAGTTAGCGGAAGGTCGTGAAATAAATGAGGAAAACTTTTTTTCCGAAATAACTGATTTGGCGGGAGTACGGGTTCTACTTCTATACCAAGAAGATTTTGCAATCATAAATAGCGCGATAAGAGACAAAATAGAAAATCAAGGGGACTGGATATTCGCAGAAGAACCAATTGTATACACATGGGATCCAGAAAATACTGCATATTTCGAGAGCTTGGGGCTGAAACCTAAATTAAAATCCAGCTCCTATACTAGCGTCCACTATTTAGTTCGCCCGCACGACAAGAGTCCTGTTCACTGTGAAATTCAAGTTAGAACATTATTTGAGGAAATTTGGGGTGAAGTTGATCACCACTTAAATTATCCTAATCCAACCGAAAATTCTGCACTATCAGAGCAAATAAAGGTTCTGTCAAAAATTGTGGGCGCTGGCAGCAGACTTCTAGACTCTATTAATAGAGTAAAATCGTTGGAAGAAAATTTATAGTATAAAAAATCAGCCGCAAAGCTCTCACTTTGCGGCTGAAAAACCTCACACCTGCCTCAAGCCAGCCGCAGCGACCAGCCCTACCCTATCAAGCCGCCAAAGCCTTGGCGTCCATCGGAATCTCCACGTCGATTTCCAAAATCGACACATGCTCATCGCGGTCCACTTTCACGCGGACCTTGTCGGCATCGACCTGAACGTGTTTGGCAATCACAGCCAGAATTTCCTCGCGCAGGATGGCAACGAGGTCTGAGCCTTGGGCGGCGCGCTCGTGGGCGAGCAGCACTTGCAGGCGCTCCCGCGCCATTGGCGCGGTTTGGGGCTTGCGGAAGAGGTTGAAAATGCTCATGCGGCCCTCCGGGAGAAAATCTTGCCGAGCAAACCGCGCTTTTCGCCGGGCATCGACACAGGAAGGTCTTCACCAGCCAAGCGGCGGGCGGCTTCGAAATAGGCGGTGGCGGCGGCGCTCTTGGTGTCGGCCAGCGTCACAGGTGCGCCCATGTTGGAGGCCTTCAGCACATCCATGCTTTCCGGGATAATGCCCAGAAGCGGGATGGACAGGATTTCCAGCACGTCTTCCACCTTCAGCATATCGCCGCGCTGGGCGCGGGCGGCATCGTAGCGGGTCAGCAGCAGGTGCTTTTCCATCCGCTCGCCGCGCTCGGCCTTCACGGTCTTGCTGTCCAGCAGGCCAATGATGCGGTCAGAGTCGCGAACCGACGAGACTTCCGGGTTGGTTACAACCACGGCCACATCGGCATGGCGCATGGCAAGCGTCGCCCCGCGCTCGATGCCAGCCGGGCTATCGCAAACCACCCAGTCAAAATGCTGCTTCAGTTCAGAGATAACCCATTCCACACCTTCCGGTGTGAGATTGTCCTTATCGCGGGTTTGCGAGGCAGGCAGCAGGAACAGCGTGTCCAGCCGCTTGTCGCGGATCAGCGCCTGCGTCAGCTTGGCATCGCCCTGAATGACGTTGACCAGATCGTAAACCACCCGGCGCTCTGCGCCCATCACCAAATCCAGATTGCGCAAGCCGACATCGAAATCCACAACGACAACTTTTTCGCCGCGCTGGGCGAGTGCGGCACCGAGGGCGGCCGTGGAGGTGGTTTTGCCAACCCCACCCTTGCCTGATGTCACAACAATGACCTTCCCCATCTTGCTCTCCTGTCTTTCGCCGTGCTGTCTTTGACAGTATGCGGCCAAGCTGCTGGTATTTTTCACGATTCGGCTTTCACCGAATCAAACTGTTTTACTTTTAACATCCAAAGACGGCGTCAAACTGACTTTACGTCACGCCATTTTGGCACCCTTGATGGCATCGTCTTCCAGCCAGAGCTGCACGGGCTTGCCCAGCAATTCCGGCGGCAAATCCTCGGCCATTTTGTAAATGCCATCAATGGCCACCAGTTCGGCTTCCATCTTGCGGCAGAAAATCCGGGCTGATGCATTGCCCACAGAACCCGCCATGGCCCTGCCCCGCAGCGCACCGTAAATATGGATGGAGCCGCCCGCGATGATTTCAGCGCCAGAGGCAACAGCACCCAGAACCGTGACATCACCCTCGGTGAAAATCACCGATTGGCCAGACCGCACCGTTTCCGGAATGATCAGCGATTGCGTCACCGCACGGGTTTCAGGGCTGCGCTCAACTGGGGCCGGTTCTGGCTCGCTTGTCGTCGTCTGCTCCGTCTTTTCCGGCTCCGGCCTCGGCGCTGGCTTTGGCGTTTCCACGTCAGCAACCGGACGGCCACCCTTGAGGATCGGCGGCATACCGCGCTCGACCATCGAGGGCTTTGCCCCTTCCAGCCCCATGATGCTGACATTGCGGCTGGCAAGTTCAGCGATCAGCTCTTTCAACTGCTCGCGGTTCATATCCAGCTCGGCCACATCCAGCACAACCGGCCTGCCCAAAAAGAAGCCAGCCGAGCGCGAGGCCAGATCATCCAGCCGCTCCAGCCATTGCGCCACCGGCAGGTCCGGCGACAGGACGACCGCCAGAAACGACCGGCCTTTGATTCTGATGGAGCGAGGTTCTGTTAGCACTTTGGTCATCTTCGTAAACAAATCATTGCTGAGTTTTACGGCTGATTTGGTTAACAAAGGGTTAACGTTGCCGCAGCAGCATGGTTGAAACGGCAGCAGATACGGATAAAATGATGCAGTGCACAGGCATGGACCTATTTTTCTCAAGTTCGATTTTGTGTTGCAACACAAGAGATTAGCTTAAAAAAATGCAATCCACCCAAAGACAAAAACGAAAAAGCCCGGCGCAAGGCCGGGCTTTCCCAATCTGTTAACAGTCAGACCAGACTATTCGTTCTGGAAATAGGTATACTTGCCGTCTTCGCCCTTCTTCCATGTGTACATCACATAGTCTGGACGGGTGATGTCGCCCTTGGAGTCAAAGCCAATCGGACCGATAACGGTCTTGAACGGGCCTTTTGCCTTCATGGTCTCAGCAACCTTTTCAGCATCCGTTGTGCCTGCGGCCTTGGCAGCATCTGCAATGATCTGCAAAGCAGCATAGGAATACAGGGTGTAGGCTTCAGGCTCAAAGCCGGCAGCACGGAACTTTTTCACAACGTCCTGCGCTTCAGCGTTCTTGCGTGGGTCCGGCGGGAAGGTCATCAGCGTGCCGTTCACGGCGTCGCCAGCGATAGAGGCCAACTCATTGGAGGTGATGCCGTCGCCGGACATCATCACAGCCTTCAGGCCCTGGTCAGCCATCTGACGCAGAATCAGGCCCGCTTCCGTGTGAAGGCCACCGTAATAAACGATGCTGACGCCTGCTTCTTTCATCTTGGCGATCAGGGCAGAATAGTCTTTTTCACCGGGCGTAATGCCTTCGTAGATCACTTCCTTGATGCCAAGCTTGTTGGCAGCCTTCTTGCTTTCATCGGCAAGGCCCTGACCGTAAGGCGTCTTGTCATGCACAAAGGCAACCTTGGCGTCCTTGAAATGATCAAAGATGTACTGACCGGCAACAGCGCCCTGCTGGTCATCACGGCCGCAGGTGCGGAAGGTGTTCCACATGCCGCGCTCGGTGAACTTCGGGTTGGTGGATGCTGGTGTGATCTGCAAAATGCCGTTTTCGGCGTAAACTTCCGAAGACGGAATGGATACGCCCGAGTTGAAGTTACCAATAACGAACTTCACGCCGTCAGCAACAAATTTGTTGGCAACCGAGATGCCCTGCTTGGGGTCGGACACGTCATCACCCAGCTCGATCTTGATCTTTTCGCCGTTGATGCCGCCCGCCGCGTTGATGTCCGCAGCAGCCTGCTCTGCACCCTTTTGCAACTGCGCACCAAAGGCAGCATTCGGACCTGTCAGAGGACCAGCCACGCCGACGATAATATCGGCCTTGGCGGCACCACTGAAGGCAACCATAGCCGTCAGAGCCACGGCCGAAAGAAGCGACTTCTTCATTCTGATACTCCCAATTTTTGAGGCAGGTTTGTTTCGACCCCGGCACAACACCCACCAAAATTGTGCCGGTAAACTTATTCCACTCTGTTTTGTATTTTTTGTCTTTGATTTTTCACCATCAAAGGCGAGAAAAACCAACGTGTCAATCTTTCTTCTTCCATGAAAATGCAGAAGTTCGATCATACAGCCAATAGTAACTTCCGGTCATCTGATCTGTGCGGCGCAGGCGGAAACCAACAATGGCAAAAACCAGCAAAACCACAAAATCAATCAGATAAAGTGGCGCATCCAGCATGGCTCCATTGAACAGCGCATGGTGCAGAAAACGCATCACCATCGCCAGAAGCAATGTGTAGATCACCAGTCGGCCATAGCCTTCCCAGTTTTCTGCCACCGCCTTGCCCGTGCGCCATGCGGTCCAGAAGCCGAGCAACACCACCAGAAAGCGCAGAACGATACGAACCGGATCTGGCTCGGCGTCAAAGAAAAGTCCCTGCATGTTAATCTTCCTTTCCGCCGCTCAATGGCGTCCGCCCTCAAGATAAGCCGCACGCACCTGTGGATCAGCCAGCAATTCCTTGCCAGAGCCACTCATCGTCACCCGACCGTTGACCATGACGTAAGCACGATCAGACAGTTTCAGAGCCGCAAAGGCGTTCTGTTCCACCAGAAACACAGTCAGGCCTTCTTCCTGATTGAGCTTCTTGATCGCCTCGAAAATACCCTTGACGATCAATGGGGCCAGACCCAGCGATGGCTCATCCAGCAACAGCAGCTTTGGGCGCGCCATCAGGGCACGACCGATGGACAGCATCTGTTGTTCGCCTCCAGAAAGCGTACCGCCGCGCTGGCTCTGGCGCTCTTTCAGGCGCGGAAACAGCGCAAAAATCTTCTCGATATCCTCATGGAAATATTTGAGGTTGTCGAGACCGGCTCCCATTTGCAGGTTTTCCATCACGGTCATCCGCGGAAAAATCCGGCGCCCTTCGGGAGATTGAGCGATGCGTTCGCGGGCAATCAGATGGGTTGGCATTTTGGTAATGTCGACACCATCAAAAATGATCTTGCCAGCGCGGGCCTGCGGGCTGCCGCAGATTGTCATCATCAACGTGGATTTGCCAGCACCATTGGCACCAATCAGGCTGACGATTTCACCCCGGTTGACCTCGACACTGACACCATCCAGCGCACGGATGTTGCCGTAGAAGGTTTCCACGGATTGTACTTTCAAAAGTGCGTCACCGGCCATCAGACTTTGCCTCCGGCAATCGCTTCCACATCTGAAATCGCATCATCCAGTTCTTCATCCTCAACACCCAGATAGGCGGCGATCACCTTCGGGTCATTTTGCACATGCGACGGCGTGCCATCGGAAATCTTCTGGCCATATTCCAGAACCACCACATGGTCGGAAATTTCCATCACCACCGACATGTCATGCTCAATCAGCATGATGGAGGTGCCGACATCATCCCGAATGCCATTGAGCAACACGTTCAAGGCCAGAGACTCACGTGGGTTCAAACCTGCGGCAGGCTCGTCAAGGCATAGAAATTCCGGCTCGGTGCACATGGCACGGGCGATTTCCAACCGACGCTGCGCACCATAGGGCAGATCACCCGCCGGATCATCGGCACGATCAATCAGATCGGCCTTTTCCAGCCAGTAGCGGGCCTTGTCGATGGATTTTTCCTCGGCCCGTTTATAGGCAGGAAGCCCGAGAAGGCCAAGGATCGTATAGCCCGACGCCTTCATCAGCGCGTTATGCTGGGCCACCAGCAGGTTTTCCAGCACGGTCAGCCCCGAAAACAGCCGGATATTCTGAAAGGTGCGGGCAACCTTGGCCTTTTTGGGAATTTCAAAATCCGACAGCCGTTCCAGCAGGAACTGCTTTCCCGATTTCTGGGTCATGGTGATCATGCCCATGGTGGGCTTGTAAAACCCGGTGATGCAGTTGAACACCGTGGTTTTGCCAGCACCATTTGGACCAATCAGTGCGGTGATTTCGCCACGCTTGGCTTCAAACGACAGGTCGTTGATGGCCATCAGGCCACCAAATTTCATCGACAGATGCTCGACCTTGAGAATTGCGTCTTTGCTCATGTTCTTGTTTCCGGAGGTCATCAGCCATGCCCCTCCTTGGTGAAGCTACCAGAGACGGCTTTTCGTTCTTTCAGGAAGGCCGTCGGCTCTCGTGTGCCAACAAAACCGCGCGGTTTGAACAGCATGACCACCACCATGGCAATGCCGAACAGCAACATGCGGTAAAGCTCAGGTGTAAAATCAGGGCCAAACACATGCTTGAGGAAGTCCATGTCGCGCAGCACTTCGGTGCCACCAATCATCACGACAGCCGCAACCGCAATGCCGGTGAGCGAGCCCATACCGCCCAGCACCACGATGGCAAGAATGACGGCGGATTCGAGAAACACAAAGCTCTCCGGGGATACAAACCCCTGACGGGCCGCAAAGAACGAGCCTGCGAAGCCGCCAAACATCGCTCCCGTGGCAAAGGCTGTCAGCTTGGTGGTGACGGTATTGATGCCAAGCGAACGGCAGGCAATCTCATCCTCACGCAGGGCTTCCCATGCCCGGCCAATCGGCATACGGCGAAGGCGAATGGTGACATAGGCTGTCAACATGCACAGTGCCAGCGCCAGATAGAACAGGAAGATTTTGTAATAGGCCGACGACATTGCCAGGCCGAATGTCTTGGCAAATCCATGCGCGGAGGCATCAAACGGCATTCCGAACAGAGTTGCCTTGGGAATGCTGGAGACGCCGAACGTGCCTTTGGTCACATCGGTCCAGTTGATCAGCACCAGCCGGATGATTTCGCCAAATGCCAGCGTGACAATGGCCAGATAATCTCCGCGTAGACGTAGCACCGGAAAACCGAGAATAATGCCCCAAAGGGCTGCAAAAATGCCCGAAAGCGGCAGAAGCAGCCAGAAGGACAGGCCAAAATGCTGCGACAACAGGGCATAGGAATAGGCACCCACCGCATAAAAGGCGACATAGCCCAGATCCAGCAGACCCGCCAGACCAACAACGATGTTCAAACCCCAGGCCAGCATCACGTAGATCAGGATCTGAATGCCGAAGTTATCGACATATTTCAGCGATCCTTGTGTTCCGACCAGAAACAGGATGACCGGCGGATAGAGGATCAGCGCCAGCAAGGCGATTTTCAGAAAATGCGTCTTGAAATAGGAAGGCTTGGCCGCTTCCAGCGACACGGGCTTGGCTGCCTGAGTGGCTTTGCGCGCCGCAATCCATGGCGCAAAAAACGCGACAATGGCAAACCGGCCAATGGCGGCAATGGCCACAAAGATCGACAGCAGGCCCCAGCGTGTATACCAGATCAGCTCATTGTTGATGTTCTGATCGGTCTTGATGCCGATGTAGAGAATGAAAAGGCCAAGGGCAATTGCACCGGCAAACAGCCCTTCTTTGATGGCGCGCAGCATCAGGCCATCAGCTTTGTTTATCACAGTATCAGATGAAGACATGGATCAGACCTTCTCCACTTCGGGACGGCCCAGGATGCCGGTTGGTTTGAAAATCAACACGAAAGCCAGAATGCCAAATGTCGCCACATCCTTGTAGGCAATGGTGAAATAGGCAGACCACAGCGATTCAATCAGGCCAATCAACAGCCCACCCAGAACCGCACCTGGCAGAGAGCCGATGCCGCCCAGAACCGCCGCCGTAAACGCCTTGACGCCAGGAATGAAGCCATCGGTAAACGAGGCAACACCATAATACATCAGGTACATGGTGCCCGCCACTGCCGCCAGCGCCGCCCCCATCACGAAGGTCACGGAAATGGTGCGGTCAACATCCACCCCCAGCAAAGCCGCCATCTTGCGGTCCTGCTCGGTGGCGCGCTGGGCGCGGCCAAGCGGCGTCTTGTTGACGATATACCAGAAAGCGGCCAGCAAAACTGCCGTCACCGCCACGATAATCAATTGCTTGAGGGCAATGGTGATGCCGCCAAAATGATAGACATCATTGACCAGCGCCGGAATGGGCTTGTTGCGCGGGCCTTGCGCCACCTGAATGAAGTTGGACAGCGCAATCGACATGCCAATCGCCGTAATCAGCGGGGCCAGTCGAAACGAGCCGCGCAAGGGGCGATAGGCCACGCGCTCGATTGTCCAGTTCCACAAGCCGGTCATCAGCATGGAGACGACCAGCATGAGCAACAGGGCCAGCGCCACCGGAATGCCCGCAAAAAACGTTGTCAAAACCAGAAAAACGATCAAGGCAGCAAAGCCACCCAGCATGAAAATATCGCCATGGGCGAAGTTGATCATGCCGATAATGCCATACACCATGGTATAGCCAATCGCCACAAGGCCATAGATAGACCCAAGCGTAAGCCCATTGATGAGCTGCTGGATGAAGTAATCCATACAATATCCCCTGAATGTCCGCAGATGGCGGCATTCCTTGTTTGTCCCGTTCGGGTTCTTCGTGTTGGTGCAATTTGTTATCGGTTTCGCAGCAAATGTGAAGCCCAAATGAATTGCAGAGCGTATTTTTCTGTCAATTGCCCGTTTCATTAGCAATTTTTGATGAATTTCGGCAAAAAAATCTGTTTTTCGCTTAAAAAACGCGCATTCGTTGCAGAGGATATGGCGCACAAGTCCGAACAATGAAAAACCATGGCGTTTCGCACCATGGTTTTTTTCATGGATTTGCAATTTTAAATTGCCGCACCAGTCAACGGAGCGGCCGCAGCAAAGCCCGCCGTCAACGAAAACTCCCGTCCGGCCTGCATGATGTCCTGAAAGAAGAAACTGGCGTAGGAACGTCGCACCACCAGCTCAAAGCCATCATCGCTGACGCGGGCAATATTGACCTGCACCTGACCACAGAGCGCATTGGCAGACTGGCCCACGGGGAAGGATGCCGGATGCAGATCCACGGCCAGGCCCTTGGCCAGAATGGCCCGCGCATGGGGGCCGCAAAGCTGCACCACCACATAACCATGGGTTTGATCAAGCCACCGCACGCCTGCCGCACTCAAGCGGTCAGCCAATGGCTCCCGGCTGGCATCGTCGCACAGCAAAAGCCATTCGGATGGCCCGCAAAACCGCCTGGAAACGCCGGTTGATATATCCGCAATCACCGCCTCATCGCCGGGTTTGACCAGCACCGACAACAGCACCGGGTCTGGCAAAATACTCAGGTGATCGGCCTTGGGCGCAGGTGGGTGGGCCGGCAGCAGACCCTCAAGCGGATGTCGTTGCACGAAATACATCGAGAGCCTCCTTATGCAGACATTTTCTGGCCAGCCGGATCCACAAACACCGGATGGGAGACCGTGGCCAGAACCTCATGACCATGCAGGCCATCCCAGACAGTGATGTTTTCGCCAATCCGCTCGCGGCCGGATTTCAACAACGCCAGACCAATGCAGCAATCAAGCATTGGTGAATGGCACACCGAGGTAACATGGCCCTGATCATTCAGCAGGGATGGACGCGCGCCCTCTTTCAGCAGATGCGCCCCGACCTTGAAACTGTCATCGGCATCTACCGGCACCAGCCCGACCAGTTGATACCGATCGGCAGCCGTCAGACCAAACCGGCCAGACATGCGCTTGCCAATAAAATCGGCCTTGGTATCGGCAAACATCCGGCCCAATCCCAGATCATCGGGTGTGGTGGTGCCATCCATTTCGCTGTGGGTGATGAAGCCTTTTTCAATGCGCAACACATTCATGGCTTCCACCCCATAGGCACAAAGGCCATGGGGGGCGCCAAGCTCCATCAGGGCATCAGCCACCGCCTCACCATAGCCTGCGGGCACGGCCAGTTCATAGGCCAGTTCGCCAGAAAAGGAGAGACGAAACAGCCGTGCCCTGATGCCGCCCTTCAGCCCGACCTCGCGGGTGCAGAGAGGGGGAAAGGCCGCATTGGAGACGTCATCCGCCACCAGTTGCTCCAGAATCAGCCGGGCTTTTGGCCCTGCCAGCGCCATTTGCGCCCATTGATCCGAGACCGACACAAGCTGCACATCCAACTCCGGCCACAGCACTTGCGCGGCAAATTCCAGATGGCTCATCACCTCATGGGCGTAAGCCGTGGTGGTGGAGATCAGATAATGCTGCGGCCCCAATCGGCTGAGGGTACCATCGTCCATCACCATGCCGTCTTCGCGCAGCATCAGGCCATAGCGGGCCTTGCCAATCGGCAGTTTCAGCACGCCATTGCAATAGATCCGATTGAGAAAGACAGCCGCATCCTTGCCAAACAGTTCGATCTTGCCCAGCGTCGATACATCGCACAATCCGGCATGGGTGCGCACGGTCATCACTTCCCGGTCCACGCTCTCGCGCCAGCCGGTTTCACCATGGCGCGCAAACCATGCGGAGCGATACCAAAGCCCGGCCTCGACAAACTCAGCCCCGTTTTTCTTCGCCCAGCCATGCAAAGGCGACAGGCGAACCGGCCTTGATTGTCCGGCGCGCGCAGTGCCCGCCATCGCTCCCATCGACACCGGCGTATAAAAAGGCCGAAACGTCGTGGTACCGACAGTGGCTGGCGATATGCCGCGCATACCGGCCAGAATACCCACCGTATTGACCGAGCCAAGCTTGCCCTGATCGGTGGCCATGCCAGCGGTGGTGTAGCGCTTGGAATGCTCGACAAAGCCCATGGCCTCGCGCTCGGCCAGGCTCAGATCGCCCACATGCACATCATTTTGAAAATCAACAAACGCCTTGCCAACAGAGCCGGTGATATACCACAGCGGCGCAAAAGATGGATCATACTCGCCTTCCACCTGCGGCAAAACGGTTTTTTCTGCCTTGAAGCCGAGGCTTTGGGCGATTTCAGAGGCTTTGGTGACACCATCTTGCAAACAATCGGCCAGACTGGCAAGCCCTGCGGCGGCCCCCGCAACCACAAGGCCTTCCCCGACATCGGGAGCCAGAAAGGCCTGCGCCACGTCTGACCAGACCGGCTTTGCGCCACGCTGGCAGGCCAGATGAACAATCGGGCTGAAGCCGCCAGACATTGCCAGCGCATCACAGGCTATCTCCTGCCGGTGACCCATGCGCTCGACAATCACACTGGACATCCGCAAGCGCCCTTGCGTTCCCACCACCTGCGCGCCGCGCATGACCCGTACACCATCGGGTGCCGGGTCCGCCGCATCCGCGCGCGGGTCAACAATCGCGGCCACCTCAACGCCCGCAGCCACCAGATCGGCCGCTGTGCGATACCCTGCGCCGCCATTGGCAAAAATCGCTATGGAGCGGCCAACGGCCACGCCATAGCGGTTCAGATAACTGCGCACGGCCCCCGCAGTCATCACGCCCGGCCGGTCATTGCTCCCAAATACCAGAGGTCGCTCCTCTGCCCCGGTTGCAACAAGGGCGCGTTTGGCAATAATCCGCCACAGCCGCTCCACCGGGCGGTCAGGTGATGGCGTGGCGATATGCTTTTGCACCTGCTCGACCGCACCAAACACATTGTCATCATACCAGCCAAACACGGTGGTGCGCGGCAAAAGCGTGACATTGGCAAAGCCTGACAGTTCTTCAACGGTTTTTGCGACAAAATCAGCCGCAGGCACGCCATCGACGGGGGTGGTTTCTGCCAAAAGCGAACCACCAAGCGCAAAGCTCTCATCGGCCAGCACCACGCGCAGACCTGCCCGCGCCGCGGTCAACGCGGCCATCAACCCGGCTGGACCTGCCCCAACCACCAGCAGATCACAATGAGTCCAGATTTTCTCATAGCGGTCAGGGTCGGCCAGCATGGTGGCCGTGCCCAATCCGGCTGCCTTGCGGATCAGCGGTTCATAGAGTTTTTCCCAAAAGCTTTTCGGCCACATGAAGGTTTTATAGTAAAAGCCAGCCCCGAGAACCGGAGACAACAGCGCATTGAGCGCACCCACATCATAGCGCAGCGACGGCCAGCGGTTTTGACTGCGCGCACGCAAACCATCATAAAGCTCAGCCATGGTGGCGCGGGTGTTGGGCTCACTGCGGGCACCATCGCCAATGCTGACCAGCGCATTTGGCTCGGCAGAGCCTGCCGTGACAATGCCGCGTGGCCGATGATATTTAAAACTGCGCCCCACCAGCAACTGATCATTGGCCAGAAGGGCGGATGCCAGCGTATCCCCCTCAAAACCGCTCATTCCCTTACCATCAAAGGTGAAGGACAGGCTTCGGTCGCGCTGGATCAGGCCACCTCTGGGCAGACGGTAGCCGGTCATTGCTCCACCTCCGCAGTCACAGTTGCGACATCCTTGACCGAATAGACCGCATGGCTCATGGCATTGTCGCGCTCCACCACCAGCCAGCGGCGACAACCGGCCGTGTGCTGCCAGTGCTCGACAATGCGGCCTTTGATATTCTCGCGGCTGTAGACATAGGCATACCATGCATCATCCGAAGCGCTGGCCTTGGGCCGCACCGGCGATGCATCACCGCGAATGGTGAATTCTTCTCTGGGGCGCACCCCGCAATGGGGACAGGTGATCAGGCTTGCCATATGATGTCTCGATAGAGTTTGTCAGGAAAAAGTGGAACCCGGTTTTTCGGATCAGACTCTCGAATTCAATGAAGATTGGGTTGTGGGCCTTTGCCGCTCTCATTAACCGCAAAGCCACGGCGAAAACGATCGAGCCGCAACAGGCGCGCCACGTGATGATGCTCGTTTTTGGCAATCAGATGGGCGAAACAAAAACCCGACGCTGGCGTGGCCTTGAATCCGCCATAGCACCAGCCACCGTTGAGGTAGAGATTATCAATCGGGGTGCGATCAATGATCGGCGAACCATCCATGGTCATATCCATCACCCCGCCCCAGGAGCGCAGCACCCGCAGGCGTGACAGGCCGGGAATGAGCGAGACGCCCTCTTCCATCGCATGTTCAGCCATCGCCAGATTGCCGCGCTGGGCATAAGACGAATAGCCATCAATGTCAGAGCCAAACACCAGCCCGCCCTTATCCGATTGCGAAATGTAAAAATGCCCGGACGCGCCATAGGTAATGACATTATCAATCACCGGCTTGATGCCCTCAGAGACAAAGGCCTGCAACACATGGCTTTCAATTGGCAGGTCCAGACCCGCCATCCGGCCAAGCGTAGAAGTGTGGCCCGCCGTGGTCAGCGCCAGCCTGTTGCAGCCAATAAAGCCCTTGCTGGTATCAACGCCGACCACACGGCCCGCCTCGTCGCGGCGAATGCCGGTGACTTCGCATTGCTGTATAAGGTCAACCCCACGGCTATCGGCCCCCCGGCCAAAGCCCCAGGCCACCGCATCATGGCGCACCGTGCCGCCGCGCTTTTGCAGCAGGCCACCCAGAATTGGAAACCGGGCATGGTCAAAATTGAGATAGGGCATCATTTTGCGCACCCCCTCCCGATCCAGCATCTCAGCCTCGACCCCATGCATTTTCATCGCATTGCCGCGCCGGGCATAGGCATCGCGCTGGCCATCGGAATGAAACAGATCCATCACACCCCGCTGCGACACCATGGCATTATAATTAAAGTCCTGCTCCAGCCCTTCCCAGAGCTTTAACGAGAACTCGTAGAACGGCAGATTGCCCTCGAGCAGGTAATTGGAGCGGATGATGGTGGTGTTGCGCCCAACATTGCCAGAGCCCAAATAAGATTTTTCCAAAACGGCAACATTGGTCATGCCGTGTTCTTTCGCCAGATAATAGGCCGTGGCCAGACCATGGCCACCACCACCGACGATGATCACATCATAATGGGATTTCGGCTCTGGCTCCCGCCACATGGGGGCCCAATGGCGATTGCCTGAGAGAGCCTGTTTGATCAGAGTAAAGGCAGAATAGCGCATAAGGTGTCCTGTGAAATGACGAATGCACATTGGCACAAGACCGAAAAATCACCAAGCCGGTGGCAAAGCGATAATTTCCGTAAGAACAATATTGTTTTTCTTTAAAATTAAAAATTGAACGTATAGGTTCTGTCAGCTATATGTGTTGCCAACAAAAGCGGAGCAGCATCAAGCATCCCGAATGCGGCACAAAGGGGGTGTCAGTTGATCCATCATGGGAAACCAATCATCGAACCGGCACAGCAAGATATTGTTTTACAAAAGCTGAACATCACACGCGAAGCGCGGGCGGTTTTGAAAAAACAGCAGCCACGGGTGATCTGGCTCACGGGCCTGTCGGGGGCCGGAAAATCGACCATTGCCAATGCCATCGAAGCGCAGTTGCACGCAACGGGCCATCACACCTACATTCTGGACGGGGACAATGTCCGGCATGGCCTGAACCGAGACCTCGGCTTTTCCAATGAGGACCGGGTGGAAAACATTCGCCGTGTTGCCGAAGTGGCCAAATTAATGGCCGATGCTGGCCTGATTGTGATTGTATCCTTTATCTCACCCTTTCGGGCTGATCGTGATCTGGCGCGAAACCTGATGGCAAAAGATGAGTTCATTGAGGTCTTTATCGATACGCCCTTGCAGGAATGTATGCGGCGCGACCCCAAGGGGTTGTATCGCAAGGCCCTGATGGGTGACATCAAACAGTTCACCGGCATAAGCTCAGTCTATGAGCCACCGATCAATCCCGAACTTCATCTGAAAACAGTGGAAGCCGGGCCTTCGGACCTTGCCGCAGGGGTTCTCCGCTATCTCCATGCAACCACGCCTGCTTGACAGGCGCTGCGACACCATTGTTGTGTCGCAATGAAAACTGTCGCACATCTATTTCAAGCCAAAAGGACTTTCCTGTGCTGAACCTATTCGAGCAAGCCGCCTTTGCGGCAGGTCGTGAAATCATGCAGGTGTTTCACAACGGCCCCACGGTGCAGACAAAGAGCGACAACTCGCCCGTGACAGAAGCCGATGAGCGGGCAGAAGCGGTGATTCTGTCAGCCCTTGCCGCCGCTTTTCCAAGTATTCCGGTGGTGGCCGAAGAGGCTGTTGCCGCTGGCAATATTCCCGACACGACAAACAAATCCTTCATTCTGGTTGATCCGCTGGATGGCACCAAGGAATTTATCCGCAAGAGCACCGATTTCACCGTCAACATTGCCCTGATCGAAGCTGGCGTTCCGGTCATCGGCATTGTCTACGCGCCCGCAAGAGGGGTGGCCTATGTGGGGGACCAGCGGGGAGCTGCGAAAATCAACGTGGATTCGACATTTCAGCCCACGTCGCGCCATGCCATTCAGGTGCGCACTGCCAATGCCGATCGCGTTGCCTTGGCCAGCCGCTCTCACAACAGCCCCGAGACCGAGGCGTTTTTGCAGGAAGCGGGCATAACCGACATAAAATCTGTCGGCTCATCCTTGAAATTCTGCCTCCTCGCCGAAGGAGAGGCTGATGTCTATCCTCGTTTCGGACGGACGATGGAGTGGGATACGGCCGCAGGCGATGCTGTGCTGAGAGCAGCCGGTGGGATGACAGTGGGGCTTGATGGCCAGCCTTTGCCCTATGGTAAAATCAATCAGGCCCATGACAGTGATTTTGCCAATCCATCCTTTATCGCCTGGGGTGCCCGGCAGATCTGAGCCGAATTTCGCCCCACCTACGCCCGCCCGTGAAAAAATATCGCGGATTTCCCAAAGAAATCAATGGGCGGTGTCTGTTTTTTCCACTCCCTCCCCGGGTCGCCGATAATGGCGTGCGCGACCCGAATGGAGACAACAATGACAGACACCACGCCAAGACTGACCCTGCCCTATATTCTGCCATCGCAGGCCCAAAAGCACGTGACCCATAACGAGGCTCTGGCTATTCTGGATGCCGTCACCCAACTGGTCATCGAAGACAGCCTCACAACGCCACCTGATGCGCCCTCAAGCGGTGCCTGCTACTGGGTTTTAACCAGTGCCACCGGCGCATGGTCTGGCCATGATGCCTCAATTGCCACCTGGCAGGATGACACATGGGTATTCCTGACACCGCAGAATGGATGGCTGGCATTTTTTCGCTCCGACAGCAGGCTTCGCAGCTATCATGACAGCCTCTGGACAGAGTTGCTTTTACCAACCACCGCCCAGTTCAACCAGCTTGGTATCAATTCCAGCCCCGACACCACCAATAAACTGGCTGTTGCCTCTGATGCCATCCTGTTCAATCACAATGGCAGCGACCAGCGGGTGAAGCTGAATAAAGCCGCCACCGGCAACACCGCCTCTCTGCTTTACCAATCCAACTGGCAGGGCAAAGCAGAAATCGGCCTTGCTGGCTCAGACGAATTGAGCATCAAAGTGTGCGATGATGCCGGAAACTGGACAACGGCATTGACAATTACCGGCAAGGGATATGTCAAACAACCCGCCAAACCAGCCGCAACCGCACGGTTCGCACCGTCATCATTTAACGTCAGCAATGGTCAGGTCACTGGATTTGATGCCGTCACAATGAGTCAGGGCGGCATGGTGCTGAACACCGCAATCGGCACCAATCTCGGCAAAAGCCTCAAGATTCCGATCTCAGGCCTCTACCTCGTCTCTCTCATTCTCTCGGCTTCGGCCACAACCGACTACGTTGCCACCCTTGTGAATGAGACCACCACAAACATGCTGAAAATTGGCATAGGCACAGTTTCAGGCGTGATACAGACCAGCCAGACAACATTGCTCAACATAACAGAAGGCACGGAACTCAGTGTATTACACACAGGAACAGCCACGCTTGGGGCGACAACAACAGGCGTAAAACTCGCTGTTTCCCTGCTATAGACTATGTGAGGAACACTGGAACCCGTTTTTCTCAAAAGGAAAACAAAAAAGAAGCGCAAATTGCAAAACAAAATGCGCTTCCAATACCGTGGAACACGCCCTCTCGTGTTTGTCAGGGCACAGCTCCTGCGGATAAAATGTCATTTTTTTCCGCCTTCCTGTGAAAAACGTTTCAAAACCATACATATTTTTTGCCACCGCAAACCAACATCAACAGCACCTGCCGTATTTTCCGAGCCTGAAACCACGGTGTAAGTCGTCATAAAATCACAAAACCCAAATATTCAAAGACATCCAGAGAAAAATATCCAGCGACACAGAACAAAAATAATTAAAATACAAATATAAAAGTCAATTAAAAATATAAAAACCAAAAACAAATTTGAAAAAATAAATACATATTTGCAAAATTCGGATTTTGAATTGAAAAACTCTGGACCTATATTCGCCAAGCTTATGTTTTTTCACATTTTCTCACGAATGAGCAGTTTGCGCGTGACATCAGCACACGCCACCAACCCCCTCAAATTATTATCAAATTATTACCTTCGGCTTAGGTATTTTTTAAAGATGCCGCGTTAGATTTCACGTCTGTGGTCTTGAGTTTGTAGTAGAGAGTCCAATGACCGAAACGATACGCCCGCGTGTAAAATATGTTATCGGCCCCGACGGCAGTCCGCTGACAATTGCTGATCTGCCGCCAGCCAACACCCGTCGCTGGGTTATCCGCCGAAAAGCAGAGGTTGTTGCCGCTGTTCGTGGTGGCTTGCTCAGCCTTGAGGAAGCCTGTGAACGCTATACCTTGACCGTGGAGGAGTTCCTGTCATGGCAGTCTTCCATTACCGACCATGGCCTTCCCGGCCTGCGCACGACCCGCATTCAACAATATCGTCACTAAAGTCTTCATCCCGATGCGCGCCAGCTTTGGCGCGTCAAGAACGATGCCAATCACGATACAAGTCAAAATGATTGCTTAAAGATTTTCATTGACCGATTTTGTCGAAGATCACAACATCACAGCGCCGTGGGCCATATATGGCGCACGGCGCTGTGACGTTGTGCACTCAGGTTCAGTCTGAATCTGACACGATGACACGTCAGGCTTCACATCGGGCAATGGCGCATCACACAAGGCTGATGCACCCACCCATGACATGCTCTAAGATCCTTTGTGCTGGTTTGCCTTATCGGGAAAACCGGGTTCCGGTTTTCCCTGACAAGTTCTACAGTATCGGACCGAAAAGTGCGAAGCGGTTTTCGGCACGTGCTCTAAAGCATGTCGCGTTTTATTGTCCTCAATAAAACGATAACGTATATGCGACAAAATAAGATCTAAAGCCTGTCGCAGTGAATCCTATTCGCCGCGACAGGCTTTAGGCGCGAGCCCGATTTTGTCCATCGCGCTCTTCAAGTGCCGTTGCCTTGGCATGATCAGCAACCGCCTCTTCCAGCGCCAGTTCAGCCGCATCCTGCTGAACCTTCAATTCGCGTATCGAATTCTGCAAATTATCGGCCCGCTGACGCGCCGCCTTCGCAAAGGTTGGATAGGCAAAGTGAGCGGGGTCAGTGATGCCTGCTTTTTTCTCTTCAACAGAGATCTGATTTTCCAGCTCACCAGACATTCGCTCAAATTCTGACATCATCAGCTGCAATTGTTGCAGCTGTCGACGCTTCTCCGCAACCTGAAATGCCTTCAGGCGAACTAGGCTGTCACGCGACTTCATACGCAATACTCCCGTGATGCGAGATCCCCCGCTTTCACTCAAATTTCCCATCGCCCGCGGACATTAAAACGAATCACCTCGAAAAAATCTCGTGGCGTTAACAAAAAACTACCTTTGGTAACCTTTCGTTTACGGGCATCGTTAATGATAAGGGAGATCATTTAAGGGTCGGTAAATGCCAAGGTCCAAAATACAGGACAATGACAATGATGAGTCAATTGAATCGCTTAGGCGGAGTTTCTGCCGAATCGATTCAGCTGTGGCGATGAGAAAGTGACAATGAATCATCGGGCTAACTAAAAAACTTAATAAATTCGTTACTCTTGCCAGAGTGAATCAGAATTTGTTAA
This sequence comes from Gillisella vitis, assembly GCF_014204625.1. Classification (GTDB taxonomy): domain Bacteria; phylum Pseudomonadota; class Alphaproteobacteria; order Rhizobiales; family Rhizobiaceae; genus Allorhizobium; species Allorhizobium vitis_F. The sequence continues at coordinate 200,673 of NZ_JACHLU010000002.1, read as the reverse complement.
CCATTTGGTGGCAGCCTTCAAATCAGGCAACGACTGGATCCGTATCGCGTTAAGGGACCATTCAAAACCTTTAGGCGGCGGTAAAGGGGATAATTATGCGGGTTCTACTCATCGAAGACGACAGCGCCACAGCGCAGAGCATCGAACTGATGCTCAAGTCCGAGAGCTTCAACGTTTACACCACCGATCTCGGTGAAGAAGGCGTCGATCTCGGGAAACTATACGATTACGACATCATTCTGCTTGACCTCAATCTTCCCGATATGTCGGGTTACGAGGTCCTGCGGACCCTGCGTCTTTCCAAGGTCAAGACGCCAATCCTCATCCTGTCCGGCATGGCCGGAATTGAGGACAAGGTTCGCGGTCTGGGCTTTGGTGCCGACGACTACATGACCAAGCCATTCCACAAGGATGAACTGGTTGCGCGTATTCACGCCATCGTTCGCCGCTCCAAGGGCCATGCACAATCCATCATCGTCACGGGTGAGCTGATTGTGAATCTGGATGCAAAGACGGTTGAAGTGGGTGGCCAGCGCGTTCATCTGACCGGCAAGGAATACCAGATGCTGGAGCTGCTTTCGCTCCGCAAGGGAACAACCCTGACCAAGGAAATGTTCCTGAACCATCTTTATGGCGGCATGGACGAGCCGGAATTGAAAATCATCGACGTGTTCATCTGCAAACTTCGCAAGAAGCTGGCAAATGCGGCAGGCGGTGAAAATTATATCGAAACTGTCTGGGGCCGCGGCTATGTGCTGCGCGAACCTGATAGCGCCGAATATATGGAAACGGCCTGATCTTGCGCGAAAAGCGCGTTGACGTGCTTTGCACTCAACGCGCATTGCCGAAAACGACATGACGTTTTAAAGTTTGCCAGGGAAAAGTGGAACCCGGTTTTCACTGACAAACCAAAACATATGTCCGCATCTCGATTGAGATGGCGCAACCTTTGAACTCAAATCACAAAAAGCGCTCGCACTGCGGGCGCTTTTTGGCGTTTACAACAGGTGATGAAAAGTCTGAAAACTGCAAATCAGCTCACACAGCCTGTACAGACCGCTCAGGCCACGGCACGATCATCAAAAATTTTCGTCAGAATTTTCCGGTCAAACGGCTTGAGCAGAAAATCGCTTGCCCCTGCCCGCTTGCCCCGCATCATGGTTTTCAAATCAGCTTCAATAACGCAATAGAAAATCCGCACAGCCCCGCCATCTGGCATGGAGCGGATATTGGTGATCAGATCCAGCGCACCGTCAATGCCCGAATCGACAATGATCACATCGGGCAATTGTGCTTCGCAGTTGAGCAATGCCTCTCTGGCGGATGCCGCCTGAATGACCTGATAGCCAAACTCCGAGAGGATTTTATCGGCAACCTTGCGAACAATGTCTGACGAATCAGTGATCATCAAGCGCTTCATATCACTCCCCACCTGCACAACTCCGGTTCCCGCGCCTTTTGAAACGGGCATTGCTACTTTACCAAAGAAGAATGCAATGGTAATCCTAAAAATACATAAATGCGCGCGGCAAGCACTGCCCGCCCATTGCTCCCCTCATTTCTCAAGAGCTGAACACCTCAGGCCGGAGCAGGTTCAGCACCATGAGAGCGCGTCAGACGCACGGGAGAGACGCAGCAAGCAGTCACCAGTCCCTTGTTCATAAAACGCTTTATTCCTCGGTGGAAACCGGCTTTTCCGCCTCGGCCGGAACGGATTCTGCGGTAAAGACAATTTCGCCTTCACCAAGACTATATTTCAATTCCATACCCGATTCATCCGCCAGCAGCACCGTGTAATAGGGTTGAATCGTGTGCGCATCAATGGATTCCTCCAGAATGCCATTGCAGATTTCTGCATATTTTGGCGGCACGCGCAGCATCCGTCCCTTGGCAACAATGCTGAACTTCGCGTCATGCTCGGGGTTTTCCAGCGTGACATCCAAAGAGCCACCCCGTGGAATCGAGCCATAGGCAACCAGAAACAGGTTCATCAGCAGCTTGACCCGGTTTTTGACAATGATGGCGCGAGGCCCATTCCAGGTCACTGTTGTCTTTTTTTCGGCCTCGGCAAAATCCTTGACGGCTTTTTCAGCCTCGCCCGTATCAATCGAGGCCCCCACCGAGCCGGATGCGCCAAAAGCCAGACGGGCAAATTTCAGCCGCACGGACGCATTCAAGGCGCTTGCGCGAATGAGGTCCATGGCATCGGCATCCGCGCCACCTTCATCCAGCAGCTCGAGACCATTGTTAATGGCACCCACAGGCGAAATCACATCGTGACAGACACGGCTGCACAGCAAGGCTGCCAGATCAGCTCCAGCGAGTGTCAGATTGGGGTTCTTGATCATCGAATTCTCCTCGACGGCAATATCTTCATGAGCCTGAACGTGTCTTTTGATCGCGCCAGCTTCGCCGCACACTCTATGCGCCATAATGACACCATATTTGGTAAACCCATTGTTAAGACGAAAGCATCAAGATGACTCAAGACCTGAATAAGGTCGATTCAATTCTTATCCGAGGAGGAAGCGATGCGCTTTTCCATCATTCGGGACGTGGTACGGACCTGGTTTCTACCCGCAGCCATGCTGCTGGCAGCCTGCGTCACCATGCCCGTCAACGCTCTGGCCCAAGGCGGCGACCAATATACCATGGAGGAAGTGGTCAACGCCGGTCACTCGTTTTTTGGCGAAACCAGTGGCGCGCTGGCGAAGGTTATTGAAAAGGCTTTCTCTCAATATGGTTTGCCCAATGGCTATATTCTCGGTCAGGAAGGCTCAGGCGCGTTCATTGCGGGCCTGACCTATGGTGAAGGCACCCTGAACACCAAAAACGCTGGCCAGCACCCTGTGTTCTGGCAGGGGCCATCGCTGGGGTTTGATTATGGCGGCAACGGCAGCCGCACCATGATGCTTGTCTACAATCTGCCAGCCATCAACAGCCTTTACACCCGCTTTGGCGGTGTCAGCGGCTCGGCCTATGTCATTGCCGGCGTTGGCATGACCGCGCTGAAAAGCAACAATATGGTGCTGGTGCCGATTCGCACTGGTCTGGGTGCACGCCTTGGGGTCAATGTCGGCTATCTCAAGCTGACGCCGCAATCCACCTGGAATCCTTTCTGACGGGAAAGCCTGAAAATCGTGCTGATCCTCTGACACATCCATCTGGATATGTGGTAGAGGACCAGACCGAAAAGTGAGAACTGATGTTCGGGCACGGCTCCAGCAAATACGAAGTAGCATGATGTGATTGAATATGCCCTGTTGTTCGCGTTGGGATTTACAACAGCGTCGCTTCTGGTGGCGCTGATCAGCCCTGCGGTGCATAGCCGCATTGTTGCCTATACAGAAACGCGCCTGCGGGCCACAGCACCGCTTGGGGCGCAGGAAGTGCGCGCTCAAAAAGATATGGTGCGCGCTGTCTATGCTGCCGAAAATGCCAGGCTTGCCCATGAGTTGAAGCGCGAAGCCGATCGCGCCGTATCCTTGAAAATCGCATCAGACAGCGCCGTCGCCGAAATGGAACGGGCTTTGCGCGACGAAGCCGTGCTGAAAGATCAGGTGGGCAAAATGAGTTTTGAGGCTGCGGAGCTAAGGGCAGAGTTGCGGGAAAGCGCAGCCCAGATCGAGCAGCTGAAAGCAGCCTTGCGGCGCAGCGAAGCCAATGTTGCCAGCCGCAATGATGACATTGAAACCATGCGGGCAAACCTGCACCGTCTTGAGGCAAAGATAGGTGGGCGCAATCAGGAAACGGCCACCTATCAGCATCAGATTGAAGATTTGCAACTGCGATTGAAAGACCTGCGGCAGGAGCGCGAAGCCTTGCGTGAAGACGCAAAAGCCGCTGTTGAACGTGCCCAAAAAGCCGAGCAGCGTCTGTTGCAGGAAGAGCATACGGTTTTAAAGCTGGAAGATCGGCTGCAACAGATGCAGGAAAGCATGGACAAGCTGCAAAGCGCTGAGCAAACTGCAAAGCAGACATCATCATGAACGAGAATGGCAAAACCGTGCACAAACCGGACAGTATGGACGCAGGCAATGCAGCGCTTGAGCAGGAGTTGCGCCACAAAAGCACGCTGTTCTGTGCAAAGCTGAGCACGACCAACGAGCACGCCGATGATGACGCCCTGCGTCAGGGCATTGCCGATATTGCCGCCAGAATGCTGGCCTTGACCGCCGCCCTTGAGGGTGAACGCTCACCCATCCCTGCCCTTCTCTCCGGCAGCGACGAGGAAGACCTGCCGCATAGCAGGCTCATTTGCACCCTCAAGGCGATTGCACCCGACCTGATCAGAAATTAACCAAGTCGCACCTCAAAGGCGGCCAAGTGCCCGTGCAGCACAGTGCAAGGCAATGCCGCTGGCAGTACCAAGGTTCAGGCTGTCCAGTGCCGGAGATTGGGCAATGCGCACCGTCAAAAACCGCTGAAGCACCTCTGGCGGCAGCCCCTCACCTTCCGTTCCCACCACCAGCGCCAGGCGTTTTCGTCCTTGCAGCGCCGTGGCAATATCGCCAATTTCCAGCGTGCCGGACGGGCTGAGGGCGGCAATCAAAAAGCCAGCCGCATCCAGAGCGGATAGCACGGACACTGCATCCCCCTGCCGCACATAAGGCGTGGTCAAAACCGAGCCGACGGAAACCCGCAGCGCCTTGCGATAGAGCGGATCGCAACTGGTTTGATCGAGAACCACCGCATCAGCACCAAAGCCCGCCGCATTGCGAAACATCGAGCCGATGTTATCGTGATTGGAAATACCACAGCCCACCAGCACCAGAGAGGCGTGCGGCAGACCCGCCAGCAGACCCGCAAAATCGGGTGCCGTCAGGCGGCTTCCCACCGCCAGCACGCCGCGATGCAGATGAAAACCGGCTATGGCATCAATGGTGGCGGCATTGGCCACATAGATGGGCCGGTCATCAGGCCAATCCACCAACAGCGGCTTAAGCCCCGCAAGCCGGTTTTCCAGCAGCAGCAGCGCCTCGGCCTCAATGCCGCGCCCGGCGCGATGGGCAGCAAGCAACATCCGCAGCACCACCGTGCCTTCTGCGATAAACCGACCTTGTCGCCCGGTCAGATCCCGCTCGCGGATGCTGTGAAAGGCAGCAATGCGCGGATCATCCGCATCAACAATGGTGATGATCTCCGCCATGGCCCGTTCTTACTGCGCAACCGTAATATCTTTGATCAGCCGACCAACCGCCAGATCAAAAATATAGGCCTTGCTCTGCCCATCCACAGTGGTGCCGAAAAACAGCACCTGCGTGCCGGAAAGCGCCGTGGATGTCACCTTGAAGCCGGCCGGAAGCCGGGCCGTGGCGCTCACTGGCTGATCGGAGGGGATCGAAAGTGCGCCCGTTTCAGCTTTTTCCGGTGCCGGGCTATGGCGCACCTTATAGACAACGGCGGCCAACACAGCCATAAGGCTGATAAACATGACGCCAGCCGAGACGATTTGCAAACGCACCATCTTGCGGCGAACTTTTTCGAGAACCGGATCGAGCGGCTTTTCTTCCTGTTCGTCGGTATCGAAATTGCTCATATCAAACCTTTCCCTGCTGAGGCGATCAAGCCGCCTCAATGGGCGGTCGGTCTCCTCACAAGACCGAAAAACAGGATCACACGATGACAGACCCCTTTAAACAAGCAAGCGCCGCAAGGAAAGAGCTGATTGCCAATGAAGACGCCCAAGGCCGTCTGGATGCATGGCTGGCCGCAGAATTGGGGGGGGATCTGTCGCGCAACCGGGTCAAGGCGCTGATCGAGCAAGGGGCCATTTCCATCAACGGCACGGTCATCACCGAGCCAAAGCGCAAGATCAAGCCCGGCGATGCCCTGATCATCGACATGCCGGAGCCAGAAGACCCGGAGCCGAAGGGCGAGGATATTCCGCTTGAGGTGCTCTATGAAGACAAAGACCTGATTGTTCTGTCCAAGCCCGCAGGTCTGGTGGTGCATCCCGGCGCAGGCAACTGGACGGGCACGCTGGTCAATGCGCTGATCCACCATTGCGGCGATAGCCTTTCGGGCATTGGTGGCGTCAAGCGCCCCGGCATTGTGCATCGGCTGGACAAGGAAACCTCCGGCGTTATGGTGGTGGCCAAAAACGATATTGCCCATCGGCATCTGGCCGACCAATTCGCCGACCATGGCCGTAATGGCCCGCTGGAGCGCGCCTATCAGGCCATTGTCTGGGGTCGTCCCAAAGGCCTGCGCGGCACCATTGATGCCGCCTTGGGCCGCGCAGGCGACCGCACCAAACGCACGGTCAAGCATGAGGACAGTGATGACGCCCGTGAAGCCATCACCCATTATGAGGTGATTGAGCGCTATGGCGAAAAGCCGGATTCCACCTGCCTTGCCTCGCTGGTCGAGTGCCGGCTGGAAACGGGCCGCACCCATCAGATTCGCGTGCATATGGCCCATATTGGCCACCCCTTGGTGGGCGATCCTGAATATGGCGCGGCGTTCAAAACCAAGGCCAATCTGTTGCCCGATGCTGCCAAGGCCGTGGTTACCGGCTTTCACCGGCAGGCCCTGCACGCTTTTCTGCTGGCGTTTGAGCACCCGACTACCGGCGAGGTGATGCATTTTGAAGCCCCCGTGCCAGACGATATGGCCGCCGTGATGGAAGCGTTTCAGGCAATTTGATAAACCATGCCGCAAGGCAGGTTGGACGCAGACAAAACGGTCCTTGAATTGACACTTTCGTATACCTATCTTCCAACAGGAGTTGCGTGGGATCATGCTATCCACGCAATCAGAACCTGCCCACACTGGCCGGGAGGTTTCAAGAAGAAAGGGGTGCTCTATGGCCCGGAACAGTCTGCCATCTATTACCGCCGGTGAAGGCGGTCTGAACCGCTATCTTGACGAGATCCGCAAATTTCCCATGCTGGAACCGCAAGAAGAATATATGCTGGCAAAGCGCTATGCCGAACATGCCGACCGCGATGCCGCCCATCGTCTGGTGACAAGCCATCTGCGGCTTGTGGCCAAGATTGCCATGGGCTACCGCGGCTATGGCCTGCCGATTGGCGAAGTTGTGTCTGAGGGCAATGTTGGCCTGATGCAGGCGGTGAAGAAATTTGACCCCGAACGCGGTTTTCGCCTGGCGACCTATGCCATGTGGTGGATCAAGGCCTCGATTCAGGAATATATCCTGCGCTCATGGTCCTTGGTGAAAATGGGCACCACCGCCAATCAAAAACGGCTGTTTTTCAACCTGCGTCGCCTGAAAGGCAAGATTCAGGCAATTGAAGAAGGCGATCTGCGCCACGAACATGTCGCTGAGATTGCTACCAAGCTGAATGTTTCGGAAGAAGAAGTGATTTCGATGAACCGTCGCCTGTCTGGCGATGCATCGCTGAACGCACCGATGCGCGCCAGCGAAGGCGAATCCGGCCAGTGGCAGGATTGGCTGGTGGATGATCACGAAAGTCAGGAAGCTGTGCTGATCGAACAGGACGAGCTGGAAACCCGCCGCAGCATGTTGTCGCGCGCCATGGCCGTGCTGAACGAGCGCGAACGCCGCATTTTTGCGGCCCGTCGCCTGGCCGAAGAACCGGTCACGCTGGAAGAGCTATCCGCCGAATTTGACATCAGCCGCGAGCGCGTGCGCCAGATCGAAGTGCGCGCCTTTGAAAAAGTGCAGGACGCTGTACAGAAAGACGCGCTGGAACAGGCCAAGGCCCTGCGGGTCGTTGACGCATAATCCGCAGAGAGACGAATCCGATGTTGAAATCCACTCTGATTGATGAGATCGCTCACCCTGTGGAAATGCAGTTGCAGGCCTACAACGCCCGCGACATTGACCGCTTCATGCCTTGGTGGGCCGATGATTGCCAATATTATATCTTCCCCGATACGCTGATTGCCTCAGGCGTGGACGAGATCAGAAACCGCCACATTGAACGGTTCAAGGAAGCCAATCTGTTTGGCACATTGCACAGCAGAGCCGTTGTCGGCAATGTTGTCGTTGACCATGAAACAGTGACACGCACCTTTCCAGATGGCGCGGGAGAGGTTGACGTCATTTGCATTTACGAAATTGAGGACGGCAAGATCAAAACCGCCCGGTTTAAAATCGGCGAGCCACGCCTCAATCAAGACAAGCGGTAAGCACAGCATGGCCCAAAGCCTATGATCGCTTTGGGCCTGCGTCTTATCCCGCCATAAACACCAGCGTCGCCAGCGACAGCACCAGCGCCGGGATCATCACCACGGCACCAATTTTCAAAAACGCCCATGCACTGATTGACAATCCCTCGCGCCGAAGCGCCGAGAGCCAGAGGATGGTAGCAAGTGATCCGGTGACGGAGAGGTTGGGCCCGAGATCAACGCCAATCAGCACAGCCGCCGCGACGGTATCGCTGACATGAGCAGCCGATACGGTGGCACCTGCGACCAGACCGGCTGGCAGATTGTTGACAAGGTTTGATAAAAAACCGACCAGCAGACCCGCCCCCATCGCCGCTGTTCCGGCATCTGCGGCCTGCCAATAGGCTAAAGACTGGGCGAGCGTGCCGGTCAATCCGGTTTTATCCAGCCCTTCAACCAGCACGAAAAGCCCGGCCACCAGCGGCAGCACACTCCAGGACATGCCCTTCAGCGTCTCAATCGGGCTTTGGCGGGTCAGGATCAGCACCAGCACCGTGGTCAGCACGCCCGCGAGAAAGGTCGGCAGGCCCAGATCCAGCCCCAGCGCAGATGCCGCAATCAGGATGGCCGCGGTCGCCAGCAGGCCGTAGCCTGCCAATCGGGCACTATGGGACAGGATCGGTGCATCAATCTGTTGTTCCAGCGTTTCTGAGAGGATGTCGCGCCGCTGGCTCCAGTATAGCATGGCAAAGGTGACAATGATGGCCACCAGAGACGGCAAGGCAAAGGTTGAGAGCCATTTCGACAATGGCGGCATGGTGCCGCCGCCAAAAATTACCAGATTGGCGGGATTGGAAATCGGCAAAACAAAACTGGCGGCATTGGCAATGAACGCGCAAATCAGCAGGTAAGGCATCGGGTTCTTGAGTTTTGCCGCCCGCGTTGCGGCATAGACAGCAGGCGTCAGCACCACTGCGGTGGCATCATTCGACAAAAACGCCGTCACCACAATGCCAACGCCGTAGATCAGCACAAACAACCGCAAGGACGACCCTTTGGCCTTTTGCGTCGCCAGCGCTGCCAACCAGTCAAACAGCCCTTCACGCCGCGCAAGCTCCGACAACAGCATCATGCCCATCAAAAACAGATAGACATCATAGCCTTTGGCAATGCCCGCCCAGACGTCCGCGATGCCAATCTGGCCGAACACCCAGAGCGCAAGCGCACCGGCAACAGCCCAGATCGCCTCTGGCCAACCCCGTGGCCGAACAATCACACCCAAAACAGCAAGGGCAGAAATGCCCCAAGTCACATAGATCGTCGCCATAGGCCATCCGGACATACGCAGGCCGAGAATCAGCCGCAAACAGACATTGCACATGTAGAGCGCTGTGCCCCAAGCGCAATTGTCAAAAGACAATTTTGCTATTTTACATGCTGCCAGTTTCCTTACACCGTTCGAACTCCATGTCATACCCCAGGAGAAACAACAGGATGAGGGTGTAACCCGTGTCTGCGCAACCAAAGATCACAGGTGCGAGCCATCGCTCACTGATGGCCCTTGCCACGCTCAATTTTTTTCTCGCCGATGCGCGGGATGGACTGGGACCGTTTCTCGACGGCTTTCTGGCAACCCATGGCTGGCAGCCCATGACGCTTGGTATCATTGCCACAATGGGCGGTGTGATTGGCATGGTCGCAACACCTTTTTTCGGGGCGTTGGTCGACACAACGCCCTATAAACGCGGATTGATCATCCTGCCGGTCATGCTGGTGACAGCAACAGCGCTGTGGACATTGGCAAGCCCTAATAACCTTTCGGTGTTTGGCGGACAATCGGCCAATGCGCTGGTTGGTGCCGTTATCGGCCCTGCCCTGATGGGGTTGACGCTCGGCCTTGTCGGCCCAAATGCCTTCACAGGACAGATTTCACGCAACGAAGTCTGGAATCACAGCGGCAATGTTTTTTCTTTGGTCTGTGTCTATCTGATCGCAGGGTCTTTTGGCCAAAGCGGGATTGTCTGGCTGATGCTGGCCACTGCCTTTGCCACCATTGCCGCCACACTCACCATCAATCCAGCAGAGATCAATCAAAAGGTCGCACGCGGCTTTGATACCGCACATGACAACACAGCACAGCCTGCCAGCTATCGGATTCTGGCCCAGAACCGGGGGCTGATCGTCCTCGCCATCATCATGATGATCTTTCATTTTGGCAACGCGCCCATCAGCCGATTGCTTGCTCAGGATTTTTCCATTCAGCTCGACAGCCCGTTTCAAACCACGGCAATCACCACCGGCATCTCGCAATTGTCGATGATTGTGGTGGCTGCGGCCGCACCGATGTTGATCAGGCGCTTTGGCCTGCGCACCGTGTTTCTCATTGCCCTGCTGGCTCTGCCGATCAGAGGCATGATTGCCGGGAGTTTTTCAAGCTTTGCCGCCATTTACCCCGTCCAAATTCTGGATGGTATTGGTGCCGGACTGATTGGCATTGCAACACCCATTGCCGTGGAGAGGATTTTGCTCGGATCTGGCCGTTTCAACGTTGGCCTGGCCGCCGTCATGACTGTCCAAGGCATTGGTGCCTCTTCCAGCAACATCGTTGCCGGATGGCTGACCGAAAAAGGCGGCTATTCTCTTGCCTATCTTGTTCACGGTGGTGTGGCAGCCATTGCGCTCGGGCTGTTTATCGTCAACAGCAACAAAGTGGCACCGGAATAGAATGAAAAAAGGGAGGCATAACACCTCCCTGTTAAAATCATCCCTGTAAAATATTCCTCAGCCACCACTTCTGGCGTTGCCGGCTGCTGACCATTTTGTGATGACAGTGTCAAAAATCTGCTTGCCGACGGTGCCCTTGTCCAGTGTGATCAATGCACGGCGACCGTTGCGATAGGTGACAGGAATATCCATCCATTCCCGATCCTTCAGCAGGCTGACGTTGCGTGCAACCACTTCGGCGAAGTCGTTGAAAGCGATCATGAAGCTGTCATCGATGATTTTGGCCGGAACAGCCACAATCGGATCACCGCGATCCTGTTCCGTCTGCTTCATGGCAATGCGCTGCACGCTGTCAATGCCGCCGCCCGCAAATGTCTTGGGCACGGAAAACACAATTTCTGCCAGATGGCTGGCCGGAAGCGATGGATCAGTATTGCGCTTGAAGGTGATCAGCGCCGTCAGGCCCTGTTCGGGAATAGCCAGCCTGCCCTGAATAACAGGCTCTGCCTTGCCATTATCGTCGGTCTCGCTCTTTTCTTCCCAGACAATATAGCCCTGCATGGTTGCGGGCGTTGTCTCGCCAAGGCGCTCCTCATAAAGGTAGGCCTTCTGGCCATTCGCAGGCACGGTAAAGGCTTTGCCGGGTGCCGTCGCCGCTTCTGCCGCAGTCGGTGGTGCATTGGCCGCAACATTCTGCTGGGCAACCGAGCGCCCTTCATTGCCGCTGGCGGCCGTATCCGATGCGCCCCGGTCAACTTCTGTTCCGTCCGGCAAAAGCTGCTGGGTAAATTTCTGTCCAGCGGCACCGGCCTGCGCATCGCCACCAGATGTTGCCGCCTTCACCCCGGCACTGTCTGCGGTATCAGCCTTATCGGGTTGCGTCGCAGTCTGCGGTGCAGGTGGTGTCAAACCATTGATGAGCGAGCCCAGAAATTCCCGATGGGCGTAAGCAGCATAACCGCCACCTGCCAGAATGACCACCAGCGCGCCCGACAGAATATAGGGCATCATACCGCGTGATGCGCCCTTGCTACGCGCTTTGTTTTTTTTCTTGCCCTTGCCAAGCACCGCAGACATGTCATCTTTTGACACGCCCTGACGTTTGCCGACGTCATTGGTCAGAGTCTTCAATCCCGCATCAACGGGGGCTGCCGCCTTGGTGGTTGTGACAAAATCGTCAAACCATGCGGGATCCTCAACGTTATTTGCGCTTGCTGTTGCACTCGTCGATCCAGTGACCGGTCGGGCAGACGCATCAACGCCATCATCAGGCCAGTTCAGCAGATCGACAGGCTCGGCTGGGTCTTTTTTCGCATCGCCAACCGGATGGCTGCGCACAAATTCATCAAACGCGCCAAGCGCATCTGCCTGATCATTGTGATAGACAGACTGATGAGTCGGCACCGGATCAGCCGAAACACCCTCGTCATGCTGCGAAACAGGCGAATCCCAGTCATCTTGCCCACCGGGGCGCGTCGCTGCCGTTTCCTCCAGATGGCCATCCAGCCAGCTATCCATGGAAGGCCTGGCAACAGCCGCAACTGGCTCTGGCTCTGGCTCTGGTTCTGTTGCCCATTCTGGGTATTCAGGTGCAGACGCCTTCGGCATCGGCGCATCATGATCGTGGTGATCTTCTGGCGTCTCGCGGTCAGGTTGCTGATAATCCGGTGCCTGCCACGGCTCAACCGGATGGTCATCCTCAACCGGCTGATAGGCCTCGGGCTGATAAACCGCCGCTACCGTTTCTGGCTCCGGCTCTGCTGCAACAATCGCCTCATCATAGGGCTCCGGCTCAGCGTGATAAGGCTCAGCCGGGCTATCATGGCGCTCTGGTTCAATTGCGGCAACCTGCTCCGGCTCATAGGCTGGTTCAGCGTCCAGTGTCTCATCTTCGGCCGGAAGCGCCTCGGCATATTCCGACTCAACGTCAGTGATGGCGACCTCAAGCTTATCCAGCTGGCGGCGCAACATCTCCTCTGACGGCTTGGGTGTCATGTTCTCCAGCTGCCGCATCACGGCACCGCGAGCTTTCTCATACACCTTTACACGCATTTCCGGGGTATTGTTCGACAGGCCATCAACGGCACGTCGAATAACTGCTACGAAATCTGCCATCCGTACTTTCTCGTGGTCATCGGCCATGGCCGAAAGACGATATAGACCCGGCCTCCCGATAGCCCGGCCTTCCGGGCAACCCGGAGTCCGGGACGTTCCTTACTGCTGTTTTGCGCATCCCAAAATAGAGACCCGGTTTCGGGATGCAACACGATAATTCAAATGTAACCTTAATCCTCAAATGGATCCGTCACAAGTATGGTGTCGTCACGTTCGGGGCTGGTGGACAGAAGCGCCACCGGCGCACCAATCAGCTCCTCAACCTGACGCACATATTTGATGGCCTGCGCGGGCAGATCAGCCCATTTGCGCGCACCAACGGTTGATTCTTTCCAGCCTTCCAGCGTGATATAAATCGGCTCGACGCGCGCCTGCGCTGCCTGGCTTGCTGGAAGATGATCAATCTCTTCACCATCCAGCCTATAGCCAACGCAGATCTTCAGCTCATCAAGGCCATCCAGCACATCCAGCTTGGTCAGGGCAATGCCGGTGATGCCATTGGTGGCCACCGACTGGCGCACCAAAGCCGCATCAAACCAGCCGCAACGGCGCTTGCGACCCGTGACCGTGCCAAATTCATGGCCTTTTTCGCCCAGAAACTGGCCAATCTCATCGGTCAGCTCGGTCGGGAACGGACCTTCACCGACGCGGGTGGTGTAGGCCTTGGTGATACCAAGAATATAGCCCAGCGAACCCGGACCCATGCCAGAGCCAGCCGCAGCCTGACCGGCAACGGTATTGGATGAGGTCACAAACGGATAGGTGCCGTGATCAATGTCGAGCAACGAGCCTTGCGCACCTTCAAACAGAATGCGCGCGCCGCGACGACGCTCTTTGTCCAGCATCAGCCACACGGTTTCACGGAATGGCAGAACCTTGTCGGCCACCGACAGCAATTCGTCCATAATGGTGGAATGCTCAACTTCCGGCGCACCAAAGCCACGGCGCAGCGCGTTGTGATGGGGCAGAATGCGCGCCACTTTTTCGGCCAGCCCTTCTGGGTCGGCCAGATCCATCACGCGAATGGCGCGACGGCCAACCTTGTCTTCATAGGCCGGGCCAATGCCGCGACGGGTGGTGCCAATTTTTGTGCCGCTGTTGCTGGCCGCATCTTCGCGCAAGCCATCCAGCTCGCGGTGAAGCGACAGAATAAGCGTGGCATTATCGGCAATGCGCAGGTTCTCCGGCGACACCTTGACGCCCTGTGCATCAAGACGGCCGATTTCTGCAATCAACGCATGGGGGTCAACCACCACACCATTGCCAATCACCGCCATTTTGCCGGGGCGTGCAACACCCGATGGCAGGAGAGAGAGCTTGTAGGACACGCCATCAATAACGAGCGTATGGCCGGCATTATGACCACCCTGAAAGCGCACGACCACATCCGCGCGCTCAGAGAGCCAATCGACAATCTTGCCTTTGCCTTCGTCACCCCATTGGGAGCCAACCACCACGACATTCGTCATTTCCAAATCCTGTCCTTGCGCTGACGCGCAAAAAATCGCCAAGTGCTCATGCGCCAAATCGCCAAGCGCTCATGCGTACACATCATCCTCACGCTTACGCGCACCCATTCAAGCAAACCACGCGAACGCGAGAAGTGCAACACTTACGCTTTGAAGGGCGTTGAAGGCACTTGCACATTAACGGGCAAACTCCGGCACAGCGCTTTCGCGCCGTTCCAAACCCGCGCATCTATACTGCTTTGTTTTAAGGAAAGCGACCCGTTTGTGTGGGGCAATCTGGCTTTTTATCTGGCAAAACCTTAGGAGAAAACGGCCACAGCAAAATATCGGGCACCATGCGCCCACACATGAGGAAACCCGATGCAGATCAGAGCCTATGCCTATCTGATGTTGACCACGCTTTTGTGGGGCGGCAATGCCGTTGCAGGCAAACTGGCTGTGGGCCATGTCAGCCCGATGATTCTCAACGCCGGTCGCTGGACAATCGCCTTCTGTCTTCTCCTGGCGATTTCAATTGATCAACTCAGATCTGACTGGCCGCTGATTCGGCGTCATATTCCGCTGTTGCTGGCGCTGGGCGCAATTGGCTACACTGCGTTTAACGGCTTTCTCTATTCGGCACTCAAATACACCAGTGCCGTCAACGGCGCGATTGAGCAAGGCGGCATTCCGGTGCTGATCTTTATTCTCAATTTTCTGCTGTTTCGCATTCCGGCCTCAAAGGTCCAGATTTTGGGCTTTGTCATCAGCTTCATCGGCGTTGCCCTCACCGCAGGCCATGGCGACCTCACAGCCCTGATGTCGCTACAACTCAACATTGGTGATGGGCTGATGATGCTGGCGGTGCTCTGTTATTCGCTTTTTACCATCGCACTGCGCTGGAAGCCGGACCTGCACTGGAAAAGCCTGATGGCTTCACTCTCCTTCGGAGCCATGCTGGCCACCATCCCGCTGGTGGCCTGGGAAGACGCCAATGGCACCATGATCCTGCCGGACACAACCGGCATTGCGCTCATTCTGTTCTGCGGCCTGCTGCCCTCGCTCATCTCTCAGACGCTTTACATCAAGGGTGTCAGCATTATCGGCGCCAATCGCGCCGGACTGTTCATCAACCTCGTGCCCATCTTCGGCACTTTGCTGTCGGTGATTGTGGTAGGAGAGCGATTGGAAGGGTTTCACATGCTGGCGCTGGCACTGGTGCTGGGCGGCATTACGCTGGCAGAATGGGGCAAGCCGAAAGTAACGGCTGCTCGCTGAAACAGGCCTGTCTTTTCTCCGCCCATACGATGCTCCCTCGGACGAATGCGTATATTCGGGTCTGTCAGGCTCAGATTGAACCAGACAGACTTTAACTCCTCTTGTTTTTGTTTGTTTTTTGGGAAAACGGGTTCCACTTTTCCCTGACAAACCCTAAAGTACCACCAATTCATTCGTCGCGTGATCGATAAAGACAGATCGGGTCAAGCCAGAAAAGAATAACCCTCATAGAGAAGGTATCTATACGTGAATTTCAATTCAACGATCAAAAAAATAAAATATTATTACAACAAAATAACCGGAAAATTAAATAAAAAAAATTCCGAAAATGTTGAAAATGAATATTATATTGATTTGATCAGCAATAAAATTGCAAAAAAATTAAACAAACTAAATTACATAGAATATAAAATTGAAAAAATTGACAGAAACATAGAATTTATCAAAAATTCTATGTCTTCATATCTTGGTGGAGGGGTATCTCTCACATATTTAGCCGATGAGACACCTATATTCGTTAATTCTAACGATTACGGTGGACCAACGAACATCATAAATGGCGGCAAGTATGAGACAGAAAATTTAGAAGTCTTGCAAAGCTTTGTAAAGCCAGACTCTATTATACTCGACGTCGGGGCAAATTTAGGATATTTTTCCTTAAAATTTGCACGACAAATCCGCTCTCGCGGGAAAATTTATTCATTTGAACCACACCCGTTCGTATCAGAGCTCCTTTCAAGGTCTGTATTTATGAATGGATTCAACAAAGCGATCGCTGTTCATCGCTTTGGCCTATCCGACAGGGCTGGCAACGCAAGTTTTGCCTATCCTCCGGGACATGTTGGTGGTGGCGGCATTGTCGAGCACTCGGCTGAAGCAATTCAGCTGGAGATCAAGGTGACAGATGAAGTATTTCCGCCTGATTTTACCGCCAATATTGTGAAGATCGACGTTGAAGGGCACGAATACAATGTTCTTCGCGGAATGAAGGGGATTATTGAACGGTCATCTGACATCGTCATTCTGTTTGAAAAATTGAGCATCAACGCAGGCAATGAAGATCGTCTCGTTTCATTTTTTAAGGAAGTGGGAATGGATCTATATGCAGTTATGCCAGACTCTACTCTGAACTTAATAGAGCCGGAAACTCTCTCTGATTTCGGTGGATACGTATTGGCGAATAAAAAAGCGAATAAAATCGATCTCGTCAGATCGAAATTTGAAATTTATCCCGAGCAACTCAACATCCTGGGGAGTTCAACAACCAGTCAAGAAACCGACACAACTCATATTTCGAAAACCGATTCAGGAATCATATTCCATGGTCCTTACTGGTATCTCGGTCGCGGATTGTGGCGGATGACGCTCATTGGCAAAATCGAAGGAATCATCATCATCAGGATAGCGGAACGTTTCGGGCACACTGTGCATAGCTTCCCGCTAACCGGCGAAAATGCTGTCGCAGACTTTGTGGTCGATCATGACCTTATTTACTTTGAAATTATCGCGGAAAATGCCGCCGGTAATACCAAAATTGAGCTTCGAAACATTGTCATGCAGCGCCTGGCCGTGTGAGCAGAAGACAGTTACAAACCAGAAACAGGGTATCATCGCACTGAAACGTAAGCACCGATCTTCAGACACATCAGATCAGGTCTGCCTGACCAGCGGCAAGTCGCACCACACTGAGATGGCCGGAGGCATAGGCGGCGGTGTCCACACCAATGCGGTTTTTGCCAAAGGTGACGGCGTCGGTGGGCGTGTGGCCATGCACCACGGTGAAGGGCAATTCCGGCCCCCGACTCAGGAATGGTTCTCTGATCCACATCAGATCCTGATCCGTTTGCGTCTCCACGCTCAAGCCCGGCTTGACCCCGGCATGAACAAACAGAAATTGCCCAACGGTGAGCATCACCGGCAGCGATTTCAGCCAATGATAATGACTGGCAGGGACGGCCTCTGCCAATTGAGACGACAGACCCGCAAAGCCACCGGCTTTTTGCAGGGCCTGATCAATATCCAGTCCATAGGAATAGAGCGTGGCCGCCGCGCCAAAATCCAGCCAACGACGCCCACCCGAAGGATCGTCCAGAAAATGGCAAAAAGCATCGTCATGATTGCCGCACAGGCTGACCCGCTCAATCTGGGGCGGCAGGGGCTTCATCAAATGCTCCAGCACCCGGTATGACGATGGGCCGCGATCCACATAATCGCCCAGCATGACAATCAGCTTGCGCCCATCACGATTGTTGGCATCGCGCAAAATCCGGCACTCTGCCTCAAGCAATTCGAGATAACAGCCATGCACATCGCCTACGGCGTAGATGGCCGAAAAGGCATCGGGATCAAAGGTCAGCCGTGAGCGCGCAGGCAAAACATCACCTTCTGATCCCGTATCGAGAATTTTACGCAACAACTTGATCATTCACACCCAGCCTCTTTGCCTGTTTTACGCTGATTGAAGTTGTTTCTCAACTGCTCAACCGCCCATGCCGTTGTTACCAATTATTAAGGTTAACTGTGATGCCGCGAATTATTGTCCTCTTTTTAGCATCATAGCGCGCACAAATTGATGCTTTTCCGCGCATGGTTGCGGCTTTACGGTGCCATCAACACAGATTGAGGACCATCAGGATGGCACGAGCGTTTTACTGGAACGAGCTAAACACCCATGATTTCAAAGGGCTTTCACCAGACACCACCATTGCCATACTGCCCATAGCCTCCACCGAGCAACACGGCCCGCATCTGCCCATTGCCACCGATGTGGTGATTGCCAATGGCATGTTGGCAGAGTTGAAAGTGCAGTGCCCCGATGATCTGGATGTTCTGGTGTTGCCAACTCAGGAAATCGGCAAGGCCAATGAGCATATCCATGGTCCCGGCACGCTGTCGCTGGGGGCGGATATTCTGATTCCGGCCTGGACGGCCATCGGCGGCAAAGTGGCCGAAGCGGGTGTTCGCAAACTGGTGATCGTCAATTCCCATGGCGGCAATCTCGACATCATGAACATTGTCGCGCGCGAAATGCGGGTGCGGTTCCAGATGGCGGTAGTGGCCACTCAATGGGCACGGTTTGGCCATCCCGACGGCATGATCTCAGACCACGAGGCCCAATATGGCATTCACGGTGGTGAGGTCGAGACCTCGCTGATGCTGCATTTTCGCCCCGATCTAGTGCGGATGAATCATGCCAAAAACTTTGTCTCCAAGGCCGAGTGGATGCGCGAGCGGTCAGATTTTCTCGGACCAACCCCACCGCACACCTTGGCATGGATTGCCCATGACCTGAACCCCCATGGCGTCGTTGGTGATGCCTCAAAGGGGACAGCGGAAAAGGGCAAGGCGATTTGCCAGCATCAGGTGGCGCATTTTGTGCAATTGCTGCGCGATTTGCGTGATTATCCTCTGTCTGCGCTCTATTCTCCCTCCTGAAAACGGTCCAGCGGCACCTTGCTGGCGGGAAGAAACCCCTTGCCCTGCAACTCCGCCACCAGCGCCAGAATCTCCTGCATCAGATATTCGACAAACAGGCTGGTGGCGGCATCCAAAGGCGCGCGGGCGCGGGCAAACAGTTTCATCGGCTGATGGCGCACATGCCGCTCCGTCAGGGGACGAAACACCAGCTCACCCCGGCGACATTCTGCCACCACATCCAGCGGATTGAGCAAAGTGACGGCGGAGCCGCATTTCACCAGTTGCTTGAGCAGCTCGGATGCATTGGTTTCCAGCAACGGCTCGATCGGCAAGGGCAGCCGCGCAAGCGCCAGATTGATGACATTGCGCAGGCTTGTGCCCGGCTCGGCCAGCACCAGCTTTTCCTGCACCACGTCGGCCAGATCAACCGGCCCGCTCTCTTGCGCCAGCGCATGGCCGGGTGGCAAAACGGCCCCCACCGGAATATCAAAATTGGCCAGGGTGCGAATGCCCGGCGTGGCAACGATATTAAAGCCAAGGCCAATATCCACCTCACCTGTCAGCACGGGGTTGAGCGTGGTGGTGCCACTATCATTGCGCACATGCACCTTGATACGCGGATGCGCTGCCAGAAAGCGAGCAATAATATCGGGCAGCGGCCCTGATGCCAGCCCCACCGTTGTCACCAGCGATACCCGGCCCGCCTGCGGTGTTTTCAGGCTGCGGATGCGCATCTCCAGCCGCTCATAGCCTTTGAGCACCTCGCGGATATGCTCCACGCACAGCTCGCCAGCGGCTGTCAGGCGCAAGCCCCGTGGCAGGCGCTCAAAAATTGGCGTGCCAAGCTCGTCTTCCAGCGCCAGAATCTGCCGGTTGACCGCTGACGACGCCACATTAAGACGCGCCGCTGCCTTGCGTATTGAGCCACATCTGGCAATCTCATCAATGTAGTACAGCTTTCGGGAATGCAGCATGACAGGAACACCAGTCTATTTTTTGAGCAGCTTGACCACCAATGCATCAATGAAGACAAGCGCTGCTATAAAGGCATCAATGCGAACGAAATTTGATGCTTTTCAAAGCGCAAAGCAAGCGCTCAAATGTGCAAAACGCTTAAATTGGCACGGCTCCCTGCGAGCCTGAGGGGAAAGATCAGCATGACAAAGAGATTTGCACATTATCTTGCCGCCGCCGCTCTGCTGCTGGGCACAACAGGCCCGGCCCTTGCCGTTGATGCGGTAACTTACGGCACCAACTGGCTGGCGCAGGCCGAACACGGCGGCTTTTATCAGGCCATCGCCGATGGCACCTACAAAAAATATGGCCTGGACGTCAAAATCGTCCAGGGTGGCCCCAATGCTGCCAATCAGGCCTTGTTGATTGCTGGCAAGGTTGATTTCTATATGGGCAGTCCGCTTGCCGAGATGGACGCGGTCAAACAGGGCATTCCGCTGGTGGATGTTGCGGCCATTTTCCAGAAAGACCCACAGGTGCTGATGGCCCACCCGGATCAGGGCGTTGAAAAATTCGCCGATCTGGCCAAGCTGGAGACCATTTTTATGGGCAAGGATGGCTATCTCACCTATTTTGAATGGATGAAGAAGAATTATCCGGGCTTCAAGGACGAGCAATACAAGCCCTATACGTTCAACCCCGCCCCTTTTATCGCCAATAAAAAATCCGCGCAGCAGGGCTATATTACCTCTGAGCCTTACGAGGTGGAAAAGCAGGGCGGTTTTGCGCCCAAACTCTTCCTGCTGGCCGACAATGGCTACAGCCCCTACTCGACCATGATCACCACCACGCAAACCATGATCGACAAGAAACCGGATGTGGTGCAACGCTTTGTCGATGCCTCGACTGAAGGTTGGTACAATTATCTCTATGGTGACAACAAGGCCGCCAACGACCTGATCAAAAAAGACAATCCGGAAATGACCGATGATCAGATCGCCTTCTCGATTGCGAAGATGAAGGAATACGGCATTGTCGATTCCGGCTCGACGCTGGAAAAAGGCATAGGCTGCATGACCGATGACCATTACAAGACATTCTTCACAGAGATGGTCTCGATTGGCGTGGTTGATGCCAAGCTGGATTACACCAAGGCGTTTACAACGAAATTCGTCTGTAAGGGCGTTGGTTTGAACCTGAAGAAGTGAGCAAGGCCCTCCCTACAGATAAAAGGGAGTCTGTTGGCACTCCGGGCAACCTCAGGGATTTCCCATGAAAAAGTGCGATGTGCCACAACAGTGGCGTAGCGCTCAACCTGGTCCCTCCCCCTTGTGAGGAGGGTTGGGGAGGGGTTCTTCCATCCCTCCTGCCCTTCGGACCAGCTTCTCCGATGGGAAGAAAGAGCATCAACAATAGGCCCTGAATGATCGTGACGGAAACAGAATCGCCACCCCACAGTGAGAGCAAAAAGCGCCCCTTGGTCACCATGTCCGAGGTCTCCAAAGTGTTTTCCTCCGGCACGGTCGCCCTCTCCAACATGTCGCTCACCGTAGAACCGGGCGAGTTCGTCAGCCTGCTGGGCCCCTCCGGTTGCGGCAAATCCACGGCGTTGCGCATCATCGCCGGTCTGGGCGATACCACCAGCGGCACCATCGACTGGCCCAGCTCGCGCATCAATGCCAAGGGCCTGCCCGATGGCGACATCAGTTTTGTATTTCAGGAACCAACCCTGCTGCCATGGCAGACGGTGTTGGGCAACGTCTATCTGCCGCTGCGGCTGCGGGGCGTGTCCAAGGCCGAGGCAAAGCCGCAGATTCTGGAAGCGCTGGACACCGTGGGGCTGAAGGATTTTGCCGCTTCCTATCCGCGCGAACTGTCTGGCGGCATGAAAATGCGCGTCTCCATTGCCCGTGCGCTGGTGACAAAGCCCAGACTGCTTTTGATGGACGAACCGTTTGCGGCTCTCGACGAGATTACCCGGCAAAAGCTCAATGACGATGTGTTGCGGCTGTGGAAAGACAAAGACATCACGGTGATTTTCGTCACCCATTCGGTGTTTGAAGCCGCCTATCTCTCCAACCGGATTGTGGTGATGCGGGCACGGCCCGGACGGGTGGATGCGGATTTTCCGCTGCTGACCCGTGTTGAGCGCGACGCCCATTACCGCACCTCGGAGGACTATCGTCTGGCCTGCGAAAAAACCTCAAACGCCCTTTTGAGGGCGATGGATGGGGAGGAGCATTGATGGCACAATCTGCCCGGCCTTACCGCGAAACCCTGTTGCGCATCACTGTCCCGATTGTGGTGGTGGCCGCACTGATCCTCATATGGCACGTTGGCGTTATCCTCTCTGGCGTGCCGCAATATATTTTGCCCGGCCCGGCCGCGGTGGCAAAATCGCTGATCAATGACTGGCCAACCCTTGGCCCGGCCCTGTGGGTGACAACCCAGATAACGCTGATGTCGCTGGCGCTCGCGCTGATTGGCGGTGGTGGTTTGGCGATTTTTCTGGTGCAATCACGCTGGATTGAACTGGCCTTCTATCCGATTGCGGTGATTTTGCAGGTGACGCCCATTGTTGCCATTTCGCCGCTGATCCTGATCTACGCCCCCACCACGCAATCAGCGCTGTTGATCTGTGCCTTTCTCGTGGCTTTCTTTCCCATCCTCTCCAACACGGTGCAGGGGTTGAAAAGCGTTGATCATAATCTGCTCAACCTGTTTGATCTCTATGGTGCCTCGCGCTGGCAAACGCTGATCTATCTGAAACTGCCCGCATCCCTGCCCTATTTCATGACAGGATTGCGCATTGGTGGTGGCCTTGCGCTGATTGCCGCCGTGGTGGCCGAGTTTGCGGCAGGCTCTGCCGGTGCTGGCTCAGGCCTGGCGTTTCGGCTGTTGGAAGCGCAATACCGGCTGAATATTCCAAGGCTGTTTGCCGCCCTCATTCTGCTGTCATGCCTCGGTGTGGTCATTTTCACGATAACCTCCTTCATCTCATGGCTCACGCTGCACCGCTGGCATGAGAGCAGCATCAAGCGAGAAAATTGATGAGCCAGTCTTTCCTCACCCTGCCCGACGCCACCCGGTTTGCTTTGAAAAATGCAACGCTGCCTGCCGTCACGGTCGATGGTTTCAAAGCACCTGCCAGCGAGGGCCTGATCAAGGCGGATCTGATCCTTGCGGATGGCAAGGTTGACGCCATTCTGCCACCCGGCACCGCCCCTGCTGATCTGCCCTATGCGGATATGCTTGATGGCATGATCTTGCCCACGTTTGTCGATATGCACACCCACCTCGACAAGGGCCATATCTGGCCACGCAAGCCCAACCCCACCGGCGATTTCATGGGCGCACTCACCGCCGTAAAAGAAGACCGCGAAGCCCATTGGTCAGCCGATGACGTGCGGGCCCGCATGGAGTTTTCGCTGAAATGCGCCTATGCCCACGGCACCAGCCTGATCCGCACCCATCTGGATAGTCTCGCCCCACAGCACCGCATTTCCTATGAGGTGTTTTCCGAGGTGCGCGCGGCATGGAAGGGCAAAATCGACCTACAGGCCGCCGCCCTGTTTCCGTTTGACGAGATGACCAATCCTGATTTTTTCAAGGATCTGATCGAGGTTGTAGTTGCTCATCAGGGCATTCTCGGCGGTGTCACCCAGATGCTGCCCGATCTGGATGCGCGGCTGGACCTGCTGTTTCGGGCAGCCAGCGACCATGGTCTCGATATTGACCTGCATGTGGATGAAACGCAGGATGCCTCCGTGCTGGCGCTGAAAGCCGTGGCCGAGGCCAAGTTGCGCAATAAATTCGATGGCTCTGTGGTGGTGGGCCATTGCTGCTCGCTGACCCAGCAAAGCGATGATGTGGCCAAGGCCACCATTGATAAGGTGGCGGAGGCCGGTCTTGCCGTGGTATCGCTGCCGATGTGCAACATGTATTTGCAGGATCGTTATCAGCACCGCACACCGCGCCAGCGCGGCGTGACCCTGTTTCACGAATTGACAGCCGCCGGCGTGCAAACGGCCGTGTCCTCTGACAACACCCGCGATCCTTTTTACGCCTATGGCGATCTGGATTGCGTGGAAGTCTTGCGCGAGGCGGTGCGGATCATCCATCTCGATCATCCGCTGGATACCACCGCCCGCATTGTCACCCGCACGCCCGCCGATATTCTCAAGCGGCCTGATCACGGCCGCATTGCCGTGGGTGCCAAGGCCGATCTGGTGCTGTTTTGCGCCCGCAGCTGGAGCGAATTTCTCTCGCGCCCGCAAAGCAACCGGATTGTTGTGCGCGGGGCGAAAGCCATTGACGCCACCCTCCCCGACTATCGTGAACTCGACCCTAGAGTCTGTCAGGTTCAAATTGAACCAGACAGACTCTAGATTCTTTTGTTTTCGTTTGTCTTTTCGGAAAAACCGGATTCCACTTTTTCCTGACAAACTCTCGAATAGAAAGCTGAACCATGCCAGATTATGCCAAAATCAAACAGGAACTGGACGGCATTGCCGTTGAGGATCATCCGGCGCTGGTCAAGCAGAAGAGCCGTGATTTCTATTGGTATTCACCGATTTTGAAAGAAGAGCTGGATCATGTCACCGGCGATCTGATTGTCTCGCCAACATCCGAAGCCGAGGTGATTCGCACCCTGAAAGTGGCTTATGCCCATGGTGTGCCCGTAACTCCGCGCGGCGCTGGCACCGGCAATTATGGTCAGGCCATGCCGCTGTCGGGCGGCATTGTGCTCAATCTGATCAACATGAACACGATCAAGGAAATTCACCCCGGCCGGGTGATCTGCGAGCCTGGTATTGTCATTGCCGATCTGGACAAACAGACCAAGGCCCATTCGGGACAGGAGTTGCGCTTTCACCCATCAACCGCACAGACGGCCACCATCGGCGGCTTCGTGGCCGGTGGCTCCGGCGGCGTCGGCTCGATCACCTGGGGAGGCTTGCGCGATCTGGGCAATATCCTGCGGCTGCGCGTTGTGACCATGGAAGCAGAGCCACGGGTGCTGGAGCTATCGGCCTGGGATCTGCAAAAAGTCAGCCATGCCTATGGCACCAATGGCATTATCACCGAGGTGGAAATGCCGCTGGCTCCGGCCTATGACTGGGTGGATGTAATTGTCGGCTATGATGACTATATGGATGCGGTGCGCTTTGCCGATGCGCTCAGCCACCGCAACGGCATTTTGCTGAAAGAAGTGGCCCCGATTGCCGCCCCCATACCCTACGACTATTTCACCCGCCACAAGCCATGGCTGAAAGAAGGCCAGTCGGTGGTGGTGCTGATGGTGGCTCCCCATTCGCTGTTATCGCTGATTGCCTATACGGAGAAGATGAAGGGCGATCTGCGCTTCCGCTCTGACACGGTTGAGAGCATGAAGGGAATACCGCACGCCTATGAGCTGGCGTGGAATCACACCACCTTGCGAGCGTTGAAGGTGGACCCGTCCATCACCTATCTTCAGGTGCAATATCCGGGGCCGGATCACGTCGCCAAAGTGGCGAAAATGACTGAAATCTTTGGAGATGAGGTGATTGGCCATCTCGAATTCATGCGTTTTGATGGCCAGATTCAGTGCTCGGGCCTACCGCTGGTGCGCTACACCAGCAAGGAGCGGCTGGAAGAGATTATCCGCATTCACGAAGACAATGGCTGCCCGATTTTCAATCCACATCGCTACACGCTGGAAGAAGGTGGCATGAAGCAGACGGATGAAACACAATTGGCCTTCAAAAAGGAAACCGACCCCAAGGGCCTGCTTAACCCCGGCAAGATGATTGCCTGGGACAATCCGGATTTTGACTTCAAGGCGGGCAAAAATTATCTTTTCCCCGGCCTGCAATCGTTTGAGGGGGCCTGAAATTACCGCCACATAACCATTATTCCGAAGGTACTCCTGACAGGGTTTTCCTGTTCATGTTGAAAAGCATGGTGCATTTTTATCCGGCTTGGGCGGCGGATACGATGCCTTAGGACAAACGGCGCGGACATTTTCACCCGGAGCTTGTCTTGATCGGCAGGCGACAATCTGGAGCTTTCCCATGCGCGTACTTGTGTTGCATTCCCACCCCGTTGCTGAGAGCTATGGTCGGGCGCTGTACAACCAGACCGTCGAAAGTCTGACCAAAGCAGGCCATGAGGTCGATGGCTGCAATCTCTATGAAGAAGGCTTTGATCCGGTGCTGTCCGCCCATGACCGGCGGGTCTATCACGATTACCCGGAAAACACGGCACTGGTGAAACCCTATGTCGAGCGCCTGAAGGCTGCCGAAGGGTTGGTGATTGTCACGCCGGTATGGAATTTCGGCTTTCCGGCCATGCTGAAAGGCTATTTCGACCGGGTGTGGTTGCTGGGCGTGAGCTTTGATCTCGAAGAGGGCAAGCTGACACCCACGCTACGCCACATCCGCAAAATGGCCGCGGTTCTAACCTATGGGGCAACACCATGGCGGGCGTTTCTGGCCGGAGACCCACCCAAAAAGACCATCACCCGCGTGATCCGCGCCCAGATCAAAATCGGCGCGCCGGTCAAGTTCATGGCCCATTACGACATGAACAATTGCACAGAGCAAACCCGCGCCGCCTTTATGGAAAGGGTGCGGCGCGAGATGGAACGATTTTAACACCCTACAGATTACTTGCCTGACGCGCCAAGGATAGGCGACGCCTTAATGATCCAAGAACAGCATCGAACGTGAAGCAGGACATACGATATTGACCAAAAGACACATTATTTGCCCTCCATCTCAGGCGTGCTTTATCATCATCCGTTAAATCAGCATCGCGCCCGATAATAAGGATAAAATGGACAACAGGATCACTATCGCCAAAAACCCTTCGAAAAGCTGAGCTACCACTGCCCTCTGTTGAAAGCCGCCACGCCCAATCAACCATTTGAGAAAACCCGTGCTCAAACCTTGGGGACCAATGTTTAACGGTCTTTCCGCTTGCAAGTTTTGAAAAAATACTATGCTCGTTGGCATCTTCAAACTCAATAAGAGTATAAGCGTTTGCTTCGCTATCCCCTGATGCTGCATCACATGCAAAATCTCCAAACAACTGAAGCTCGTTCGCCCATCTATCAGGAAGATCAATGTTGCCGTTGAGATAACCAATTGCAGCACATAGATGAGGCTTTTTCTTAAAAAAGGGAAGTATTTGCTCTCTTTCTTTCAAATGGCTCCCTGATTTCAACAACGCTTCAAAATCATTTAAATCATTTTCTAAAATCGATATGTCAATTGCCAAAGACTCAAACGTTTTCATCGATAAGCAGCCTGCCGAACGACGTCAATCCGTCTGCGCAGACCATCAACTTGCCCTCTTCGAACGACATCAACAATGGAAATAACACCGTTATCGAGCTTAATCAAAACTTGAAAATCTGACCCTACACGAAGTGCGTAAAGATTACGCTCGCCATCAACCTTCGTGACATTCTTATATTCCAATATTTTTCGTGTATCTAATGGCAACCGATCTACTGCATGAACAACTTTAGATTTATCAGCAGGCGACAACTGATCCAAATATGACTCTGCTGTGAATGTCCATTCACGTTTCATCCTGATCACCATCCTGACTCCAGCCCATAACTGTTAACATAAATAGCATTGACAACAGGAAACGACAACGTAATCACTCAAGTTTATCGCGCCGCCTTTATGGACAAGGTGCGGCGCGAGATGGAAATTTTCTAAAGCCTGTCGCAGTGAATAGGATTCACTGCGACAGGCTTTAGCTCTTTCTTTTTCGCATGTACGTTATCGTTTTATTGAGGACAATAAAACGCGACATGCTTTAGCATTTGTCAGGGAAAAACAGACCCCAAGGACCGATCAATTCGCAGGTTTCAATGAACCAATAATCTCCTGAAGCTCGGAAAAATGTCTTTCCTGCTTACCCTTTGTTCCCCAATAGGTAATGATCAGCAGCTTGCCGGGCTTGGGCGATACCACCGACAGACTCACATTGACCGCGCCGTCATCATCGGTGCCAGTCCAGTCAAAATTGGTCATGTCCATACCGTTGATGACTTCATCGGTCTGCTTCTGGGTGGAGCCATCAATCTTCACGCCGTTCTTTTCCAGAAATGCAATAGCCTCATCAATCACCTTGTCGCTGGTTCTGGCAGTTGCAACATCAACGGCCAGATAAATAGCCTCATCGGCGGATGTGGCATCAATGCCGCTTTCGGTTTCCTTTGGCTCCCAATCGGCCGGAATGGTGATCTGGGCAACCGGCGCGTCACTTGGAAACAACAGTGTATCGGCAAAAGACACAGATGGCAGAAAAGCCGCGATAACGGCTGCGGCAAGAATGAGTTTCACGAGATAGTCCCCCTTCACGTGCATCGAGATGATGACGGGAAACTACAGATTTATCCGGCTTTGTCGCGCTGGATCACAAGTTCAAATCAACTATTTTAGGGAGTAGGTATCACGCCAGCTTCGCTGCCGTCACCTCCACCTCAACCAGAAATTCTGGCCTCGTAAATCCACTCACAATAATCAGGGTGGACACCGGCTTTGGCTCCAGCGTGAAGCGGTCGCGCACCGCCATATAGGGCGCGAAATCCTCGCGTCTTGTCACAAAACCAGAGATACGGATGACGTCGGCAAAGCTCATGCCCGCATCATTCAAAATCGCACCAATGGCCTGAAAGCACAGGTGCGCCTGCCCTTCCACATCCGGCGGAATCGTATCATCGGCACCGATACCAAGCTGGCCGGATGTGACCAGCAGGCTTGCCCCCGGCGGCACCAGCAGGCCATGGTTATACTGGCCAAAGGGCTTGCGTACCGAGGGCGGATTGAAGACCTGTTTCATTCTCCCCAGCCCACGATGCCTTTGATTTCCAGAAAATCGTGAATGGCCCAATCGGCATATTCCCGGCCATTGCCGGACTGTTTGTAACCACCGAAGGGTGCAAACGTGTCCCAATCCGGGTAGTTGAGATAGACAGAGCCAGCCCGCATTTTCCTGGCCACATCGCGGGCGTGCTCGATGTTGGTCGATTGCACGTAAGCCGCCAAGCCATAGACCGTGTCATTGGCAATTTCGACGGCCTCATCCTCATCCCTGTACGGCAGGATGGACAGAACCGGGCCAAAAATTTCCTCACGGGCAATGGTCATGTCATTGGAGACATTGCCGAAGATGGTGGGGCGGACATAATAACCACGATTGAGGTTTTCCGGCCTGCCTGGACCACCCGTCACCAGCGTTGCAGCTTCCGCAATGCCTGCCTCGATCAACCGCTGAATCTTGTCAAACTGAATCTGGCTGACCACCGGACCCAGCACGGTCTCATCTGCGCGCGGATCGCCCACCACAAAGGTCTCGGCCTCGGATTTGGCGTAAGTCAGCGCTTCGTCATGGCGCTCAATTGGCACCAGCATCCGGGTGGGCGCATCGCAGGATTGGCCGGAATTGCCAAAGCAGCCTTGCACACCCTTGCGCACGGCCGTTTCAAAATCAGCATCGGGCAGGATGATATTGGCCGATTTGCCACCCAGTTCCTGCGCCACGCGCTTCACAGTTTCGGCAGCGGTCTTGGCCACGATAATGCCTGCGCGGGTGGAGCCGGTAAATGACACCATATCCACATCCGCATGGCCCGCCATGACCTGCCCCACATCCGGCCCATTGCCGCTGACCATGTTATAGACACCCTTGGGCACGCCTGCGGCTTCCATCACTTCCGAGAAAATAATGCCGCTGATGGGCGCGATTTCGGAGGGTTTGAGCACCACCGTGCAACCTGCGGCAATGGCGGGCGCCACTTTGCAGACAATCTGGTTGAGCGGCCAGTTCCATGGGGTGATCAGCGCACACACGCCAATCGGCTCCTTTACCACCATGGAGCCACCGCGCTGCTCGGAAAATTTGAAACTCTCCAATCCGGCAATGGTGGCTTCCATATGGGCGCGACCCGCCCACGCCTGACTGTCGCGTGCAAACGAGAGAGGCGCGCCCATCTCCTGACTCACCGCCTGGGCAATATCCTCAAAGCGATTGTTATATTCCGCCAACATGCGCCTGAGCAGCGCCAGGCGCTCTTCCACCGACCAAAGCGAAAACGAGGCAAACGCCCGTTTGGCTGCCGCAACCGCCTTATCGACATCGGCCTTCGAGCCAATGGAAATGGTGGTGTAAGCCTCTTCGGTCGAGGGGTCGATTACCTCCAGCGTGGCGGCAACCACCGGATCGACCCATTCGCCGTCTATGAAGAATTTCAGGTGATTGCTCATAGTCCCTCCGAAGGTTTGTTTTGGGTGAGACTATCGGCAAATCACATCAGACCGCAAGCCTATAGCATCGTGCCATAAATCGGAATCGGCACGATGCTATAGCTTTTTGTTTTTGCATCGGATTTTTCCGAAAACCGGGGCCACTTTTCGGTCCGATGCTCTAGCGTGCCTCGACTTTTTCAGGCAATTGCCAATCAATCGGCTCCAGCCCATGGCTTTGCAAATAGGTATTGGTCTTGGAAAACGGCTTGGAGCCAAAGAAGCCATTGTGAGCCGAGAGCGGCGACGGATGCACGGATTTGAGCACCAGATGCCGCTTGGAATCGACAAACGCCGCTTTTTTCTGCGCATAAGCGCCCCAGAGAATGAACACCACATGCTCACGCTCTTCAGCCACCGCGTGGATGATGCGATCGGTAAATCGCTCCCAGCCCTTGCCCTGATGGGAGCCTGCACGGCCCTCTTCCACCGTCAAAACGCTGTTGAGCAACAATACGCCCTGCCGCGCCCAGTGTTCCAGAAAGCCATGATTTGCACGGGCAATGCCGAGGTCGCTTTCCATTTCCTTGTAGATATTCACAAGCGATGGCGGAATGCGCACGCCGGGCTGGACGGAAAAACACAGACCATGGGCCTGACCTGCGCCGTGATAAGGGTCTTGCCCCAAAATCACCACCCGCACCTGATCGATGGGCGTGAGGTCAAGGGCGCGAAAATACTCGGCCCCTTTGGGGAAAATATGCTTTCCAGCCTGCTTTTCCTCCAGCAGAAATTGCTTGAGGCTTTGCATATGCGGCTGCTCAAATTCGTCGCCAACCACGGCTTTCCAGCTTTCTTCCAGACGTAGACCAGATTGCGCCATGAGATGCTCCCGCTGTGGTGTGTTGCACACCATGCATAACGGGCTTGAGGGTTCAAACTCAAGAGCCTGATTGACAGAAGCGAAACTTCGGGTCTACCTCAACGCAGGGAGAGAATGGTGATGGCACGCAAGACAAGTTCGAATGCAAGGCTGGATGATGCCGCCCGCGCAGGCTGGCTCTATTATGTCGCTGGCCGCACGCAGGATGAAATCGCCGCCGCCATGAGCATTTCGCGCCAAAGCGCCCAACGGCTGGTGTCGCTGGCTGTGGCTGAAAAACTGGTGAAAGTACGGCTGGATCACCCGATTGCCGAATGTCTGGAACTGGCAAACGCTGTTGCGCAAAAATTTGGCCTCAAGCAGGTCGAGGTGGTCCCCACCGATCCCGGCTCGGACGCCAGCCCCACCGGCATTGCGGAGGCCGGAGCGGCGGAGCTGGAACGTTGGCTGAAAAAGCCCGAACCGCTGATTATCGCTATGGGCACGGGCCGCACGCTACGGGCGATGATCGATCAATTGTCAGCCATGGACTGTCCGCAGCATAAAATCGTGTCACTCACCGGCAATATCAGCCCGGATGGCTCTGCGGCCTATTTCAACGTCATTTTCTCCATGGCCGATGCGGTGAAAGCGCCGCATTTTCCCATGCCTTTGCCCGTTATTGTCTCGTCAAAGGAAGAGCGCGACCTGCTGCACCGCCAGCCCTTGGTGGAGCCAACCATTGCGCTTGGACAGAAATCCGATGTCACCTTTGTCGGCATTGGTGAGATGACGCTGAATGCGCCGCTGTTGCAGGACGGGTTTCTGAAAGAAGCGGAAATGCAGGCTTTGCTCAACGCGGGTGCTACCGGCGAAATCTGTGGCTGGATTTTTGATGCCAAGGGGCAATTGCTGGATGATCCGGTGAATGAGCGGGTGGCCAGCATGACCATTCCGTCGCGCGACACTTCCACCGTGATTGGTCTGGCGCGTGGAAAGCGCAAACATGCGGCAATTTTGGCGGCCGTTGTCGGCGGGCATATCAATGCGCTGATCACCGATGAGGATGCAGCACGGTTTTTGTTAAATACTTGAAATAGAATATTTTTGTCTTATCGATTGGTGGAAAACCGTTGATAACGGCTCGCGTTGCTGTGGCTTCGCACCCCCTCATCCGGCTGCCGCCACCTTCTCCCCGATGGGGAGAAGAAACCGTGTGGTCAACCTTCAAAATCACAAAATCGTCCGCTTCTGAGCAACGGGCAAAAGTGGAGCCTAAACGGGTCCGCGTACCTCTTCTCACCCAGGGGGAGAAGATGGCGGCAGCCAGATGAGGGGGTGCGAAGCCCCATTCCTCAACGCAAATTCCCCATTCTTTAACAATAGCTTAACAACCTCTTCGGCACCGCAGCACCGAATCCCGGTTGACATTTTGCGCCATTAAGTGAGTATTTGCCCATGAGTGAAGCGAATGCTCACTTGAGCGTGATGAGGATCAGGCTCTGACAATTGCCGTTCTTCTTGGGAGGAAGATATGACTTTGAAAACAATTCTGCTGGGCGCGTGTTCCGTGTTGGCACTGGCTGGCGTGGCATCTGCCGAAACGCTGACGATTGCCACCGTCAACAATGGCGACATGATCCGTATGCAAAAGCTGACGGATGATTTTACCAAGAAGAACCCCGGCATTGATGTGAAGTGGGTGACGCTGGAAGAAAACGTTCTACGCCAAAAGGTTACGACTGACGTGGCCACCAAGGGCGGCCAGTATGACGTGATGACCATTGGCATTTATGAAGCGCCGATCTGGGGCAAACAGGGCTGGCTGGCCCCGCTCGACAAATTGTCCGCCGACAAGACTTATGACGCCGACGACCTTCTGCCGCCCGTGCGCTCTGGCCTCACTGTCGATGGCAAGCTCTATGCCGCACCGTTCTATGCCGAAAGTTCGATGGTGATGTATCGCAAGGATCTGTTTGAAAAAGCAGGGCTGAAAATGCCGGAAGCTCCAACATGGGACTTCATCAAGGAAGCAGCTGACAAGATCACCGATAAATCCAAGGAAGTTTACGGCATTTGCTTGCGTGGCAAGGCTGGCTGGGGCGAAAACGTCGCTTTCCTCACCGCCATGTCCAATTCCTTTGGCGCGCGCTGGTTTGATGAAAACTGGAAGCCACAGTTTGATCAGCCAGAGTGGAAAAAGACCCTTCAGTTCTATGTGGACCTGATGAAGAAAGACGGCCCTCCCGGTGCCTCTTCCAACGGCTTCAATGAAAACCTCGCCCTGTTCCAGACCGGCAAATGCGGCATGTGGATTGATGCCACGGTTGCGGCTTCTTTCGTGACCAATCCGAAGGAATCCAAGGTGGCCGATCAGGTCGGCTTTGCTTTGGCTCCCGATAATGGTCTTGGCAAGCGCGGCAACTGGCTGTGGTCGTGGAACCTCGCCATTCCGGCTGGCTCCAAGAAGGTCGAAGCGGCGGAAAAGTTCATCGCCTGGGCAACCAGTAAGGACTATCTGAAGCTGGTGGCTGAGAAGGATGGCTGGGCTAATGTTCCTCCGGGTACGCGCACCTCGCTTTATGCCAATGCCGATTACCAGAAGGCAGCACCTTTTGCCAAAATGACGCTTGATAGCATCAACTCGGCAGACCCCAAGCAACCCACCGTCAAGCCTGTGCCTTATGAGGGCGTGCAATATGTGGCTATCCCGGAATTCCAGGGCATCGGCACCGCCGTTGGCCAGCAATTCTCGGCAGCACTGGCCGGTCAGACCACGGTGGATCAGGCGTTGAAAACGGCGCAGACGTTGACTGAGCGTGAGATGAAGAAGGCGGGTTATCCGAAGAAGTAAAGGGTGCGTGCGGGGTTTTACCCCCGCCATCTCGCCCACAATGTATGACAGTGCAAGCGGCCCCCTCACCCCGCCTCCGCTACGCTCGGCGGACCTCTCCCCGCTGGGGCGAGGAGAGAAGCCGGTGCTGCGGCTCTTTCCCTCTTCTCCCCAGCGGGGAGAAGGTGCCGGCAGGCGGATGAGGGGGCGGCTGGCACTGCCCTACAATGTGTGAGCAGGACAACAAGCCCCCGCCCAACGATAAAACTTAAAACTCCAACACCCCAAAGAGGCGCGGCCACCATGGCGACGACCCATACCCACTCCTCGGCTAGACTGATGATGGCCCCTTCGGTTATCCTGCTGTTTGCATGGATGATTGTGCCGCTGGTCATGACCATCTATTTCTCAACGCTGAACTATAATCTGCTGATGCCCGGCGTGCATGACTTCGTCGGCCTGCTGAATTATCAATATTTCCTCACCGATCCGGCGTTTTTCGCAGCCCTCACCAACACCTTGATCCTGGTGGGCGGCGTGCTGGCCATTTCCATCATCGGCGGCATTGCGCTGGCACTGCTGCTGGATCAGCCGATGTTTGGCCAAGGCATTGTCCGCATTCTGGTGATTTCACCGTTTTTCATTATGCCAACCGTGGCCGCCCTTGTGTGGAAAAACATGCTGATGAACCCGGTGAACGGCCTGTTTGCCTTTGCTTTCCGAGCAATCGGACTTGAGCCGCTGGACTGGCTTTCCACCATTCCGCTGACCTCGATCATCATTATCGTCGCCTGGCAATGGCTGCCATTTGCCACCCTGATTCTGCTTACCGCCCTGCAATCGCTGGACGAAGAGCAGAAAGAAGCAGCTGAGATGGATGGCGCAGGCCCGATCTCGAAATTCATCTATATCACGCTTCCGCATATGGCCCGCGCCATCACCGTGGTGGTGTTGATCGAGACCATTTTCCTGCTCTCGGTGTTTGCCGAAATTCTCGTGACCACCAATGGCGGCCCCGGCACCGACAGCACCAACCTGACCTATCTGATCTACAATCAGGCCCTGCTGCAATTTGACATTGGCGGTGCATCCGCAGGCGGCATTGTGGCTGTGGTGCTGGCCAATATCGTTGCCCTTTTCCTGATCCGCCTCATCGGCAAGAACCTGGAGAGCTGATCAATGGCCCGCGCAATATCAACCCAACGTAAGCTGACCTTTACCCTCATCGCGTGGGCGATTGGCCTTCTGCTGTTCTTCCCGATTCTGTGGACCTTCCTGACCAGTTTCAAAAGCGAAGGCGATGCCATCGCCTCGCCTCCGGTGTTTTTGTTCTTCCACTGGACCACGGAAAACTATGTCGAGGTACAGGGCCGCTCTGACTATTTTGCCCACTTTATGAACTCGGTGATCATCTCCTTTGGCTCTACGCTTCTGGGCCTCGTCATTGCCATTCCGTCGGCCTGGGCCATGGCATTTTCGCCCACCAAGCGCACCAAGGATGTGCTGATGTGGATGCTCTCCACCAAGATGATGCCGCCCGTGGGCGCACTGATCCCGATCTATCTTTTGTTTCGCGATGGCGGATTGCTCGATAGCCGCATCGGGCTGGTCGGCGTGCTGACCATGATCAACCTGCCGATCATCATCTGGATGCTCTACACTTACTTCAAGGAAATTCCCGGCGAAATTCTCGAAGCCGCCCGCATGGATGGCGCATCCCTGATCAAGGAAATCATCTATGTGCTGACGCCGATGGCGGTTCCGGGCATTGCCTCGACCATGCTGTTGAACATCATTCTGTCATGGAACGAGGCGTTTTGGACCCTCAACCTCACCACCTCCGTGGCGGCACCGCTCACCACCTTCATCGCCTCCTATTCCAGCCCCGAAGGCCTGTTTTACGCCAAGCTCTCGGCTGCCTCCACCATGGCGATTGCTCCAATCGTTGTGCTCGGATGGTTCAGCCAGAAACAGTTGGTACGCGGTCTGACCTTCGGCGCTGTGAAATAATAAGGATCACCTATCATGGGCAGTATTCAGCTTAAAAACGTCTCGAAAGCCTTTGCCGAACACAAGGTTATTCCGGGCATTGATCTGGAGATCAACAATGGCGAATTTGTCGTCTTCGTCGGTCCCTCCGGCTGTGGCAAATCCACCCTGCTGCGGCTGATTGCCGGGCTGGAGGACACCAGCGGCGGCAAAATCTTCATCGACGGCAAGGACGCAACCGACACCAAGCCGTCCGAGCGCGGCCTTGCCATGGTGTTCCAGTCCTATGCGCTTTACCCGCATATGAGCGTGCGTTCCAATATCGGCTTTCCGCTGAAAATGGCAGGCATGGACAAGGGCGAGATTGACAAGAAGGTCACGGATGCCGCCCGCATCCTCAACCTCACCGACTATCTCGACCGCAAACCGCGCCAGCTCTCCGGCGGCCAGCGCCAGCGCGTGGCCATTGGCCGGGCCATTGTGCGCTCGCCCTCGTGCTTTTTGTTTGATGAACCATTGTCCAATCTCGATGCCGCCTTGCGCGTCAACATGCGGCTGGAAATCACCGAGCTGCACCAGAAGCTGGGAGCCACATCCATCTACGTCACCCACGATCAGGTGGAAGCCATGACCATGGCCGACAAGATTGTGGTGCTGAACAAGGGCCGGATTGAGCAAGTCGGCTCGCCGATGGAGCTGTACCATAAGCCCGCCAATCTGTTTGTGGCTGGCTTTATTGGTTCGCCGAAAATGAACCTGATTTCTGGCGAAACAGCCGCGAAATATGGAGCGACCACCATCGGTGTACGCCCGGAACATGTAACGCTCTCCACCACCGATGGTGCATGGAAAGGCAAGGTAACGATTGCCGAACATCTCGGCTCCGACACCCATTTGCATGTCGATGTTGAAGGTCTTGGACACCTCACTGCCCGCGCGGATGGGGATTTCACTGCCCGCCATGGCGACACGGTGTTCATTACCCCGGATGACAGCCGCATTCATCGTTTCAATGAGCAAGGATTAGCAGCATGACTGGCAGATTAGACGGAAAATCCGCGCTCATCACAGGCTCGGCCCGTGGTATTGGCCGTGCGTTTGCAGAGGCCTACGTGCGGGAAGGTGCCACGGTTGCCATTGCGGATATTAATTTGGAACGGGCATTGGAAACCGCCAAAGCCATTGGTGAAAAAGCCTATGCCGTGCATCTGGATGTGACCAATCAGGCCTCCATTGATGCCGCCATCAAGGCGGTGGAAGAGAAAACTGGCGGCCTCGACATCCTCATCAACAACGCCGCCCTGTTTGATCTTGCACCCATCGTGGAGATCACCCGCGAGAGCTATGATCGGCTGTTTTCCATCAACGTTGCTGGCTCACTCTTCATGCTGCAAGCGGCGGCGAAATCGATGATTGCCCGTGGCAAGGGCGGCAAGATTATCAATATGGCAAGCCAGGCCGGGCGACGCGGTGAAGCGCTGGTTGCGGTCTATTGCGCCACCAAGGCGGCGATGATTTCGCTCACCCAATCGGCAGGGCTGGACCTGATCAAGCATGGCATCAATGTCAACGCCATTGCCCCCGGCGTTGTCGATGGCGAGCATTGGGATGGTGTGGATGCGCTGTTTGCAAGGCATGAAAACCTTGCGCCCGGCGAGAAGAAAAAGCAGGTCGGCAAGGCCGTTCCGTTTGGCCGGATGGGGGCAGCAAACGATCTCACGGGCATGGCGATTTTTCTGGCGTCCTCTGAGGCCGATTACGTGGTGGCCCAGACGTATAACGTCGATGGTGGCAATTGGATGAGCTGAGATGATGAGTTCCCGACAATGTATGATGAGATGGGCTTCGCCCCCCCTCATCCGGCTGCCGCCACCTTCTCCCCGCCGGGGAGAAGAGACATTGTCGATAGGGCGGAACTCAAAAAGCAACCACTGTCTCTCACTCGCCGGATGCGCATCTTTAAAAAAGGCATGGAGGCTTTCAACCTGCCTCTTCTCCCCAGCGGGGAGAAGGTGGCGGCAGCCGGATGAGGGGGGCGAAGCCACCAAGCCACACGCTCCATCTCCGACATTGCACCCCCCCACCCATTTCCCAAAATTTATTCAGGACATAACCCAATGACCACAAAACTCTCCCTCTCCACCCTGAAGGACGCCAGCGCCAAGGCTGCCATTCCGGCCTATAGCCGCGACAGCCTCACCCCCGGCATCGTCCATTTTGGTGTGGGCAATTTCCACCGCGCCCATCAGGCCATCTACCTGCATGAGCTGTTCAACCTCGGCAAAGATTTGGACTTTGCCATCGTCGGTGCGGGCGTTTTGCCATCTGACGCCACGATGAAAGAAAAACTGGCTGCACAAGATTATCTGACCACGGTGGTGGAGCAGGATGTGGCGAAAAGTGCTGCCACCATCACCGGCCCGATGGTGGATATGATCGCGGCACCGGATTTCGACGGCATCATTGCCAAACTGGCTGATCCCGCCATCCGCATCGTCTCGATGACCATTACCGAAGGCGGCTATTTCATCGACCCCGCCACCGGGCATTTTGACCCCAAGCACCCGGCCATCGTGGCAGACGCGCAAAACCCGAGCCAGCCCAAAACCGTCTTCGGTTTGATCATCGCCGGCCTCAAAGCCCGCCGTGCCGCCAATATTCCGCCCTTCACCGTGATGTGCTGCGACAACATCCCCGGCAATGGCGAAGTAACGGAAGCCACTGTCATCGGCCTTGCCAAGCTGTCCGATCCCGATTTTGCCGAGTGGATTCACCACCACGTCGCCTTCCCCAATTCCATGGTGGATCGCATCACCCCTGCCACCGGCCCGCGCGAAATCGACATCACCCGCGATGCTTACGGCATTGATGATGCATGGCCGGTGTTTTGCGAAGAGTTCAAGCAATGGGTGCTGGAAGATAAATTCCCACTCGGTCGCCCTGCCTTTGAAGAGGTTGGCGTCACCTTCGTTGAGGATGTCGCACCCTATGAGCTGATGAAACTGCGCATCTTAAATGGCGGCCATGCGGCGATTGCCTATCCGGCAGCGCTGATGGACATTCACTTTGTGCACGAAGCCATGGAAAACCCGCTGATCCGCGCCTTCCTTGCCAAGCTGACCCATGATGAAATCATCCCGGTGGTGCCGCCCGTACCCAACACCAGCTTGCAAGACTATGCGACGCTGATCGAGAGCCGCTTTTCCAACCCCAAGATTGGCGACACCATTCCGCGCCTGGCGCAGGATGGCTCCAACCGCCAGCCAAAATTCATCCTGCCATCGACCGCAGATCGTCTCGCCAAGGGTCTGGATGTTGTCGGACTGGCCTTGGTATCGGCGCTGTGGTGCCGCTATTTTGAAGGCACATCCGATAGCGGCAAGCCGATTGTGTTCAATGATGCCAGCGCCGAGCGTTTGCAAAAAACCGCCATTGCCTCAAGACAAGACCCGCTGTTCTTCCTTG
Source organism: Gillisella vitis (assembly GCF_014204625.1). Lineage (GTDB taxonomy): Bacteria > Pseudomonadota > Alphaproteobacteria > Rhizobiales > Rhizobiaceae > Allorhizobium > Allorhizobium vitis_F. The sequence goes on along the minus strand of NZ_JACHLU010000002.1, from coordinate 161,244 downwards.
CTTTGGACGATATTTTCGGCACTGTGGGGCAAAATGACGTGTTCAGGCAGCGGTTTGCAAAAGCGCTCTCAAACCTTCGCACCCACGGTACAGCAAAGACCCTGCAAAGCTACATCGACGGTGGCCTTGCCGCTGCATAAGGATTGGTATGATGCATGACCCGGCCACCAAGCTGGTGATTTTCGATTGCGACGGCGTGCTGGTGGACAGCGAGCCGATCTCGGTCGAGGTCATGGTGGCCGAGTTCGAAAAGGCTGGTGTGGCCATTGATGCCGATTATGTTTACCGCAACTTTCTCGGCCGCAGCATGGCAACGGTGGTGGAGACGGCACGTGCGGAATTTTCTTTCGCCATTGGCGAGACGTTTCTGAACGGCCTTCGCCACCATCTGTATGAGCGCTTCCGGCAGGATTTAAAGCCCATTACCGGGCTGCACGCCGCGCTGGATGATCTGGCAAAGGCAGGCATTGGCTGGTGCGTGGCATCCTCCAGCCAGCCGGATCGCATTGCCCTCTCGCTCACCGTCACCGGATTGATTGAGCGTTTTCAACCGCATATTTTCAGCGCCACCATGGTCAAAAACGGCAAGCCCGCGCCTGATCTGTTTCTGTATGCTGCTGAAAAAATGGCAACACATCCACACCAATGCGTGGTGGTGGAAGACAGCCCCGCCGGACTGATGGCCGCGCGTGCCGCTGGCATGACAGCTCTTGCCTTTACCGGCGGTGGCCATGCCCAAGGCGAGGCCTATGAAAGCAGTATTGCCGCCCTGAACCCCGATGCCCGGCCCAATGCACGGTTTGACGCCATGGCAGATTTGATCCACTTTATACCCTGACCATGGTGCGGGGGGCGGAAACACAAAGCATGAGAGATCATATCATTGCGGTGGATGTTGGCACCGGCAGCGCGCGTGCGGGCGTTGTTTCCAAAACCGGCCAGCTTCTGGCCCGCTGCGAACATCCGATTGCGCTGCGACGACCGCAGGATGATCAGGGAGAATACAACTCTGAAGACATATGGGCCGCGTGCTGCATTGCTGTGAAGGCAACGCTTGAGGCAGCCGCCATTGCGCCCGCATCTATTGCCGCCATCGGTTTTGATGCAACCTGCTCGCTGGTGCTGCGCGACAGGAATGGTGCGCCGCTTTGCCTTGATGTCGAAAACGGCGAAGGCTTTGACACCCTCGCCTGGCTGGATCATCGCGCCAACCAGGAAGCGGCAGAATGCTCGGCCCTTGACCATCCGATCCTGGCCCACAATGGCCAGATGATGTCGCCAGAGGCGGAAATTCCCAAACTGATGTGGTTAAAGCGCCATCGGCCTGATCTGTGGGCACGGCTTGGATATGCCTTTGATTTGGCTGATTTTCTCACATGGACAGCAACGGGGAAAGCAACAGGCAGCACCGCCCGTTCTCTCTGCACCCTCACTTCTAAATGGACCTTCTTTGGCCACAGCAAACCCGGCTGGCAGCAGGACTTTTTGGCACAGGTTGGCCTTGAGGACCTGATGGAGCGCGCAGGCCTGCCAAATGAAGCGGTGCCTGTGGGCCAATCCATTGGCCCACTTTGCGCTGACGCCGCACATGCCTTGGGGTTGGATGCGGGCATTGCCGTCGCGGCGGGCATGGTCGATGCCTATGCAGGCGCGCTGGGCGTGCTGGGGGCTGCCAACCTTGAGCAAACCGATACGCCCCCCTTAGCCCTTATTGGCGGCACGTCCAGTTGCCTGATTGCGTTCAACCCCAAACCCGTCCACGGTTATAGCATCTGGGGCCCCTATTTCGGAGCGGTTTTCCCTGATCTATGGCTGTCAGAAGCCGGGCAATCGGCCACGGGTGCGCTGCTCAACCATCTGCTGCGCCTTCACGCGCAAGGCGGTGAGCCGACCATTGATAATCACCGCCGGATTATTGCCCGTATTATTGAACTCCGGGCACAGGAAGGTGCTTCTTTTGCGCAAGCAATCCATATCCTTCCGGATTTTCATGGCAATCGCTCGCCATTTGCCGATCCTGACCTGACAGGTGTGATCACCGGATTAACGCTGGATGCCAGCTTTGATGGCCTCTGCCGTCTCTATTGGCGCGCCTGTGTCAGCATTGCCCTTGGCCTTCGCCAAATTCTGGAGAGTCTGGCAGCCGATCAACACGGGAAAGTTCGCCTGCATCTCACCGGCGGCCATGTCAAAAACCCGCTGCTGGTGGAGCTTTATGCCGATGTCACAAATTGCACGCTGATGGTCGCAGATGACACCGACGCCGTGCTGATTGGCACCGCCATCAATGCCGCCACAGCAGGCGGGCTTTATACCGATCTCGCTGAAGCCGGAGCCGCCATGGGCGCAAAAGGACGGCTGGTTCAACCCAACCCGCAAACCCGCCTTCAATATGATCGGGATTACGCCCGGTTTCTCACCATGCAACGGCACCGGGCCGAGTTGAACACATAGTACACGACGCGCGTATTTCTGGGCTTCGCCCCCTCATCCGGCTGCCGCCACCTTCTCCCCGCAGGGGAGAAGACGGAAAGGACAGCAACGTTCATGGGTTCCTCGCCCCGGCGGGGAGAGGTCCGCCGAGCAAAGCGGAGGCGGGGTGATGGGGAGCTACTGCATAATTCCTTAAATCGGAATCGATTTAAGGAGAAAATTATGCAGCAGATTAAAAGTGTTACAGCGCCGTGCGCCATATATGGCGCACGGCGCTGTAAGCACTCAAAGCTAAAATGTCGCGTACTCTGAGTTGAACGACCTGTAGTGTTCTAACTCTTTGTTTTGACAGATTTTCGGACGCAAAACCGCTAGGTAGTTTTGCTAGAAATGCTTCAGGCAGCCGCCCATTGGCTCTTGCCCATGCTGTGGCGTTCGAGCTGGAAGCGGGAGATCATCTGTTTGAGGTTGGCGCTTTCGCGGGCAAGGCCCGCACCGGCAGCGGTCATTTCTTCCACCATGGCTGCATTCTGCTGGGTGGTTTGATCCACCGTGTTGATCGACGCATTGATATGCGACAGGCCATTCGACTGCTCGTGTGTGGCCGAGGCTATGGCATCCATATGGTTGGCAAAAGCCTGCACCAATCCGCCAATTTCCTTAAGCCCTTCTCCGGTGTCTCCCACCAGTTTGACACCATCCTTGACGGCTGCGGCAGAGGCTTGAATAAGAGCGTTGATTTCCTTGGCCGCCTTGGCGGAGCGCTGTGCCAGTTCGCGCACTTCCTGAGCAACCACGGCAAAGCCCTTGCCCGCTTCACCGGCGCGGGCGGCCTCGACACCTGCATTCAGCGCCAGAAGATTGGTCTGGAAGGCAATTTCATCAATCACCACAATGATATTGCTGATCTGATCGGAAGAATGTTCAATCCGCTCCATGGCCGAAATGGCATGATCAACCACGGCACCTGATTTTTCGGCCCGCAGGCTGGCGTTGCGGGCAATTTCACGCGCATCACCCGTGCGTTTTGAAGTGGAGGTGACATTGGTGGTGATTTCATCCAATGCTGCCGCCGTTTCTTCAAGAGATGCCGCCTGCCGCTCGGTGCGGCGGGCCAGATCGCCAGACGCTGCCGAAATTTCCTGTGCGCCATTATTCACCGCAGACACAGACAGCCCAACCTGCTGCAAGGTTTCGCGCAGAGTTTTGATGGACAGGTTGAAATCATGCCGCAGTTTTTCAAAGCGTGGAGCCAGTGGCTGCTCGATCTCGCAGGTCATATTGCCCGACGCCAGACTTTGCAGGGCCTCGGCCAGCGTGCCGGTGGCCTGAAGCAACAGGCGCTCGGCCTCTTCCTCGGCAAGGCGCTGCATTTCGGCCCGTTCGCGCTCCGCACGGGCGCGGGCCTCAACGGCCTCTGCCTCCAGCTCACCATTGCGAATGGCAGAATGGCGGAAAACCTCAACAGCCCGCTCCATATCGCCAATTTCATCCTTGCGCAGAGATGTTATTGGCTGGCCAATGTGCCCTTCGGCAAGACGGCCCATAATTCCCGTCAGACCTTTCAACGGACGCACCACGGTGCCAGCCATATAAAGGCACAGGGCAATCACCAGCACCCCTGCCAATACGCAGGACAGAGCAACAACAATCAGGGTAGACCGGGCTCGGTCTGCCTTGTCCAGGGCCAGAGCTGCAATTTTGTCGAGCACCTGCGTCTGTATGTCCTTCATGCCATTGATGCGGGCCGTTGTGGTGCCAAACCATGTCCTGGCATCCATGCCAGACAGATCAGCACTCGCACCACCGGACAGCAAACGACCACGCAAAGCCAGCACATCGTCCGACACCGTCACCAGCTTTTCAGTCAATCCCTTGGCCTCATCCGAAGGCATCAGGGCGAAAAAAGCTTTCAGATAAGCGTCTTGAGCGCCTGCCATCACCACGAAATTCATGAACTGTGCCGCATCCATCTTGCCAGCCGCAACAAAGCCATTGCCCATGCCGCGCTCCTGACCGGCCGATTCCTTGGCACGCAGCAGAAGATCAACCCCAGTGACACGCTGCAACAGATCGCTATCCACGCCCTTGAAGGGCAGATCCCGGGTCAGATCGATGGCTTGCGCAATGGTCGAGGTGTAAAATTTGAAGGCGTCGCCGCCGGGCATCGACAAATTGTCCACCGCCTGCCGCACCGAAGCAAGACCCGACAAGGTCTGCCGGAGCGCAGAAAAATGCGCCGAAAGATCGCTCTCGTCCAGCGATGCAATGTCATCGGCCAGGTTTGGCAAGACAGCAATCGCCGCATCCGAAGCAGTCCGGGCCTTCTGCAATTCCGCACCGTTGGCTTTGCCCTTTGAGCCAAGAAAACCCGCCGTCAGACCACGCTCGACCTGCAACATATGCGCAGCTTCACTCAGAGCAGCAAGCGCATGTGTCTGCTCCACGGCTTGTCGCATCCGGGAATCAGCCTCAGCAATACCTCTTACATCTTTCAACACCAGAAATGTTGCAGCCAGCAGCGGCAATGCCAGCGCCATCACAATTCGTTTGTTGATCGAGATATTGACAAGCCAATGCATAGGACCACTCCGCACACCTTTAAGTGTATGCAGCCTAAAAGAGAACATATTACAACTTTCTTAATATTAATTTTATCTAATACTATTTGTTCAATGTTTACTTGACACTTGCCAACTCGGGCATTGATTTCAGCAGGTGAACGCGGTGGTCTTGCATGTGTGAGCAATCCTTTCTATATCCATGGACAACAGACCGGAGCCGAAAGCGACCTGTGCGGTGATATGCATTGGCCCTTCATATGATAGAGATCACGGTCTTCTCGTAAGCTTTAAGAGATGTAAGCCCCGTGAACACGCTGGATTTTGACAAGAGACCGGAAGATACGCGCGTTGTCGTTGCCATGTCAGGCGGCGTTGACAGTTCTGTTGTGGCCGGAATTTTGAAACGGGAAGGCTATGACGTGCTGGGCATTACGCTTCAGCTTTACGATCACGGCGCTGCCGTGCACCGCGCCGGTTCCTGCTGCGCAGGCCAGGATATTGATGATGCGAGGCGCGTGTGCGAAACGCTGGGCATTCCCCATTACGTGCTGGATTACGAACAGCGCTTTCGTGACACCGTGATCAACCCGTTCATGGACAGCTATATTGCCGGCGAAACGCCCATCCCCTGCGTGGCCTGCAACCAAACGGTTAAATTTGCCGATCTTCTGGCCACCGCCAAGGAACTGGGCGCCGATGCTTTGGCAACCGGCCATTACATCCGCTCGCGCGCCATGCCTTTGCCGAATGATCCCGGACACCGCGCCCTGTTTCGCCCGATTGATAGCGAGCGCGACCAGAGCTATTTCCTGTTTGCCACCACGCAGGAACAGATTGATTACCTGCGTTTTCCACTGGGCGGCCTCTCCAAGGCCGAAACCCGTCAGCTTGCCGAGGAGATGGGGCTGGTTGTCGCGCAAAAGGCCGATAGCCAGGACATCTGTTTTGTGCCGCAGGGCAAATATGCCGACATTATCACCAAACTGAAGCCCAATTCGGCCTTGGCGGGCGATATTGTCCATCTCGATGGCCGCATTCTGGGCCAGCATGACGGCATTTTGCATTACACCATCGGCCAGCGCAAAGGCTTAGGGGTGGCCACGGGCGAGCCGCTCTATGTGGTCTATCTCGATGCCCGCTCGCGCCGGGTCATTGTTGGCCCCAAGGAAGCGCTGGAAACCCGCCGCGTCTATTTGCGCGACATCAACTGGCTGGGCGATTATTCCATCACGGAAGACGCCGCAGGCGGCCTTGCCTGTTTTGCCAAGGTGCGCTCCACCCGCCCCCCAACGGCTGCCACGCTCTATGCCGATGATCAGGGCGTTTATGTCGATCTGGAGATGGGTGAAGCGGGCGTTGCTCCCGGTCAGGCTTGTGTGCTCTATTCTGCCACCGGTGCCGATGCCCGCGTCTATGGCGGCGGCTTTATTGAACGATCCGAGCGCAGCCTTGATGCGCAAGCGGCTTTGAGCGCGCTTTTGCAAGATACGGTTGCGGCCTAAAGCATGTCGCAGTGAATAGGATTCACTACGACATGCTTTAGCTCTTCTTTTGCCGCATGTGCGTCATCGTTTAATTGAGGACAATGAAACGGGACATGCCAGAGTACACGACGCGCGTATTTCTGGGCTTCGCCCCCCCCCTCATCCGGCTGCCGCCACCTTCTCCCCGCAGGGGAGAAGACGGAAAGAACAGCAACGTTCACGGGTTCCTCGCCCCAGCGGGGAGAGGTCCGCCGAGCAAAGCGGAGGCGGGGTGAGGGGGTAACCAAGCACTCAAAGCTAAAATGTCGTGTACTCTGGCGACATGCTTTGAAAAGCAACAAGTGTTTGTTTTTACAAGCACTGTTGTAAAAGTTTCATTTTTCTGTTTTGAGCGCTTGACTTTGTTGGGATGCTCGACTTATAAGCCGCCCATCGCTTAGCGAGGCTTTGTTAACAAAGCGCTTTGTGATGTGTGGCGGGGTAGCTCAGGTGGTTAGAGCGTGGGATTCATAACCCCAAGGTCGGCGGTTCAAGTCCGCCCCCCGCTACCATTTCAATCACATTTTCATGTATATCCTTCAATGTTAATTCATGAAATTCAACTTTGAGTTGATATTGATTGTGATTGCGGCGAGAGACGACAACCGCGCGCTCATTTTCCCCAGGCCAACGTTAGAGTCTGTCTGATCAGGAAAACCGGGCTCCACTTTTCCCTGAGAAACTCTAAAAACCTGCAAAACTCAAAAACCTTCCAATTTTTGACAGGTTTAAAGTTGACTCTTATTGTACACTTCATATTCTCCCCCCGAAAAACGGGGATTTTGCTCTCGCAAATGACATGGTGGAGAAACGAAGAATGACAAGACTGGCGATGGGTTGCTGTGGTGATGCTCGACCTGTGATGCAAAATGATCGGGCACGCGGGCAATGGGTGCTGGGCGGTATCGCGGGTTTGGCCCTGATTGCGGCGGCCGTGCCTGCACGGGCAGATGATAGCGCTACCGTGCTCTCCACCATTACGGTTGAGGGCAAAGGATCGGCCAGCGGGCCGGATGCCACAATTGTTGCCAAAGACACCGCCACAGGCAGCAAAACCGACACGCCCATCATCGATATTCCGCAGGCTGTCTCCGTTGTCACCATGCAGGAAATGGAAACCCGTGGCGTCAGCGATATGCAGGCTGCCGTTGCCTACACGTCGGGCGTCGTCACTGACGAGTTCGGCTCGGATGATCGCTATGATTACTACCGCATTCGCGGCTTTGACACCACCACCCTTGGCCTTTACCGCGATAGCCTGAGCGCGCGCATTCCCGCCTGGTACACAGCCGCACGCACCGAGCCTTACGGGCTTGAGCGGGTAGAGGTTCTCAAGGGATCGACATCCTCCCTGTTTGGCCTGAACAGCCCGGGCGGCATGATCAATGCCATCACCAAGCGCCCAACCGACACGTTCCATGCCGAGGTCTATACCACATTCGGCGAAAACCATCTTGAAACGGGCACAGATTTTGGCGGCCCACTCGATAAGGACGGGGTGTTCAGCTACCGCGTCACCGCAAAATGGCAGAATGCCGATCTCGGGTCGGATTATTCCAATGACGACCGCCTCTATATTGCGCCAGCTCTCACCATCAGCCCGGATGCTGGCACGTCTCTGACGATCCTGACCGATTACAACAAGCGCAACACCACGCCAGCGCTGGGCTTTCCTGCCGGGCTGGATGTCGATACCACCAAATTCTATGGCGAGCCGGACTACAACAAGTTCGACACGATCCAGAAAAATATCGGCTATCAGTTCAGCCACGAGATCACCGATGGCCTGACGTTTCGCCAGAACGCCCGCTACTCGCATGTCAGTCTGGATTACGAAACCGTCTATGACGCATCCACAGACCCGACGGCCAACAGAACCTCCTTTGCCGTCGACGGTGTGTCTGAGCGTTTCGCCATCGACAATCAGCTCGAATATGACACCAGCACCGCGCGTCTCGACAGCAAATCCTTGCTGGGCGTTGACTATGCCTTCGACAACACCCATGAGGACATCTCCTATGGCACGGCCAGCGGCATTGACATCAACAATCCCGTCTATTGTGGCCGCGCCTGCGTCTTTCCCTCGCCCTATATCAACTGGCGGGTCAAACAAAAGGCGCTGGGCATTTATGGTCAGGAACAGTTGACACTGGATGACCGCTGGATTTTGACGGTGGGCGGACGCTATGACTATGTCGATACCACTGCGGATTATTACAACAGCGGCACACAGGACGCGAATACCGCCGAAGCCTTCACCAAAAGGATCGGCTTGAGCTACAAGATCAATCCGCAGCTTGCGGTCTATGGCAATTACTCCACCTCGTTCCAACCGCTGGTGACGCCAACGGCCAATGGCTATTCGCTGGATGGCACGCTCAAACCTCAGGAAGGCGAGCAGTATGAAATTGGCCTGAAATACAAGCCTGACAGCTTTGACGGGATGTTCACGGTTGCCCTGTTCGACCTCACACAGACCGAAGTTCCGACTAATGTCACGCCTGTTCTGCAACGCCAGATCGGCAAGGTCGGCGTGCGCGGCGTGGAGATGGAGGGCAAGGTAGCGCTCAATGACCGCTGGAACATGACGCTCGCCTATTCCTATTGGGATGGCGAGATCAAGGAAGATGGGATCAACGGCAATGTCGGCAAGCGGCCGCAACGGGTGCCAAACAATATTGCCTCGGCCTGGCTGGACTATACCATCCCCGGCGACGGTGTGCGTGGTGATCTGACGTTGGGCGGCGGCGTCCGTTATGTTGGTTCAAGCTACGGCGATGATGCCAATACCGTGAAGGTTGCGGCCTATACCGTGGTGGATGCCATGGCCAGCTACAAAGTCACCAACAATGTGACCCTGGCGGTCAACGCCAAAAACCTGTTTGACAAGAAATATGTCACCACCACCTATTATGGCTCATCCTATTACGGCGACCGACGCACCGTGCTGGGTACGTTGAAATACACCTGGTGATATGATGACCTGCATAGCAGAAACCACACAGTCGCCTCATGCCGTCAACAGTACAGATGGATTGACCGATCTGGGTGATCTGATTGCCCGCGATACCGGCAATCGCTATCCCTATGCAGGTCGCCGGTTTTTTTTCTCACAGCCAGAGGGCGTGCACCGCATTGCCTGCGCTGATCTGCTGGATCGTCAGCGTCTGGATGCGGTGATTGAGCGCTTTGCCAGCACCTATCCGCCCGAAACGGACAGGCGGGCGCTGGTGTCCTTCTGGTCACTGTTTTACTTCAGTGCGCTGATGATTGACCCGATTATCTGCTGGCTGGAGTTGCGCCGCATTCTGCCGCTGGCCATCAACGAGATCGACCTGTTGATCGATAGCACCACCGGCCTGCCCTCGGGCTTTCTGCTCACCAATATTGGCACCGTGGAGCCACAGGCCACCATACACGAGGCAATGTCCGGCGTTGTCCGTGGCCATCTGGAACCATTGATTGCGGTGATGGCAAAACAGGCTGGCCTGTCCAAACGGCTGCTGTGGACCAATGCCGCTGCCTATCTGACATGGATGATTGATGAAATCGGCCATCAGGGCGCAGAAGCGCTGAAAACAGAGGGGATGGTGCTGCTGGAGGCTTCCAACTGGCCGGATGACTGGAAAAACCCGTTTCACACCATGGTGCGCGTAGGCCGCACAGATAGCGGCGAGTATATCGGCCATCGCCGCATCTGCTGTCTGCGCTATGCTGTTCCGGGTGTGGGCGGCTGCGGCGGCTCCTGCCCGGTTGCCGAAGGGCAGATTGCCGCAAGGCAAGGCTGATTTTTGGCCAAAACGATCGACAATCTCCTGCTGTGTTCGCTTGTTAATAAAATCAAAACTTTTCGTTAAATTTTAGCGAATAGAATGCCTCTTGATAGAAGAGGTATGTTTGTTATGCGTAAATTCCTCATCATCGCCCTGTTGCTGGCCTTGGCAAGCTGTGCTCGCCCCCCAAGTCAAATTCGCAATGCCTGCGCGATTTTTGACCAGCGCGACGGCGTGTTTGAAAACTGGAAAAGAGCCGCGCGTTCTGTTGAGCGCGAATATGGCGTGCCAGTGCCCATTCTGATGGCAACAATTTATACCGAATCGAGTTTCCGCGCCCGCGCCAGACCCCCGCGCCGCTATATCCTTGGCTTTATTCCATGGAAGCGCGTTTCCACCGCCTACGGCTATTCGCAGGCGCTGGACGGCACGTGGGAGCGTTATCAGCGCGAAACAGGCCGCTATCTTGCGCGCCGCAACAATTTTGCCGACGCCATCCGCTTTATCGGCTGGTATCACTATCAAAGCCACCTCAGAAACGGCATCCCCTTCTCGCAACCCTACAATATCTATCTCGCCTATCATTCCGGGCAGGATGGCTACAGACGGGGTGCCTATAGGGCAAGGCCAGAGGCATTGGCCGGAGCCAAACGCTTCGCCGCCATCACCAGCATCTATGCCGATCAATTGCGACGCTGCCCGTAAAAAGAAAGCGTCCCCCCTTCCCTAGGCCACCCTTTTTACGCTAGGAAGCAAACAGGATTGGTTGTAACGCACCGATCCCGGAGTGTCGAAACTCCTCGAAAAGCGGCCGGTGTCGGTCGTCATAAAGACACCCCTCAGCCATAGGTTTGTGGCTGAGGCGGTTGACCATGACTATATGGTCCCCACGTCTCCATTCTTTGGCGTCGGGGAGGCCTTGGTGCATGTCCAGAGCTTCGGCTTAAAGGCCAAGGCAGTCGTCTTTTCGCGGCTTTCGAACTCCCCGATCACCAGAGGCTTACCCCTCCGGTGGTCGCTTGTGGCCAAGCACGGGAGGTATGGACAATGGCCGATTACAATGTCTGGGCTGATCTTTTTGATACATGGCAATCCACATCCGACGGGATCAAGGCGTTGCTGATCATCACGCCTCCGGCTTTTGCCGCAGGCGTGCTGGCGCTGCTGTTGCGCCACAGGACATCGGGGCACCATCCATCCTCCTCCGATTCTTATGACATCATGCCGCCGGGCTCTGCGCCAGAGATCATGGACAGGGTGCTGCTTGCTTCCCTCTCCGATTTACAAAAGCGACTTCAGCAGGCCAATGACGCCCTCAAATATCAATCTCTGCAACCGTTGGAAGACAGGAGCAAGATGAGTGATGACGAGACACGCGAGCGGGTTCGGCAGATTGTGATGGAAGAATACCGCCGCAACAGCCATCCGTCAGAAGCGCTTCAACGGGTACGCCAGTTTTTGGTGGAGACAAACAGGGGCAGGTCATGAGGTTGACCAGATGATGTCCCATCTGGAGTCTGTCAGGCTCAGATTGAACCACAGCACACGACACAAACAAGAAAGACCCCTCCCCAACCCTCCCCCTTGTGGGGAGGGTTGGGGAGGGGTTTTAGAGTTTGTCAGGGAAAAGTGGAATCCGGTTTTCCCGAAAAGACAAACGAAAACAAGAGAATCTAGAGTCTGTCTGGTTCAATCTGAACCTGACAGACTCTAGAGCGTCGTGTCCTGTGACCAGAATCAGAACGATGCTGTAGCTCCTTGTTTTCCCATCGGATTTTCCCGAAAGCAGGTTGCTCAACAAAGTAAAAGCCCCCGATCACACGGACCGAGGGCTTTTGTCTTTCACCTGCAAATGCAAACTTACAATCAGGCGGACTGAATAGCCGATATGCTCCAGCCCGTGGCAGGACGACGAATAAACGTCCAGACTTCAACCGATTCTTGCGGGTGATCAGGATCACCTTCCACAACCTTGCCGCTGGTGCGGTCACGCATCACGTCGATGGCTTCATAGCGCATGGCAACTGTGGCATAATCCACATTGCCCTCACGCCATGCTTCCGACAGATCGCCCTGCAACAGGCGCACATCGCGCACGTCGTTCTTGACGCCCTTGGTGGCATTTTCGCTCAACTCTTCCGCCAGATAGGACATGGCTTCCGGCGTGGTAATGCGGCGAAGAGCAGAATAATCCTCAGCGGCATAGGCGCGCTGCATTTCTTGCAGCAGTTCGTCGAATGTTTCCAGATCTTTTGGCGTAATGCCAACGTCATCGCTGCCGGACACTGGTGCTGCCTGCGCAGAGCCGCCGATCTTGGGAATGGCGAAACCACCGAAACCCTGAGATGCTGGCGGCTGCGGTGCCGCACCCGGCTGCGACATGCGATTATCAGAGGTCGGACCCGAATAGGCCTGCGCCGTACGGTTGCGACCAAAGAAGCGCATGGCCAGCATGATCGCGCCGCCAATCAACAGAATCTGGAACAACATGCCGAACATGCCCGACAGACCGCCAAAGCCGCCACCCAGCAACATGCCAAACAGACCGCCCATCAACAGGCCACCCATAAGGCCGCCTGCCATGCCGCCAAACAGGCCACGCTTGGGCGCTGCCTGTGCGGCAGCCGCCTGCCCCATGGCACCCGGCTGGGCGGTGTTGGGCGTCATGCTGCGCTGAATCGGGGCCGCCGCCGTTGGCGCGGTATTGGTGGTGGCTGGCGCACTAAAGGTTTTGCTGCCGCGGCTGCCGAAACTGCTCGAGCCTCCGGCTTTGCGAGCTTCGGCAAAATCAACCGATGTCATGGTCACCGCCATGCCGATCATCACAATACCAAATGCTTTCAAAGCTCTATGCATACCACCCTCTATGTTGATCCCGGCTCGAAATCAGCCTCCGCTTACCATATGGCAACGCAGTCCGCTGATTTTTAGAGCACAACCCAAAATATTTTGATTTTTCTTTCAGTTTGTCATCAGCACCAGCCGGATCGAGGCTGCAACCGCCCCAACAATGCCAACGCCCACCAGCCAGAAAATCACGAACCATACCAGTTTCTGCGTCCATGTTTTGTCTGTCATCAGTGATAGCCTTCATCTGGATTGATTTTGCCTCTGAATACCCAATAGGCATAACCCGTGTACAGCAAAATGATCGGCACAAGAACAACAGCACCCACCAGAAGAAATTTCAGACTGCTATCGGGTGCCGCCGCATCCCAGATGGTCAAGGCCGTTGGCACCATATAGGGATAGAAGCTGATGCCGATACCGGCAAAGCCTAAAGTAAACAGGGCAAGGGAGGCAGCAAATGGCAACCAGTCCGTGTTGTCGCGCAGACCTTTGAAAATCAGATACAGGCAGACCAACACCAGAACGGGCACGATCACACTGAAAATCAGCGTGGGAAAACCAAACCAGCGATCCAGATAATGCGGCTTCAGCCACGGTGTCCAGAGGCTGAAAACCCCCATGGCGGCAACCGTGATCAGCGCCGCAGGCAAGGCAATTTTCTGGGCTTTCAGCCGTAAAGATCCAACCGTCTTGAACACCAGCCAGGTTGCGCCCAGCAGGCCATAGCCCACCACCAGCGCCACGCCCGTGCCAATGGAAAATGGCGTCAGCCAATCCCACCAGCCGCCGGAATAGGCGCGATCAACCACCGGAATGCCCTGCACCAGAGCGCCCAGCGCGATGCCCTGCATCAGGGCTGCCAGCACCGACCCTCCCGCAAAGGCCACATCCCACACACCACGCCAACGGTCTGTGCGCCAACGATATTCAAACGCAACACCCCGGAAAATCAAGCCGATCAACATCAGGGTGATGGGCATATACAGCGCCGGAAGAATGGTGGCATAGGCCAGCGGAAACACCGCCAGCAGTCCGCCGCCACCCAGCACCAGCCACGTCTCGTTGCCATCCCAGACGGGAGCCACCGAATTCATCATCTGGTCGCGGTCATGCTTGTCTTTGAAGGCGGGAAACAGAATGCCCACCCCCAGATCAAAGCCATCGAGAATAACATAGGCCAGAATGGCAAAGGCAATGATGGCCGCCCAGATGAATGCATAATCAATGACCATGATGGCCTCCATCAGCGCTATGGGCAATGGTGCCCGGCACAATACCCGCTGTGCGGATGGGTGCATCGCCAATTTCCGGGGTCGGATCGCGCGGCAGGCGCGCCATCAGCCTCAAGATATAAAACGTGCCGGAGCCGAACACGAAAAAGTAAACGATGATGAACAGAATGAGCGACGTTGCCACCGCAGGCGCTTCAATGGCCGAGTGCGATTGCGATGTGAGAAGATGACCGTAAACCGTATAGGGCTGACGGCCAACTTCTGTTGTCACCCAGCCTGCCAGCACGGCCACAAAGCCCGCAGGCCCCATGGCAACCGCGGCCCGGTGCAGCCAGGCATTGGTGGTCAGCGTGCCGCGATAGCGTGTCCACAGGCTGAACAGCCCCAGACCCAGCATGGCAAAGCCCAGCCCGACCATGATGCGGAAGGACCAGAACACCACAGCCACCGGCGGCTCAAGATTGTCCGGCACCGTATCCAGCCCGGCCAGAGGCGCATTCAGATCATGCTTGAGAATCAGACTGGAAAGTTTCGGAATCTCAATGGCATAATCCACCCGCTTGTTGGCCTGATCGGGAATGCCGAACAGAATCAGCGGTGCGCCATCCGGGTGGCTGTCAAAATGGCCTTCCATGGCCATGATTTTCACCGGCTGATGTTCCAGCGTGTTGAGACCATGAACATCGCCTGCAAAAATCTGGATGGGCGCAACAATCGCCACCATGCCCATGGCCATGGAAAACATCTTGCCCGCCCGGCGCGGCGCTGTTTTGCGCAACAGATGCCACGCCCCTACCCCGCCCACCACGAGAGCCGTTGTGAGGTAGGCCGCCAGCACCATATGCACCAGCCGATAAGGGAAGGATGGGTTGAAGACCACGGCCCACCAATCCAGCGGAATGAACTGGCCCTTGTCATTGATGCCAAAGCCTGCGGGGGTTTGCATCCACGAATTGACCGAAAGAATCCATGTGGCGGAAATCAGCGTGCCGACAGCCACCATGAAGGTGGCAAAGAAATGCAACGCAGGGCCAACGCGATGGCGACCAAACAGCATGACACCGAGGAAACCAGCCTCCAGAAAGAAGGCCGTCATCACTTCATAGCCCATCAGCGGGCCAATCACCGGCCCGGCCTTATCCGAAAACACGCTCCAATTGGTGCCAAACTGATAGGCCATGACAATGCCGGAGACCACGCCCATGCCAAAGGCCACGGCAAAGATGGTTTTCCAGAAGTTGAACAGCTCGAAATAGACCTCTTTTTTGGTCCAGAGGTACAAGCCGTTCAGCACGGCCAGATAGCTGGCCAGCCCAATGGAAAAGGCCGGAAAGATGATGTGGAAAGAAACGGTAAAGGCAAATTGCGCCCTCGCCAACAATACAGCATCGAAATGATCGAACATGGCAGCGTCTCCTCCGCCGAAAGGCAGCATAAAACGTCATAGCTATTGGCACGTGAGAGCCTCGGCATGGACATATTAGTATAACCTAGAGCAGCAGCACCAAGAAACAATGCGACAAGCCGCCCTGCGTCAATTTGACAGTTATCAAACTGTGAAGGACGCAAAAAACACGCTCTCAACGGGTCGTCACCCTCGGGCCTGTCCCGAGGGTCTGCCACCCGAGCCCAAGCCACTCACGTCCATTCTGACATTCAGCCTCGGCAGATGCTCGGCACAGGGCCGAGCATGACGTCGGAGAGCTCGGAAACCATGCCACCCGCGAAAAACCCGGCGGAGCTTTCGCTCGCCGGGTTTGAATGTCACCACGTTTCAATAAAACAGGTGTTATTCGACCGCAAAGGTCAAAAGCTTGGCCTGCTTGATGGCTGGGTTGGCCGTCAGCTGATCCAGCACAGCCTGTTCAACAGGGCCGTCCACATAGAGAAGCGCAATCGCGTCGCCGGCTTCCTTTTCACGACCCAGCTGGAAGTTGGCGATGTTCACGCCAGCGTTGCCGAGCGTGGTGCCCATGAAACCGATCATGCCGGGAACGTCGGTGTTGGAGATGTAGATCATGTGCTGACCAACATCGGCGTCGAGGTTGATGCCCTTGATCTGGATAAAGCGTGGCTTGCCATCCGAGAACACGGTGCCTGCAATCGAGCGGGTCTGGCGCTCTGTGGTCACGGTGAGCTTGATGTAGCCGTCGTAAACGCCGGTCTTGTCACGCTTGACCTCGGACAGCACAATGCCCTTTTCCTTGATCATGATCGGAGCCGACACCATGTTAACATCGGAAACCTGCGAACGGATCAGGCCAGCCAGCAGCGCAGAGCTGAGCGCCTTGGTGTTCATGGTGGCTGTCTGGCCATCATAGAGGATTTCGATCTGCTTGATCGGGCCTTCCGTGACCTGACCAACAAAGGCACCCAGAACGTCAGCCAGCTTGATGAATGGCTTGAGGATCGGTGCTTCTTCAGCGGTGATCGATGGCATGTTGATGGCGTTGGAAACCGCACCCTTGACGAGATAATCCGACATCTGCTCGGCCACCTGAAGGGCGACATTTTCCTGTGCTTCGGTGGTGGATGCGCCCAGATGCGGGGTACAAACCACGTTTGGCAGGCCAAACAGCGGGCTTTCCTTCGCAGGCTCCACTTCAAACACGTCAAAACCGGCACCGGCCACATGGCCAGACTTGATGGCTTCGGCCAAAGCGGCCTCATCCACCAGACCACCACGGGCGCAGTTGATGATGCGAACGCCGGGCTTGGTCTTGGCAAGGTTTTCCTTGCCCAGAATGCCACGGGTCTTGTCAGTCATCGGCACGTGCAGGGTGATGAAATCGGCCTGCGCAAGCAACTCGTCCAGTTCAACCTTCTTCACGCCCATTTCCTGCGCGCGCTCGTTCGACAGGAAGGGGTCATAGGCCAGAACATGCATACCAAGGCCAATGGCCTTCTTGCAAACGATGCCGCCAATGTTACCAGCACCGATCACACCGAGCGTCTTGCCGGTGATTTCAACACCCATGAACTTCGACTTTTCCCACTTGCCAGCCTGTGTGGAGGCATCAGCGGCAGGAAGCTGGCGGGCAACAGCAAACATCAGCGCAATGGCGTGTTCAGCGGTGGTGATGGAATTGCCGAACGGCGTGTTCATCACAATGATACCACGGCGCGAAGCGGCTGGAATATCAACGTTATCGACGCCGATACCAGCGCGGCCAATCACTTTCAGATTGGTGGCGGCAGCAATCAGCTTTTCCGTGGCCTTGGTGGCCGAACGGATGGCCAGACCATCGTAATTGCCGATGATTTCCGCCAGTTTGTCTTTGTCCTTGCCGAGCTGCGGCTGGAAATCCACGTCTACGCCACGATCACGGAAGATCTGGACGGCGGTTTCAGACAATTCATCAGAGACGAGAACGCGAGGTGCCATGACGAGGCCTCCTAAAAGAGTTCGTTTATAACGATCAGGAATGGGGAGTGGGCCTCGCATCCTTGCGAGGCCAGAGAAAGTTTAAGCCGCAGCCTTGGAAAGCGTCGCCTTCTGAGTCTGGTAAGCCCAGGTCAGCCAAGGCGTCAAAGCCTGCATGTCGGCGGTCTCAATGGTGGCACCGGCCCAGATGCGAAGGCCAGCTGGCGCATCGCGGTAAGCACCGATGTCATAGGCCACGCCTTGCTTTTCCAAAAGCGTTGCAATGCCCTTGGCAAAAGCTGCCTGCTCGTCTGCGGGCAGCGCCAGAACCTCTGGGTCTGCAATGGTCAGGCACACAGACGTGTTGGAGCGGGTCTCGTCAACCTGCGCGAGGTTGGCAATCCAGTCATTGGCAGCAACGAAATCGAACAGCACCTTGGCATTGGCATCGGCGCGAGCAATCAGGGCTTCCAGACCGCCGAGCGACTTTGCCCATTGCAGCGCATCGATATAATCTTCAACGCAGAGCATCGACGGCGTATTGATGGTCTCGCCCTTGAATATGCCTTCAATCAGCTTGCCGCCAGATGTGAGGCGGAAAATCTTGGGCAGCGGCCAGGCCGGAGCATAGGATTCCAGACGGGCAACAGCGCGGGGGCTGAGGATCAACATGCCGTGACCGCCCTCGCCGCCCAGAACCTTCTGCCAGGAGAAGGTCACAACGTCGAGCTTGGTGAAGTCCATCTCTTGCGCGAATGCTGCCGAGGTCGCATCGCAAATGGTCAGCCCCTTGCGATCAGCCGGGATGAAATCCGCATTGGGAACGCGGACGCCAGAGGTGGTACCGTTCCATGTAAAGACCACATCGCGGTCGAAATCAACATCGGCAAGGTTTGGCAGCAGGCCGTAATCGGCATTGAACTTGCGAACATCAGCCAGCTTGAGCTGCTTGACCACATCGGTCACCCAGCCAGCGCCAAAGCTTTCCCAGGACAGCATGTCCACGCCGCGCTCACCCAGCAAAGACCAGAGCGCCATTTCAACAGCGCCGGTGTCGGATGCGGGAACTATACCAATGCGGTAATCGGCAGGAACATTCAGAATTTCACGAGTGAGGTCAATGGCCAGCTTCAGCTTGTCTTTGCCAACCTTGGCGCGGTGCGAACGACCGAGCGGGGCATCGCTGAGAGCGTCGAGTGCCCAACCGGGGCGCTTCGAGCAAGGGCCAGACGAAAAATGAGCATTTGCCGGACGTGCGGCGGGTGCAGTCAAATCAACCATAGCAAACTACCCTTCCAGGTATATGGCCTCTCGTTGGGGAGAGGTGTCCCGCCGCTGTAGATATTGAAACTGCCTGTCATCGTCAAGACGGAAAAAGCGAACCCCTTGCAAAAAAATCAGCGCGTTGACCTACGTCAATCGTGTTGCGCAGCAATATCCTATCATTGGCACACAGACACGGAGAGGGAAGAAACTGAAATCTCCAGATAAAATTTAGTACAAACAGATAATGGAAATTATTATCTAAGAAGGGGCGTCAGATGAGCATCCAGACAACATATGCACAAGAACAAAAACCAGGATCAAAACGCTATATTCTTCCGTTCATGCACGGTTTTTACGAAGAATTTGCCCAGCCACTGGCCTTTACAGGACTTCGCGTTGCCATCGGTGCCATGCTGATGGTGGAAGGTTACCCAAAAATCATGTCGCCTTTCGGCCAGATCGGGTTTGTTGAAAACCTTGGCTTTTATCCGGGCTGGTTATTTTCCCCGATGTTGGCGGTGATGCAGTTTTTCGGCGGATTCATGATTATGATTGGCCTGCTGACCCGGCCTGTAGCGCTCGCCAACGGCTTGATGCTGCTGATAACATTGTGGTTCCATTACACCCATCCGTATGGAGAGGCATTTTTGACACCAGAGGGGCTCGCGGCACTGAAAACCAATGGTGCCGCGTTGTTTACCCCACAGGGGCTTAAACAGCTTGGCGATGGTGGTCATAAATTTCTCGAACAGATGCAAGGCAAAGCCGAATTTGCGTCCATGTTCTGGGCAGGCGGTGCCCTGCTGTTTGCAGCCTTTGGCGGCGGGGCCTATTCGGTTGATCGCGCCCTGATCAAGCGGGAGTTTTAAAATTATCCCGCTCAAGAAAACAAAACCCCGGCATCAAGGATGCCGGGGTTTTGTATTAGCAAATCAAATTGTTACTTATAAACCAGAGGCTCTGGCGGCGGCTCATAGGCGGCGGCCTGCGGGCAACCGCCAAACTGGTAGCGGGCACCGACATGAAGATCGTGGCTGTAAAAACCCTTGTCACGGCCCGGACCGCCATTGGCCTTATAGCCAAACATATCGCCTGACGTGGTCTGGCGGAAACGATAGCCCACATCGGCCTTCCAGTCACAGGTGATGTCAATCGAGGCACCGGCCATCAGCTGATAGGCAAAGCGCCAGCTGCCGCGACCGTCATGGGTCTCGGTGGCATCGCAGCCGCTGCCGTCATTGGCGCAGGATGTATTCTTGAGATCATTCCACTTGACGTAAGAACCACCCATACCCGCGCCAACATAGGGCGTTACCGAAGCATAGGTGCCCAGATCAACATAGGCATTGGCCATCAATGTATAGGCTTGCATGGATGTCAGATCGCGTGAGGTGCAGGCCGAAGAAACACCGCAGGAGCCTCGTGTGGAGCCGGTAAAGTCCGATTTCCCAAGATAATCAAAGGTCAGATCGGTGCGCAGGCGGCTGTTGATCTGATAACCAACACCCGCGCCCAGCGAATAGCTGTTCTTGATCTTGTGATCGTCAAAATCAACCAGAGATGCATTGGAGCCCTGAAAATAATTGGCACCACGCAATTTGTTGAAGGAATAGCCAATATCGCCGCGCAGATAAAAACCCGACACCTCAGCCACACGCACTTCAGGCGCATATTGTGGCACCGGCTCCGGTTGAACCATATCTGCCGCCGATGCAGGCCCTGTCGCTAAAATAGCCAACATCAGCCACCCGAGATTGGTCTTCATGTTCATGGCTCCCAAACACCCACGTAAGGAGCACTCGCCCCTCTTTCTGACGGGAATAATGAAGCCGAATGGTTAATGTGTCATTAAGCTTATCTATTAACCATGACATTTCAGGAATGATGACCGAATCCTGCTAAAAGACGGTGATCAGCCCAGTGTCTCTGCCACTTTGAGCCGTGACATATCCGTGCGAAGTTCGGCAAAAAGCCGCAGTGAGTTCAACCGCGCCTCCACATCATGCACAGCGGTGGAGATGATCAATTCATCCGCTCCCGTATCAAGAAGGAAACGCTCAAGCTTGGGCCTGACACTTGACGGCGTGCCCACAACAGCATGTTGCAGCGTGTGCTCGACGCCAAAGCGCTCCATCTCGCTCCACAGGCCATCCATACTGTCAACAGGCTGCGGAAAAGGTCGGCGCAGATTGCGGCGCAAATTGATGAATTGCTGCTGGGCAGAGGTAAACAGCTTTGCTGCCATCGCCTCGGTCTGCGCCAGCGCTGCCATGATACCCACAATCATATAGGGCTTTTCCAGCGTTTCAGAAGGCTGAAAGCGATCCCGATAGACCGAAATCGCCTCAAACAACTGATCAGGGGCAAAATGCGAGGCAAAAGCGTAGGGCAAGCCCAAAGCCGCCGCCAGATGCGCACTATAAAGGCTGGACCCCAGCAGCCAGACTGGCACGTGGCTGCCCGCGCCCGGAACGGCCATCAGCCCCTGCCCCGGCTGCACATCGCCCAGCAACAGTTGCAGTTCCTGTATGTCCCTTGGGAAATTCTCCGCTCCGCTCTCCAGATTGCGCCGCAGTGCCTGGGCTGTGCGCATATCCGTGCCCGGCGCACGCCCCAGACCCAGATCAACCCGTCCCGGAAACAGGGCGGCCAGCGTGCCAAACTGTTCGGCAATCACCATGGGCGAATGATTGGGCAGCATGATGCCCCCAGAACCAATGCGAATGGTTTTTGTGGCGGCCCCCACATGGGCAATCACCAATGCGGTTGCCGCACTGGCAATACCGGGCATTCCATGGTGCTCTGCCAGCCAGAAGCGACGATAACCCAGCGCCTCGGCCGCAACAGCCATGCGCCGTGATGCCTCCAGCGCATCGGAAACGCTCTGTCCTTCACCAATGGGCGACAGATCCAGAACGGAAAAAGGGATGGATGCCACGGTGCCTGCTCCATTTGTCAACATCAGCTTATGCCCTCGTGCACGCACGCATTCACTTCGTTCATGCTTTCGTGCACTCGCTTTTTTCTTTGTGAATCGATTTTTCCAAACTCAGATGAATCTTTCGTTTGGATCGATGCACTAGGTAAGATGTTACATCGCAATTACCACCCATAGACCAGAATGATTTCACACAGCAATGTTTTTGTTTTGTTCACATTTTGCTGGCAAATCTGATTCAAATCAGATTATTCTGGTTTTGACGATATAGGATTTGTGATGACAGCTGCTGTTCGCATTATTGGTATTGATCCGGGGCTGCGGCGCACCGGCTGGGGTATTATTGAAACATTGGGCAATTCGCTGCGTTTCATTGCCTCCGGCACCGTCACCTCGGATGGCGATATGGACCTTGCCTCACGCCTGTGCCAGTTGCACGATGGCCTTGCCGATGTCGTGCATAGCCACAAGCCCGATGAGGCCGCGGTTGAACAAACCTTTGTGAACAAGGATGCCGTGGCCACCCTCAAGCTGGGTCAGGCCCGTGGCATTGCCATGCTGGTGCCTGCCCGCGCCGGCCTGCCCGTGGCCGAATACGCACCGAATGCCGTGAAAAAATCGGTCATCGGCGTGGGCCATGGCGAAAAGCAGCAAATTCACATGATGCTGAAAATCCTGATGCCCAAGGCCGAATTCAAGGGCGATGATGCCGCTGACGCGCTTGCCATTGCCATCTGCCACGCCCATAACCGGGGAGCGGACCGGATGCGCAAAGCCTTGGCAGGGTAATCTGCTGTTCTCTTCTTCCTTCACCACTCCAGACGGATTTGCTCCATGATTGGCAAGCTCAAAGGCACTCTTGACGAAATCGGCGATGATTATGTGCTGATTGATGTGCATGGCGTCTGTTACGTCGTGTTTTGTTCGTCGCGTACGCTCTCAAGGCTTGGCTCGCCCGGTGAAGCGGTGGTGCTGTTCATTGAAACCTATGTGCGTGAAGATCAGCTGAAACTGTTTGGCTTTGTCACGGCACTGGAGCGTG
Source organism: Gillisella vitis (assembly GCF_014204625.1). GTDB lineage: Bacteria > Pseudomonadota > Alphaproteobacteria > Rhizobiales > Rhizobiaceae > Allorhizobium > Allorhizobium vitis_F. Next base: position 138,259 of record NZ_JACHLU010000002.1, on the reverse strand, counting down.
AATGGTTTAATCTGCTGCAAAGTGTGCAGGGCGTGGGGTCAAAAGTCGCGCTGGGCGTGCTGTCCACCCTCACCCCGTCCGAGCTTGCCAATGCCATTGCGCTTCAGGACAAGCCATCAATTTCGCGCGCCCCCGGCGTGGGTCCCAAAGTGGCCGTTCGCATTGTCACCGAGTTGAGAAACAAAGCCCCCGCCTTTAGCGGCGAAGCAGCCAGCAATCTTGGTTTCAAGCAGGACATCGGCGAGGGCCTTGCCTCCGCCCCGGTATCAGATGCGGTCTCTGCGCTGACCAATCTTGGCTATTCCCGCGATCAGGCCGCCAATGCGGTGGCAGCCGCGCTTAAAAATGCTGGCGACGACGCCGATAGCGCCAAATTGATCCGCCTTGGCCTGAAGGAGCTGTCGCGGTGAGATCCTGCTTTGATGCCAACGGGTTGTCTGTGCATGTCGGAACTTCTATGATGGCCACAATCATCGTGATGGTTTTCAGCCTTGCGCAGAGCGCGAGACTGAAACGCTTTACGATCACGACATTGCAGACACCGCCATTACAGAGCCTGGAATCCCCCGCATGAGCGACGAAAACCGCCTGATTTCGCCTGAAAAACGTGGCGAAGATTTCGACGCCACCATGCGGCCGCAGACGCTGGATGATTTTACAGGTCAGGCCGAAGCGCGCGCCAATCTGAAAATCTTTATTGAAGCGGCCAAAAATCGCGGCGAAGCGCTCGACCATGTGCTGTTCGTGGGGCCACCGGGTCTGGGCAAAACCACGCTTGCGCAGATTATGGCCAAGGAACTCGGCGTTAATTTTCGCTCCACTTCTGGCCCGGTGATTGCCAAGGCTGGTGATCTGGCAGCGCTTTTGACCAATCTGGAAGAGCGCGATGTGCTGTTCATCGATGAAATCCATCGGCTGAACCCGGCCGTGGAGGAAATTCTCTACCCCGCCATGGAGGATTTTCAGCTCGACCTGATCATTGGCGAAGGGCCTTCCGCCCGCTCGGTGAAAATTGATCTGTCGAAATTCACGCTGGTGGCTGCCACAACCCGCATTGGTCTGCTGACCACGCCGCTGCGCGACCGTTTTGGCATTCCAGTCCGGCTGTCCTTTTACACCGTCGATGAGCTGGAGCTGATCGTGCGGCGTGGTGCACGGCTGATGGGTCTTGGCATGACCGATGATGGGGCGCGTGAAATTGCCCGTCGCGCCCGTGGCACACCGCGCATTGCCGGACGCCTTTTGCGCCGCGTGCGGGATTTTGCGGAAGTTGCCCGCGCCCCTGCCGTCACCCGCGAGATCGCTGACGAAGCGCTCACGCGCTTGCTGGTGGACAATATGGGCCTTGATCAGCTCGATACCCGCTATCTCAACATGATCGCCGTCAATTTTGGCGGTGGCCCGGTGGGTATCGACACCATTGCGGCTGGCCTGTCTGAACCACGAGATGCGATTGAAGACATTATCGAGCCATATATGATCCAGCAGGGCTTTATCCAGCGCACCCCGCGCGGCCGCATCCTGACCCCCACGGCGTGGAAACATCTGGGATTGCAGCCCCCGAAAGATATGGAAGCCGCACAATTTCGCCTCACACTTGACGATGATGACACATGAGGATGCCGGGACTTGAGGATAATTGAGTGATTACCCGCCGGAGCTTTTTCAAACTGCTGGCCGGAACGGCGGCGGGCATTCTCACCCTCGGCGGTTATGCGGGCGGCGTTGAGCCGCTGTTGCGGCTGGAGGCCACCCATTACAAGCTGACGCCACCGCACTGGCCAGCCGGCCAGAAGCTGCGCATTGTGGCACTGGCCGATTTCCATGCCTGCGAACCATGGATGCCTGCCAGCCGCATTGCCAGCATTTGCGATTATGCCAGCACGCTGGGCGGCGATGTCATTGTCTTGCTGGGCGATTACATGTCCGGCATGAAGCTGGTGACGGGTGTGGTACCGCCAGCCATCTGGGCCAAAGCCTTGTCCGGCCTGAAAGCCCCCCATGGCGTCCATGCCATTTGCGGCAATCATGACTGGTGGCAGGACCCTGAGGCGCAAAGGCTCAAGCTGAAAGAAACCGTAGCCCATAGAGCGCTCAGGGCGGAAGGTATCACCGTTCATTCCAACAGTGCCGTGCGGCTGGGCACCGATGAACACCCGTTCTGGATTGCCGGACTGGAAGATCAATGGGCCTATCTCACCGGCCGCCACACCCGGCGCGGGCTGGATGATCTGCCCGGCACGATGGCGCAAGTGACCGATGATGCCCCCGTCATTCTGCTGGCGCATGAGCCGGATATTTTTCCGACCGTGCCAGAGCGCGTCTCCCTCACCCTGTCCGGTCACACCCATGGCGGGCAGGTCAACCTGTTTGGCTGGACGCCGGTGGTGCCATCGCGCTATGGCTCTCGTTATGTCTATGGCCACAGGGTTGAAGAGGGGCGCAACCTGATTGTCTCTGGTGGCCTTGGCTGCTCCATTGCGCCGGTGCGGTTTGGCTCACCGCCCGAAATTCTGGTGATCGACCTTGGCTAAACCCGTAGACAACCGTATTCGGCTGAAACAGAAGAACCGCACCTTTCAGATGCGGGTGGCGGGCCTTGCCTTTCGCAACGGCCATGTGCTGGTGCATCGGGCTGCCCATGAAAAATTCTGGACCTTTCCCGGTGGCCGTGCCGAGGTGGGCGAAGCCTCCGCTGAGACGTTGAAGCGCGAGATGATGGAAGAGCTTGGGCTGGAGGCGCAGGTGGACAGGCTGCTGTGGAGCGTCGAAAATTTCTTCCACTATGAGGGCCGCGACTGGCACGAATTTGGTCTCTATTATCTGATGCATCTGCCGGAAACACTGGATTTTCACGAGAGTGACATCATCCATCGTATTCAGGATGGAAAGAACGCGCTGGAATTCAAATGGGCACCTGCCACGTCCGATGCCTTGAAAAAACTCGATATTCCACCTTATTTTATCGCCGACGAGATTGAAACCCTGCCGCAAACTGCTCGCCATCTGGTGTGGGACGATGGCAATCTGGACGACAAATGACCGAACAGCGCCACATGATCCGGCTGGATAAAAAGCCGCAATTGTTTTCCTTCCGGGTGGCAGGGGTGATCCTGCACAACGACCATCTGCTGGTGCAGAGAAGCATCAAAGATACCTATTGGGCCTTGCCCGGCGGCCGGGCCGAGATTGGTGAAAACAGCGAGCAGACGATTATCCGCGAAATGCAGGAGGAAATCGACCGCACCGTTCGCATCGAACGCCTGCTGTTCACGGCTGAAAACTTCTTTTCTTTTGATGAGTACCGCGCCCATGAGCTGGGATTTTACTATCTGTTGACCATGGATATTCCCCTGCCCTTCCATCCCGAAGACATTGTCCATCGCGTGGTGGATGGCCCCACCGAGGTGGAGTTTCGCTGGGTGCCCGCAACGGCCACGGCCTTTCAGACGTTTGATATTCGGCCAGCCTTTCTTGGCAGCTATATGGGTAAGCTACCAGAGCGCGTGGAACATCTGATCGTTGATGAAGGAAAGCCTCGATCATGATCATGGATCCCTGCCGTATTTTTCGCAAAATGGCCCGCAACAATATCTTGGCCAATGCGCGCCTGCTAGGGGCCTGTGCGCAGCTTCAACCGGGTGAGTTTGAAGCGCCACGCACCAGTTTTTTCCCCTCCATCAAGACAACGCTCAACCATATTCTGACCGTCGATTGGTTCTATGTGGATGCTTTAGAAGGCGGCACGCTTGGGCTCGCAGCCTTTGACAATGAAGAGCCGTTTGAAACGATTGACGCCTTGCACAAGGCCCAATTCGCCGTCGATCAGCGTCTTTTAAACCTCTGCGATGCTCTCACCGCTGAGGCGCTTGCCCATAATGTCACTGTGGATCGCGGCACGAGACTGCAAATTGAACGGTGCGATGATCTTCTCTTCCACCTGTTTCACCATCAGACCCACCATCGCGGTCAGGTCCATGCCATGCTGGCTGGCACCAGCGTCAAACCACCCCAGCTCGACGAATTTATCACCACCAATGATTTTAAAGACCGTGTTGATGTGATGCAAATATTGGGCTGGACAGAAGCCGATCTCCACCATTGAAAGACCAATTATGACAGAAGCATTTTCCCTCAGCGGTCATCTGATTGACGGCGGTCACAGCCTGACCCAACGGGTCTATTACGAAGACACCGATTTTTCCGGTCTGGTCTACCACGCCCGCTATCTGCATTTTCTCGAGCGCGGTCGCACCGATTATCTGCGCTGCCTTGGTTGCGAACAGAGCACCCTGATCAATGCCGATGACGAAGGGCTGGTGTTTGTGGTGCATCGCATGGAGCTGGATTTCAAAAGCCCGGCCCGGATGGACGATATTTTGACCATTGAAACCATCACCGAAAAGGCCGGTGGTGCCAAAATGGTGCTGCGGCAGACCATCAACAGCGGTGAGCGGCGGTTGATTGAAGCAAAGGTTGTGATTGCCGTGGTCAACAGACATGGCCGTCCGCGTCGGCTGCCGGAGACAATTGCGGAAAAATTTCTCGGCCCTGCCGCCGTATAAAAGCGCTGATAACCAAACATTAAGGATAATGTTGTCTTAATGCGGCTGCGGTGATTTGTGCGCCGCACGCCTTCCTTTGACCAAAATTACGGTTGAAAAGGCAGTTTGGGTGCTTTGGGGATGGATTGCCAAGGTCCGCGCACATCTTGCAACAGAGTTTTGCTGCATAAACTTGGGCTGACATCAGCTTGAGATAAAACTATGCAGTGATTTCATGCATGAACGCGCGTTTTCATCAATGATGATGGGAATGCGACAGGTTGCGCGGGCAATAATCTTGTCCGGGCGGTTGGATTTCAGGAACGGTAACAATGGAACAAGCAGGATTAGCAGCCGCGACGCATGATGTGAGCCTTTGGGCCTTGTTTATGCAGGCTGGCTTTATTGTGAAACTGGTTATGCTCGGGCTTTTGGCTGCATCTGTCTGGACATGGGCTATTGTCATCGACAAATACATCAGCTTTGCCAAGGCGCGCAGGCAGTTCAGCCAGTTTGAACAGGTATTCTGGTCGGGCCAGTCGCTGGAAGAGCTGTATCGCAGCCTGGCCGAGCGCAACAACACCGGCCTTGCCGCGATTTTTGTCGCCGCCATGCGGGAATGGAAAAAGAGCTTCGAGCGTGGAGCACGCTCGCCCATCGGCCTGCAAATGCGCATTGACCGTGCCATGGACGTAACCCTGTCCCGCGAAGCCGAAGCGTTTGAAGCCCGTCTTGGTTCTCTGGCCACCATCGGTTCCGCCGGTCCATTTATCGGTCTGTTTGGGACTGTTGTTGGTATCATGACGTCGTTTCAGGCCATTGCCGGTTCCAAGTCCACCAACCTTGCGGTTGTGGCACCCGGTATTGCCGAAGCGCTGCTGGCAACCGCCATTGGCCTGGTTGCCGCGATTCCAGCGGTTATTGCCTATAACAAGTTTTCCGGCGAAGCGGGCAAGCTGTCATCGCGCATGGAAGGCTTTGCCGATGAGTTTTCCGGCATTCTGTCTCGCCAGATTGATGAAAAATTGCAGCCCCGTCAGGCCGCAGAATAACCGCCTGGCGAAAGGGGTAAGCTCATGGGTATGTCAGCAGGAGCAAGTGGCGGCGGCGGCGGTGGCCGGCGCGGATCACGTCGTCGTGGTGGCGGCAAGCGCGGTCTGAACAGCGAAATCAACGTCACCCCTTTGGTCGACGTCATGCTGGTGCTGCTGATCATCTTCATGGTGGCAGCCCCGATGATGACCGTGGGCGTGCCGATTGATCTGCCGGAAACCAAGGCCAGCGCCATGAATTCCGAAACGCAGCCAATCACGATCTCTGTAAATTCCAAGGGTGAGGTTTTCCTTCAGGAAACACCGATTGCGGTTGATGAAGTGGTTGCCAAGCTGCAAGCCATTGCCACCACCGGCTACAATGAACGCATCTATGTGCGCGGTGATACCGCCGCAGCCTATGGCACCGTGATGAAGGTCATGGCGCTGATTTCCACCGCTGGCTACAAGAATATCGGCCTTGTGACCTTGCAAGAACAAGACAAGTGATCTTTCGTGATGAAAGGCAGTATCGTCACATCCGCGATTTTACACGCAACGGCGCTGGCAATGGCGCTGCTGACGTTGAGCGCACCTGAACCTATGCAAGTGGCCGATGTCGAGGCGCTGCCGGTTGATCTCGTGCCCATTTCCGAGCTGACCCAGATCCAGCAGGGCGATAAACAAGCCCCAAAGCGTGAGAAATCCGCACCCACCCCGACCAAAAAGCCGAACGTGGTTGAGAACGCCGAAAACATGGGCGAAAACGACGTCGACATGAAAACCCCGCCGACGCCCAACAAGCGCCCGTCGAAGGAAGAGGTTGCCGCCGCCCCTGAAAAGGTTGATCAGGTCAAGCCGACGCCAGACGAAAAGAGCAATGACGTCAAGGACATTGCCAAGGAAGAGACGGCTGTTGCCCCTTCCAAAGACAGTGTTCCTGTTCCCAAGGACGTACCAGTCCCTCTCGCCGAGCCAAAACCAACGCCCAAGCCAGAGGTGAAGCCGGAAGCAAAGCCCGAGGCCAAGCCAGAGCAGAAACCGCAGGAAGTGGCAAAAGCGGAAGACATTCCCCTGCCCTCCAGCGTGCCTTTGCCTGCGGTGAAGCCAAAGCCGGAACCGCCAAAGCCAGATGAAACCAAGGCCGAGGACGCCAAGCCTGAAGCCAAGCCGAAAACCGAAGCGGCCAAGGCCCCGGACGTGAAGAAGGCTGACAAGAACCAGCAGGCTGCCAAGTCCAAAGCCTCAAAAGAAAGCGATTTCAACGCCGATGAAATTGCAGCCCTTTTGAACAAAACCGATGCAGCAGGCGGCGGTGCCAAGCGCTCCACCGATCAGGCAGCATTCGGTGGCAAGAAAACCACCGGCGGAACGAGCCTGAGCCAGAGCGAAATCGACGCATTGCGCGGCCAGATTCAGAACAACTGGAATAGTTTTGCCGGAATGTCCGGCATGGAAGGCATGGTCATCCGTGCCCATTTCAAGCTGGATGAATCCGGCAACATCATTGGTGAGCCGGAGGTGACAGCCACCGGCGGCTCGCCATCGTCACAACAGGTTATGATCAGCAGCGCCCGCCGTGCTATTTTAAAATCTGCCCCGTTCAAAGATTTGCCGCCCGATAAATACGATGCCTGGTCTGAGGTTGTCGTGAATTTCGACCCGAGCCAATTCATGTAAGAGCTGAAAGGCTTTCCTCTATGAAAACATTCCCACGCTTACGTATTCTGCCAATCCTTCGTATTTTGAGTGTGCTGGCCGGTATGGTCTGTACCTTCTCGACACCGGCGCTTGCGCTTGTTGAAATCAACATCAACAAGGGCAATGTCGCGCCCATGCCGATTGCCATTCCCGATTTCGTCTCCAAAAACGGCATTGGTGCGCAAATTTCGGCCGTCGTGGAGGCAGACCTCAAGCGCTCTGGCCTGTTTGCTCCGGTCAATCATGGTGCCTTTATCGACAAGAACATCAACCCGGATCAAGCCCCCAACATGCAGAACTGGACTGTGCTGAATGCGCAGGCGCTTGTGGTTGGGCGTATCAATCAGGAGCCGGATGGCCGCCTGCGGGCCGAGTTCCGTCTCTGGGACACCTATGCAGGCCAGCAGATGAGCGGCCAGCAATTCTACACCCAGCCGGAAAACTGGCGGCGTGTGGCCCATATCATTGCCGATGCGATTTATGAGCGCATCACCGGCGAAAAGGGCTATTTCGACACCCGCATCGTGTTTGTGTCGGAAAGCGGCACCAAGACAGACCGCAAGCATCAGCTGGCCATTATGGATCAGGACGGTGCCAATGTGCGCATGTTGACCAACAATGCCAATATTGTGCTGACACCGCGTTTCTCGCCAAACCGGCAGGAAATCACCTACATGTCGTTTGAAGGCAACCAGCCGCGGGTTTACATGTTGCAGCTTGAAACCGGACAGCGCGAAGTGGTGGGCAATTTCCCCGGCATGACCTTTGCGCCCCGCTTCTCGCCCGATGGTCAGCGCGTGATCATGAGTTTGCAGGAAGGCGGCAACGCCAATATCTACACCATGGACCTGCGCTCGCGCACCACCACCCGTCTGACCAGCACGGCGGCGATTGACACATCACCCTCCTACTCCCCCGATGGAAAACGGATCGTGTTTGAAAGCGACCGTGGTGGCCGTCAGCAACTCTACGTGATGAATTCCGATGGTTCGGGCCAGACCCGCATTTCTTTTGGCGAAGGCTCCTACTCCACCCCGGTCTGGTCGCCACGCGGCGATCTGATTGCCTTCACCAAACAGGCTGGCGGCAAATTCTCCATCGGCGTGATGAAGGTCGATGGCTCGGGCGAACGCCTGCTGACCACCGGCTTCCACAATGAAGGTCCGACATGGGCCCCCAATGGCCGCGTCATCATGTATTTCTCAGATGCGGCTGGTGCCGGTGGCCCACAGCTGCACTCGATCGATCTGAGCGGTTATAACGAGCAGATTATCAAGACTCCGGGCTACGCCTCTGACCCGGCCTGGTCGCCGCTTCTGGAATAGGACATTACCAGCCGCCCGTCTGTTTGAGACGGGCGGCTGAAAACACACGGTATTTAAACCGTCATTGAGAAAAAATTAACCATAAATGTTGTTGGAAGAGTAACCAGTCTTGGTTAGAGTTCGGCAACCTTGATTGACACCGTCCCAAATTGACAACGTCCCAAATTGACCACGTAAGGAGATCGGCTATGAGCCGCACTGTAAACCCGGCAGTAAGCCGTATGCAAAAGCTCGCCAGCAACCCAGCCATTGTCGCACTTGCCTTGACATTGGCATTGGCTGGCTGCGCATCCAAAAAGAACCTGCCCAACAGCGCATCGGAACTGGGCCTTGGCGGCGCAGGTGCATCCACCCCTGGCTCCACCCAGGACTTCACTGTCAACGTTGGCGACCGTATCTTCTTCGACACGGACAGCTCGTCTGTGCGTGCCGATGCCCAGCAGACGCTGGACCGTCAGGCGCAGTGGTTGCAGCGGTATTCGCAGTATCCGATTACGGTTGAAGGCCACTCGGATGAGCGCGGCACCCGCGAATACAACCTTGCACTGGGTGCCCGTCGCGCTGCGGCCACCAAGGCCTATCTGGTTTCGCGTGGCGTTCCTGCAAACCGCATCAAGACCATTTCGTATGGCAAGGAACGCCCTGTTGCAACCTGCGACGACGCATCGTGCTGGAACCAGAACCGCCGCGCTGTGACCGTTCTGGGTGGCGCTGGCATGTAATCGTGGCAAACACGGTTATCACCTCCAGGAAAAGGGCGGCCTTCGGGTCGCCCTTTTGTTTTCTCCACATTTTGGCCGAAGTTGCACTGCCTTTTGCAAGACAATAGAAAAGCTTCGCTTGCAAAGATGCTATGTTTTCACGCAAGAGTGCTTTGCAAAGCGCCATCTGGTTTGCTTTCACATGCAAGGCGTCAAAGCCTGTTACTGCCATGACGCAAGGGTCAACACAAAACGGGAACTCGAAACATGAAAAGACTTGTCGTGGCCGGGATGGTTGGGATCGCAGCCCTGCTCGGCCCTCAAGCCAGCACAGGTGCCATGGCTTTTTCGCTGTTTGGCCATAAAGCACAGCACTATACCCCGGCAAATCCTCTGCCAGTGCAGCAGGTGCAGCAAATGCAGGGGAATAACACGGTCCAGATCCAGCAATTGGAAGATGAAATCCGCCAGCTGAACGGTCGCATCGAAGATATGAGCTATCAGCTCCTCCAGATGCAGGAAACCATCCGCAAGGCTCAGGAGGATAATGAATTCCGATTCCAGGAGCTGGAAAAAAAAAGAAGTGACGCAGGCACCCCGGGCTCCAGCCCGGCGGTAGCCGCACGGCCGCCGCAAGCGCCGTCGTCAGGCGACAGGGTCGGCGACATCATTGATGATTCCGCCGCCTCTCCCTCTGTTGCCTCACGGCCGCAAACCACAGATGCCCCCGGCCCAACAACTCTTGGCTCCATTGCCATGGACAGCAATGGCAATCCCGTTGGTGCCAGCCTGAACGGTCAGACCGGCGACAATGCCGCAGGCAGAGTGCCAGCCGCACCGGCCAATGAAACGGCCTCTCTGGGCAGCGAGAAAGACCTCTATCAGGTTGCCTACAGCCATGTTTTGTCAGGCGATTACAAATCGGCCGAAGGCGAATTCAAGGATTTCATCAGCCGCTATCCCAAGAGCGCCCGTGCCGCCGATGCCAGTTTCTGGCTTGGCGAAGCGCAATATTCGCAAGAGCGCTATAAAGACGCCGCAGAAACATTTCTCAAAGCCTATCAGGGCTATGGCAAATCGGCCAAAGGCCCCGAAATTCTACTGAAACTTGGCATGTCGCTTGCCGCCCTTGGCAATAAGGACACGGCCTGCGCCACGTTGCGCGAAGTCAACAAACGTTACCCGGATGCATCCAAAGCGGTGCAGAGCAAATCCGCCAGCGAACAGAAGCGCCTTGCCTGCGGATGATGACAACGGCCTCATCTGAGCGGCTCGACACCCTGAACACAGCACTTCACCGCTTTTTGCAAAAAAGACCGCGCCCCTGCCGATTGCTTGTCGCCGTCTCGGGAGGCAGTGACTCCAAAGGCCTGCTGATTGCGCTGCACGAGCTGCTGCACGGCACGTCTGCTTATCCGGTTACGCTTGCTGCCGCCACGATTGACCATGGCCTTCGCCCCGAATCAGCACAGGAAGCGCAAGAGGTTGCTGCTCTCTGTTCCGATCTTGGCATTGAGCACGTCATTCGTCACTGGAACGGGCCAAAACCTGCCACCGGAATTTCCGCCGCAGCCCGCGAGGCCCGGTATCACCTGCTCGCGGAGGCCGCCGCTGCTCTTGGTGCGGACGTGATTGTCACGGGTCACACTGCCGATGATCAGGCTGAGACCATTGCCATGCGCAAGCAGCGCAATGACACGGACAATGCCCTCGGCCTGTCCGGAATGGCCGATCACGTGCTCTATCGCAACCATATCTGGATCCATCGGCCACTTCTGACCTGCCGCCGCGAAGAGATTCGTGGTTTTCTAAGCGCCCGTGGCCAAAGCTGGCTGGAAGATCCCTCAAACAGCAATCCCCGGTCGGAGCGGGCACGGGTTCGTGCCGCCCTTTTACACCCCTCTCTGTCACTCCCCTCTTTGTCACTCCCCTCTTTGTCACAAGCCACTTGCCCAGCATTACCATCACCACAACAGCGGCTTGACCTGTCGACACAGGCGGCTGATCTGATCCGCACCCATGTGACACGCCCTGCAACAGGTGTGATTGCGGTGGAGACGGACGCTTTCAGCACGGCGAAAGCCGGTCTGCGCCATGCACTGCAAGCGCTGGTGACAAGCCTTGGCGGCCAGAGCCACGGCCCCTCGCAACAGGCCCTCAATCGGCTGCTGGCCCTGCTGGACCAACCCTGCGGCGCACGGCTCACGCTTGGCCGCTGCCTGGCCCACCGCCACAAGCAGGGGCTTTTGCTGGTGCGCGAAGCACGCGGTTATCCAACCTTGACCGTGGCACCCGGCACGCACGCCATCTGGGATGGCCGCTGGCAGATTGCCAATGATGGCACGACAGACGTGCGCGTCACACCGACAGAGCCAGCCGCAGGCGATGCAGCCCAAACCGCCGCCGTAATCCCTGTGTCCATTGCAGCGCTTGGACGGCAATCCATGCCTCAGCTTCACACAGACCATGAGGATGCTGCGCGACACATCAGCGCGGATGGGCCATGCCAGCCGATCATTTCCCAATATTTCACCTTTTTACCAGCCTTCGACTGGCCACTTGCCACGGCTCTGGCGGATGTTTTGGGCGCAAAGCCGTTTTTTCCGGCTGATTTTTAGAACTTATTGACGGAAAACGAGAGTTGGCCAATGCTTCTCCTTGGCAAGGCGCTTTGAGAAACCTATGTTATGGTCAGACAATAAGGCGGCACTTTCCGCCAGGCATTTTCTCTGGGGAGTTCGATGAACCCAAATTTTAGAAATCTCGCGCTGTGGGCGATCATAGCACTGCTGCTGGTCGCACTGTTCAGCATGTTCCAGACGTCACCGTCGCAAACAAGTTCACGCGAGGTTCCCTATTCGCAATTTCTCCGCGAGGTTGACGCAGGCCGCGTGCGTGACGTGACGGTGACCGGCAACCGTATTCTTGGCAGCTATGGCGAAAACGGTACGTCTTTCCAAACCTACGCCCCCGTGATTGATGACACGCTGCTGGAAAAGCTTCAGGCCAAGAATGTGATGATCGTCGCCCGCCCTGAATCGGACGGCTCATCCGGCTTCCTCAGCTATATCGGCACGCTGTTGCCGATGCTGCTCATTCTCGGTGTCTGGCTGTTCTTCATGCGGCAGATGCAGGGTGGATCACGCGGAGCCATGGGCTTTGGCAAATCCAAGGCCAAGCTTTTGACCGAAGCCCACGGCCGTGTCACCTTTGATGATGTGGCAGGCGTCGATGAAGCCAAGCAGGATCTGGAGGAAATCGTCGAATTCCTGCGCGATCCGCAGAAATTCCAGCGTCTGGGCGGCAAAATTCCGCGTGGCGTGCTGCTGGTTGGCCCTCCCGGCACAGGTAAGACGCTGCTGGCCCGCTCGGTTGCCGGTGAAGCCAATGTGCCGTTCTTCACCATTTCCGGCTCCGACTTTGTGGAAATGTTCGTCGGCGTGGGCGCAAGCCGCGTGCGTGACATGTTCGAACAGGCCAAGAAAAATGCCCCGTGCATTATCTTCATCGACGAAATCGATGCGGTTGGTCGCCATCGTGGTGCCGGTCTTGGCGGCGGAAACGATGAGCGCGAACAGACGCTCAACCAGTTGCTGGTCGAGATGGATGGTTTTGAGGCCAATGAAGGCATTATCCTGATTGCCGCCACCAACCGTCCGGACGTTCTCGATCCCGCACTTCTGCGTCCAGGCCGTTTTGACCGTCAGGTTGTGGTGCCAAACCCCGACATCATTGGCCGTGAGCGCATTCTGAAGGTTCATGCCCGTAATGTACCGCTGGCACCGAATGTCGATCTCAAGGTTCTGGCCCGTGGTACACCCGGCTTTTCGGGTGCCGATCTGATGAACCTTGTCAATGAAGCAGCCCTTATGGCTGCCCGCCGCAACAAGCGCGTTGTGACCATGGCCGAGTTTGAAGACGCCAAGGACAAGATCATGATGGGAGCGGAGCGCCGCTCATCCGCCATGACCGAGGCCGAAAAGAAGCTGACTGCCTATCATGAAGCAGGCCATGCCATCACCGCGCTGAACGTGCCGGTGGCTGACCCGCTGCACAAGGCCACGATTATTCCGCGCGGCCGCGCGCTGGGCATGGTGATGCAATTGCCGGAAGGCGACCGCTATTCCATGAGTTACAAGTGGATGGTGTCGCGCCTTGTGATCATGATGGGCGGCCGTATTGCCGAGGAAATCACCTTTGGCAAGGAAAACATCACGTCTGGCGCATCCTCTGACATCGAGCAGGCCACCAAGCTTGCCCGCGCCATGGTGACACAATGGGGCTTTTCCGATGTGCTGGGGCAGGTTGCCTATGGTGAAAACCAGCAGGAAGTCTTCCTCGGTCACTCGGTATCGCAATCGCGCAATGTATCCGAATCGACAGCCCAGAAAATCGATACGGAAGTGCGTCGCCTGATTGAGGAAGCCTATGCGGAAGCGCGTCGGATTATCACCGAAAAGCACGACGAGTTTGTGATTCTGGCTGAAGGTCTGCTGGAATATGAGACCCTGTCGGGTGAGGAAATCAAGGCGCTGATCAAGGGTGTCAAACCAACCCGTGACAGCGGCGAAGATGGCCCAAGCCGCGGCAGTGCTGTGCCCTCCACCGGCAAGAAGGACACGCCTAAGGGCGGTGAAGAGCCTGAGGCCGATCTGGAACCACAGCCTCACTGAAGCCAGGCTTTGATGACATGCAAAAGCCGCCCCTATCCGGGCGGCTTTCTTTTTGGTAACGGCATATAATCAATGTTGACGGTAATTTAAGTGAATTTCGCAACAATCTGTGGCATGACAGCGCTACTGCATCATTCTTTGAACCGGAATCGGTTTAAAGAGAAAATTATGCAGCAGATATAAAGAGCTACAGCGATCCTTTGTGCGCCATATATGGCGCACAAAGGGTCGCTGTAGAGTTTGTCAGGGAAAAGTGGAGCCCGGTTTTCCCGAAAAGACAAACAGAGATAAATGCGCGATGCAGATCGATGCGGCTTGCATATGATCGCCCTATAAAAATTCAGGAGACAGCATGACACGACGTTATTTCGGCACCGATGGTATTCGTGGCCAATCCAACGTGTTTCCGATGACGCCGGATATTGCCATGAAGGTTGGCATTGCCGTTGGCACAATCTTTCGCCGGGGCCATCATCGCCATCGGGTGGTGATTGGCAAGGACACCCGCCTTTCGGGCTATATGCTGGAAAATGCGCTGGTGGCGGGCTTTACTGCTGCTGGTCTTGATGTGTTTCTGCTTGGCCCGATCCCCACGCCTGCGGTTGCCATGCTGACACGCTCGCTGCGCGCCGATATTGGGGTGATGATTTCGGCCTCGCATAATCCGTTTGCTGACAATGGTATCAAGCTGTTTGGTCCCGATGGCTACAAGCTGTCTGACGACATTGAACGGCAGATCGAGGCCCTGCTGGATCAGGAAGCCCCCCTGCCCCTGGCCAAGGCCGATGAAATTGGCCGTGCCAAGCGCGTTGATGGCGACATCTACCGCTATATCGAATTCGTCAAGCGCACCCTGCCGCGTGATGTGACGCTGAATGGTTTGCGCATCGCCATCGATTGCGCCCATGGTGCGGCCTATAAGGTAGCCCCTACCGCCCTTTGGGAGCTGGGAGCGGAAGTCATCACCATTGGCAATGAGCCAAACGGCACCAATATCAATCTGGAGTGTGGCTCGACCCACCCCGCCGCCTTGCAGAAAAAGGTGCATGAAGTGCGCGCCGATATTGGTATTGCGCTCGATGGCGACGCCGACCGGGTGATTATTGTCGATGAAACCGGCACAGTGATTGATGGCGACCAGTTGATGGCCGTCATCGGCGAAAGCTGGGCCAATGACCAGACCTTGCGCGGCGGCGGCATTGTGGCCACCGTGATGTCCAATCTTGGCCTTGAGCGCTTCATGACCGACAAGGGCCTGACGCTGGCGCGCACCAAAGTTGGCGACCGCTATGTGGTTGAGCATATGCGCCAGCACGATTTCAACGTGGGTGGCGAACAATCTGGCCATATTGTGCTGTCCGATTTCGGCACCACCGGCGATGGCCTTGTCGCCGCCCTGCAAATTCTCGCCGCTGTCAAACGCACCGGCAAGACCGTCAGCCAGATCTGCCATCGGTTTGAGCCAGTGCCGCAACTGCTGCGCAATGTGCGCATTTCAGGTGGTAAACCTCTGGAAAACACCTATGTGCGCCAGGCCATTGCCGATGCCGAGAGCGAACTGGCCAAAAACGGCCGTCTTGTGATTCGCCCCTCCGGCACAGAGCCATTGATCAGGGTCATGGCCGAGGGCGATGACCGCAGCCAGATCGAGCGCATCGTCAATGATCTGATTGGCGTGATTGCCAATAGCCGTGAAGTTGCGGCTTGATATTACACCTCTGAGATGAGAGGCGGATCGCTTAAAGCGTGGCTCCGCCCCCCTCATCCGGCTGCCGCCACCTTCTCCCCGATGGGGAGAAGAGACCAAGCTGATAGCCCTCAACCTCAAATTCGTCTCGAAAGAACAAAACGTTGCCTCGCATCTCTTCTCCCCTGCGGGGAGAAGTCCCCGGTAGGGGGATGAGGGGGGAGGCCCATACGTCAACCAATAAAATGACAGCAAGAAGCCCGGCTATGGTCCACCACAGCCGGGCTTTTTCTATCAATATGGATTCGATCAGGCCGAAAGCTTGGCCATCACTTCGTCAGACACTTCGAAGTTGGAATAGACGTTCTGCACGTCATCATCATCTTCCAGCGTGTCAATCAGCTTCATCAGCGACTGGGCCTTTTCTTCATCCACTGGCACAGTGTTCTGAGGCCGCCAGACGGCCTTGACCGAATCGGCTTCGCCCAGCACGCCTTCCAGCGCCTTCGAGACTTCATTGATGTCTTCAAAGCCGCAGATGATGGTGTGGCCGTCTTCGTCGGTGGTCACGTCTTCAGCACCCGCTTCAATGGCAGCTTCCATCACCTTGTCGGCATCGCCTACAGTGAGCTTGTAAGTGATTTCACCAACCTTATCGAACGAGAAAGACACAGAGCCGGTTTCGCCCAATGCGCCGCCAGCCTTGGAGAAGGTGGAGCGAACGCTGGACGCCGTGCGGTTGCGGTTGTCGGTCAAGGCTTCGACGATCACGGCAACGCCGCCGGGGCCGTAGCCTTCATAGCGGATTTCTTCGTAGTTCTCACCATCGGCAGCGGAAGCCTTCTTGATGGCGCGTTCAATATTGTCCTTGGGCATCGACTGTGCCTTGGCATTTTGAACCGCCAAGCGCAAACGTGCGTTCATGTTCACATCTGGCAAGCCGGTCTTGGCGGCCACCGTGATTTCGCGGGCGAGCTTGGAGAACATCTTTGAGCGCACAGCATCCTGCTTGCCCTTGCGATGCATGATGTTTTTAAACTGTGAATGGCCAGCCATGGGACCCCTACCGTCTTGAATTTTCGGATTTGGCGTCCTTATAAGGCGCGATTGCCCATCGTTCAAGGGGGCGTGTCACCGAAGCGTCACCCCACCTTTTTCACCAAAAACTGTTGACGCAAGGTGATCAACCATTTGGCCATGGCGCGAAGGCTGACGAATGGCGGCGCATTGTCGGTGGGGTCCACGGCTTCCATCGATACGCCAACCGACGCGATATGGCCGTTTTCGTCAAGATCACGGACAATCAAAATAACATGGCCAAGCCGGACCCTGTCGGCATATTCTGCCACGCCACCAAGTCTTGCCGTCATGAAATCGCCAAGGGTCTTATGCTTGTCGCTTTCGGCAAACAGGCCGGGACCATAAGCAGCATCCACCTCTGCCAGCGGGCGGGATGGCGAAATGGTGAAGGTGCCGAAGAACTCGCTATCATCATCATGCACCGGCACTTTGCTGGCAAACAGCCGGTCCAGAAGGCGCGAATAGCCCGGCGCAATGAACAGATAAAGGTGGTCATGTTCCCGCAAACGGCCTGCATATTGATAGCGCATGGATTTGCCATCCCGAACCACTAAAGACGGCATGGCCCAGCGCGGAATGCGCGCTCCGCTCAACACCGGACTACCGGCAACAACGCGATAGGACAGCAATTCATGATTGGCAGCCCCCGGCAGATCCAGCTCCACCTTGTCAATGGCACCAATGCGCGGCGGAATAATCAGGCCCAACCGCTTGGCCATCGGCTTGATGGTCCAGCCTTGCAAAAGCAGCGAAATCATCACCACAATGAAAGCGGTGTTGAAATACACTTCGCCACCTTTCAGCGAACCCAGCACCGGCAGGATGCCGAGCAGAATCGACACCGCACCACGCAGCCCCACCCATGAAATGAAGCGTTTTTCCTGCCGGGTATAATCAAACGGAATGAGGCAGAGCCACACGGCCGCCGGTCTGGCAATGAACACCAGAAACAACCCCAGAAACACCGCAGGCAGCAAAATTTTCAAGAAATGCGATGGCGTCGCCAACAGACCCAGCACCAGAAACATGATGATCTGCGCAAGCCAGGTCATACCCTCCTGAAAACGGGCAATGGCCGCTTTGCCGGGCAATTTGCGGTTGCCCGCATAAATACCGGCAACATAGACCGCCAAAAATCCGCTGCCACCAATAACGCCAGTATAGGAAAACACCACCATGGACAGGGCCAGCACGATGATCGGCAACAGGCCGCGATCAATCGGGATTTTTTTGACAATCACCACAATCACGGCACCGCCCACCAGACCAAGGGCAAGGCCAATGCCCATCTGTTCAAGGAAAAGCCGCAACACGCTCCAGTCAAGACTGGTGTGATCTTTTCCGGCAGACACCATCTGCACCAGCGCCATGGTGAGAAAAATCGCCATGGGATCGTTGGTGCCAGACTCAACTTCAAGGGTCGAGCGCACCTTGTCACGAATGTTGACGCCACCCACACGCAGCAGGAAAAACACCGCCGCCGCATCGGTGGAGGCCACAATCGAGCCCAGCAGCAAACCTTCGAGCAATCGTAAATTCAGCGCCCAGCAGGCCATCAGCCCGAAAAAGGCCGTGGTCAGCAAAACGCCCAGCGTTGCCATGGTGATTGACGGACCTGCCGCCTGCCGAAAGGACTGTAACGAGGTGGTATAGCCGGAATCAAACAGAATCACGGCAAGCGCCAGCGAGCCAATGGTATAGGCAACCGAATTGTTATCGAAATGAATACCGAGGCCATCGGTCCCGGCCAGCAGGCCAATCATCAAAAACAGCAAAAGCAGAGGTGCGCCAAAGCGAAAGGCAATCAGGCTGGAAAAGGCCGCAAATAAAATCAGCGCGGTCAGCACCAGCGTGACAATATAAAAATGTTCCAACCTCTTTACCCCCTGCTTCCGCCGACCCTCAAGCAGAGTCTGGCAGGTTCAGATTGAACCTGCCAGACTCCAACGTCTAATAAACTCCGTAACACTCTTGATTTTCTGCATAAATTTTCAAAAAAGCCGTAACATTTTCTTAAACCGCGCAATAAACCATGCCGTGTCGTGCTGCAAACAACCATCTCACGTCAAGGCATTGCCCATGACAGATGAAGCGCCCCAATCAACGCAAGCGTGTGAAGAATACGGCAGAATCGCCATATCCTGATTGTGCGCAACAATCGTGATCACAGTAGGGCAAGATCACGAAATGAA
The DNA here is from genome assembly GCF_014204625.1 of Gillisella vitis. GTDB lineage: Bacteria > Pseudomonadota > Alphaproteobacteria > Rhizobiales > Rhizobiaceae > Allorhizobium > Allorhizobium vitis_F. The sequence continues at coordinate 119,325 of NZ_JACHLU010000002.1, read as the reverse complement.
AAAGGCGGACCGGTTTCCCGCTCCGCCTTCTGATACATCCCCAAAAGAGACGATTAGATCAGCTTGCCCATGGCAACAGCCGTGTCGGCCATGCGGTTGGAGAAGCCCCATTCGTTGTCGTACCAGGTGAGGATACGCACGAGATTGCCGTCCATAACCTTGGTCTGGTCGCCCGAGAAGCTGGACGAATGGCTGTCGTGGTTGAAGTCGATGGAAACCAGCGGCTCTTCTGTGTAGGCCAGAATGCCCTTGAGTTCGCCTTCAGCAGCAGCCTTCACCGCAGCGTTGACTTCTTCCTTGGTGATATTGCGCGAAGGCACGAACTTCAGGTCAACAACCGATACATTCGGGGTTGGCACGCGGATGGCAGAACCGTCCAGCTTGCCCTTCAGTTCTGGCAGAACCAGACCAACAGCCTTGGCAGCACCCGTCGAGGTCGGGATCATCGACAGGGCAGCAGCGCGGGCGCGGTGCAGATCCTTATGCATCGTGTCCAGCGTTGGCTGGTCGCCGGTGTAGGAGTGGATCGTGGTCATATAGCCCTTTTCGATGCCGAATGCCTTTTGCAGGACATAGGCAACAGGAGCAAGGCAGTTGGTGGTGCAGGATGCGTTGGAAACAACCAGATCATCCTTGGTCAGCGTGTCGTGGTTGACGCCAAACACGATGGTCTTGTCTGCACCGTCAGCAGGAGCCGACACCAGAACGCGCTTCGAACCGTTGGAAAGGTGCAGCGATGCCTTGTCCTTGGAGGTGAAAATACCCGTGCATTCCAAGGCGATGTCAACATCTGCCCATGGCAGATCCTTGGGATCACGCACGGCCGTTACCTTGATCGGCTTACCACCGTTGATGACAATGCTGTCGCCTTCAACCGCAACCGTTGCCGGGAACCGGCCGTGGACGCTGTCGTAACGCAGCAGATGCGCGTTGGTTTCAACGGGACCAAGATCGTTGATGGCCACGACTTCAATATCGGTGCGGCCCGACTCAATGATGCCGCGCAGTACATTGCGACCGATACGACCAAAGCCGTTAATGGCTACTTTTACAGTCATTACAGTAACTCCCGCTTCTCAAATCGGCCCCGGAACCACATTTGTCCGGGGCAATGGTTGTTTTTAAGCCAGCTTGGCTTCTGCGGCTTCGACAATGGCCTCAACCGTGATGCCAAAATGCTTGTACAATTCCTTGTAAGGGCCGGATGCGCCGAAGCCATTCATGCCAATAAAGGTGCCTTCCGAGCCAATGATCTGGTCCCAGCCCTGACGGATCGCGGCTTCAACGCCGATCTTGACCGGAGCCGTACCGATCACAGCCTTCTGGTAATCTTCGGGCTGCTCGAAGAACAACTCAAAGCATGGCGCAGACACAACACGGGCGGCAATGCCCTTTGAGGCCAGCACGTCGCGGGCCTTGATCGCCAACTCCACTTCCGAGCCGGTGGCGAAAATCGATACCTTGGCGTCGTCTGCACCCAACAGCTCATAAGCGCCCTTGGCCGAGAGGTTTTCAGCCGAATATTCGGTGCGGGCGGCAATCAGGTTCTGACGGGTCAGCGCAATGCCCGATGGACGATCCTGATGGGTCAGGGCAATCTGCCAGCATTCTGCCACTTCGGTGGCGTCCGCCGGACGGAACATCATCAGATTTGGAATGGCGCGCAAGGCTGCCATCTGCTCGACCGGCTGGTGGGTCGGGCCATCTTCGCCCAGACCAATCGAATCATGGGTCAGAACGTGAATGACGCGAATGCCCATCAGGGCTGCTAAGCGGATGGACGGACGGCAATAATCCGAGAAGATCAAAAAGCCGCCAGAGTACGGAATCAGACCACCGTGCAGCGCAATGCCGTTCATGGCCGCAGCCATGCCGTGCTCACGAATGCCCCAGTGCATGTAGCGACCCGTGAAATCCATCGGCGTGATGGATTTGGTCTGGCTGGTCTTGGTGTTGTTGGAGCCGGTCAGGTCGGCAGAACCGCCCAGCGTCTCGGCAACCACGCCGTTGATGACTTCCAGCGCATCCTCGGAGGATTTGCGGGTGGCCAGAACCGGCTTGGTCTCAGTCAGCTTCTTCTTGTAGGCATCAATCGCAGCATCAAAGCCAGCTGGCAGCTTGCCCTCAAAACGACGCAGGAATTCATCCTTGTTCGGCGATGCGTCCAACAGTTTCTGCCATTCAGCATGGGTGGTGGCCCGGCTGGTGGCAGCGTCGCGCCATGCGGTCAGCACGTCGGCAGGCACCACGAAGGCTTCTTCTTCCCAGCCCAGCGCCTTGCGGGTGGCGGCAATTTCATCGGCACCCAGCGGCGAGCCGTGTACTTTGTGCGTGCCAGCCTTGTTCGGCGAGCCAAAACCAATCACGGTCTTGCAGGCGATCAGGGTTGGCTTTTCAGAGGTCTGAGCTGCCGCAATCGCCGCTGCAATGGCTTCCTGATCATGACCGTCAACAGCCAAGGTGTTCCAGCCAGAGGCGCGGAAACGGGCGTGCTGATCGGTGCTGTCGGCCAGCGAGATCGCGCCATCGATGGAAATGCCGTTATCGTCCCACAGCACGATCAGTTTGTTGAGCTTGAGGTGGCCCGCCAAGGAAATCGCTTCCTGGCTGATGCCTTCCATCAGGCAGCCGTCGCCAACAATGGCGTAGGTGTGATGGTTCATCAACTGACCACCAAAATCGGCAGCCAGCTTCTTTTCGGCAATCGCCATGCCAACCGCATTGGCAATGCCCTGACCGAGCGGACCCGTGGTGGTCTCAATGCCATCGATATGGCCGTATTCAGGGTGGCCAGCGGTTTTTGCGCCCATCTGGCGGAAATTCTTGATGTCGTCGATGGTGATGTCGTCATAGCCGGTCAAATAGAGCAGCGAGTAGATCAGCATCGAACCATGACCGGCCGACAGCACAAAGCGGTCGCGGTTGGCCCATTTGGGGGCCTTGGGGTCGAATTTCAAAAACTGGGTAAAGAGGACGGTGGCAACATCAGCCATGCCCATGGGCATACCGGGATGGCCAGAATTGGCCTTTTCAACCGCATCCATGGACAGAAATCGGATTGCATTGGCCATCCGGTTGTGAAGTTCGGGAGAAATCATAGGTGTTCCGCCTGTTCCGGGTCTCGATGGACGCCGCCGTCCCGGCGAACGTCAGAAAGCGGATGATCCTTATCAGGTGGAACCGGCAAGTCAATAAAATCGGCATGTCCTTGCTTGTATTGGAGACAATATTTCTAGTCCTGCCTTAAAATTGAACAATCCCTGCTGTTGATGCAAACCGCTCATCACCGCCTGAAACACCTCCGTCCACAAGCGCATTGGCCTGAAATGCGGGCTTTTGTTGACGGCGGCCAAATCCAGTGGCTAGTGTTGTGAGCGAAGTTTGGGGTCCAAGGGGTCGATTCGGCTAGCCTTTTTCAATAAGCCGGGGCAGAAGAATATGGTAACGGACAGAACAGCAGCCGCACTTGGTGCATTGAAACAGGCCATTTCCGGTCTGGAAAATGCCATTGATATGCGTCTGGAGGCTCAACGTACCAACAGCGAGGTCGAGCACGAGGTCAGACGGGTCCATGCGGATCGCGCCCGCCTTGCGCAAGAACTTGATCAATCGCAATTTCGGGCCAACCGGCTGGAAGAGGTAAACCGTGAGGTTTCCCGCCGTCTGGTGACAGCTATGGAAACCATCAGAGCCGTGCTGGATCGTTAAGATCGGCTGCGGGCACGTTTTAGGGAAAACCGGATCGACATGGCACAAGTCACGGTTAGCATTGATGGAAAACCCTATCGCATGGCCTGCGAAGAGGGCCAGGAAGAGCATCTGCTTGACCTTGCCAACCAGTTTGACCGCTATGTGGGCCATCTGAAAAGCCAGTTTGGCGAAATCGGTGATCTGCGGGTCACGGTGATGGCGGGCATTATGGTGATGGATGAACTGGCCGAGCTCAAACGCCGCCTCAGCACCTATGAGACCTCGTCCGTGGGGGCCGCCAACCGCGAGGAGGCGCTGGTGGGAGCCATTCTTGATTTGACGGAACAGCTCAATGGCGTCACCCGAAAGCTGATGGCAAAGCCCGAAAATCCGACGTCCTGAGGCGTGTAAATAAACAGGCACCATAGCCTTCATGCCACTGGCGCTTTGGTGCATTTAAGCCTATATCTGTCTTGCGGTCTGCGCCTCTCGACAGGAAACACAATCCCTGGGGCCATACCCGATCTTGAGGGAGCTGTCCCTGTCCGGACCCGTGGGTTCGGATACATGGCACCCACCTACTTTGTAGGCTCCCAGGATCGAAAATCTCCATCGGTTGCGTGGATCGCACTCATTCATTGTTTTGATGTGTCAAACTTTGCCCTTGCGGTTTGGCAACGCGCCAACAAAATGGCCTCTCCACCACCGCGAGACAAGCCATGTATCAACCTCCCCATTTTCGTCAGCAGGACACGGATGCGCTTTTTGCATTGATTGAGCAAAATCCGCTTGGACTTTTGATCACGTCGGGCACCGGCGGTTTGATCGCCAATCCCCTGCCGTTTTATTTACGCCGCCGCACCGTTGAGAGCGAGGCCGACTGTCTGCTGGTTCACCTTGCCCGCGCCAATCCGCAATGGAAAGCCATTCAGGCCGGTGATGAGGTGCTGGTGAGTTTTATGGGTGCCGATCACTACATCACCCCCAACTGGTACGCCACCAAGCAGGAAAGTGGCAAAGTTGTGCCCACCTGGAATTATCAGATTGTCCAGGTGCGTGGCAAAGCCACCGTGTATCAGGACGCCACCTGGCTGATGCAACAGGTGAGCGCACTGACGGACCAGCAGGAAGCAACCCAGCCGCGCCCGTGGGCGGTGCAGGATGCGCCCGAAGCGTTTTTGCAAGCCCAAATGCGCGGAATTGTCGGCATTGAGATTTCCATCACGGCCATAGAAGGAAAGCTCAAGGCCAGCCAGAACCGCAATGAGGCGGATTGTACCGGCGTGCGCAACGGGCTGGAAGCAGAGGGAAGTGATGCTGGCAAGAAGATGGCAGAGCTGGTTCGCGGAGCAACGGACACATAACCAGACGCAAGAAGGCCACTCAAAAAAGGACATCAGCGGTCATTGCACAATCAAAAAAATGGCCCGAACGTCACCGTCCGGGCCATCACAGTACACGACGCAAACGTTTTGATCTGCCGCTTGCCCCCTCATCTCCCTGCCGGGATCTTCTCCCCGCTGGGGAGAAGAGGCATGAGGTAGCGTTTTGTTCTTGCGGCATTAATTTTAAATTCAGTGCTGTCAGCCTGGTCTCTTCTCCCCAGCGGGGAGAAGGTGGCGGTAGCCGGATGAGGGGGTGGCGTAGCCGAAAAAACGTTTGCGTCGTGTCCTGTGCCGGGCCATTTTATATCCATCTCAATTCTTTGTTTTCGTTTGCCTTATCGAGAAAACCGGGTGCCACTTTTCCCTGACAAACTCTAAAACTCTTCCCAGCTCTGATCCGATGACGCCTTGATGGAGGCGGGGGTGGACGCAGGCGCTGAAGCCCCGCCGCCAAACGCATTGCTCAGCTTGCCCATGATCGAGCGGGCCGGAGAACTGACCGCACGCGAGGTTGGTTGCGCGGGCTTGAGCTTGGGTGCGCCCGGGATTGCCGACTTCAAGGCGGTTGCAGGCTTCAAGGACGGTGCAGGCCGCTGAGACGGCGAAGGTGCTGCTCTGGGCGCGGGCGCTCTGGGTGGCGTTGAAGCGTGGCGCTCGCCCCCCGGCACTTTGAATTGTGCCAGCAGGTTTACAGCAGCACTGGCGCTTTCGGCCAGTCGATGGGTTACGGCAGTGGTTTCTTCCACCATGGCCGCGTTTTTCTGCGTAAACTGGTCCATCTGGTTGACGGCCGTGTTGATCTCCTGCAAGCCGGTGGTCTGCTCACGCGAGGATGTCGCAATTTCGGCAATCAGGCCGTTGATTTTGGAGACCTGATCCGAAATCGCGCCCAGCGCATCGCCCGTTTCACGCACCAGTTTCACGCCACCGGCCACTTCGTCACCAGATTTGGTGATCAGCGCCTTGATGTCCTTGGCGGCATTGGCCGATCGTTGCGCCAGTTCGCGGACTTCCTGCGCCACCACGGCAAAACCTTTGCCTGCTTCGCCAGCGCGGGCCGCTTCCACACCCGCATTGAGGGCGAGAAGATTGGTCTGGAAGGCAATTTCATCAATCACGTTGATGATTTTTGAAATTTCGCTGGAAGCCTGCTCAATCCGGCCCATGGCATCAACGGCTTTGGACACCACCTGCGCCGATCCTTCTGTGCTGTTTTTGGCATCGGCGGCAAGGGTTGATGCTTCCTGCGCACGCTCGGCGGCACTGCGCACGGTGGTGGTAATCTGCTGCAAGGCGGCGGATGTTTGTTCGAGAGAAGCCGCCTGCTGCTCGGTGCGGCCAGCAAGCTCGCTGGCGGCACTGCGCATTTCATGACCATTGGCCTCGACCGACATGACCTCGTGACGCAGCGTGCCGAAAGCCTTGGCGAGATTGGCAACCGAATTGTTGAAATCAGCCTTGAGCGGTTCCAGTTCGGGCGTGAAGGTCTGATCAATCTGCACCATCAGGTCGCCAGCACTCAGACGATTCAGCGCCTGCGCCAAGGCGTCGGCGCAGACACGCCGCTGGGCCGCGGCCTCATCTTTTTCTGCTTCACGCTGGTTTCGCTCCTGCTCGGCGCGGGTGCGATTGTCTGCCGCATCCAGCTCCAGCTGGGCCTTGCTGGCCGCATTCTGCCGAAACACATTCAGCGTCCGCGCCAAAGCGCCAATCTCGTTTTTCAAATCCTGATGGGGCACGTCCGCATCAATTTGGCCACTGGCAAGGTTTTGCGCCGTCGCCGTCAAGGCCGGAAGTGGCCCCATGATGCGCCGGGTCATGATCACCATCAGGATCATGGAGACAACAAAAGCGATCCCCGCCGTCAAACCGATAGCCCAGATAAATTGATTGGCAATGCTGGCAATCTCGGCAACGCGGACACCCGCATACAGAATGCCGATAACCGAGCCAGACGTCGAAAAAATCGGCTGGTATATGGTGTAATAAGGTACGTCCAGAATAACAGCCTCGCCACGATAAACCGCGCCACTCTGAACAACAGGCAATACCGCACCCTTGGCATCCAGCGGTGTGCCGACCGCCCGCGCGCCATCCGGCTTGACAATATTGGTTGTGCGGCGAATATACCCTTTAGAGGCGGGATCAAGCGTAAACAACGTTGCTGTCTGGCCGGTCATCCGTCCAATTGTGTCAATCATCTCGTGGGATGTAAAATCCGCTGGCAAGGTGTCTGCCGTGATACGCTCCACATCGCCCGATTTTGTCCAGGTGACTTTGACGCCCGGAAGATCTCGTGACAGAATAGTGGCGGCAACGCGCAGATTTGCATTCTGGCTTTTGATGGCATCGCTGCCGACCCGATCTTCAATCAATGTCGAAATTGTCCAGGCCACAGCGCCAAGACAGAGGATCAGTATCAGACATGTGACCGCAGTGACGGTGCCCACAAGACTAAAACGGGATAAGGGCTTCATGGGGCCTCTCCTAATTTATCAATTATCAAATAAGTTAAGCCAAGAATATTAATGCAACCTTTTTATTCCCCCTCTGTTATAGGGGGAAATCATCCAAATGACTTGAATTTGAGAATTTATGTCTAAAGAACCATCTAAAACAGCAATTCGTGAAGAAATTTTAGCTCGCAGAGACGCCTTGTCGGCGTCCTTGCGAGATGGCCTTTCCCAGCAGCTGGCACACCATGGCGATCATGCTCTGTGTTTCGCGCCGCAGACAATCATTGCAGGTTTTCTCCCCATCCGCTCCGAGGTCGATCTTCAGCCGCTGATGCAGACATTGCGGAAAAAGGGCGCGCAGGTGTGCCTGCCTGTGGTTCTGGATCGGCAAACCATCTGTTTTCGGCTGTGGCCAGAGGGGGCAGACTTGATCAACACCGGCTTTGGCACCCGCGGCCCCGGCCCCGATGCTGCGGTTGTTGATCCTGATATTCTGCTCATTCCGCTCTCTGCCTTTGATAGGCGCGGCAACCGGATTGGCTATGGTGCCGGCCATTACGACCGTGCAATTGCCCGTTTGCACCAAAAAGGTTGCAATCCCACCTTGATCGGCATTGCATTTGACTGCCAGGAAGTGGCACATGTGCCTTTTGAACCCCATGACGTCGCTTTGCATGCCATTTTGACGGAAAGTGGATATAAAAACTTCAAGACCTGACTGGATAATGGAATGCGGCTGCTTTTTCTGGGAGATATGGTGGGTAAAACCGGCAGAACGACTGTCTGGGAAAAACTGCCGGGCCTGATCGCTGATCTGAAACTGGATTTTGTGATCGTCAATGGTGAAAACGCCGCTGGCGGCTTTGGCATCACCGAGGATATTTATCTGGAAACCATCAATGCCGGGGCCGATGTGGTCACCACCGGCAACCATGTGTGGGACCAGAAAGAGGCCGTCACCTTCTGCACCCGCCATGATCAGTTCCTGCGGCCTGCCAATTATCCGGCGGGCACACCGGGCAAAGGCTCTGGCCTGTTTTATGCCCGCAATGGCGCGCGGGTGCTGGTGGCCAACATCATGGGCCGGGTGTTTATGCATCCTGAGCTGGATGACCCCTTCAAATCCGCAGAATCCATTCTGGCCGCCTGCCCGCTGAAGGAACAGGCCGACGCGATTATTTTTGATTTTCACGCCGAAGCCACCAGCGAAAAGCAATGCTTTGGCCATTTTGTCGATGGTCGTGCCAGCTTTGTGGTCGGCACCCATACGCATGTGCCCACGGCTGATCACCAGATTCTCAACGGCGGTACCGCCTATATGTCGGATGCGGGCATGTGTGGCGATTATGATTCCTCACTGGGGATGGAAAAGGAAGAGCCGCTCAACCGCTTTATTTCCAAAATGCCGAAAGGTCGGTTTGAAGCCGCCCATGGCCCAGCCACGCTGTGCGGCGTCGGTGTGGAAATTTCCGATAGCACCGGATTGGCCGAAAAAATTGCGCCGTTGCGCATTGGGCCACGCCTCGCTGAAACCATTCCGGATTTCTGGAACTGATCCTCTTGCGACCTTGCCTCTCACTGTCACGGGTGTAAGGTCCGCACGCAACACCGTATCGATCTTCAAAACGGGAAACAGACCATGCCTGCTTTCAAAACTCTCGACGATCTCAACGACATCGCGGGAAAGCGCGTGCTTTTGCGCGTTGATCTCAATGTGCCGGTTGCCGATGGCAAAGTCACGGATGCAACCCGCATCGAGCGCGTCGCGCCCACCATCAAGGAACTGTCCGGCAAGGGTGCCAAGGTTATCCTGCTGGCCCATTTTGGTCGCCCCAAGGGTGAGCCAGTGGCCGATATGAGCCTGAGCCAGATCGTTACCAGCGTCGAGGAAGTGCTGGATCAGGCCGTGGCCTTTGCCAGCGATTGCATTGGTGAAGCTGCCGCCACAGCCGTGGCCGCCATGAACAATGGCGACATTCTGCTGTTGGAAAACACCCGTTTCCACAAGGGCGAAGAAAAGAACGATGCGGCCTTTACCGCAGACCTCGCCAAAAATGGCGACATTTTTGTCAATGATGCCTTTTCTGCCGCCCACCGCGCCCATGCTTCCACCGAGGGGCTGGCCCATATTCTGCCTGCCTATGCAGGCCGCACCATGCAGGCCGAGTTGGAAGCATTGGAAAAGGGCCTTGGCCAGCCAACCCATCCGGTTGTTGCCATTGTTGGCGGTGCGAAAGTCTCCTCCAAAATTGACCTGTTGATGAACCTCGTCACCAAGGTCGATGCGCTGGTGATTGGCGGCGGCATGGCCAATACGTTCTTGGCTGCCCAAGGTATCGATGTCGGCAAATCGCTGTGCGAACATGACCTGACCGACACCGCAAAGCAGATTTTCACCAAGGCAGAAGCCGCAGGCTGCACCATTGTGCTGCCGGTGGATGGCGTGGTGGCCCGCGAGTTCAAGGCCCATGCCGCCAATGAAACCGTCAGCGTTTCTGCCATTCCCGCTGATGCGATGATGCTGGATGTTGGCCCCAAATCTGTGGCTGTGGTCAACGAGTGGATTTCCAAAGCGGCAACGCTGGTGTGGAACGGCCCATTTGGTGCCTTTGAAATTCAGCCCTTCGATGCTGCCACGGTATCTGCTGCCAAACATGCGGCAGACTGCACCAAGGCTGGCACGCTGGTATCGGTTGCGGGTGGTGGTGATACCGTCTCGGCCCTCAACCACGCGGGCGTGGCCGATGACTTCTCTTACGTCTCCACGGCTGGCGGCGCGTTTCTGGAATGGATGGAAGGCAAGGAATTGCCCGGCGTCACCGTTTTGACCAAGACTGCCTGATCCCACGGATAAATAATAAGGGCGCGGCATGGAACAAAATGCCGCGCTTAATTTTTTTAAAAAAATATTGAATTTTAAAACGATTGAAACGATTTCAATCGTTTCAATGACTTAAGCCCCCATTTCCCCTGCCATAATCTTCTGTTAGGCGATAAGGCCTATTCACGTTTTTGGGAGAATGGCATGAGTGAGAGACTTGAAGACATCGCCGTGAAGATGGTTGCCAACGGCAAAGGGCTTCTGGCCGCAGACGAATCCACAGCCACCATCAAAAAGCGTTTTGACAGTATTGGTCTTGAATCCACCGAAACCAGCCGCCGCGATTACCGCGAAATGCTGTTTCGCTCCGATGACGCCATGAAAAAATATATCTCCGGCGTTATTCTCTATGAAGAAACCCTGTTTCAGAAGGCCGCTGACGGCACGCCATTCGTGGACATCATCCAGGCCGCTGGCTCGATTGCCGGCATCAAGGTTGATACCGGTGCCAAGCCCATGGCGGGTTTCCCCGGTGAAACCCTGACCGAGGGTCTCGATGATCTGCGCGAACGCCTTGCCAGCTATTACAAGGCCGGTGCCCGTTTTGCCAAATGGCGCGGCGTGATTGCCATTGCCGATGGCTTGCCCACATGGGGTTCCATCAAGGCCAACAGCCAGGCGCTGGCCTATTACGCCGCGCTCTGCCAGGAAGCGGGCATTGTGCCCATCGTTGAGCCGGAAGTGCTGATGGACGGCGCACCGGGCACCCACGACATTGCAAAATGTGCCGAAGTGACCGAATGGGTGCTGCGCACCGTGTTCAACGACCTCTACGACGCCCGCGTCAATCTCGAAGGCATGATCCTCAAGCCCAATATGGTGATTGATGGCAAAAATGCCCGTAAGGCATCCGTTGAGCAGGTAGCCGAGCAAACCGTGAAGGTGTTGAAAGCCACGGTTCCTTCCGCAGTTCCCGGCATTGCTTTCCTGTCTGGTGGCCAAAGCACCGAAGAAGCCAGCGCGCATCTTTCGGCCATGAACGCCAACTACGACATGCCTTGGGCTTTGACCTATTCCTATGGCCGCGCCCTGCAAGACAGCGCTCTGAAGGCCTGGGGTGGACGCTCCGAGAATGTGGCTGCCGGTCAGCGCGCTTTCACGCACCGCGCCGAAATGAACAGCCTTGCTGCCAAGGGATCCTGGAAGAAAGATCTCGAAAAGGCTGCTTGATCATCTTTGATCTTGGATTGAAACCCTCGAAGACCATCATCGGTCTTCGAGGGTTTTTTATTGTCTTGCAGAGGGATATAAAACAAACGCTTTCCTATGCCGCTTGCCCCCTCATCCCCCTGCCGGGACCTTCTCCCCGCGGGGGAGAAGAGATTCGAGGCAATACTCCGTTCTATCTCATACCAGATCAACCGCGAAATTCAGTGCCATCAGCTTGGTATCTTCTCCCCGACGGGGAGAAGGTGGCGGCAGCCGGATGAGGGGGTGGCGAAGCCGAGAACAGTGTCCGCTGTATCCTGGCATGACCTTTATGCTGCGAACAGAAAATCTGCCTCCAACACAAACAAAACCTGGCGCTGCAAGGCAGAACCGGGTTACAAAAATGCGCTGATGCGAAGGGGTGTTGATCAGCTGGCGTCGAATGCCGTACGCAACAGGTTCAGCTGTGCCTGCACGCTGTTTTCGTTGTCCGGCACAATTGATGGATCGCTTGGGCGATAGATTTCACGGTCCAGCAGGGCAATGCGGTTTTGCAGGCGCAACGAACGCTCGATCAGGTCGCGGAAGGCTTCCGGCAGATCATTCCAGCCGGGCGCATTACGATCCACGTTAAAGCCGTCGAGGCGAACCTTGCTCTTTTCAGAGATCACCTGATCACGGGACATTTCGCCATTGTTGACGGCGCGCTGCAACAGCAGCCAGGATGCCATCTGCATCAGGCGGGTGGTGAGGCGCATGGATTCTGCGGCATAGAGCACCGATGCCATGCGTGGCAGCACCTTGGCCGCAGAACGACCGGGGCCATCGAGATAGGCCGCCGTCTCTTCCACCAGACCCATTCCCTCAGCATAGGTCACCTTGAACTGCGGCGACGACGCGGCGCGGCCTGCAAAGCTAACCGTATTCAATCCGAGTTCTGACATCGACATTAATCCCTGTCCTACGCATCACACTGGTGCACTGACACATTCACTTCGTTCATGCTTTCGGCACTATCCTTTTACACATCGATGGACCCAGATTTGGCTGACGCCTGCGTTTGGATCGATCGATAAGAGAGTGCGACAAAAAATCAAGCCCAGCCCGCGACGCTTGGAGTTTCCACCACTGTTTGGACTTTTTTAAGTATCCTTGCCTGAACTTCAAGATGCTACCAATAGCGCAAATCCGCAAGTCGTTTCTTAAGAAAAGGTTAATTCCCACAGTTTTGCCAGAGGTCGCCTGACGTAAAAAAAGAGCCGCATAAGCGGCTCTCAAGGTAAAACAGGGAGGAAAATCAGACTATTTTCCTAAAATGGGAAAAAGCCTGCATCCAGAAGGACTGGATAGCTTATATTTTCTCATATAATGCATAATTTTTGGTTAATACTGTGTCCCACAAGGCCATGAATCATCGTTTTCCGGGCCCGGGCGGACAGATTCCGCCGCTGATGTCTTCAACAGATGCTGTAATATTTTGATGCAAATCCGACTACTTTGAACCACGAAAAAGCGCTTCCGCTGCCATTTTACCACGCTTTTTACTGTCGCGTTCCATTTTCAGCCGCTCTATTTCCTGCTCCAGCAAAGTGATTCTTTTTTGAAGTTCATCAACCGAGAGCAAAGACAGGTCACAACCAATCTCATGCTCCGGCTTTTTCATGGGTCGATCTGGGTCAAATGTCATTATCCATTCTCCTTGGCGTCATCACCCATGTCAGCGCGATCTGACCTTGGGTCGAGATTGACCGATTGTGGCGTGGCTGTCATGGTGGCAAGCGGACCATGGGCGTGGGCAAAGTTGTCTTTCTCTTCCGGCGGCAAGGCCGGGCGCAGCCTGCTGCGGAAAATCGCGTAGGCGACCAGCACGGCATGGGCAATGGCGGTGACAATAAACAGGGCGTGCGGCCCGAGATGGGTCATCACCGGACCGCCAATGGTTGGCCCAATAATCGTACCGATACCGTAGAGCAACAACAGTCCGCCCGACACTTTGACAAAATCGCCACTATCGGCATAGTCATTGGCATGGGCCACAGCAATCGGATAGAGCGAATTGGCCGCAGCCCCGTAAATTGCAACAATCGGAATGAGAAAAATGGCCATGACCGGCTGGACCAGCAGCAAAATCAGTGCAGCAACCACCGCAACCACCGCAATACCCGCCAGAACATAGCGCCTGTCGATCCGGTCAGACAGGCGCCCAGCCGGAAATTGCGCGGCAGCGCCTGCAAAAATCGTAATACTCAACATGCTGGCAATGGTGACATCCGACAGCCCCACCCGCGCGCCAAACACCGCAACCAGCGTGCCAAAGGCACCATTGGCAATACCAATCAACAAAATCCCCACAAAAGATACGGGAGAATTGCGATAAAGCCTGGGCAAATCCAGCTTGACCGAGCGTAACGGTTGCGGCGATGCCGCATTGGAAAGCGTGGTTGGCAACATGGCCAGACAGTACAGAATACCGCAGATCATAAACAGGATTGGCGTATGCACATTGCCAAACGCCACCATCATCTGGCCGCCAACAACCCCCATCAACGTCACCGAAATATAGAAGGAAAAAATCGCGCCACGGCTCTCGTTGCTGGCCCGCTCATTCAGCCAGCTCTCGATAATCATTGAGGTGCCCGCGGTACAAAATCCGGTGAGTGCCCGCAACAGCACCCATGAATTTTGCTCAACCACAATCCCGGTCATCAAGGCAATGATAGCGATAACAGCGATAAAGCTGGAAAAGGCACGCACATGGCCAATCCGCATCACCACTTTCGGCGCAACAAAACAGCCCAGCACAAAACCCGCCGCCCAGGCCGTTCCCAACAGGCCCAGCACTTCATTGGAATAGCCCTCTGCCGAGCCGCGCACCGGCAAAAGCAATCCATGCAGACCATTTCCCAAAAACAGAAACAGTGTGCCCAGCAGCAGGGAGATGACGGGAAATATTTTTCTGGCCATGGGATCCACTTCTCAAACGTGCTTGCATTGTCTGTATCGTCACAGTAACCCGAAATGAACAGAGTACGTAGAATGAAAACATGTCCTCCCTAAGGAAGGATTGACCGCAAACGACGGATACGTGAAATGACCAAGGCCATCTCAATTTTTCTGATTTTGGCCATGGCCGTGCACATCATCCGCCCTTTGGGCGTACCCCTGTTGCGCCGCCGCCGGGATTTCTGGCGGCTGGCGGTTCTGGCATTCGTGATCTGGTCGCTCTCGCTGCTGCTCAGGCCATAAGTGTCCCGCTCATCACACACGCGGCCTGCCCTGAAATATCAACGCCCTCAATGCGGCCATCGATTTTCCTGGCGGTGATGGTGATCAGGCTTCGCCGCCCCATTTCAACCCCCTGCTCCACAACAATGGTCCGTGTCATACTCTGCTCTGGAGCAAACTGTGTGAGAAGGGCCCCAAGCGCCGCAGAGGCGCTGCCGGTTGCCGGATCTTCCGCAACATTGTCGAAGGGAGCAAACATCCGGGCGCGAACATGGCCCTCGGCCATCCGGCAATAGAGAAATGTCGAGCCGTCCATTTGCTCGGCGGCGTGACGTTTCACAAGTGCTGCAAGGGCCGAAAGATCGGGCTTGGCACGGCCAAGAGCATCAAGGCCCGCCACTTCAACCCCGATAAATTTCAGACCGACGGAGATAAACACAGGTGCGTGAGTCTCTGTGACAATATCCTGATCTGCCAGCGTCATCGCCCTGGCAAGATCAGGCACCGCGATATTTCCACCAATCGATAACGCTTGCGGTGCACGAATTGTCGCGCAAAGCGATTGGTCCTCTTTCTGATGCAGCTGAACGGCAACAAGCCCCGCTCGCTCCTCAAACCGCATCTGGCGCGTCACAGCCTGACCGAACAGCGTTCCCTGCTGCGCCAGCGCAATGGCAGTGCCCACATTGGGGTGGCCCGCAAAAGGAATTTCGGCAACCGGCGTAAAAATCCGCACCTCGGCGGTATTGGCCGAATCTTTCGGCGGCAGCACGAATGTGGTTTCCGAATAGCCAAATTCTGCGGCTATGGCCTGCATCTGCGCCCCAGACAGGCCACGCCCATCCAGAATGACCGCCAGAGGATTGCCCCTGAAGCGCTCGGTTGTGAACACATCAAGAGTGACAAAAGGAATTTTGGTCATATGCGTTTGCTCTCCCGCTTTTGACTTTGATAGCGCGGAAGGGCGACGTCATTGAAGCCGCATCTTGTAATGGTGACAGAAAAAGATGACGTGATCAGAGCAACCGCGCCCTGACTGGGATGGCATATTCTCACCGCAGACGATGACATTACCGAGGGGCAGCCGAAAAATATCCAACAAAAAGCCGGGCGCTGCACAGCAGAACCCGGCTTTTGAAATCTATCAACAGGATTAGAGGCCGAGGCCGCCGAAACGCTTGTTGAACTTGGACAGACGACCGCCGCGGTCCATCAGCTGCTGGTTGCCGCCGGTCCATGCTGGGTGGGACTTGGAATCGATTTCGAGGTTCATGACCTGGCCTTCCGAACCCCATGTGGAGAAGGTTTCGTATTCGGTGCCGTCGGTCATAACAACCTTGATCTTGTGGTAGTCTGGATGAATGTTAGCCTTCATGACGCTTTTCCTGCTGTGCCGGGGGGTCTATTTGCCGCAATTGCGTCAGCCGACCCAATTCAATACATGAAGCCATAGACAATTTCTGTCTAAGCTTCCCAATTTGATGGGCAGCCTATACATGAAGGTCACAAAGATAACAAGGCCCCCGGCGCAACAGTCGACAAGGCCGTGGAGGAGAAAGTCGCATTGTCCGAAATAGCAGCATCAGAGCCTCAAAAACGCCGCTCTCTCAAGCCTCTTGGCCGCCTTGCGCCCTATCTGATGCGCTATAAGGGCATGGTTCTGGCCGCGCTGTTTTTTTTAGCCCTTGCCGCCGTCACCACTCTGATTCTGCCGCTGGCGGTGCGGCGGATGATTGATCATGGTTTTGCCTCCTCTGATTCCGTTTTCATCAACCAGTATTTTGCCATGATGATTGTGCTGGCCATGGTGATGGCCGCCGCCAGCGCCCTGCGCTATTATTATGTCATCACCATTGGCGAGCGGATCGTCTCGGATATTCGCCGCGACGTGTTTGCCAATGTCAGCCGCCTGTCGCCCGCGTTTTTCGACATCAATCAATCCGGCGAAATTGTCTCGCGGCTCACGGCCGATGCCACGCAGATCAAATCTGCCGTGGGGGCCAGCGCCTCGGTTGCGCTGCGCAACACCATCATGTGCATTGGGGCCATGGGCATGATGATTTATACCAGCCCAAGGCTTTCGGTGCTGGTGCTGGTGGCCATCCCGATCATTGTCTTTCCGTTGATTGCCTTTGGAAAATCCGTGCGGCGGCGCTCGCGCCTCGCACAGGACAAGCTGGCCAGTGCCGCCGCCTTTGCCGGAGAAAGCATTGGCGCATCGCGGATTGTGCAGGCTTTCAATGGCGAAAGCGCCGCCGATGCCCGCTATGGTGCCGCCGTGGAGGAAGCCTTTGAAGCCGCCCGCGTTGCCACGCGCTCACGGGCTGTTCTCACCGGCGTTGCCATTACGCTGGTGTTTGGGAGTATTGTTGCCGTGTTGTGGTATGGCGCGCAAGGCGTGCTGACCGGCTCCATCTCGGCCGGCACATTGGGCCAGTTTCTGCTCTATTCGGTGGTGGCGGGCAGTTCACTGGGGCAATTGTCAGAAGTCTGGGGCGAATTGATGCAGGCTGGCGGCGCTGCCGAGCGCCTGAGCGAACTTCTCACGGAGGTCTCCGCCGTGCGCTCACCAGACAATCCCAAACCGCTGCCCAGCCCTGCCCGTGGTGAAGTTTGGTTTGAAACTGTGGAATTTGCCTATCCCAGCCGTCCCGGGCGCTCGGCGTTGAAGGGCTTGAGCTTTGCCGTGGACGCAGGCGAAACTGTCGCCATTGTTGGTCCGTCAGGCGCTGGAAAAAGCACCATAGTCTCCCTGATCCTGCGCTTTTACGATCCCACACAGGGAAAAATCTGTCTGGATGGCATAGACATCCGCGATGTGACGCTCGAAGATTTACGCGCCCGCATGGCCATTGTGCCGCAGGAGGTGACAATTTTTTCCGGCACCATCCATGATAACATCGCCTTTGGCTGTCCCGGTGCCAGCCGCGAAACCGTGGTGGCGGCCGCCCGTGCGGCGCAGGCCGCTGAATTTATCGACAGGCTGGAAGCGGGCTATGACACGCAGGTGGGTGAGCGCGGCATCACCCTGTCCGGTGGCCAGCGCCAGCGCATTGCCATTGCCCGCGCCATTTTGAAGGATGCGCCCGTGCTGTTGCTGGATGAGGCCACATCGGCGCTGGATGCCGAAAGCGAAACCTTGGTGCAGAAGGCACTGGACGAATTGATGAAGGCGCGCACCACCATTG
The DNA here is from genome assembly GCF_014204625.1 of Gillisella vitis. Classification (GTDB taxonomy): domain Bacteria; phylum Pseudomonadota; class Alphaproteobacteria; order Rhizobiales; family Rhizobiaceae; genus Allorhizobium; species Allorhizobium vitis_F. The sequence goes on along the minus strand of NZ_JACHLU010000002.1, from coordinate 101,351 downwards.
TCATCGCCCACCGCCTTGCCACCGTGCTGAAAGCCGATCGCATTCTGGTGGTCGATGATGGCAAAGTGGTAGAACAGGGCACCCACCAAAGCCTGATCCAGCAAGGCGGGCTTTATGCCAGGCTGGCCCGGCTGCAATTTCAGACCGGCGTGGAAGAGGCGCTGACACCCGCCAAATAGCTGTGCTTATGCCACAACATTCTGGCCGGCAATCCGGCCAGAAAACAGGCAGCCGCCCAAAAACGTGCCCTCCAGCGCATTATAGCCATGCATACCGCCACCGCCAAAGCCCGACGCTTCTCCGGCGGCGTAAAGACCGGGCACCGGCAGCCCTGCGCCATCCAGCACCCTGCCCTTTAAATCCGTGTGCAGGCCGCCCAATGTCTTGCGGGTCAGAATATGCAGCCGCACGGCAATCAGCGGCCCTTGGGCCGGGTCCAGCAGGGAATGCGGTTTGGCGGTGCGCATCAATCTGTCGCCCAGATAGTGGCGCGCACCCCGGATTGCGGTGATCTGCGCGTCCTTGGCAAAGCGATTGGATAATTGCCCGTCGCGTGCCTCGATCTGGGCACGCAGATGGGTTGCATCCAACCGGTTTTCGCCGCTGATCGCATTCATCGCCACCACCAGCTCTTCCAACGTATCGCGCACGGCAAAATCCTCGCCGCGATCCATGAAAGCCTGAATAGGCGCTGCTGGTTCCTTGCCAAGCCGCTTCAATAACAAGGGAATATTCTTGCCCGTCAGGTCCGGGTTCTGCTCCGAGCCGGACAGGGCAAATTCCTTCTTGATGATGGCTTTGGTGAGAATGAACCAGCTATAATCACTGCCCCGCTCACGCAATATTTTCAACGTGCCAAGGGTGTCAAAACCGGGCATGGCCGGTGCTGGCAAGCGATCCCCCTTCGCATCACACCAGAACGAGCTTGGGCCGGGCAAAATGCGAATGCCGTGATTGGGCCAGATTGGATCGTGGTTTTTCACGCCTTCTGTATAATGCCACATGCGGTCGCGGTTGATCACCTGCCCGCCTGCGGCTTCCGTGATGTCAATCATCCGGCCATCAACATGGGCAGGCACACCACAAACCATGCTGGCAGGGGGCTTGCCCAGCCGCGCCACTGGCCAGTTTCGCCGCACCAGTGCGTGATTGCCGCCAATGCCACCCGATGTCACAATCACCGCCGCCGCGTGCAGTTCAAAATCACCCACCGCATCGCGGCAGCTCGGCTGGCCCCGTAACACCGGATCAGCAGCCAGCCGGGTGCCTGCAACGCCCGTCACGGCCGCCCCTTGGCGGAGGAGATGATCCACCTGATGGCGGAATTTGAACGTGATGGCCCCGGCTTCGACCAGTGCCCTCGCCCGTGTGACAAAGGGGGCCAGCACGCCCGGCCCCGTGCCCCAGGTCACATGAAAACGTGGTACGGAATTGCCGTGACCGTCGGCCTTGCCGCCGCCGCGCTCGGCCCAGCCCACCACCGGAAACCAGCGCATTCCCATCTGATGCAGCCAACTGCGCTTCTCACCGGCGGCAAAATGCAAGTAAGCCTCAGCCCAACGGCGCGGCCACACATCCTCATCGCGGTCAAAGCCTGCCGAGCCGAGCCAGTCGCGCCGCGCCAGATCAATGTGATCGCGCACCCGCATCAGACGCTGTTCGGGACTGTCGATGAAAAACAAGCCGCCAAGCGACCAGAAAGCCTGCCCCCCGAGGTTTTGTTCGCCCTCCTGATCGATCACGCACACCTTGAGCCGCCGCTCCGCAGCCTCAATCGCCGCCACCAGACCCGCAAGCCCGGCTCCAACCACGATCACATCAAATCTCTCCATCATCCCCTCCCAAGGCTTGATGGATTTACTTTTACGCGAACGTCAATTTTTGGCAAGTGTGAGGAGATGGAGCATCGTGCAGAAAATCGGCATCCACGGTACACGACGCAAATGTTTTTGACCTTTTAAAACCCCTCCCCAACCCTCCCCACAAGGGGGAGGGTTGGGGAGGGGCTTTCTGTTGCGTCGTGTACCGTGATTCCACTTTCCGGTCGATGTTCTATCGCTCCGTCAGCTTCAGCTCGATCCGGCGGTTTTGTGCGCGCGCTTCCGGCGTATCCCCCGGCGCAATCGGCTGGAACTCACCAAAACCTGCTGCCGCCAGACGCTCAGCCGGAACACCCTTGGCAATCAGGAATTTGACGACTGAAATCGCCCGTGCCGCTGACAGCGCCCAATTGTCTGGATAGCGACCGGCACCCGACATCTGGACATTATCAGTGTGGCCGTCCACCCGAAGCACCCAATTGATGTCAGCGGGAATTTCTCTGGACAAATCAATCAGGGCTGATGCCAGCTTGGCCATTTCCTCCTGCCCGGACGGATTGAGATCAGCGCTGCCAGAGGAAAACAACACTTCCGACTGGAACACGAAACGGTCGCCAACGATGCGGATGTTCTGGCGGTCGGAGAGAATTTCACGCAACCGGCCAAAAAAGTCAGAGCGATAGCGGTTCAGCTCCTGCACTTTTTGCGCCAGCGCCACATTCAACCGCTTGCCCAGATCGGAAATTTTTGCCTGCGAGGCCTGATCCTTGGCCTCGGAGGCCTGCAAAGCCTGCTCAATGGCGGCCATTTGCGCCCGCAAGGCGGCAATCTGCTGGTTCAACAGCTCAATCTGGCTCATGGCGCGGGCGCTGACCTGCTGCTCATCATTGAGCTTGCCCGTCAGCTCATTGATCTTGCCTTGCGCCCGCGCAGACATCCCGCTGCCCGCATCCAGCAGCGCTTGCAGCCGCGAGCGTTCGCTTTCCGCAGTCGAAAGTGATGATTGCAGACTGGCCAGCGTGTCTTCCAGATCCTGCTTGCCGCTTTTTTCCAGTGCCAGCATTTGGGTCAGCTCGGCAATCTGACTGTTAAGGCGGTTCAGCACTTCATCCTTGCCGGAGATTTCGCGGCTGAGCACAAATTGCGCCACCACGAAAACCGTGAGCAAAAACATGATGGCAATCAGCAATGTCGATAGCGCATCAACAAAGCCGGGCCAATAATCGCCGCCGCGCTCACGCCTGCGGTTGCGCCCCAGAGCCATGGCTATTTGCTCCCAAGCTTGTCGTTCAGCCGGTCCAGTGTCTTGCGCATGGCGCGGGCATCTTCCTGCTGCGCCTCAATCCAGTCGCGTAGCATCTGCTGCTCATTGCGCATGTTTTTCACCAGTCCCTGAATGCCATCAGACAACCCGGCAATGGCTGCCGCATTGCGATCGGCTCCCGCCGATGACTGTGAAAGCTGCTTCATCTGCTCCAGCAAACGGTTCATGGTCTGGGCGGACATCGTATCCGGTGCGCTCCGCTGCTCGGCACTCACATCCGTGACCGATGACAGCCAGTTTTCCAGCTCGGTGTAAAACCGATTTTGCGCCCGCCCTGCCTGAAGATCGAGAAAACCCAGAATCAGCGAGCCAGACAGACCCAGAAGTGAGGATGAAAACGCCGTGCCCATGCCCGCCAGCGGTGCCGCCAGCCCGTTTTTCAAGGTTTGCAGCACATCGCTGCCCTGCCCGCCCGAGCCTGCATCCAGCGACTGAATCACATTGCTGATCGAACCGATGGTCCCAATCAGGCCCCAGAAGGTGCCAAGCAGGCCGAGAAACACCAACAGGCCAATCAGATAGCGCGAGGTATCACGGGATTCATCCAGCCGCGTGGCAATGGAATCCAGAATTGAGCGTAGCAGGCTCGCCGACAATGCCACCGAGCGATGTTTACCCAGCAGGGAGCGCATCGGGGCCAGCATTTTCGGTTCTCGCCCGACTTTATCCACCGTGCCCACGGCCTGATAGTGGTTGAACCAGCGCACTTCCGAGATCAGACCGATCACATGGCCAAAAATCAGCAGGATGCCAACGGCCAGAACGCCCAGAATCAAACCGTTCAGGCCGGGATTTGTGTAAAATGCCTGCTCCGCCTGCCGAAACAGAATGGCCGCAATAAAGCCGATAATGATCAGAAAAATCAGCATCGTCAGAATGATGGGAGCCGGGCTTGACAATTTGGAGCCGTACCGGGCCTGATCCGCGTCCGGAGCGTCTACATCAACATCGCTCATATGCGCCACATCTCCATAATAGCTCCCAGATCACTGGAAGCTATGTCAAAGTTAAGCCAAATTAAAGCTAAATCCCATCACTTTCGGGCCATGGCCCTCATGCGGCGCAAAAGTTTATGCGTTTGGCAGAGGACGGGTCACAACGTCCAGCAGGGCTTTCTTGATATATTCATTGCCCGCAACAATATCACCGCGGTTCAACGCATCATTGCCGCCACTCATATCGCTGACAAAGCCGCCAGCTTCCCGAATCAGCAAAATGCCAGCCGCAACATCCCATGCATTCAGACCACTCTGCCAAAAACCATCCAGACGGCCTGCGGCCACATAGGCCAGATCAAGGGCTGCGGCCCCCATGCTGCGAATGCCCGCCACTTCACCCATCACATGGCGAAGCTCCACCAGCGACTTGCCGTGGTTGGCGCGACCAAGATGCGGCACCGAGCAGCCAACAACGCAATCTGACAGCGCTTTGCGGGCCGCCACACGAATACGGCGATCGTTCATAAACGCACCGCCACCCTTTTCCGCAGTGAAAAGCTCATCGGTTGCGGGATTGAAAATCACGCCGGCGACGATTTCATCGTTGCGCTCCAGCGCAATCGAGACCGCAAATTGCGGAATTCCATGCAGAAAATTGGTTGTGCCATCCAGCGGATCAACGATCCAGCGATGGGCACCATCAGTCCCCTTGATTTCCTCGCCCTCTTCACCCAGAAATCCATAGGTGGGGCGGGCTTTCAAAAGCTCCTCGCGCACCAGCTTTTCGGCCTTCAGATCGGCCTGCGACACGAAATCGCCGGGACCTTTGACCGAAACCTGAAGGTTCTGCACTTCACCAAAATCCCGCGACAGCGATTTACCGGCCTTGAGCGCGGACTGAACCATGACATTAAGTAGGGCTGAGCGGGCCATAAACTGTTTCCTTAGATCTTGTTTGCAAAGGGGCCGCTGAACGCCACCACCCGGATAGCGCTCAAAGCCAAAGCCTGCATATCTGGCTTATAATGATTGGGCGGTTCAAGACCACAAAAAAACGCGAAATTCAAGGGGTCGCGGGCGCGGATGGCTCCGCCACCGTGTTTTCATCATCACCGGCATCATTTTCCGGCAGGATAACACCCGCAGGAGGCACGGAAACACCCGGAAGACCAACAGCCGCATTGGACGGTGTTGGACTGGAGGATGCGGGTGCAGATTGCGCATCGGGCTTATTTGCTCCGGCCTTGCCAGCTGCCGACTGCGCCGCCACCCGCCCCAACGGGCGATTGCCAAAACGGTATTTATTGGCAGCGTCAATTGCCTGCTTCTGTTGTTCTGCGGGCAGACCCAGATAAAAATCCTCGAGATTGGCATCATTCAACCCGGCGCGCCGCGACAGGATAAACCATTTGGCCGCCTCGACCGGGTCGGGGCGTGTGCCAAGCGCGCTGACATAGGCATGGGCCAGACGGTTTTGCGCCGCCACATTGCCGCGATTGGCGGCAATGCGAAGCCAGTTGAAGCCGTTGTCCAGATTCTGCGGCCCCATAATGCCATTGATCAGCCAGATTCCCATATCCAGCTGCGCGGTATCAAAACCGGCGCGCGCGGCGCGCACCAGCCATTCACGGGCCTTGTCATGCTTGTCTTGCGGCAGATCCGGCAGGTTGCGATAAATCTGCGCCACCGCATATTGCGCATCGGCAATGCCCTGCTCTGCCGATTTTTCATAATAGGGCAAAGCCAGATGCAGACCCTTCACACCGGGATTTTGCGAGACCAGAATCTGCCCCCAGTTGAACTGGGCTGATGCATTGCCCGCATCGGCAGCCTTGCGCATATAATCATCCGCCAGCGCATTGTCTTTTGGCGCATAGATGCCTTCCAGCAACATCAGCGAATATTTGAACATTGCGGCCGGATCGCCGCCCTTGGCCGCCTTGGCATACCAGAAAGCAGCGCCCTTCATGTCTTTTTTCACCGCAAGGCCACGGCTCATCAATTCCGCAATCAAGGTTTCCGATGCGGGATCGCCCTTTTCGGCCAGCGGCAAGGCATAGTCAAAAGCCGTGCCAAACAGGCCGCGTTGAAATGCACCATAGGCCAGATCAATCTTGCCGGTATAGGGCTTTTCCGGTGGCAATGGCGGCAGGGGAATGCCCATGCGCTCCATCAGCTCGATACCGGCAGATGGCTTGTCCGGCGAGCCAGGTCGTTGCATCCGTCCTGCATCGGCCCCCGTTGTCGGCTGTGTCGCTGGCCCTGAAACCGCCGGATCGGGTCCACGATCCTTGGCCTCCTGTGCGTGCAAGCCAATACCAGACCCGGCCAGCAAAAAACCGGCACAGGTGGAAATCCTCAAAAGCGTAGCAACAAGGTCAAAGGTCATGCAGGCGTTCAATCTGCAAACCGTGGCGCTTTTTCGTCAAGCGCCGCATTTATCTGCGCAACCACCTTTTCAGCTTGCGCAGGATCGGCAAAAACCGCCTTGGACAGCGCCACAAACTCAGCCCCGGTTTCTGCCACTGCCAGAGCGGAGGCCGGATCAGAACCACCCATGACAATGCAGGGAATGGACACCATCGACGACCACCATTCGCCGAGGGCCAGGTTTTTGGAATGGGCCTCCGGCTTGATGTCACCATCCAGCTTGCCAAAGAACATGTAATCCGGGGTTGCCTCGCCCACTTCCAGCGCGGTGTGCCGCTCATGGGCACCGCCGGCCCCCACAATCAGCTTGGGCGCGAATTTTTCCACCATCTCGGCCACGGCTTCGCGGTTGCCGTTGATATGCAGACCATCGGCCTTGACCCGGCCAGCCACCCGGCTGTTCTCGACAATGATGGCAGCAGCCCCTGCATCCTGCACCACCGGCACCAAGGCTTCGGCCTGGTCCTGAAAGGCACCATCATCCAGATCATATTGCGGAATAATCACCGATGCGACATCGCCACCGCGCAAAGCATCGCCCACAAGCCGGGCCAGCGCGTGCGCATCGCTCATCTGCGGCGTGATCAGAACCAGGCGGCAGCGGTCTTGGGGGTCGGTCATGGCGGTTTCCGTCTTCTTTTCTGGTGTCGTCGGCGAAAGGTCTCGCCACAATTATGGAAATTCGATAGACCGGACTGCGCTCAGGATCAACACTCTTGCAGAATTCTTTAGATATAAAGCGCGACAACGATGAAACCATCCAGACCCCGCATTATCCGGCAATTTACCGGCAAAACACACCCGCACACCTCAACGCACAGCCATTGAAGATGAAATTTCCCCATGCTGCCTGATCTGACATTCTTTCTCTGCGCCATTCCGGCTGTCATGCTCGTTGGCCTGTCCAAGGGCGGGCTGGGCGGAGCCTTCAGCCTGCTGGGCGTGCCGGTTCTGGCGCTTGCTGTGTCTCCCATGCAGGCTGCCGCCATTTTTCTGCCCATTCTGATTGTGATGGATCTGGTGGCGCTTTACGCATGGCGTCATTATAACGACCGCAAAACCCTGCTGTTGCTGCTTCCGGGCGGCATTATTGGCATCGGGCTTGGCTGGATGACCTCACACACGATTCCGCCAGAGGCCATGCGGCTGGTGCTGGGTGCCATCACCGTGATTTTTGCCGGTCGGTATTTTGTTAACCGGCTCAAAGGCTTAAGCCATGATGACATCAAGCCCACCCGCCACAGCCCTGCCCGTGCCGGCCTGTGGGGAACCATTGCCGGATATGGCAGCTTTATTGCCCATGCCGGTGGCCCGCCGTTTGAAATCTATGCCCTGCCGCTGAAACTCGATCCCAAAGCCTATACCGGCACCAGTGTGCGGTTTTTTGCCATTCTCAATGCCATCAAGATCATTCCCTATGTGGCGCTTGGCCAGCTTGATCTGCGCAATTTCACCGCATCCCTGACCCTGTTGCCGCTTGCATTTTTATCAACCATGGCCGGGGCCTTTGTGGTGCGACGTCTCCAGCCGCAAACCTTCTATCCGCTGATCTATGCCGCCACATTGCTGGCCGGGCTGAAACTGTTCTGGGATGGACTGTCTTTGCTGAATGTATTTTAAAGATCTAAATCGAGGCAGAATTGCATTTTCGCAACAGCACAATTAGACTTGCGCAATGCACCATCATATCGTAGCGTCTGGCCATGACCTCAACCGATCCTTTCGCAGCAATTGCCGACCCCAATCGCCGCTATTTGCTGGAACAGTTGCGGCGTTCCCCCAAAACCGTCAATGATCTGGCGCAGGGCCTGCCCATCAGCCGCCCCGCCGTGTCGCAGCACCTCAAAGCGCTGCTGGATTGCAACCTTGTGACGGTGGAATCGGATGGAACCAAACGGATTTACTCGGTCAACAATTCCGGTTTCAACCGACTCAATCTGTGGCTGGACCAGTTCTGGTCGTAACCGGGCCAAATCAACCATCTGCGTTGATCCGAAAAACAAAAGACCCCGAAGGCAATCGGCGCTTCGGGGCCATTGTTTTTAAAAAAAATTCGCCATCACAATCGATGAAGAAATGCAGCAATCAAAATGCAACTGAATTGCCTCTCACGGGAGTGAAAGCTTCGAGATTAATGCCGTGTTGACTTCAATCTTTGCATTTCATCCTTGAGGCGCAATTTGAGACGCTTGATTTCACGAATGTCCTTGTCATGGGTAGAGGGTGAGGAAAGGGCGGCATGAAGTTTCTCCTCCAGATCTTCATGCTTCTTGGCAAGCGATTCAATATGAGCCTGAATGGTCATCTGATTCAGTCCTTCCTTTTTCAACCTCCAGCATCCATCGCTGGAGCTCTTTGGTTTGCGACAGGAGTGTGACACGATCTTTCCCGATTGTCTAAGGTGAAAACAAGGAATATGCGCGGCAATTTCGTGGTCAGGGCTAACTTCCCGTTACCGCTGTTTAATGATAGGAGCTTGCGCGATCACAATCTGTATCGGATGAAGATGCAGCAGCGAAAATTGGGGACACACGAATGTCGGATCAGGAAGAGGCAGATACGCGGCTTCAGCTCGCACGTCTTCGTCAGGAGCATGAAGACTATGACGCGGCCATCAATGCCATGGTCAAGGTCGGCTGCGATGCCCTGCGAATCCAGCGCATGAAGAAGAAAAAGCTTGCGATCAAAGACAGGCTGACGTCTCTGGAAGATCAGATGATTCCGGACATTATTGCCTGAGGAGGAGAAGGCCACCCATGCAGGACGAAAGACCACCCGTTGCCATCATCATGGGGAGCCAGTCCGACTGGGAAACCATGAAAAACGCCGCTGACACGCTGGACGCCCTTGGTATAAGCTATGAAGCGCGCATTGTCTCTGCCCACCGCACCCCGGATCGCATGTTTGCCTTTGCCAAAGGTGCCCGTGATGAGGGCTTTCAGGTGATCATCGCCGGAGCCGGTGGCGCTGCCCATTTGCCAGGCATGGTGGCCTCGCTCACCGCATTGCCGGTCTTTGGCGTTCCCGTGCAATCAAAAACCATGTCGGGCATGGACAGCCTTTATTCCATCGTGCAAATGCCCGCAGGCATTCCGGTTGGCACATTGGCCATTGGCCGGGCTGGTGCTATCAACGCCGCCCTGTTGGCTGCCCGCATACTTGCCCTGCATGATGACGATCTTTTCGACAGGCTGGAAGACTGGACATTCAACCAGACCGCCGCTGTCGCAGACTACCCCACCGACGAGGCACCATGACGATCAAGACAATCGGAATCATCGGCGGCGGCCAGCTTGGCCGCATGTTGGCCATGGCCGCAGCAAAGCTGGGCTTTAAAACCATTGTGCTGGAGCCGCAGGCCGACTGTCCGGCAGCGCAGGTGGCCAACCGGCAGATCATTGCCGATTATGCCGACTCTGCTGCCCTTGAGGCGCTGGCCGCAAACTGCGATGTCATCACCTACGAATTTGAGAATGTGCCCGTTGCCGCCGCCCATGCGCTTGAGCGCAAGATTGCGGTCTACCCGCCCGCCAAGGCGCTGGAAGTGTCGCAGGACCGGCTGGCGGAAAAGCAGTATCTCAACGCCAATGGCATTGCCACCGCGCCATTTCGCGCCGTCGATAGTCAAGCCGATCTGGATGCGGCCCTTGCAGACTTTGGCGGTCAGGGCGTGCTGAAAACCCGACGCTTTGGCTATGACGGCAAAGGCCAGCGCGTCTTTCGCACAGGTGATGACGCCACCGGCGGCTATGAAGCGCTCGGCTCCGTGCCGCTGATCCTTGAAGGCTTTGTCGCTTTTGAGCGCGAAATCTCGATTATTGCCGCAAGAAGCCAACAAGGCGAGATTGCCTGCTATGATCCGGCCGAAAATGTGCATCTGAACGGCATTTTGCACACCTCTACCCTGCCCGCAAAAATCTCGGCAGAGACGGCAAAGGCAGCCCGTGAGGCAGCCGTAAAGCTGCTGTCGGGCATGAATTACGTCGGTGTTGTTGGTCTTGAGCTGTTTCTGATGCAGGATGGCACGCTGATTGCCAATGAAATGGCGCCCCGCGTCCACAATTCCGGCCACTGGACGGAAGCTGCCTGCGCGATCTCGCAGTTTGAGCAGCATATCCGCGCGGTCGCGGGCCTGCCGCTGGGGACGTGTGAGCGTCATTCTGCGTGTGTGATGACCAATCTGATTGGCGATGACATCAACGCCATTGGTGACTGGCTGGCCCGCTCAAACGTGGTTATACAGCTTTACGGCAAGGCTGAAGCACGCCCGGGCCGCAAAATGGGACATGTCACTCAGCTTTTATAAGCTGAAAAACCGGTTTCACTCTGTTGATTTGCGGCCTTTTTGGTTGACACACAGGGTTTAGCCGGGGTATGTGCCACCAACCCTGAACAGGCGCGCCCCAAGGCGTGCTTTTCAATCTATTACTTCCCGGTGGAATATAGTCATTCCCTGGCAACCGTGCGGATCGTAAAATGAAGATCAAGAATTCGCTGAAAGCGCTTAAGGCTCGTCACCGCGACAACCGTTTGGTTCGCCGCAAGGGTCGCGTTTACATCATCAACAAGATGAACCCGCGTTTCAAAGCTCGTCAGGGCTGATTGCCAATTCTCCTTTCAGGAGATGCGCCGCATAACAAAGGTGCAGACTGGCCACGAAATGCAAAATTCAGTTTGATAAAAAGCGCATGAGAGATAGATTATCTTTCATGCGCTTTTTTCATGCTGCCCAATCTCTGATTCTGTCTTGCTGCATCCTGGCGATCAGCGGCACCGGCTATGCCGAAACCCCATCAGACAATCTGGCACCATCCATGCCGATTGAACGCCAACCAGACCGCTCAGCCTCTCCTCGATCAGCCGATGAACTGCTGACGCAGTTGAAGCGCGAACGCAATCCGGATGTGGCCAAGGCGATTGCCGCCGCCATTGTCGCAGACTGGGCCGACTCAGGCAGCGCCACTGTCAATCTGCTGATGCAATGGGCGGACAAGGCCATCAAAGACAAGCGCAACGGGGCAGCGCTGGATTTTCTCGATCAGGCCCTTGTGCTGGACCCTGATGACGCCAATAGCTGGGCGCGCCGCGCGGCATTTCATTCCGCCGCTGGCAATTATCGCAAAGCGGTGAGTGACCTCAATCAGGTGCTGAAAATTCAACCCCGGCATTTTATCGCCCTTGAGATGCTGGCCACCATTCTCACTGAAACAGGCAGCGACGACAAAGCTCTCAAGGCCTGGCAGGATTATCTTGACATATACCCTGCCGATCGCAACGCCCAGAAAGCCGCAAGCGACCTTGCTGACAAGCTGGCGGGTACGCGCACGTAAAAACTCTCAACAGGCCAAATGGAACACAGGTGTGAACTGGATCACGTTAACGGCCTCCATCGCCCTTCCACTGCTGATCGGAAGCTTCGTCTACGGTCAAATTCTGGCCGCAGGCCTGACCAAACAGCACCCACCCATTGGTCAACACATTGCCCTTGGTGACATGACCCTCCACGCCCTGCATGTTGCGGCGGGCGATGCTGCCGATCTGCCCGCACTGGTGTTTATTCACGGTGCCAGTGGCAATCTGCTGGATCAGACAACAGCTTTCCTGCCGCATTTAAAAGGGCGCGGTGAATTGCTGTTTGTTGATCGCCCCGGCCACGGCTACTCTGAGCGTGGCGGCGCGGCCAATGATGCGCCCGATGGCCAGGCACACACGATTGCAAGAGCCATGGACGCGGTCGGCATCGACAGTGCCATCATCGTCGGCCACTCTTTTGGCGGCGCTGTCGCGGCAAGCTTTGCCGTTTTGCATCCAGAAAAAACCAAAGGATTGCTGTTGCTGGCTCCGGCCACCCATCCGTGGCCCGGCGGCGTTGACTGGCATTATAATCTCACCGCCACGCCGGTCATTGGACCGATTTTTGCCCACACCATCGCGCCCATTGCCGGGATGATGCGAATGGAAAGCGCCATCAGTGCTGTTTTTGCGCCCAATCCCAAGCCCGCAGAGTATAGCGCCAAAGCCGCACCAACCCTTGTGCTGCGTCCTGCAAGTTTTCGCTATAATGCCATCGATGTCACCAATCTGCATGGCTATGTCAGCCAGATGGCACTGCGCTATCCCGAAATCAAAGTGCCAACCGTAATCATCACCGGCGATAGCGACGACATTGTGCTGGCCAATGTCCACTCTGTTGGTCTGGCCAGAGATATTGAGGGAGCCGAGCTGGTGTGGCTGCGCCATGTTGGCCACAAGCCCGATTATGTTGCAACGGATCTTGCCATTGCCGCCCTTGAAAAAATCGCAGGCCGCACCCGCGATCTTCAGGCAATAGCCGCAAGCACCCCATAGAACTTCTGCAAAAAAGCCGCCCAATCAGAGACTGGACGGCTTTTGAAGCTATATTATCCGATGCTTCAGATACCGGATTGACCGTCTGGCGCGATATAGGCAATGCGTAGCATGTTGGTAGCACCCGGCGTCCCGAGCGGCACACCCGCAGAGATAATCACCCGATCGCCTGGCGCGCCAAACTCTTCTGAAACCACAATTTTGCAGGCGCGATTGACCATATCGTCAAGATCGGTTGGCTCATCTGACACAACACAATGCAGACCCCAGACAACAGACAGACGACGCGCGGTCTGAATCACCGGCGATAGCGCCAGAATCGGCACTTCGGGCCGCTCGCGCGAGGTGCGAAGACCCGTGTTGCCAGAGGCGGTGTAACAGACAATCGCCTTCAGTTTCAACGTTTCAGCAATCTGGCGGGCAGCCAGCGAAATCGCATCTGCGCCTGTTGCTTCCGGCTGAGGACGCTGGGCGTAGATAATGCCCGGATAATGTGGCTCGCGCTCAATGGTGCGGGCAATGGATGCCATGGTCGACACGGCTTCAACCGGATATTGGCCCGAAGCGGATTCTGCCGACAGCATGATGGCGTCTGCGCCTTCAAACACGGCTGTTGCCACATCAGACACCTCGGCGCGGGTGGGCACCGGCGACGTGATCATCGATTCCAGCATCTGTGTGGCAACCACCACAGGCTTGCCAGCACGACGGCAGGCACGAATGAGCTGCTTCTGAATGCCGGGAACAGCTTCGAGCGGCATTTCCACACCCAGATCACCACGGGCAACCATCAGCGCGTCAGACAGCTCGATGATTTCATCAATGCATTCAATCGCCTGCGGCTTTTCGATCTTCGACATCAGGCCCACGCGGCCACCGGCGATCTTGCGCACTTCGGTCAAATCTTCCGGGCGCTGAATGAAGGACAGCGCCACCCAGTCGATTTCGTTGGTGGCCAGAACCGCATCCAGATCGGCACGATCCTTGTCGGTCAGCACGCCAGAGGCCAAAATCGTATCCGGCAGGCTGACGCCCTTGCGATCGGAGATTTTGGTACCGGCAATCACAGTGCAGACAATGCTCTTGCCGTCGCATTTTTCAGCCCGCAAATGCAGCTTGCCGTCATCAATCAGCAGGCGATGGCCGGGCTTCACGGCCTCAAGAATTTCGGGATGCGGCAGAAACACGCGGTTTTTGTCGCCAAGGGCCTCATTGTTGTCGAGCGTAAATGTCTGCCCGGCTTCCAGCTCAACCGTGGTGTCAGCAAATTTGCCAACCCGCAATTTTGGCCCCTGAAGGTCGGCCAGAATGCCGATGGGGCGGCCACAGGCAGCCTCGACATTGCGAATCCGTTTGACAACTTCGCGCATCAGCTCATGGCTTGCATGGCTCATGTTGATGCGAAACAGATCTGCGCCAGCCTCATGCAGCTTGCGGATCATGGCTTCGTCCTGCGATGCCGGTCCAAGCGTTGCAAGGATTTTTACTTTACGATTACGTCTCATCACTTCTGGCCTTCCTGCGTGCCTGGCGTATCTGACAATTGGACCATCCAGCTCCCCTGCCGGCCCGTATCATATTCTTTGAAACCCATTTGCTGGTATCCGCGCTTGAAGCAGTCCTGCACCCCAACGATCTTGAATTCGTTTTCGGCCACACACATGTTGACATTGCCAGCCCAGCGGCCGCCGCGCGCGGCATCCTCCGCATACAGATAGTAATATCTGGACTTAAGCTCACCCTCGATCAGGGTTGCACATGTGGACGCAGGCACCTGCCACCAGCCTTCGCTGACCCAGCCATCATTGGCGCGATAGCCGATGGCCACCCCGACAAGATTCTGACTGCCATTGCACACGCGAAAATCCGCGCGGGCCGGTGCGGCAAACGCGAAGGGGGCGGCAAGAATGCTCATGAACAGGCAGAGGCGCGCAAAGCGCCCGGGGCCTGTAACGGAAGAGTGTGTTTTTGAATGAGGCACGGCTTCCGACGGAACTCCATTTTTCTGTGCTGCTTTCTTGCGACGATGAACCAAGAAAGTCAACGCAACTCTAATCGATTATAATTTTGACACAAACATTCACCCACAGTTTGGCTGAATGGTGGCTACGATCTTTGTTATCCACATGATTGAACTGATTTCGAAAACCGGCATAAAAGCGCGTCACACTTTCGGGAGGCATCCTTTATCAATTGCTTCACAGCAAGGTTTAACGCGGCAGCGTTGCGAAGTAAACTTCTCGACCACGCCAGAATCACACATCAGAATCACACATCAGAATCACAAAAGCGTGTAGGTCATGACCGATTTTGCAATATACGAACACATCCCCGGCAATGCAGCAAAGGGCCTTGTGCTGCTGGCCGATCACGCCATGAATCGGCTGCCACCTGCCTATGGCTCGCTTGGATTGCCCGACAGTGCATTTTTGCGCCACATCGCCTATGACATCGGCGTGGAGGCATTGACCCGCCAGCTCGCCGCGCGGCTGGGTGTTCCCGCGGTTCTCTCCTGCTTTTCAAGACTGTTGATTGACCCCAACCGCGGGGAGGACGACCCGACCCTGATCATGAAAATTTCCGATGGTGCCATTATCAGCGGCAACCATCCGATCAGTGAGCAGGAATGGGCACACCGGATTGAAACCTACCACCGGCCCTATCATCGCGCCGTGGAGCAAACAATTTCTACTGTTGCCAAAGAAAGCGGCGCGGCTCCGCTGGTGCTGTCGCTGCACTCCTACACCCCCGTCTGGAAGGGGGTTCCCCGCCCGTGGCACGCAGCTGTTCTGTGGGACAGCGATCACCGTGCCGTCAGGCCGCTGATTGATCTTCTGCGCGCACCCGGAGATATTCTGGTGGGTGACAATGAGCCTTATGACGGTGCCCTCAGAAATGATACGATGTATTGCCATTGTATGCGTCCCGGCCTTCCCCATGCGCTGCTGGAGGTGCGGCAGGATCTGATCAGCGACGACGCGGGCGTTACCGCCTGGGCTGACCGGCTTGAACCGATATTTGCCGCATTGAATGCCGATCCTGCTTTGCATATCTATCAGCAGTTCGCCTCACGCACGGGCGCCTATGCCAGCCCGGGAGACCGTTTGACATGACCGAATTGACCACTCAGCAGCAGACAGAACTGGAGGCCGCCGCTTTCCGGCGGCTTGTTGCTCATTTGCGCCAGCGCAGTGATGTGCAAAACATTGACCTGATGAATCTGGCAGGCTTTTGTCGCAATTGCCTTGCCAACTGGTATCAGGATGCGGCTGATCAGCGCGAGCTGGATATGACACGGGACGAAGCCCGTCATCATGTTTACGGTATGCCCTATGAGAACTGGAAAAAGCGCTACCAGAAAGAAGCCCGTGACACGGAAAAAGCAGACTATGAACGCCTCCGGAAAGAGGAATAGTGCTTGCCGCATCAAAAGGCCCGTGAAAAAGCTTGACGTGACGCCGAGTTCGCGGCACGTCACCACCACCTGAAAAATCCCAAGCTAGGAGACTCCGATGTCTGATGCTCATGGCGTCGCCCGTGACCAACTTCGCGCTTTTGTCGAGCGTATCGAACGATTGGAAGAAGAAAAGAAAACCATTGCCGATGACATCAAGGATGTCTACGGCGAGGCAAAAGGCACAGGCTTCGATACAAAAATCCTCAAAAAAGTCATTGCCCTTCGCAAGAAGGATGAGCAGGAGCGGATGGAAGAGGATCTGATTCTCGACACGTACCTGCACGCGCTGGGCATGATCGAGAACCCGCCAGAAGGCTGACAACGTCAGGGGAGTGCCTGAGACCGGCGCTCCCCTACAGCACGGCACACAATTCGTTCATACGAAAAAACCCGCGTCTTACGCGGGTTTTTTCGTATGTCTGAACTGAATCTGTCAGAGTTTGTCAGGGAAAAGTGGGAACCGGTTTTCCCGATAAGGCAAATGAAAATAAAGAGGTTGGGTGTCTGTCAGTTCAATCCACCAGAGTACACGACGCAAGCGTTTTAATGTTCCGCTTACCCCCTCATCCCCCTGCCGGGGACTTCTCCCCGCTGGGGAGAAGACGTATGAGGTAAAGTATTGCTCTTACCACATTAATCTAAAATTTAGTGCTGTCAGCTTGGTCTCTTCTCCCCAGCGGGGAGAAGGTGGCGGCAGCCGGATGAGGGGGCGGCGAAGCCCCAAAACGCTTGCGTCGTGTACTCTGGTTGAATCTGAACCTTACAAACTCTAGCGTATCGCACCAAACCGGGCCGGATCAATTGCCGGTGCGTCGGCCTTGAAGCCAACTGGCAGTGCAGATGCAGGGGCCATGGTCCTTGCTTCGGTCACAACACGCCCACCACGGCTCGCCTTTGATGGAAGCTCGATATGGTTTTTGGCCATGGCCCATTGCGACAGCATGGTGCGGGTCAGAGCCACGCCCCCGGACATGCCGCGCGTTGCCACTTCGGCTTCGCTCGGGCCGGGACGACCACCCTTGACCGGCATACTCGCTGCACCATGATCTGTTGTTGCTTTCGGCTGATCAAACACATCACCAAACTGTCCAGAGCGGCGGTCTATCGGCTGCGAAGACGGCGCAATAGACGCCAATTGCTGCTGAGCTGCTGGAGCAGATGGTGCGACGATATAGGGGCGCGGCTCCGGCACGGCCATCGCCTGTGCCTCAGGCTGCGAAGCAGGACGCTCAAGCGGCGTGGCAACAGTCGCAATCGCATCCGAATGGGCCTGGCTCATCTCCAAAGCCTTGGCAGCCGCAGGCGACAACATGGCTTCTTCCACCGTTTGCGGCTCCCGATCCTGCGCAACAGCCGTTTGCTGCGGCATGGTGGCAGCCATGGCATCGGCCAGGGCTGGTCGCCCGGCCGGAACCGGAATGCGCATTGCACCATCCTCAACCGGCGGCAACGAGCCCGGCGCAAGCGACGCCGTCATCACATTTTCCGCATCGCCCTTCATGCCCCGTGGTCCCAGCAGGGTCGGAACGGGAATCTTGTAATCTGACAGGTCTTCAAAACCACTGCCAGCACTGTCCTGCGCCCGACCAAACGGAATGGACGTCGGCTGGTTGGCGGCAACCTTTTGCAAGGCGTCCTCCGCCGCATTACGACCACCCGGAGAGTACAGGGCCACAGCAAGACTTTCGCCTCCAGAGGCAGCCGCCGGACGGCTCAGAGGAACAGGCGCTGCGATCTGTGGCATGGATGCCGACGGAGCGGCCGACGCAACGACAACAGGCGATGGATTGGTCAACTCCTGCTGTTGGCGGACCACAGGTGGGGGTGCCGCCTGCCGTGCAGGTGCTACATCTTCTTCCGACTCATCCTCATCACCCGTACCAAACAGCATGGCCATCAAATTTCGGGGCTTGCTCCGCGATGTGCCTCGACTGTCCGCCATCAGGATTTCCTGAGAACCAAGTCGTCGCTTATATTCCTCCATCGCCACCTGATAGCCCGGCAACGGCTTGCCATCCGCCGGAATATGGAGCGTTTTGCCATCCGGGAACAGCCGGACCAGCTCATCGCGCGGCATACGCGGCCAGGAGCGGACACCAGCCACATCCATATGCACAAACGGCGAACCGGAATTGGGGTAATAACCAACGCCACCCGCCTGCATTTTCATGCCGATGTCACGAAGTGTTTTCAGAGGTGTGCCGGGAATGAAAAAATCCACAGCGGTGCCATGCATATGCTGGCTTTCCTTGGCCACGCCTCTTGAGCGCGAACGCAACATGGCATTGGTGGCGGGCGAACGATAGCCCGAGACAACGTTGATATAACCGCTGGCACCAGCCTGTTTATAAACCGACCACATCAGATCAAACAGGCGCGGGTCCATCTTGGTGGCTTCATTGCGCCGCCAGTCCCGAAGGATGGTATTGAGCTGCTGCAAGCCTTTGGGATCGTAGCGACCATTGCGCTTGAAGATAATGTCCTGCTTTTCGCCGGTATGAACGAAGTAAATCTTCAATGAACGGGTTTCGGCAGCCGCCGTCTGTGCCGTGGCAACCATGCCTGCCATTGCAATCATAGCCAGAAGACATGCCGACAGAATACATCTGGACATACTGGCCCAAAGCACGGCCAAGCGGTCAAACCGCCCACCCTGCCCGCTGGGCGATACAAATACACCAGATATCTGCAAAATCCGTCCCCGTCAGAAACTACGTCTTGAATGCGCTATCACATGACTGTGAAATGCGGTCGTTACATGGCAAAAAAACCACAGTTACAAAATTGATTCATATATGGTGAACCAATTCATAACAAGCCATTGACAAGGAGTAATCAATCATCCTTACCCGGAGGTTAACAATCCGGCGAATCTTATTCAGCAATACAGAATGTGACGGTTCAATAATATCCTGCAACAACCTGATGAAAATCCATAACACAGCCGTAAACGCGACGCACCCCCCAAAACAAAGGGCGCGCCCCGAATACGGAACACGCCCTTTTGTATAGCATCTCAGGCCGCATTTTTCTGGGGATCATCAGGATCAATCCCGTAATCCTTCAGTTTGCGATACAATGTCGAGCGACCAATGCCGAGTTTGCGCGCCACCTGGCTCATCTGGCCACGGTAGAATTTCAGCGCAAACCGGATCAGCTCTTCTTCAATTTCGGCCAGACGGCGAACATCACCGCTGTCAT
The DNA here is from genome assembly GCF_014204625.1 of Gillisella vitis. Taxonomy (GTDB): domain Bacteria; phylum Pseudomonadota; class Alphaproteobacteria; order Rhizobiales; family Rhizobiaceae; genus Allorhizobium; species Allorhizobium vitis_F. Next base: position 81,833 of record NZ_JACHLU010000002.1, on the reverse strand, counting down.
CAACGCTGACAATGATATTGTCCGCAGCAGCACCTCGATCTTCAATGCGCGGCGCTGGAAGGCGATCAATAAAGGCCAGTTCCGGCCGCTCATGACTGCGCTGGGCCGCACTGGCTTCGGCCAGACTGTCGGAAAGGCCGGAAACGCCAGACCAGAATTGATCCTGTGACAATCCGCCTGGAATTTGCGCCAGAATCTGCGGGAAGTCATTTTCCGTCAGCTCAACGCCTTCCGCCAGAATAATCGCCCGATAAATGGCATTTTCCAGCTGGCGAATATTACCCGGCCAATCAAATGCTGTCAGCAACGCCAAGGCGCCAGCGCTGAGTGTCATGGTGCGTGGCAAGCGTTGCTCGGCAGAGAAGCGCTCCGCGAAGGCACGGGCCAGAAAGGGCACATCTTCTTTACGACGCCGCAATGCCGGAATGGTGATCGGGAAGACGTTGAGGCGATAATAAAGGTCTTCGCGGAAGCGCGCAGCCTTCACTTCGGCAATCAGATCCTTGTTGGTGGCAGAAATCAGCCGCACATTGACCTTTTGCGGACGGGCAGCGCCCATGACTTCAATTTCGCCATCCTGAACGGCGCGCAGCAGCTTGACCTGCGCTTCCAGCGGCAATTCACCGATTTCATCCAGAAACAATGTGCCGCCATCAGCCTCGACAAACTTGCCAACATGGCGCTCGCTGGCTCCGGGAAAAGCACCCTTTTCATAGCCAAACAGCACGCTCTCCACCATGTTGGCAGGAATGGCACCGCAATTGACCGTGACGAATGGCCGACTGCTGCGATCGCTGGCGGCCTGAATGGCCCGCGCCACCATTTCCTTGCCCACGCCGGATTCGCCTTCCAGCACCACCGGAATGGTGGACTGCGCGGCGCGACGTGACAGATCAACAACGCGGTTCATGGCCGGGCTTGCCGAAATAATATCACTGAACTGCACGGCACCAGAACGGGAGCGGCGGGCGGGGCGCACCTTGGCATCACGCTGCTCAACCTTGAGGGCATTGTTGACCGCAGAAGCGATCCGCTCCGGCGTGACCGGCTTGACCACAAAATCGAAGGCTCCGGCGCGCATGGCCTGCACGACGGTATCAATACCCCCCTGCCCTGTCTGCACAATCACCGGCACATCGGCCTCCTGACCGCCAATGGCAATCAGAAAATCAAGGCCGGTCAGACCCGGCATCATCAAATCCAGCAGCACGACGGAAATTTCCGAGCGATGGCGGCGGAAATAGTCAAGCCCGATCTCGCCATCTTCAGCCAGATGGGCCACATGCCCCTGACTTTCAACAGCGGCCTTCAACAGACGACGTTGCACTGGATCGTCATCGACAACGAGAATATGAGCGGTCAATTTAAGCTCCCCGGGGTCATTGTGGCGTCTGGCGCCGGTTAAAAACATCGACCACATGCGTGATCCGGAAACGATAAGGCGGATGAAACATCTCATCGCCTCGGTTTTGAGCCGCACCATCCGCCGCAGAATGTGACACGCAGTGGATGTAGATCAGCTCCATGTATCGCAAAATGTCACAGAGTCTTGAAAAACAGGTTGGCACTTTTGTTAGGATTTTAGCAATAGCCCATCAAAGTGCCCGCTTCGATACAGTCTTACGAAAAAAAATCGCAAAAGCCACAGAAAAGACCATTTCTGGCACAGCCATGTGAAATCGATTGGCGAGCGTGTTAAAGTTCGGCACAACACATTGCCCTGACAATAACATCTGATGCACAGCATCGTGTTGCGGCAAAACACCGATCATGCAATGGGCGAGTGTTGCTCAGGGCGTCACCCATGCTATGACGACGATCAAGCATTGTTAAGAGTGGATGCGGGTTTGATCATTGTGCACAAACCCCGCTCCGGCAAAAAAGGACTGCATCATGCGTTTCACTACCATTCATGATCCTTGCCATTCTGTACCGGATGCAACCGGCGCGCCCGCAACCGGCACAGAGCTTGGCACGCTTCCCGAATGGCGGCTGGACGATCTTTATCCCGGCACGGACTCGGAGGCCTTCAAGGCCGATCTGGCAAAGGCACAGGACATGAGCCTTGCTTTTGAGAACAAATGGAAGGGCCGGCTGGAAAAAGCAGCCTCTCACGATGGCGATCAGGGCCTTGGCGGTGCGCTGAAAGATTTTGACGTTCTGGAAGATCTGCTGGGCAAAATCGGCTCCTATGCAGGTCTATATTATTATAAAGACATGACCAATCCGGCCAGCGGCAAATTTTTTGGTGATGTGCAGGCGAAACTCACCGATCTGGCCGCACACCTTTTGTTTTTCACGCTGGAGCTGAACCGGCTGGACGACACTGTGATTGATGCCGCCATTGCCCGCGACCCGGCGACGGCTCATTACAAGCCATGGCTGGTGGATCTGCGCAAAGACAAGCCACATCAACTGGACGATAAGATCGAGCAACTGTTTTTGGAAAAATCCCAGACCGGGGCCAGCGCCTTTAACCGGCTGTTTGATGAAACCCTGGCCAGCCTGAAATTCGATGTTGATGGCGTGAGCCAGACGCTGGAGCCAACCCTGAACATGTTGCAGGATGCCAACCCGGCCACCCGCCAGAAGGCAGCCGAAGCGCTGTCCAAAACCTTCCGCGATAATATCCGCATTTTCGTGCTGGTCACCAACACGCTGGCCAAAGACAAGGACATCTCCGATCGCTGGCGCGGCTTTGATGATATTGCTGATAGCCGCCACCTGTCCAACCGGGTCGAGCGCCCGGTGGTGGATGCGCTGGCTGCGGCCGTCAAGGACGCCTATCCGCGCCTGTCCCACCGCTATTATGCCATGAAGGCCAGATGGCTGGGCATGGAGACGATGAATTTCTGGGATCGCAACGCGCCTTTACCGGAAAGCTCGGATCGGCTGATCAGCTGGGATGAGGCCAAGGACACGGTTCTCTCGGCCTATGGCAATTTTGCGCCCGACATGGCCGAGATTGCCGCCCGCTTTTTTGATGGCGGCTGGATTGATGCGCCCGCCCGCCCCGGCAAGGCTCCGGGGGCGTTCGCCCATCCCACCGTGCCATCCGCTCATCCTTATGTTCTGGTCAATTACCTTGGCCGTCCGCGTGATGTGATGACACTGGCCCATGAGCTGGGCCATGGTGTGCATCAGGTTCTCGCCGGTGATCAGGGAGCGCTGATGTGCCAGACGCCGCTGACCCTGGCCGAAACGGCCTCCGTTTTCGGTGAAATGCTGACCTTCCGCGCGCTACTGGACAAGACCAAGGATGCGCGCGAGCGCAAGGCCATGCTGGCGCAAAAGGTGGAGGACATGATCAACACCGTGGTGCGGCAGATTGCCTTTTATGATTTTGAGCGCAAGCTGCACACGGCCCGCAAAGATGGCGAGCTGACAGCAGAAAAAATCGGCGAATTGTGGCTGTCCGTGCAGGGTGAAAGCCTTGGCCCGGCCATTAAAGTGTCGGAAGGTTATGAAACATGGTGGGCCTATATTCCCCACTTCATCCATTCGCCCTTCTATGTCTACGCCTATGCCTTTGGCGATTGCCTCGTCAATTCGCTCTATGCCGTCTATCAAAATGCCGATTCCGGCTTTCAGCAGAAATATTTCGAACTGCTCAAGGCCGGCGGCACCAAGCACCATTCCGAGCTGCTGGCTCCGTTCGGGCTGGATGCCACCGATCCGGCTTTCTGGTCCAAGGGGCTTTCCATGATTGAAGGTTTGATTGACGAGCTGGAGGCGCTTGATAAAGCCGCATGACAACGCCTTCACTCTTGTTTCGAAATGACAAGACCAAGGACACGATGGTCTTCACCGATCCGGTGGAGATCATTGTGGCGCGTAGCGGCGATGAGGTCTTGCCTGCATTCAAGCGGCTGGATCAGGCGCGGTCAGATGGGTTCTGGCTGGCGGGTGCGATCAGCTATGAAGCGGGCTTTGTGTTTGAGGACAAGCTGCGGCCGCTTATTCCGGCCAATCGGGACACGCCGCTGCTGCAATTTGGGGTTTTTAACGCCCCGGCTCAACCCGATCATGCTTTGGCGCAAGCCCTGCCAATCACCCGCAATGAGCCGATGATCACCAATCCGCGTGCGGGCTGGGATGTGGATGCCTATAGCCAGCGCTTTGATCGGCTGCACCAGCATTTGCGTGAAGGTGATTGCTATCAGGCCAACCTCACCATGCCGATAGAGGCGGAGTATCACGGCACGCCGCAAGAGGTATTCTGGTCTTTGATCGAGCGCCAGCCGGTGCAATATGGCGCGCTGGTTGATCTCGGTGGCCCCGTGATTGTGTCACGCTCGCCGGAACTGTTCTTCAAGGTTGATCAGGACGGTTTTATTGAAACTCACCCGATGAAGGGCACCGCAGCGCGAGGCCAGAGTGTTGCGGAAGACGAAGCGATCAAGGCTGCCATGCTGGCGGATGAAAAAACCCAGGCCGAAAACCGCATGATTGTCGATCTGTTGCGCAATGACATTTCGCGCATCATCGAAGTCGGCAGTCTCAGCGTGCCCAGATTGTTTGATATTGAGACCTACCCCACCGTTCACCAGATGGTCAGCCATGTGCGCGGCAAGCTTTTGCCCGATATTGGCCTGACACAGATTATGGAGGCACTGTTTCCGTGCGGCTCCATCACGGGTGCGCCAAAACTCAGCGCCATGCAGATCCTGCATCAGCTGGAAACAGGCCCAAGGGATATTTATTGCGGCACGATTGGCTATTGTGATCCAAAAGGAAACATGTGCTTTTCTGTCGCTATTCGCACGTTAACACTTTTCAAACAGTCCCGGGCAGTTTTCAATGTCGGTGGTGGTATTGTTTTTGATTCGAGCGCCCGGGCAGAATATGATGAATGTCTGCTCAAGGCACGGTTTGCGGTAGGTGATCAATGGATTTCTCGCTGATTGAAACGCTCCGCTGGGAGCCAGACGCCGGATTTTTGCGGCTGGAGCAACATATGCGGCGATTAAGCCGCTCTGCGGATGCCTTGGGATTTCGCCTGCCCGTCAAGCCTGAAGCTGCATTGAAAGAAGCCGTGAGCGGCTCAGGCGCGTTGCGCGTGCGCCTGACCATGAACTTTCGCGGCAAGATCGAGGTCACGGCCACGCCGTTTGAACCCGTGGAAGAAAACACCATCTGGCGCATTTGCATGGCCACAAAAACCCGGATGAAATCGGATGATCCGCTGTATCGCCATAAAAGCTCAAAACGGGAGCTTTATGATGCGGCACGCGCCGAATTTTCCAAGGATGAGGCCGATGAAGTGCTGCTGCTCAACGAGCTCGGGGAGCTGTGCGAAGGCACGTTCACCAATCTTTTCGTGCAGGGCAAAGATGGAATATTGATCACACCGCCACTGTCCAGCGGTCTGCTGCCCGGTATTTTGCGCGCCGATCTGATCCGCGAACGCAAGGCTCGCGCAGAAGTTCTAAAGCCAGACAGCCTGATCGGCAGTCCGCTTTTTGTTGGCAATTCCCTGCGCGGCCTGATCCGTGCCGAGCTTGTGCATGAAAAACAAAAGGCTGTGGCGTGATTATTCTCTCCCTCACCTATAAAGCCGACGTCGCGCAGGCCGATGTTTACATGCAGGCACATCTGGATTGGGTTCGCCAAGGCTATGAACGCGGCTGGTTTTTAGCCTCTGGCCGCAAGATCCCCCGCACCGGCGGCGTAATTTTGGCCAAAGGCGAGCGAGCCGAGATCGAAGCCTTTGTTGCAACAGATCCTTTTGTCATCCACGCCATTGCCGATTATGATATAACAGAAGTGGCGATGACCACCGTAACCGAGGGTGTTGCGGCCCTTGCATAAGGCTGTGAGCAAATAGCCGGTTATCATCTGCGCGTCCGTGTGTTGCGTCTTTATTCTGTCGCGGATTTGTGATCTAGGCCGGATAAGAGATCGGCACAGACCAATACCTGCCATCGACCAACGACAATAGATGACAGCCAGCCTCCAAGGAGAGAATGAATGACCACCAAGACCTATCCGGTTTATGGCGAAATTAGCGGCCCGATTGTCATGATCGGCTTCGGCTCGATTGGCCGTGGCACCCTGCCGCTCATTGAGCGCCACTTCAAATTCGACAAGAGCCGGATGGTGGTGATTGACCCGCGCAATGACGATGCCGCGCTTTTGGCACAGCATGGCGTGAAGCACATTCAGGCCCATGTCACCAAGGAAAACTACAAGGATCTGCTCAAGCCGCTGCTAACGGAAGGCGAAGGTCAGGGTTTCTGCGTCAACCTGTCGGTGGATACCGGCTCGCTCGATCTGATGAAGCTGTGCCGCAAGCTCGATGTTCTTTATATCGATACCGTTGTTGAGCCTTGGCTTGGCTTCTATTTTGACAAGAACATGAAAAATTCCGAGCGCACCAATTATGCGCTGCGCGAAACTGTGCGTCAGGAAAAGGCCAAAAATCCCGGCGGTACCACGGCTGTGTCCACATGCGGCGCCAATCCGGGCATGGTGTCGTGGTTTGTCAAGCAGGCGCTGGTCAACCTTGCCAATGACATCGGCCTGAAGTTTGAAGAGCCCACCGTGGATGACCGCGAAGGCTGGGCCAAGCTGATGAAGAAGGTGGGCGTCAAGGGCATTCATATTGCCGAGCGCGACACCCAGCGCACCAAGAATCCCAAGCCGCTGGATGTGTTCTGGAACACATGGTCGGTGGAAGGCTTTATCTCGGAAGGCTTGCAGCCAGCCGAACTCGGCTGGGGCACCCATGAAAACTGGATGCCGAAAAACGCCAAAAAGCACAAGAAGGGCTGCAAGGCTGCGATCTATCTGGAGCAGCCCGGCGCCAACACCCGCGTGCGCACCTGGTGCCCAACCCCCGGTCCGCAATATGGTTTCCTTGTCACCCACAATGAATCCATATCGATTGCCGATTATTTCACGGTCGAGAAGGACGGCGAAGTCACCTTCCGCCCCACCTGCCATTATGCCTATCATCCTGCCAATGATGCGGTTTTGTCGCTACACGAAATGTTCGGCAACGGCGGCAAGGCACAGCCTGTTTTGCATGTTCTGGACGAGAACGAGCTGGTGGATGGGGTGGACGAATTGGGCGTGTTGCTCTACGGCCATGAGAAGAACGCTTACTGGTATGGTTCGCGTCTTTCCTTGGAAGAAACCCGCGAAATCGCACCTTATCAGAACGCCACCGGCTTGCAGGTGACATCTGCCGTTCTGGCGGGCATGGTCTGGGCGCTTGAAAACCCCAAGGCGGGTATCGTGGAAGCCGACGAGGTGGATTACAAGCGCTGCCTTGAAGTGCAATCTCCTTACCTTGGCCCGGTGGAAGGTCACTATACAGACTGGACGCCGCTGGATGGCCGCCCCGGCCTGTTCCCGGAAGATCTGGACGAGAAAGATCCTTGGCAGTTCAAGAATATTCTGGTGCGCTAACCCGCCCAGTATGAGTGCAACAAAACCCGCCGAAGCATCATCGGCGGGTTTTGTATCAAAGGCTTGTGCGCAATAGCGCCGGAATATGCTGTCAGACTTGCATTTCCATCATCGAAGCGGCATGGTCAATGCAACGTTTTAAGTGCCGGTTTGGGACACACGTCTGATCCATTCCGCCTGAAGGAGACTGTCATGAAGGTTAAAAGCATCACAACCCTCCTGATCACAGGTCTGGCGCTGTCATCCTGCATGATGGGTTCGCAGCCGCGTCAGGTTTCCTACTCACCGGCACCACAGCCGTTGGGCGTGGATGGGTCATGGGTCGATCCCAATGGCATCGTCTCTACCTTCCAGGCGGGCACATTCTCGACCCGCTCAACCGACAGCAATGCGCTTTTGGCCTCGGGCACCTATACCAACCAGTCGCCCACGCTGGTTGAGATCAACATGACATCGCTGGTGCGTAAAACCCAGTCGCGGGTCAATTGCGCACTTGTGTCGCCAGATCAGTTGAATTGCACCACCGATACAGGTGCCAATTTCTCATTGCGCCGCAAAATCTGATCCAGCACGTCGCTTTTCACACACATGATAAGCCGACCTTTGGGTCGGCTTTTTGCTGTGCGGTGAGATTTTCACTTGCGGTCACGCCTGCGTGATGAAAACATGATGACGTTCGTGCCGCCCCAATAAATCTTTCACAAAACCGGGGTAGCAATCGGGGACATCAAAAATGTGGAGCAACCGGATGTTGAAAAGATTTAAGTTTGGCCTGTTGAGCGCTTCGGTGCTGATTCTGTCATCAAGCGCTGCTTTTGCCGATTTTGAGCTGAACATCCTGCATATCAACGATTTTCATTCGCGCATCGAGGCCATCAACAAATATGATTCGACCTGCTCCAAGGAAGAGCAAGGCAAGAATGAGTGCTTCGGCGGCATTGCCCGCGTCAAGGCCGCCATTGATCAGGCCCGCACCGCTCTGGCAGGCAAAAATGTGCTGACGCTGGATGCTGGCGACCAGTTTCAGGGCTCGCTGTTTTACACCACCTATAAAAGCGCCCCCGTGGCCGACTTCATGAATGGCATTGGTTTTGATGCCATGGCCATCGGCAATCACGAATTCGATGACGGCCCGGAAGAGCTGCTGAAATTCATCAATGCCCTGAAATTCCCGATGATCTCGGGCAACACCATTGCGGCGTCCGACAGCATCGTGGCCGGGAAATATCAGCCCTATATCGTCAAGGAATTCGGTGCCGAGAAAGTCGCCATTGTTGGCGTGCTGGCCGCTGACAGTGGTGAAACATCATCACCGGGACCAAAGATTTCCTTTATCGATCCGATTGAATATCTGAAAAAAATCGTGCCCGAAATCGAAGCCAAGGGCATCAACAAGATCGTTCTGGTGTCGCATGTCGGCTATCCTGAAGACCAGCGCATTGCCGCCGCCGTTGATGGCATTGATGTGATCGTTGGTGCCCACAGCCATACCTATCTGTCCAGCACCGACCCCAAGGCGGCTGGTCCCTATCCAACACTGGTGAAGAATCCGGCTGGCGTCGAGGTTCCGATTGTCACGGCCTACGCCTATTCCAAATATCTGGGCGAGCTGAAAGTGACGTTTGACGATAACGGCGTGGTCAAATCGGAAGAAGGCGCACCGAAGCTTCTCGATGCATCGGTGACACCAGATGCGGCCTATAGTGAAAAAGTGGCCGAACTGGCCAAGCCACTGGAAGAAATGAAGCTGAAGGAAATCGGCGAGGCCACCGGCGTTCTCGAGGGCGGCAGCACCGCCTGCCGCAGCCGCGAATGCTCGATGGGCAATGTGATTGCCGATGCCATGCTGGAGCACACCAAAAATCAGGGCATCACCATCGCCGTTCAAAATGGCGGCGGCGTGCGCGCCTCCATCAACGCTGGCAAGGTCACCATGGGGTCCGTGCTGACGGTTCTGCCGTTCCAGAACAGCGTTGCCACGTTCCAGCTCAAGGGTGCCGATCTGCTGGCGTCACTTGAAAACGGCGTCAGCCAGGTTGATGATGGTGCCGGACGTTTTCCCCAGGTCGCTGGCATGAAATATTCTTTCGACCGCTCCAAGCCAGTTGGCAGCCGGATTATCTCTGTTGAGGTCAAGGATGGCGATGGCTTTATCCCGCTCGACCTCAACAAGGTCTATGGCGTGGTGACCAACAATTACATGCGCTCCGGCGGCGATGGCTACAAAATCTTCGCCACCAAGGCGCAAAATGCCTATGACTTTGGACCAAGCCTTGAAACGGTGACAGCCGATTATATCGGCAAGCACAGCCCCTACGCGCCCGTGGTCAATGGCCGTGTGACGGAGGTGACCCCTGCCGGTTACGTTGCCCCCGCAGCCCAGCCCAAAACCGCAGCCGCAGCAACAGCCGTTGCACCAACTGCAACGGCTCCGGCAACGCCAGCCCCTGCCGCTCCGGCTGCCAGCGCCCAGCCAACGCGCTACACCGTGGTAAAGGGTGACAGCCTGTGGAAAATTGCTGAAGCCACCTATGGCGATGGCGAGGCCTGGACAAAAATCGCCGCCGCCAACACATTGCGCCATCCCAACCACATTGAAATTGGTGAGGAGCTGACGCTGCCAGCCAAGTAATAAGCGCTTTGGGCACCACAAAAGAACCGGCTGGAAGCCATTCCAGCCGGTTTTTATTCTGGCGATTTTTTTCGCTCCAGACAGTGATCCTGTATGGCGGCACATACGTATTGAATGTTATTTGCTGACAAAATGCATCCAGAAATGAGCGCTGATATGAACCACCTGCCCGCAGACCACCCCACTGTCAAATTCGGAAAAGTTGGCGTTCTCCTTGTCAATCTGGGCACGCCCGATGGCACGGATTACAAATCCATGCGGCGCTATTTGCAGGAGTTCCTCACGGACAAGCGCGTCATCGAATGGTCGCGGCTGTTCTGGTATCCGATACTCTACGGTATTGTCCTCAACACCCGCCCCGGCAAGGTCGGCAAGGCCTATGAGAGCATCTGGAACAAGGATCTGGATGAGAGTTATTTGCGCACCTACACCCGCAATCAGGCCGAAACAATGGCGGCGTCTTTTGCCGATATGCCCAATGTGGTGGTGGACTGGGCGATGCGCTATGGGCAGCCATCCATCAAATCGAAAATGAATGAATTGCAAAAGGCAGGTTGCGAAAAAATCCTGCTCTTTCCCCTCTATCCGCAATATGCGGCCGCCACCACCGCAACCGTCAATGACGAAGCGTTCAAGGCTCTGCTGAAAATGCGTTGGCAGCCCGCCTTGCGCACGGTTCCACAATATAGCGACGATCCGGTCTATATTGATGCATTGGCCAATTCGATTGAGGCCCATTACGCCGCCCTCGACTGGGAGCCGGAATTGTTGCTGACCTCCTTCCATGGGATTCCCAAATCCTACTTCATGGCAGGCGATCCCTACCATTGCCAATGCTACAAAACCGCCCGCCTGTTGCGTGAACGTCTTGGCTGGAGCAAGGAAAAGCTGATGGTGACGTTTCAGTCCCGCTTTGGCCCGGAAGAATGGCTGCAACCCTACACCGACAAGACGGTGGAAAAACTGGCCAAGGATGGCGTTAAACGCATTGCCGTCATCAACCCCGGCTTTGTCTCGGATTGTCTGGAAACGCTGGAAGAAATCGCCGGCGAAGCAGGAGAGATTTTCCACCATGCCGGCGGCGAAAAATTCACCCATGTGCCATGCCTGAACGATAGCCCAGATGGAATGCGCGTTTTGGAAAATGTTGTGCGGCGTGAATTAATGGGCTGGGTGTAAGACCACGCCCAAACGTCAGCCGCCCGTAGCCTGCGTGATAACGGGCGGCAAAATGCCGCAACCCAAACATGTCCACACTTATTTTTTCACCTGATCATAATCAATTTAAAAAGAATTTAAGACAATAAATTCAAATTCTTAATAAACATTAGACAATACTCACAAATTATACCTATCTTCAATATTTATAGATCATTACACACTCAAGCAGCAATGCCTTAATAATTTGCTGATAATCTGACCCTATGGCCGTTCAGACACGGCACATGAATCGGAGGGTATTTTCGTGAAAATAAGCGGCAAAATTTATTCCTTGGTCGCTATACTAGGAATTGCAGCGCTAACTATTGGTATTATGGGTATTTTTGTCACGCTTCGTTATGACAGTAAAACCAGTGAACTTCTTAATGTGTCGGAACGGGCCTATCAGGGCGAACATCTCAATCGTTATGTCACTGCTGTGGTGATGGAAGCACGCGGTATTTATGTCTCGAAAACCAAAGAAGAGGCGGCAAAATTTGGGGTTGGCTTGATGAAAAGCCTCAAGGAAATCGACACCACTCTTGAAACCTGGGGAAAACTGGTCCCGGCTGATCAAAAAGCAAGCTTCAATGCTCTGGTGGAAAAAGCAGCCGAATTTCGAAAATTCCGCAGTGAAACGGTGCGCCTGGGTGAAGAAGTCAGTCCTGAAGCCGCCAACAAGCAGGGAAATAACGAAGATAATCGCAACAATCGCAAACAATTGCAGACTCAGATTGATGCCATTGTCGATGCCGACAAGGTTCAGCTTGAAGCGCTGAAATCTTCCGTTGAATCCTTCCAGACGACAATGATGGTGCTGATCACCTCCGCAACAGCCCTGTCAATTCTCCTTGGCGTCGGCGCCGGAATCTATATTGGAACCAGCCAGTTAAGTCGCCCTATTACCGGGTTGACCGCATCAATCAAGCGCGTTGCCGAAGGCGATTTTGAAGCCAGCATTCCCTATGCAGACCGCGCTGACGAAATTGGCGATATGGCGCAGGCCATTGAAGTGTTCAAAAACAATGGTCTTCAGGTGCAACGACTGAATGCACAGGAAACCGCCATGCGCGCCAAAAGCGACGATCTGCAATCCAGCATTTCGATTGTGGTCGAGGCCGCTGCCAGTGGCGACTTCAGCAAGCGGATTGACAAGCAATACGACGATCCGAATCTGGACCGCTTTGCCGCCAATATCAACACGCTGCTGACCAGCGTTGATCAGGGCGTGAGTGAAACCCGCCGGGTCATTGCCAGCCTTGCCGCCGGTGATCTTGAGCAAAACATGACGGGCCAGTTCAGAGGCGTATTTGCCGAGCTTCAAGCCAACGTCAACAGCACGTTTGAACGCCTGCGCGAAGTGATTTTCAATATCCGCACCAAAACCGATGGAATCCACGCCAACAGTGACGAACTGAGCAATGCCACCAACGATCTGTCGCAACGGACTGAGCGGCAGGCCGCAGCCCTTGAGCAGACATCTGCGGCTCTTGAGCAGATCACCATTGTGGTGCGCAATTCCACAGATCGGACCCAGGAAGCCACAAGGATTGTCTCGGCTGCCAAGGATGACGCAGCCCAGTCGGCGCTGGTTGTTGGCAGTGCTGTCGAGGCCATGGGGCGGATTGAACAGGCATCCAACGAGATTTCAAAAATCATCAACGTCATTGATGAAATCGCCTTCCAGACCAATCTTCTCGCCCTCAATGCGGGCGTGGAAGCCGCTCGCGCAGGCGAGGCAGGCAAGGGCTTTGCGGTGGTCGCGCAAGAAGTGCGCGAACTGGCGCAGCGCTCTGCCAATGCCGCCAAAGACATCAAGGCCCTGATCAACAAATCCGGCGAGGAAGTGGGCGGCGGCGTAGCGCTGGTGCAAAAAACCGGCAAGGCACTGTCGGCGATTGAGAGCCAGATTCTGGCCATCAATGAACACATCCATTCCATCGCCAGCTCGGCCAAGGAGCAATCCACCGGCCTGCAAGAGGTCAACACCGCCATCAACCAGATGGATCAGGTGACACAACAAAATGCGGCAATGGTGGAAGAAACGTCCGCCTCAACCCATAAGCTGTCGCGGGATGCCGAGAGCCTTGCGCGGTTGCTGGACCATTTCAAGATCAATGACAATCAGCCACGCCGCGTACCGCAAATGGTGGCAGCAGCAACGCCCGCACGCCCCTCCGCTTCTCCGTCTCCCGCACGGGAGCGTATCAAGGCCGTTGCCAAGGCATTTACCAGCCCTAGCCCTGCAAAGCCGGTGGCAAGCCGCAGCAATACGGTACCAGCACCGTCATCCGATAACTGGGAAGAGTTTTAACCGCACAGTCTGAAAACTCAAAAAAGTCAAACTGCCGGTCTGGCCAACCAGACCGGCAGTTTGACTGCACAATTCCTTAAATTGAAATCGATTTGAGGAATTATGCAGCAGATTGGAGCGGCGTGCGCCATATAGGGCGCACGCCGCTGTAATATCAGACGCCGCGCCTGTTGCCCCAGAGCAGCACATGCAATTGCGGCAGCACCGTCGCCGTGAACCAGCGATCCAGCATCACCCGATCCACCAGCCAATGCATCCGGGTCATGATACCATCCATGTCAATCACCGCATCATCATCTTCGGGTGGTGGTGGCGTATGATTACCGGGCTGAAGATAGGCCGAAAATTGCGGATAGCGGGCGCTCGCCGCCTTTGCGTAAGAATAGTCCGCCTCATCAAACACGATGAATTTCAGCACAGTCTGCGGCTTGCCATTTGCCTTCTCAAGACAGTCTTCAAACGCGGCCCAATCGGTCTCCATGCCGCTTGACGGCGGTTTGGGCGACAGCACCAGCACATCCAGATCAGCAAACCAGTCCTTGGCAATTGAGCCTTGTGTTTCCAGTGCAAAGCGGTAGCCTCTGGAATGACCATGGGCAATCAACCCGCCCAAGGGCTGAATGGCCGGATTGCCACCCGACAGGGACACCATCAACGGTGCACCACCCGACAGGTTTTCCACCTCAGCCCAGATGGCCTCAACGCTCATCGGCTGCCAGTCCTTGCGAAACACGCTGTCCACCGCGTGCAGACTGTCACACCATGAGCAGCGATAATCACAACCACCCATGCGCACAAACACAGTGGGCTTGCCAATCAGCACCCCCTCGCCCTGAATGGTCGGGCCAAATATCTCACTGACGCGGATTGTCTGGTCCGCCGCCGTCACGGGCGATACTCCGCCCAGGTCTTTTGCGTTTCACTGACCCGCACCGCCGAAGTTTCGGGGAAATGCTGCTTGCACCAGTCAAAAAAGTGTCTGGCCAGACATTCCGCCGTGGTTTTGTCATGGCCCAGCACATCGTTGAGATGGCGGTGATCAAACACATCATCGATATAGGTCTTGAGCACTTTCAGCTCATGATAATCACGCAAAAACCCATGCTCGTTCAGCTCAGTGCCACAAAGCTCAACCTCAACACTGTAATTATGCCCATGCAGCCGCGCACATTGATGATCGGCAGGAAGACCCTTCAACTGATGCGAGGCCGAGAAGTGAAATTCCTTGGTGATGCGATACATGCTCACACCCCTTCCGCTTTGAAGCCGGAGGTGGCGGAGCGCCAAAAATCCGGGTCTTCATAGTCTGTCGGGTCAGCCACACCGGCCAGATGAAAGGCCTCGCGCCGCTCCACACAGGTGCCACAGCGTCCGCAGTGAAGCGCACCCCCCTTGTAGCATGACCATGTATCGGCAAAAGGCGTGTTGTATGTCGCCCCTTGCACCACAATCTCGGATTTTGGCACGGTCACAAACGGCGAGAGCAGTTTCACATCGGCATAACCATCCAGCGCATGGTTTTGCATGGTCTGAAAGGCATCAATAAAGCCGGGACGGCAATCGGGATAGATGAAATGATCGCCACCATGTACCGCAACCGCCACGGCATCGGCCTTTTTCGCCGCCGCCACACCAAAGGCAATCGCCAGCATGATGGCATTGCGGTTTGGCACCACAGTGATTTTCATGGTGTCTTCGGCATAATGCCCATCTGGCACATCAAGATCATCGGTGAGTGCTGAGCCGGTCAGGCTTTTGCCAATGGTGGTAATGTCAATAATCTGATGCGGCACGCCAAGCCGGACTGCCGCGCGGGCGGCAAAATCCAGCTCTTTCTTGTGTCGCTGGCCATAATCAAACGAGATCAGGCCAATCAAGTGCTGCTCGCTGGCAATTTTATAGGCAAGCGAAACGGAATCCAGTCCGCCAGAGCAGACGACGAGTGTCTTCATGGTTTTAGTCCTTGTTTTATCCGGGTAGGCTGCGACCGGTGGTGAAAACCGTGGCTCTGATAGTCCACAATGGTCAATTTGAAAACCCACCCGAACGGGTAAATGGAAGAACCCTTGCGCTGCACTGGTAAATTCTGTTGCAAAGACCTACATACCCTTCAGTATTTTGAAGGTGTTGGGGAGATAAAATGACTGGCTTTGATATTCTCGTTGTCGCTCTTGTCGGCTTCGTCATTCTCGTGCTGATCGCGGGGATCAAAACCGTCCCTCAGGGCTATCGCTACACCGTCGAGCGCTTTGGCCGCTACACCCGCACGCTGGAGCCGGGCCTGAACATCATCACCCCTTTCATCGAGACCATCGGCGCGAAGATGAATGTGATGGAACAGGTACTGGATGTGCCGACACAGGAAGTCATCACCAAGGACAATGCCAGCGTTTCTGCTGATGCCGTCGCTTTCTATCAGGTGTTGAATGCCGCCGAAGCGGCCTATCAGGTGGCCAATCTGCAAAATGCCATTCTCAATCTGACCATGACCAATATTCGCTCTGTCATGGGGTCGATGGACCTTGATGAGCTTTTGTCAAACCGCGAAGTGATCAATGATCGGCTGTTGCGGGTGGTGGATGAGGCCGTGCGCCCTTGGGGCATCAAGGTAACGCGCGTTGAAATCAAGGACATTCAGCCGCCAACCGATCTGGTGGCCGCCATGGGCCGACAGATGAAGGCCGAGCGCGAAAAGCGCGCACAGGTGCTGGAAGCCGAAGGCTTTCGAAACGCCCAGATTTTGCGGGCTGAAGGTGCCAAGCAATCGGCCATTCTGGAAGCGGAAGGTCAGCGCGAAGCCGCCTACCGCGAAGCCGAAGCCCGTGAGCGTCTGGCCGAAGCCGAAGCCAAGGCCACCAAAATGGTGTCTGAAGCCATTGCCGCTGGTGATGTGCAGGCCATTAATTACTTCGTGGCGCAGAAATACACCGAGGCCATGGCTGCCATTGGCACCGCCCCAAATTCCAAAATCGTGCTGATGCCCATGGAAGCCTCATCGCTGATCGGCTCTCTGGGTGGCATTGGTGCCATTGCCCGCGACGTGTTTGGTGACAATGCAAAGAGCAGCGTTGCCCCTGCCCGCTCCACCGCGTCGCGCAGCACACCTGTGGTCAACCCATTCGCAAAGCCTGAGGAGTAAGCGCCATGCTGCACTGGCTGGTGGATCAACTGGGTCTCTGGAGCTGGTGGATTACAGGTCTTGCGCTGCTGGCGCTGGAAATGGCCCTGCCCGGCATGTTTTTGATCTGGTTTGGCGTCGGTGCACTGCTGACCGGCCTGCTGTCAGTGCTGTTCTGGGGTGATGCCTTCTGGCCATGGCAAGTGCAGTTCATTGTCTTTGCCAGTTTTTCGGTGATCTCCATTCTACTGGGGCGCAAGCTTGTGCGCTCTGATGCGGCCCGCAGTGATGAGCCTTTGCTCAATCAGCGCACCGCAAGCCTTGTGGGCCGAACCGCCACATTGGAAGACGCCATTGTCGAGGGCCGTGGCCGCATCCGTCTGGATGGCACATTCTGGCCGGTGATCGGCCCCGATCTTGCGGCAGGTACACGCATCAAAATTGTGAGCGCCCATGGCAATGATCTGACCGTGGATGTGGCTTGATTTAAGCCACACCAATTCGCAGCAAATCATGGAAGTGGACGATGCCGCTTGGCATTCCCGCGTCATCGGTCACAAACAACGCCGCAATATTATGCTTGTTGAGCATGGCCATGGCGCTGGTGGCCAGCGTGTTATGGGCAACCGTTTTCGGATTGCGGGTCATGACCTCATCCACCACCCGCTCACCAAGATTGTGCGAGAGGTGACGGGCAATATCGCCATCCGTGATAATGCCGACAAGGCAACCGGCGGCATCAACAACACCCACGCATCCAAACCGCTTTGCAGACAGCACAGCCACCGCATCCGGCATGGTCGTGCCTTCGAGGACCAATGGCACGGCATCGCCGACATGCATCATATCCCCCACATGCGTCAGCATCGCCCCCAGCTTGCCGCCGGGATGAAACACCTTGAAGTCATCGGCACCAAAACCGCGCGCTTCCAGCAGCGCCAGCGCCAGGGCATCGCCGATGGCCATCTGCATCATGGTCGATGTGGTTGGGGCAAGACCGTGCGGACAGGCCTCCTGCACCTTGGGCAGCAACAGCACAATATCGGCTTCGCGGCCAAGTGTGGATGTCGCGCCAGCGGTCACCGCAATCAGCGGAATGGAAAACCGGCGCGTAAACGAGATAATGCCCTGCAACTCGCTGCTTTCACCGCCCCAGGACAAAGCAATCACCACATCATCCGGGCCGATCATCCCCAGATCACCGTGATTGGCTTCAGCCGGGTGAATGAAAAACGCAGGCGTGCCAGTCGAAGCAAAAGTGGCGGCAATCTTGCCACCCACATGATGGCTCTTGCCAACGCCGGTCAAAATCACCCGCCCTGTGCTTTTGCCAATCGCCTTGATGGCATCACAAAACGGCCCGGCGAGATAGCCTGCAAACGCCTGTTCCAAAGCGGCCAGACCACTCTGTTCGGTTGACACGACCCGCAATGCCGTCTTGACGGCCGTTGCTTCCACGAGTTTGACATCGAGCTTGTTCATGGCAATCCCATAGCGCCAACGCTTGTTTCTGTCCATTCACCTTGTCAGGTGACAACAAGAAAACACCGGCGCAGGCCCGATCAACCACCACACAGCGAAACGAATAATTAACCACGGTCATTTACCTTTCGTTCATAGAGCATTTTCAGCAAAACCGCATTGCGGTTTTGCGTTCTGAAACGAGCCGCAATGATCGACAGTCCCAGAGCAGCAGCCCATCGGCGACAGCACGCGCAAGCCCGCGCGCTCCTGCTCGCCTGCGCGGTGGGCTGGCTGTTTTGCCCGCTGCCCGCTCTGGCGCAACAGGCCGCAAACCTGCAAGGTTTGCGCGGCTCAACCGCAACAACAGCCACGACCTCAGACCCCGGCGATACGGAGAGCAGCCCCACAGCAACCGTAGAGCAAGTGCGCCGAAGCCGTGATGATGACGCCCCCATTGCGCTGGATGCCGACAGTTTTCGCCGCATTACCAATGATTCGCTGGATGCCAACCGCCTCAACCTGCGCCAATCACCGCTGGATGATCGGCGCACATTGAAAAAAACCAATGATGATGGCACCGGCATTCGCCTTGGCACCATGATCTTGCGGCCACAAGTGTCGCAGGGGATCAGCGTTGAGCGTAAAGCCAACAGCAGCGGTAGCCGCCAGAACACCACCTATTGGGACAATGGGGTGAAAGGCACGCTGACCTCCGATTGGTCGCGCCATGAGTTGAGCGTCACTGGCGATGGCAAATGGCGGCAAAGAATTGCAGGCGACCGCGATAACGATCCATCAGGCCAGGTGAATGCCGCCCTGCGGCTGGATCTGGCCGATGACATGGCCGCACGGCTCACGGCGGGCTATGCCTTCAGCCGAGAAGACAGCACCGACCCCAACGCCATCCGCAATGCCACCGTACAATCGGGCGTCAACCAGTTCACCACCGGCGCTGTGGTATCGCGCGAGGTTGGCAAGCTCAGAGGATCACTCGGGCTGGAGTTTCAGCGCTGGACCTATACCGATGCGCAATTGAGTGATGGCAGCACACTGTCCAATTCGGATCGCAACCGAAATACCGTCACACTCTCATCGCGCCTTGGCTACGAGATTTCGCCAGCCCTCACCCCCTTCATTGAAGCTTCAGTGGGCAAGAGCCGCTATGACGAAACATTGGACAGCGCGGGTTATCAGCGTTCCGGCAATCTTTACGGTGCCAAAGCCGGGATCGCGTCTGATTTTGGCGAGAAACTGCGCGGCGAACTTGCCCTTGGCTATGAACATGCAAGCTTTGACGATGCAAGGCTGGACGGCATGGGAGCGATGACGCTGGACAGCACCGTCAACTGGTCACCCCGACGCGGCACCGATGTGGCGCTTGGCTTTGGCACCTCCATCGAACCATCAACCACGGCAGGCGTCAGCGGCGATGTTGCCTATGCGCTGACGGCGGCTGTCACCCATGAAGTGCGCGAGGATCTGATCGCCCGGCTCACCGGCGGCACCACATGGCGCAATTATCGTGGCGCAACCGGGCTGGACAGCCTGTATTACACCGCAGGCGCAGGCCTGACCTATCATATCAGCCGCTCCCTCGACTTGACCGCCGATCTCGCCTGGGCGCGCACAAGAAGCGACAATGGCACCAGCGACAGAAATATTACGGCAGGCGTCGGGCTGACATTGAAGCGCTGAAGATCATAAAAAACGCCGCCGCCCCATGGGGCAACGGCGTTTTGAATGGCAAAAAGGTTCTGGTTATTTCAGCGCGGCCAGAATGGCCTTCAAAGGCTCTTCAATCTGTGCGCGAATGTCTTCACGCTCAATGGCAAAGGCAACATTGGCGAGAATGAAGCCATCCTTGGCCCCACAGTCAAACGTATCACCCTTGAAGTGATAGCCTGCAAAATCCTGATGCTTGGCCAGCTTCAGCATACCATCCGTCAGCTGGATTTCATTGCCTGCGCCGCGCTCCTGGGTTTCCAGAATCGAGAAGATTTCCGGTTGCAGAATATAGCGGCCATTGATGAAAAAGTTGGAAGGGGCTGTGCCCTTGGCTGGCTTTTCCACCATTTCGGTGATCTTGAAGCCGCCTTCCAGCGCCTCGCCGACACCAACAATACCGTATTTATGGGCCTGCTCCGGCGGGCATTCCTCAACAGCCACAATATTGCCGCCGGTCTTGTCGTAAAGCTCGACCATGCCTTTCAGGCAGCCTTTTTCGCCGCGCATGATCATGTCTGGCAAAAGCAGCGCAAACGGCTCATTGCCAACAATATCGCGCGAACACCACACCGCATGGCCAAGACCCAAAGGCTCCTGCTGGCGGGTAAAACTGGCCGAACCGGCCTTGGGCAAAAGGCCGGACAAAAGTGTCAGCTCGGCATTTTTATTGCGTGCCTTCAGCGTCTGTTCCAGCTCGAACTGGATGTCGAAATAATCTTCGATAACCGCTTTGCCGCGCCCGGTGATAAAGACAAAATGCTCAATGCCAGCTTCTGCGGCTTCATCAACCACATACTGAATCACAGGCTTGTCCACAACGGTCAGCATTTCCTTCGGCACAGCCTTGGTGGCTGGCAGGAAGCGCGTGCCAAGACCGGCGACAGGAAAGACGGCCTTACGAAGTTTCTTCTGTTGTCCCACTCATTCCTCCTGGAGGATTCTCTCAAAGTGCATTTTCCGCACAGAACCCGATTACTAAAGATTTGCGAAGAAATTGCAAATCCGTTTGCGGTTTCTATAAATTGGTAAAGAATTTGTTGAGAGTATGGTCATACTCTGGACTGACCGCTGTTCGACGTTCTGGCACTCAACACACGCGATTGGCCCACACAAACTACGGATGAAAGCCAATGACAAGAGATCGCTTCCGCCGCCTTTCGGCCCTTGCTATTTCCATCATGGTCGCCTCTATGCCGCTTGACGCCCATGCCGATGCAGGCTTTCGCAAGTGGGTGCGCGATTTTTATCCCACCGCTGCCGCCTCCGGTATCACGGCCAACACCTATAATCGTGCCTTTGCCAAGGTGAGCGAGCCAGACCCGGACGTTTTGCAAAAGGCCGCCTATCAGCCGGAATTCAAATCAGAGGTTTGGGATTATCTCGATAGCCGCGTCAATCCTTATACCGTCAAAATCGGCCGGGAAATGATGGCAAAACATGGCCGCACCCTGACCGCGCTGGAACAGCATTTTGGCGTCGACAAGCATATTCTTCTGGCCATCTGGTCTATGGAGAGCAATTACGGTGCTGTGCTGGAAAAAGATGACAGGCTGCATTATGTGCCGCAGGCCTTGGCAACGCTGGCCTATGCCGACCCCAGACGCGCAGGCTTTGCCCGCAAACAATTGATTGCAGCCCTTAAAATCTTGCAAAACGGCGATGTCGCCCCCAAAGACATGACCGGCTCCTGGGCCGGTGCCATGGGCCACACCCAGTTTATTCCCAGCAGCTATCTGCTCTATGCGGTGGATGCCGACGGCAATGGCCACAAGGACATCTGGAATTCCATTCCCGATGCCTTGGCCACATCGGCCAATCTTCTGGCCAAAAACGGCTGGAACGCGGGCGAAACCTGGGGATATGAAGCGATGGTACCCGCAGGTGGCGGCAAATATGCCGGAAAGACCCTGACACTCGGTCAATGGCAAAAACTGGGCTTTGTGCGGCCCAATGGCAAGGGGTTTCGCAATCCTGGCCAGCGGGCACAGTTGAAATTGATGGCGGGAGCACATGGTCCCGGATTTTTGATGACCTCGAATTTCTTTACCATTAAAAAATACAATGCCGCCGATACCTATGCGCTGGCTGTGGGCCTGCTGGCCGATGAAATTGCCGGCTATGGCGGGATGCAACAGAAATGGCCGCGCCCCAATGGCACGCTGGACATCAAGGAAAAATTCGAGCTGCAAACCCGCATGAAGGCGCTGGGCTATTATAACGGCGAAGTTGATGGTAATTTCGGCTCCGGCTCCAAAGCCGCCATTGCTGCCATTCAACAGCGCATTGGCATGCAGGCCGATGGAGAACCATCGAAACCGCTGCTGGATGTGTTGCGCAAACATTAGAACTTGTCAGGGAACCAGAGTACACGACATACATGTTTTTGCCTTTTAAAACCCCTCCCCAACCTTCCCCACAAGGGGGAGGGAGTCTGTTGCTGCCTGTGCAAACCGCTGTTTTTCATCATAAATCAGTGAGAAAAGGAACAGTGGCAAAGCATTCGAGGTGCTCCCTCCCCCTTGTGGGGAGGGTTGGGGAGGGGTCTTTTTTGTTTGCGTCGTGTCCTGTGTCAGGGAATATCTGATGACACGCAGCCTTGGAACCTTGCTGCTGACGCTGCTGATGGCTGTTGCCACGCTGACGGACACGGCCATGGCGCAGGATTATCCGCGCCGCCGCACCCTGCTGGATCTGCTGTTTGGCAGCCCGGCCCCGGAGCAGCCCCGCTATGATCGCAGACCCTTCGATGACCGGCGGGCACCCGGCGTCCGCAGCCGCAAAAAAGCGGCCCCGACAGCAAAGCCTGTTGCAAGCCCAAGGCCACGGGCGCTTGCCCTGCCTTCCGCCCCACCCGCGCCCGCCAAGATCGACAATGCCCAGAAAATTCTGGTGATTGGTGATTTCTTTGCAAGTGGCCTTGGCGATGGCCTCAAGGAAGCCTTTCGGGATGCGCCCGGCACACAGATTGAAACCCGCAGCAATGGCTCTTCCGGGCTGGTGCGCGACGATTATTTTGACTGGCGCAAGCAATTGCCCAAAATGCTGGATGACATCAAGCCCGCCATTGTGGTGGTGGCGCTGGGCACCAATGATCGCCAGCAGATGCCGGCAAGCGGGGGCGACCAACGATTTCCATCCGATGGCTGGTTCAAGGACTATGAAAAACGGGTGGATGGGCTGGTGAAAGTGATCACCGCCCGCAAGATTCCACTGATCTGGGTTGGCCTGCCGCCGGTCAAATCCCCCGGCATGTCTGCGGATCTGGTCAAATTCAACGCTCTGTATCGCAAGGCAACCGAACAGGCCGGTGCCGAGTTCATTGACATATGGGACGGATTTGTCGATGAAAACGGCGCTTTTGTGCTGACCGGATCGGATGTCAACGGCCAACAGGCGCGTCTGCGTGGCCCAGATGGCATCAGCATGACCGATGCAGGCAAGCGCAAAATGGCATTTTATCTGGAAAAATCCGCCCGAAAATATCTGGGTGACATGGCAAGCCCCGGCCTTGTTCGCCTTGATGCCACCAGCCTGCCCGAATTGACCACGCCACAGCCCCCCAAAGACAACCCGGACAGCACACCTCCGATGAAAATCATCGATCCGGCGCTGGATGGCGGCGACACCCTGCTGGGGGCCAAGGAAAAACCCGTGGCCCTCAAGCCCCCCTCACCCCGCGATCTTCTGGTCACCACCGGCATTATGCCAGAGCCGCCACAAGGCCGGGTGGATGATTATCGCGTGATGGATACATCACAAAATAGCAAGTGACCTTGCCCTCTCCTTCTGTTTTAACCCGGCTTGAAAACAAATTTTGAGCTTGTGATGGTCATCAATTTTTCTCTGCTGTCGCTTTATGTCATCACGGTCATCACCATGATCGCCATTCCTGGTCCCGTGGCCATTCTGGTGACAGGTGCCGGACTTGGCGGCGGGCCAAAGCGGGCGTTGGTGACGATTTTAGGCACCAATCTGGCGTCACTTCTCCTGATTGGTGCATCCATGCTGATGGTCACAGGGCTTTTGGTGGTTGATGAGCGCGTGTTTGCCGCCATCAAACTGCTGGGCGCACTCTACATCGCCTATCTCGGCTATGAGATGGTCCGCGACACCAGCAAAGGCCCTGACTTTACGACAATGAGCGTCACCCGCCAGTCAGGTGGCTTTCTCAAAGGGTTTGGCATGTGCATATCAAACCCCAAGGATATTATTTTCTTTGCCTCGTTTTTCCCGCAATTCCTGACAATCACCCCCAACACCCATGTCAGCATCAGCGTGCTGACGGTGGTATGGATCATTCTGGATTTTTCATTGCTGATGGGTGTCTATCTGCTGGCCAACCGGCTGCTGCGCCCAGGTTTGCATCATCATGTCCTTCGGGCATCTGGCGTATTGCTGCTGGTGATTGGTTTGGCCAGTGCAGCCGTTTCGGCTTTTTCCTCCGTCTCAGCCTGACAGCAAAAAAAGGGGCCGTTCGGCCCCTTCACCATTCATAATGCCGTCCTTGCATCAGCGCGGCAAAACAGTTGATCCCATCAGGGCTTCATCAATGGCACGCGCCGCCTGACGGCCTTCACGGATGGCCCAGACCACCAGCGACTGACCACGGCGCACGTCGCCAGCGGCCCAAAGCTTATCCACCGAGGTGCGATAATCCTTGTCATTGGCAACCACATTGGTCGAGCCGCGCTTGTCGGTGTTCAGCTCCAGCTTGCCGTTCATTTCCTTCAACACGCTGTCCGTATAAGGACCAGAGAAACCGATGGCGATAAACGCAAGATCGGCCTTGATGATAAATTCCGTGCCCGGAATCGGCTTGCGGCGCTCATCCACCTGGCAGCATTTGACGCCGGTCAGCACGCCGTCTTCGCCGACAAATTCCAGCGTTGCCACCTGAAATTCGCGGATAGCACCTTCGGCCTGAGAGGAAGACGTGCGCATCTTGGTGGCCCAATATGGCCAAACCGCCAGCTTGTCTTCTGTCTGCGGTGGGCGTGGGCGAATATCCAGCTGCGTCACCTTCACAGCGCCCTGACGGAAAGCCGTGCCGACGCAGTCGGACGCCGTATCACCACCGCCAACAACCACGACATGCTTGCCGCCAGCCAAAATCGGCTCAGCCGGCCAGCCGACGCTATCAATGTTTTCGCGGCCAACGCGACGGTTCTGCTGCACCAGATAGGGCATGGCATCGTAAGCGCCGTGCAGGTCTACGCCGGGAATACCGGCCTCACGCGGGGTTTCCGAGCCGCCGCAATAGAGCACGGCATCATGATCGGCCAACAGCTTTTCAACCGTCACATCGACGCCAACATTGACGCCGCAATGGAAGGTCACACCCTCGCCCTTGATCTGTTCAACGCGGCGATCGATGAAGTTCTTCTCCATCTTGAAATCCGGGATACCATAGCGTAGCAGACCACCAGCCTTGCTCTCGCGTTCATAGACATGCACATCATGACCAGCGCGGCCAAGCTGCTGGGCAGCCGCCAGACCCGATGGGCCAGAACCGATGATGGCCACCTTCTTGCCGGTATGCACGGTGGGCGGCTGCGGCACGATAAAGCCCAGCTCATAGGCCTTGTCAGCAATCGCCTGTTCCACCGTCTTGATCGATACGGGCGCATCTTCAAGATTCAGCGTGCAAGCCTCTTCGCAAGGGGCTGGGCAGACGCGGCCGGTAAATTCCGGGAAATTGTTGGTGGAGTGGAGGTTGCGGATCGCCTCTTCCCACTTGCCGTTATAGACCAGATCATTCCAATCGGGGATCTGGTTGTTGACCGGACAGCCGGTTGGACCATGGCAGTAAGGAATGCCGCAATCCATGCAGCGCGCTGCCTGCTTTTGCACTTCTGGTTCCGACATCGGAATGGTGAATTCGCGGAAATGCCGAATACGGTCGGAGGCTGGCTGATACTTTGCCACCTGCCGGTCGATTTCCATAAAGCCTGTAACCTTGCCCATTTTCTCGTCCTGATAAACTGAAAGCCTACGACTGCACGGCCTTGCCTGTGCGTGGACCCTGTCCCGAAGTGCCGGGACAGGGTGGTGGCAAATTACTCGGCGGCAACGCCCATGCGCATACGTTCCATTTCCTCAAGCGCGCGGCGGTATTCGACCGGCATGACCTTGCGGAATTTTGGACGATACTCTGCCCACTGGTCCAGAATCTGCTTGGCGCGGGTGGAGCCCGTGTAATGCAGATGGTTGGAGATCAGCTGATACAGGCGCTCTTCATCGTGGCGGGTCATGTCTTGCGACACATCCACCAGACCCTTGTGCATCAAATCGCCACCGTGGTGATGCAGCTTTTCCAGCATGTCATCTTCTTCCGGCACCGGCTCCAGCTCCACCATCGCCATGTTGCAGCGCTTGGCAAAATCACCCTTTTCATCCAGCACGTAAGCCACGCCGCCCGACATGCCCGCTGCAAAGTTGCGTCCGGTTTCACCTAGCACCACAACGACGCCCCCGGTCATATATTCGCAACCGTGGTCGCCAGCGCCTTCAACAACGGCAATGGCACCGGAGTTGCGCACGGCAAAACGCTCGCCCGCCACACCGCGGAAGTAGCACTCGCCGGAGATGGCCCCGTAAAGCACGGTGTTGCCGACGATGATCGAGTTTTCAGCCTTGATATTGGAGTTTTCCGGCGGACGCACGATGATGCGGCCACCCGACAGACCCTTGCCGACATAGTCATTGCCATCGCCCACCAGATCAAAGGTGATGCCGCGTGACAGGAAGGCCCCGAACGACTGACCCGCCGTGCCATTCAGCGTCACATGGATGGTGTCATCCTTCAGACCCTTATGGCCGTAGCGCTTGGCCACTTCGCCAGACAGCATGGCCCCGGCGGAACGGTCCACGTTCTTGATGTCCACGTCAAACACCACCGGCTGCTTGCTCTCCAAGGCAGGCGCTGCCTTTTCGATCAGCTTGCGGTCGAGAATATCCTCGATCGGGTGATGCTGACGCTCGGTCCAATAGGTGGCTTCCTTGGGTGCATCGACCTTGTGGAAGATCTTGGTGAAGTCGAGACCCTCGGCCTTCCAATGGGCCAGCATGTCGTTCTTTTCCAAAAGTTCCGAAGCACCGATGATGTCGTTGAGCTTGGTAAAGCCCAAGGATGCCAGAATTTCACGCACTTCTTCCGCGACAAAGAAGAAGTAGTTGATGACATGCTCAGGCGTGCCCTTGAAGCGCTTGCGCAAGACCGGGTCCTGCGTCGCCACACCCACCGGGCAGGTGTTGAGATGGCACTTGCGCATCATGATGCAGCCAGCCGCAATGAGCGGAGCCGTGGCAAAGCCGAATTCGTCAGCGCCCAGAAGGGCACCGATGATCACATCCCGGCCCGTCTTCAAGCCGCCGTCAACCTGAAGAGCAACGCGGGAGCGAAGACCATTGAGCACCAGTGTCTGTTGGGTTTCGGCCAGACCGATTTCCCAAGGTGAGCCAGCGTGCTTCAGCGAAGTCAGCGGCGACGCACCCGTTCCGCCATCGAAGCCAGAGACGGTGATATGATCCGCACGCGCCTTGGCAACGCCTGCGGCAACCGTGCCCACGCCCACTTCCGACACCAGCTTCACGGAGACATCAGCCTCAGGGTTCACATTCTTCAAATCGTAGATCAGCTGCGCCAGATCTTCGATGGAATAAATGTCATGGTGCGGCGGCGGCGAAATCAGGCCCACGCCGGGCGTAGAGTGGCGGGTCTTGGCAACCGTGGCATCGACCTTATGGCCGGGCAGCTGGCCGCCTTCGCCGGGCTTGGCACCCTGCGCCACCTTGATCTGCAACATATCGGCATTGACCAGATATTCGGTGGTCACACCAAAGCGGCCAGAGGCAATCTGCTTGATGGCAGAACGTTCCGGGTTGGCCGAGCCGTCGAAGCGCGGCAGGTAACGGTCGCTTTCTTCGCCACCCTCGCCGGTGTTGGACTTGCCGCCAATGCGGTTCATGGCAATGGCCAGCGTCGTGTGCGCTTCACGGCTGATGGAGCCGAACGACATCGCGCCCGTCGAGAAGCGCTTGACGATGTCAGCCGCTGGCTCGACCTCATCAATCGACACTGGCGCACGACCCTGATCGGCAGCCTTCTTGATCTTGAACAGACCGCGAATGGTGTTCATCCGCAGCGAGCTTTCATTTACCAGCTCGGCAAATTCGCGGTAGCGTTCCTGGCTGTTGCCGCGCACGGCGTGTTGCAGCGTGGCAATCGAATCCGGGCTCCAGGCATGGTTTTCACCGCGAATACGGTAAGCATATTCACCACCGATATCGAGCGTGTTGGCCAGAATCGGATCTTTGCCGAAGGCCGCATGGTGGCGGGCCACAGTTTCTTCCGCGATTTCCGCAAGGCCAATGCCTTCAATGTTCGACGCCGTGCCGAAGAAATACTTCTCAATCAGCTCGGAATTCAGGCCAATGGCATCAAAAATCTGCGCGCCACAATAGGACTGATAGGTGGAAATGCCCATTTTGGACATGACCTTGAGAATGCCCTTCCCCACCGCCTTGATATAGCGATAGACCACTTCGCTGGCATCGACTTCCTTGGGAAATTCGCCGTGCTTGTGCATGTCCAGCAATGTGTCAAAGGCCAGATAGGGGTTGATGGCTTCGGCACCATAGCCTGCGAGACAGCAGAAGTGATGCACTTCGCGCGGCTCGCCCGATTCGACCACCAGACCCACAGAGGTGCGAAGACCCTTGCGGATCAGGTGATGGTGCACGGCAGCGGTTGCCAGCAGTGCCGGAATGGCAATGCGATCCGGGCCAATCTGACGGTCAGACAGCACGATGATGTTATAGCCGCCGCGCACAGCCGCTTCTGCCCGCTCGCACAAGCGATCCAGCATATCCGGCATGCCTTCCGCACCGCGCTCGACATCATAGGTGAAGTCAAGAGTCTTGGTGTCGAAACGGTCTTCGGTATGGCCAATCGAGCGGATTTTTTCCAGATCGCCATTGGTCAAAATCGGCTGGCGCACTTCCAGACGCTTGGCGTTGGCTGCACCCTCGTGATCCAGAATGTTCGGACGAGGACCGATGAAGGACACAAGGCTCATCACCAGTTCTTCACGGATCGGGTCAATTGGCGGGTTGGTGACCTGCGCAAAATTCTGCTTGAAATAGGTGTAGAGCACCTTCGACTTCGACGACATCGCCGAAATCGGCGTATCCGTGCCCATCGAGCCAATGGCTTCCTGACCCGTGGTTGCCATCGGCGACATCAGGATGCGGGTGTCTTCGGTGGTGTAACCAAAGGCCTGCTGACGGTCGAGCAAGGACACATCACGACGCAGCGCGCGCGGCTCAACCGGGTTGAGGTCTTCCAGAATGAGCTGGGTGCGATCCAACCATGTGCGGTAAGGATGCTTGGTGGCAAGGCTGCTCTTCACGTCCTCATCGGAAATGATTGCGCCCTTTTCCATATCAATCAGCAGCATCTTGCCCGGCTGCAAACGCCACTTCTTGACGATCTTCTCCTCTGGAACTGGCAATGTGCCAGCCTCGGATGCCAGAATAATCCGGTCATCATCCGTGACCAAATAACGGGCGGGACGCAGACCGTTACGGTCCAGCGTTGCGCCAATCTGCTTGCCATCGGTGAAGGCAACGGCGGCTGGGCCATCCCATGGCTCCATCAGGGCTGCGTGATATTCGTAAAACGCCTTGCGCTCCTTGCCCATCAGCTGGTTGCCAGCCCAGGCTTCGGGGATCAGCATCATCACGGCATGGGCCATGGAATAGCCACCGCGCATCAAGAACTCGAGGGCGTTATCAAAACAGGCCGTATCAGACTGGCCTTCGTAGGAAATCGGCCAGAGCTTGGAAATATCATCGCCAAACAGCGGCGAGGATACCGAGGCCTGACGCGCCGCCATCCAGTTGACGTTGCCGCGCAGCGTGTTGATTTCGCCGTTGTGGGCCACCATGCGGTAAGGATGCGCCAGCTTCCACGATGGGAAGGTGTTGGTGGAAAAGCGCTGGTGCACAAGAGCAACAGCCGATTCAAAGCGTGGATCGGCCAAGTCCTTATAATAGGCCCCCACCTGATAGGCGAGGAACATGCCCTTATAAACAATGGTCGAGGACGACAGCGACACCGGATAGAAGCCGGTGTCTTCGCCGCCAAACTCATCATAAATCCGGTTGGAAATCACCTTGCGCAGCAGAAACAGGCGGCGCTCAAACGCCTCTTGGGTCGCCGCATCACGGCCAGCGCCGATGAACACCTGAATATGGCGTGGTTCGGTGGCAGCAATATCGGGAGCCTTGGACAGCGAAGAATTGTCCACCGGAACATCACGATAGCCAATCAGATGCTGGCCTTCGGCGAGACAGACATCGGTGATAACCTTTTTGAAATGAGCAATCTGCTGCTCATCCTGTGGAAAGAAGAAATGACCCACAGCATATTCACCGGCCTTGGGCAGGGTAATGCCTTGGGCTGCCATTTCCTCGCGGAAGAAACGATCCGGGATCTGCACCAGAATGCCCGCGCCGTCGCCCATCAGCGGGTCTGCACCCACCGCACCGCGATGGGTGAGGTTTTCCAGAATGAACAGACCATCCTTGACGATCTGGTGCGACTTCTGGCCCTTCATATGGGCAATAAAGCCAACGCCGCAAGCATCATGCTCATTGGCAGGGTTGTAGAGGCCTTGCGCCTGTGGCAGGCCATAGCGGATGGGAGTTCGACGGGCATCCGTTTTCACGTCTGCACCATGAGCCGCTACAATCCCTTCGGATGGGGTCATCTTCGTCATTGTCTTCCCTCCAGTTGAGCCGTCGCACACAGTTTGCACGATCCAGCACACAGCCATTTGACAGCTTCCAGAACGCTCCGCACCGCCCCTTCGCACCTTTTGCCCACCGGATCGCTCCAATAAGGTCGCAAGATTGACCTATCCGTTTCTTTGAAATCACTGCAAAATTGCCGCCACAGCGGCCAATTTCTCACATCTTTCAAGCGGCAGGCCAGAGCGCGAAAAGGAATTTTCCGCTTCGCATTTCCAGAAATTAGGTCAACTATAATGACCTATTTTCGCAACCTATATGCCAGAAACATCGCACCTTCGCAAGGGAGCGATGCAAAAACTTGAACGCCTACGCGACATAAAACATCGAAAAACCCACACATCCTGTTCTTTTATGTCGCGCAGATGCGATAATCATCGTGCAAATTGCAGTTTGGTCCCAAGCCCCTATTGAGCGAAGAGAACAGATTGAACCGATCTGAAAAATGCTTAAAGCTTGGCACCATCACTCACCCGTCACCATGCCCGTCACTACATGTCAGGAAACCATCGATGTTCTTTGCCTCGGACAATTGGGCCGGTGCCCATCCCGCCATTACTGAGCACCTCGCCCGAGAAGCCTCCGGTTTTGCCAGCGCCTATGGCACCAGCGATCTTGATCGGCGCATTGAGGCGGAATTCAACACGATCTTTGAGCGCGAAGTCGCCGTGTTTTTCGTCGCCACCGGCACGGCTGCCAATTCATTGGCTCTGGCCAGCGTATCCCGCGCAGGTGGCGTTACGTTTTGCCATTCCGACGCCCATGTAAATGCAGACGAAGGGGGCGCGCCCGAATATCTTGCCAATGCCAGCCGTCTTTATCCTGTCGAAGGCCCGGATGGCAAAATGGATTTGGGGGCGCTGCACACGGCGGTGTCGCGCTTTGATGTGCCCTCCGTGCATCAGGGCCGCCCCATGGCCATCACCATCACGCAGGCCACCGAGGCGGGCACAGTCTACAGCCTGGATGAAATTTCCGCAATCAGCGCCATTGCCCGTGCAAAATCCTTACCGCTCCATATGGATGGTGCCCGCTTTGCCAATGCGCTGGTGGCGCTGGATACCACACCCGCCGAAATGACCTGGAAGCGCGGCGTAGACATTCTCTCCTTTGGGGCCACCAAAAACGGCTGCTGGTGTGCAGAAGCCATCGTGTTTTTCAAGCCCGAAATGGCCGAAGAAATGCCCTATATCCGCAAGCGTTCGGCACAACTGTTTTCCAAAACCCGATTTATCTCGGCCCAGCTCGATGCCTATTTCAAGGACGATCTCTGGCTGGATATGGCCCGCCATGCCAACGCCATGTCAGATCGGCTCCGCGCTGGCCTCACCGGCAGCAACAAGGCGCGACTGGCTTGGAACACCAACGGCAATGAAGTGTTCGCCATTCTTGAAAAGCAGACCGCCAAGGCCGCCCAGGACAAGGGCGCAAAATTCTACGACTGGCTGCCGCCGCGCGAAACGCCGGACATGGTCGGCAAGGATGAAACCCTCATCCGTCTCGTCACCAGCTTTGCCACCACGGCAGATGAGGTCGATCAGTTTTTGGCTATATTATAATGCAAAAAGGGCGGCTATTGGCCGCCCTCAAACTGTTGACAAAGCTTCCCACACCCTCGACGTCATGCTCGGCCTTGTGCCGAGCATCTAACCAGGTTCATTTTCATCAATAACGTCAATTGCTTATTCAGCGCGGCAGATCCTCGGGACAAGCCCGAGGATGACGACAAAGCAAGGGGCAGACTCATCACCTAACCAAACAGTTAGACCACATGCGCCTCAATGGCCTTGGGCGCATTGACCGGATCAGCGGAAATGGCAATCCGGCGCGGCTTCATGGCTTCGGGAATGTTGCGCAAAAGGTCAATGTGCAGCAAGCCATTTTTCAGCGAGGCATTCTTGACCTCGACATGGTCTGCCAGCTGGAAGCGGCGCTCAAAGCCGCGCTTGGCAATGCCGCGATAGAGAAATTCGGTCTGCTCTGTCTGGTCTTCCTGAGCCTTCTCACCCTTCACCGCCAGCACGTGGGCATGGGCCTCAATGCTCAACTCGCTTTCATCAAAGCCCGCGACGGCCATGGTGATGCGGTAGGTGTTGTCGCCGGTGCGCTCAATATTATAGGGCGGATAGCTCTGGGCGGCCTCTGGCTGGCCAAGGCTGTCGAGCATGGTGAACAGCCGATCAAAGCCAACGGTGGAACGATAGAGTGGGGAGAAATCAACGTGACGCATAGGTGTCCTCCTAGAAGCAACGGTTGCGAAATCAATCATGGAAATGCCCCGAAAGTGGCGGCAGTTTCCGGTTTTGCGGGCCCTTCTGGCACCCGCAAAACAGAGATGGGAATGCCAATTCGGAAGTTCAAGAGGAAATTTCAAAACCCGATGCCTCGGCTGAATTTTTCATGAACGAGCAATTTTGTTTTCGTTCAGCCACCGCCCTATAGCCTCAGCAACGTCAGAGGTATCTCTGGTAACTGAAGAATTCGTCCCTGCGTCTTCAGTGTTTTGGGCCGGATCGGCACGCATGGACATGCATGCCAATCCGGCTTTTTTCTTTGACCCGGACACCCTGCCCGCTTATGAAAAAGGTAGATTTCGCTGTTTGGGAAACCTTGCATGGATACAGTGCTGCACGATCTGCCGGGCAACCCCCTTCCCGACAACCACATCTCCGGCTACTTTGCCGCCCATGACGGATTGAGATTGCGGTACGCGATTTTCAAAAGCGAGATCACCCCGGCCAAGGGCACCGTGGTGCTGGTGCATGGCCGCACGGAATCCATCGAGAAATATTTCGAAACCATCCGCGATCTCACCAAGGCCGGACTGTGGGTTGCCACCTTTGATCTGCGCGGTCAGGGCCTGTCTGATCGTGTGCTGAAAGGCAAAAATCATGGGCATGTGCGGCGGTTTTCCGACTATGAGCGTGACCTGGAGCAGTTTCTGGAAAAAGTGGTGCTGCCGGATGCGCGCGTGCCGCTCTATATGATTGCCCATTCCACCGGCGGGTTGATTGCCCTGTCAGCCGCGCCGCGGCTATCGGGGCGCATTTCCCGGCTGGTGCTGTCAGCGCCATTTGTGGGCCTGCATGGCGAGGCCATGTCGGCAAAAAAAATCTTCGCCATAGCGCGCCTTCTCTCCTGGGTTGGGCTTGGCAATATCGCCACACCATCATCAGGCAAGCCGCCAAGCTTTGCCACCAATGTCCTGACAGCAGACAGGCTGAGATTTGAGCGCAACATCGCCATTAACGCCGCCGTGCCAGAACTCGCACTGGGACCACCGACGGCCCGCTGGCTGCATGAATGCGGCAAGGCGATCGAGCGGGTGAATGATCCGGCGCATCTGACACAAATCACCATTCCAACCCTGCTGCTGGCCCCGATGCTGGATGGCGTTGTGCCGTTTAGCGCACAAGAGCATCTCGCCCGGCATTTTCGGGCCGGACAATTGCTGTCCGTGCCGGGTGCCCGCCACGAACTGCTTCAGGAAGAAGACCGCTATCGCCAACAGGCGCTGGCCGCCATTCACGCATTTATCCCCGGCAGCGACGCAACAGAGCAATGGACCGCAAACGGGCTGGAGCCAGATGAACGCACCCCGGATTAAAGCATGTCGCGTTTTATTGCCCTCAATAAAACGATAACGTCCATGCGAAAAACAAAGAGCTAAAGCCTGTCGCAGTGAATCCTATTCACTGCGACAGGCTTTAGGATTACAGCGGTCCGAAAATCGGAATCCAGAGTACACGACATTTTAGCCACGACATTTTAGCATTGAGTGCTTGGCACCCCCTCACCCCGCCTCCGCTTTGCTCGGCGGACCTCTCCCCGCTGGGGCGAGGAACCCATGAGCGTTGCTGTTCTTTCCGTCTTCTCCCCTGCGGGGAGAAGGTGGCGGCAGCCGGATGAGGGGGTGCGAAGCCCAGAAATACGCGCGTCGCGTCCTGTGAGGCCCTATGCCTGAAGCATGGCAAGAGCCTGATCATAAACAGCCTTTGAGCTGGCCGCGATAATTTTGCCACCCGCTTCCGGGCGTCCGCCATCCCATGTGGTGATCATGCCGCCTGCCTGTTCGATGAGCGGAATCAGCGCGCCCACATCATAGGGCTTCAAGCCGGTTTCAATCACCAGATCCACAAAACCTGCGGCCAAAAGCGCATAGGCGTAGCAATCCACCCCATAGCGGGTCAGCCGCACCTTGGCCCGCACGGCATCAAAACAGGCGCGCTCGTCTTCGAGAAAAATATCCGGCGATGTGGTGTAAAGAACAGCATCGGACAAATCAGAGCAGGCCCGCGTTCTGATCTGCCGTTCACCATCCGGGCCGCGATACCAGGCTTTTTCACCATCAGCAAAATAGCGCTCGCCGGTAAACGGCTGATCCATCACGCCCATCACGGCAAGGCCTTTTTCCTGAAAGCCAATCAGCGTGCCCCACGTCGGCAGGCCCGAAATAAACGCTCGCGTGCCATCAATCGGATCAATCACCCAGACGCTGTCACGACCCAGACCAATGTTACCATGCTCCTCACCCAAAATCCCGTGGTCTGGAAATTGGGCCTCAATCAACGCTCGAATGGCCGTCTCAGCCGCCTGATCGCCTTCTGTGACAGGATCATAACCACCCGCCTCCTTGTTGACCACATTCAGACCGGAGCGAAACCGTGGCAGAGTTTCCACTTTCGCACTCTCAGCCAGGCGATCAAAAAATGTCTTATCGGGGCGCATGATCTCTCCAGTTATCTCGCCAGCGCTGCAAAAGCGCTCCGTTTCACAAGACGCTATAGCATGATTTTTGAGAGCGAAAGGGGTGACCGCCTCCAAAAACCGGGATGCCACAAACATCAAACCCAACGGGTTGAACTTTTTTCAGCCTTATCTTGCCAAATGAAAAATCAAATGCCTATTTTATGATCAAGCACAAAAAAACATCAAAATACCCTTGACATTTGTGCGTCGCAATATATCCTCATCCTTACAGTCTTCCGACTGTAAATACCCTCCTTGGGTGTTTCCTCCCTAGATTTGAGCCGCGCTTCGTGCGCGGTTTTTTTTGCTTAAAGCATGTCTCCCGAAAGTATGCCGCGATTTCGGGGAAAACACATGCGGACACAAAAAAACGATGAAACGTTATTCGGCCGCCAGCGCGTCATCATGGGCAATATCGATGCCCAAAGCCGCCATCTGCTCAATGAAGCGCGAAAGCACCGATGCCAGCATGGCAAAATCAGCCCGTTTCACCAGTGTCTGCTCATCCACGTACAGCGCCCGATTGATCTCGATTTGCAGGGCATGAAGCCCGCGCGCCGGGCGACCATAATGCTCGGTGATGAAACCACCGGCATAAGGCTTGTTGCGCACGGCAGTAAAACCATAATCGCCCAGAATTTGCAGGGCCGCATGGGTGAGATCAGCGGAGGCGCTGGTGCCATAACGATCACCAATGATAAAATCCGGCCGCACCGAACTGCCCCCCACCCGGATCGAGCCGGGCATGGAGTGGCAATCAATCAAAACCGCCACCCCGAACTGCGCATGGGTTCTGGCAATCAACCGCCGCAAACAGGTGTGATAGGGCTGATAGACCGCCTCAATCCGCGCAAGACCTTCATCAACCGTTAACCGACCTTGATAAATGTCCATATTTTCGGCAACAATGCGTGGAATGGTTCCAAGTCCACCCGCAACCCGCACGGAATGACTGTTCACGTGAGGGGGCAGCGGCCCGGAAAACATGCGAGGGTCCAGTTCAAACGGCTCACGATTGACATCAACATAGGCACGGGGAAAATTGGCATGTAACAACGGCGCACCATGGGACGGCGCACTGGAAAACAGCTCATCGACAAAATAATCTTCCGATCGGCGGATTGAAAATGCATCCAGCCGGGATTGATCGAGAAACGCCTGAGGATAGGCTCTGCCGCTGTGGGGCGAATTGTAAACGAAAGGAATCGTCTGCTCAAAGGGTTCGCGCACCTCAAACAGCTCAGAATTGGCTGGCCACGGCTGCATCTGCCCTCTTCTTTACCAAATCAGCACATCATTATGAAACACATGTTGCCAGCTGGCAGCAATGAAGTCCATAGTGCGATTACATCATCAAAGGCTTTCCTTCCCTTCACCAGATCTTTACAGGATTGGGAATATTGAAGAAAGCTTGAACACCATCATCAGTCGAGTAACGGTCCAGCAATGACTCAGAAAATTCTTCTCGCCGAAGACGACAACGATATGCGCCGCTTCCTGGTTAAGGCTTTGGAAAAGGCTGGCTATAAAGTGGCTTCTTTTGATAACGGTGCCAGCGCCTATGACAGGCTGCGCGAAGAACCCTTTTCGCTGTTGCTGACCGATATTGTCATGCCTGAAATGGATGGCATCGAACTGGCGCGCCGCGCAACCGAACTCGATCCCGACCTGAAGGTCATGTTCATCACCGGATTTGCCGCCGTTGCCCTCAACGCCGATTCCAAAGCTCCCAAGGATGCCAAGGTTCTGTCCAAGCCATTTCACCTGCGCGACCTCGTCGATGAAGTGAATAAACTGCTTGCAGCGTAAGCAGTTGTGAAAATCTTGTCACAAATCTGGAATGTCCTATTGACGGAGCGGAAGGTTTTGTGGTCTATCCGCCGTCATCGGATGGGCGTATAGCTCAGCGGGAGAGCACTACGTTGACATCGTAGGGGTCACAAGTTCGATCCTTGTTACGCCCACCATTCGAATTCATAAAAAAGGTCTCACGAGAAATCGTGAGACCTTTTTTTGTGCTGGAACACCATCATAAACGTGACATTCCAATTCAGGCGATGCCACCTTGAAGCATAAAGCGCACCAACGCCTTACAGCCTGTCAATCGCACCCTTCACGGCATCCTTGGCCTTGCCAACAGTCTTCTGGGTCTTGCCCTTCATCTCCTGGCCTGCGCCCTCAGCGCGAAGCTGATCATTATCCATGGCCTTACCGGCGGCCTGCTTGGCCTTGCCAGCGATTTCATTTGCCGTGCCTTTGATTTTATCAGCAGTACTGGTCATGATCATTCCTCCATAGAGACGCCTGCGACATTGCAAACGGTTCACGTTGACAATGGCTGAAAGCCGGAAAAGTTCCCCGACAGGCAGATGTCGCAAGGCCTGACAAAGGCCAGCATCAAGGACAAAACCATGAGATTCTACAAAAATCAGATTGAACGGGCAGATTCTTAAATTCTGTATTTTCATTTTTGTTTCGGGACATACCTGATTTCAATTCATTGCTGAAAAACATAACAGCGAATCAAAATATACAGATACGCACAGAAATATGTACGCAAAAAAATAATATATATATTATAAATTTACGGATAAAATTTATTTATACATGTTTATTCATCAGAAACGAGCGTTTTGAAAACGAATCAAAATTAAATAAAATTTCAAACACAAAAGATCGGGAGAAAAACATCAAAATCACAAAACAAGTTATGTTTTATAACTTTTTATAGATATTAAAACCGAAAAAACCACAAAATACGGGGGGAGTCTATCGTTTTTATTCATGAAATTCACGCTAAAAATACGTTCAATTCCCAATCTTAAAAGAAAATTAGGAATTTCCAGAATAGATTTTGGCAATTGCAAATGATGCCCTAATTCAATTTGCGATTATGTTGAAGCTACCACTGACTTGCTGTTGCGATGCGTGGTTGCGATCGGCGTGGGGAGGGAGGATCCTTGGAGATCCCCGATGCATGATGCTCTCCTAACGTGTTGGCCCTTGCGGACCATGTTCTGCGTAACATTGCTTTTCTGACAGAGTCCCGAAAGGGGCGGATCGAACGGGTGTGCTCCACAAAGCGCTCCGGTGTCGGAAAGATGATGTCTGCATTCCGTTAACCTTGAGAGGCTTTCGCCAATGGCAAGTTCAATTATTTCTTCACTCAGCATCACACAAATCAAGTCGCTTTCGACTTCTGCAATCGCAAGCCTGAACACAAATGATATTGCTGCACTGTCGACAGCGCAGGTTGCTGTGATCTCATCTGCTCAGCTGGCCGCGATCGAAACGACGGATATTGCTGTTTTCTCCACCGATCAGATGAGCGCCATTTCGGCAGCCGCCATCAAGGGCCTGACGCTGGACCAGTTGACAGCACTGGGCACAACCCAGGAAAATGCCCTGAGCACAACGGCGGCTGCGGGCCTGTCGACCACGATCATGGCCGCACTGACCACAGCAGAAGCTGCGGGCCTGACCACAGCGCAGGTTGGCGTTCTGTCCTCAACACAGATCGCTGCCATGAGCACAACCAGCCTGGCGGCAATGACCACCGATCAGATTGCAGCCATCAGCACAAAAGCGATTGCAGGCTTGACCAGCGCCCAGATCGGCGCGTTGACCACAACGCAGTCTGCTGCCTTTACAACCGCGCAGGTCGGAGCCCTGAATACCAAGCAACTGGCTGCCGTCTCGACAGCAGGGATCGCCGCGCTGACCACAGATCAGGTCGTGGCAATCAATGCCAAGGCAATCTCCGGCCTCACCACCGACCAGATCGCCGCCATGGAAACCGCCGATGAGGCCGTTCTGTCAACCGCGCAGATCGCTGGCCTCAGCGCCAAGCAGGTCGGTGCTTTCACCACAGCGCAGGCCGCCGTTCTGACCACCGCCCAGGTCGGTGCCATGAGCTCGACCCAGATCGCTGGCTTCACCACGGACAGCATCGCTGCAATGACCACGGATCAGGTTGCATCCATCAATACCAAGGCGATTGCTGGTTTGACCACAGGTCAGATGACGGCCTTGACCTCGGCACAGACTGTTGCCCTGACCACGGCACAGGTTGGTACTCTCAGCTCCAAGCAGCTTGCCGCCATTAGCGACAGCGACATCACCGCCATGACAACCGATCAGGTTGCGGCCATCAATGCCAAGGCGATTGCTGGTCTGACCAGCACACAGATCGCAGCTCTGGAAACCGCCGATGAAGCTGTTCTGTCGACTGCACAGATCGCAAGCTTCACGACTGGACAAATCTCCGCTCTGAGCACGGCTCAGGCAGCAGCCATGACAACCGCCCAGACCGCAGCTCTGAGTTCGACACAGCTCGCAGCTCTCAACACCGGCAACGTCGGCACCCTCAGCACTGACCAGATTGCAGCCATCAGCACCAAAGCTATCGCTGGCTTGACCACTGCCCAGATCGGCGTCATCAGCACAGCGCAGACTGCTGCTTTGACAACCGAACAGATCGGTGCCCTTAGCTCCAAGCAACTGGCTGCATTCACAACAACTGATATCGCTGCTCTGAGCACCGCTCAGGTTGCAGCAATCAATGTCAAGGCAATGCCGGGCCTGACCACCGACCAGATCACAGCGCTGACAACAGCGGGTGAAGCTGCACTGTCGACCGGGCAGGTTGCAGCCCTGAGCGCAAAGCAGATTGCGGCCTTCTCAACCGACAAGGCAGCAGCGCTCTCCACCGACCAGCTTGCAGTTCTGAGTTCGACACAGATCGCTGGCCTGACCACTGACAGTATCGCAACACTGACGACTGGCCAGATCGCATCGATCAGCACCAAGGGCGTTGCCGGCCTGACAACCGCACAGATCGGTGCTTTGAGCTCAACCCAGGCTGCC
The DNA here is from genome assembly GCF_014204625.1 of Gillisella vitis. Taxonomy (GTDB): domain Bacteria; phylum Pseudomonadota; class Alphaproteobacteria; order Rhizobiales; family Rhizobiaceae; genus Allorhizobium; species Allorhizobium vitis_F. The sequence continues at coordinate 41,540 of NZ_JACHLU010000002.1, read as the reverse complement.
GCTCTGACCACAGGGCAGATGGCAACATTGAGTTCACTGCAAGTCTCCGCTGTCAGCACCGCCGGTATTGTTGCCCTGACCACAGATCAGGTTGCCGCAATCAGCACCAAGGCGATTGCCGGTCTCAGCAGCACGCAGATCTCTGCCATGGAAACCGCTGACTCGGCTATCCTGTCAACTGGACAGATCGCCAGCATGAGTGCCAAGCAGTTTGCGGCCTTCACGAGTACACAGGCCGCAGCGATGACCGCGACACAGGCAGCTGTGCTGACCTCGACGCAGATCGCTGGTTTGACCACTGACAGCGTGGCCGCACTGGGTACAGACTCGATCGCAGCCATCAGCACCAAGGCGATTGCCGGTCTTACATCGTCTCAGGTCACGGCCCTGACAACCGCTCAGTCGACAGCGCTGAACTCCAGCCAGGTCGCAGTGATGAGCTCCGCTCAGATTGCAGCCCTGGATACGGTCGATGTCCAGACGTTCGCAACGGATGAGATCGCAGCCATCAGCACCAAGGCGATTGCTGGTATTTCAACCGACGATATTGCGGCCCTCAGCAGTGCTCAGCTCACATCCTTGTCCTCATCACAGGTTCAGGCGATGAACTCCGGACAGGTTGAAGCGATTATTGCGGCCTATCAGGCCCTGTAATGTCACTCGGCACGGTTTAATCTGTGCCGACACATTATCCATGCATAAAAAACGCGGTGATCCCCATGGAGCGCCGCGTTTTTCGCTATATTCTGGACAGATTTCTTCGGACAGCAACAGCGAGCCGATGCGATGAGAATAGCCCAGCCTGTCCTGCTAAAGCATGTCGCGTTTTATTATCCCCAATAAAACGATAACGTACATGCGAAAAAGAAAGAGCTAAAGCCTGTCGCAGTGAATCCTATTCACTGCGACAGGCTTTAGACTTTTCTATCCGTGAAAATAACAACCTCCCTCTCGCATGGACCGAAAAACTGCGATAGATGGACGTCTGCTGGCATCATCTTGATGGCCTCTTGCAGCGGTCATCTTGCGTGCCCTGAACGGAAAGGATCAAACATGACTGACAAAATCGTCCCTGTGATCATGGCAGGCGGAAAAGGTACACGCCTTTGGCCTTTATCTCGGGCAACAGCTGCCAAGCAGTTTTTGAAAATGATTGGCGACGAGACGCTTTTTCAGTCAACCTTAAACCGTGTCTGCGATGCAAGCCTGTATGAAGCGCCGCTGGTGATCACCAATGAGGAGTTTCGCTTTCTGGTGGCCGAACAGGCCCGTGAGCAAGGCGTTCCCCTGTCCGGCATTGTGCTGGAGCCGATGGCGCGCAATACGGCAGCGGCTGTGGCTGTTGCCGCCCGCGTGGTGGCTGATCGGTTTGGCGAAGATGCCCTGCTGCTGCTTTTGCCCTCCGACCACGCCATTACCGTCGATGCGAATTATAGCGGCTCGATCGCCAAGGCCGCAATGGCGGCAAGGACTGGCAAACTGGTAACATTTGGCATAACGCCAACTGAAGCGGCCACCGGCTACGGTTATATTGAGCTTGGCGCGGATCTGGGCAATGGCACCTATGCTGTCCAGAGTTTTGTGGAAAAGCCCAATGAAGCCAAGGCAAAAACATTGCTTGACGCCGGGCATTTCTATTGGAATTCCGGCATGTTCCTGTTTTCAGCCGCAAGCATCATCGCGGAGCTGGAAAACCATGCCCCAGCCGTGATGGAAGCCGCCGCAGAGGCTGTTGCCAAATCCACCAAAGACATTGATTTCGTTCGGCTCGATGCAACGGCTTTTGCTGCGGCCCCATCAATCTCGGTCGATTATGCCGTGATGGAAAAAACCTCAAAGGCCGCCGTTGTGCCCGCTGCCATTCAGTGGTCGGACATGGGCAGCTGGGATGCGGTCTGGAAAATTGGCGAGAGCGATGCGGATGGCAATGTTGTGCAGGGCAATGTCACCGTTCACAACACCAAAAACTCGCTGGTCATCTCGCGCAACAGCCACATGGCGGTTCAGGGCATGGACGGCGTGGCCGTGATTGCCAGTGAAGATGCCGTTTTCGTTGGCCGCCTGGATAACGCGCAGGACGTTGGCAATCTGGTGAAAATGCTGGCCTCCAGCAAGACCACCGCCAACCTCACCGAGACCCACCCCACCTCCTTGCGCCCATGGGGTGGCTATACATCCATCCTGAATGGTGACCGTTTTCAGGTGAAGCGGCTGTTTGTGCATCCGGGCAAAAAGCTGTCCTTGCAAAAGCACCACCATCGCGCCGAACACTGGATTTGCGTCAAGGGTGCTGCCGAAGTCACCATTGATGATACGGTGACAATTCTGCACGAGAACCAGTCGATCTATATTCCGCAAGGCGCTGTGCATCGGCTGGCCAACCCCGGCAAGATTCTGTTGGAAATGATCGAAATTCAGACTGGCTCTTACTTGGGCGAAGATGACATTATCCGTCTGGTGGATGAATTTGGCCGGGTGTGATAACCTCACTTGACTGTTCCAGTCTCCGAGCCGCCCACCGGGCGGCTTTTTTCATCGCTACGATTAAAGCATGTCGCGTTTTATTGTCCTCAATAAAACGATAACGTACATGCGAAAAAGAAAGAGCTAAAGCCTGCCGCAGTGAATCCTATTCACTGCGGCAGGCTTTAGGGTCAGGACCCTACAGACTGATATTCATCAACTGCGCCTTGCTTTCTGCGCGTGCATTGCACAAGATCACCCCCAACAAGAGTGACGACAGATCCGGTTCACCGGACAAGGGGTTTCATGGCAATCAAGGCAAGCATTTATCATCTCACCCATTATAAATACGATAATCCTGTGCGGCTTGGTCCGCAGGTGATCCGGCTGAAACCCGCGGCCCATTCCAGAACCAAGGTTCTCAGCCATTCCCTGAAAGTCACGCCTGAAAACCACTTTGTGAACCTGCAACAGGATCCTTACGGCAATTATCTGGCGCGGTTTGTGTTTCCTGATCCGGTGACGGAATTCAAGATCGAGGTCGATCTTGTGGCTGACATGACGGTCTACAATCCCTTTGACTTCTTTACCGAAGAAGAAGCCGTGACATGGCCTTTTGCCTATCCGCAGGACATTCGGGACGATCTGGCGATCTACATGAAGCCGGAAGCTGACAGTGTGGCACTCAAGACCTTCATGGAAAGCCTCGACAAGACACCCGGTCAGGGCACAGTCGATATGATTGTCGGTATCAATGCCCTGCTGCAACAGCAGATTGGCTATGTGATCCGCATGGAGCCGGGCGTGCAGACGCCCGAAGAAACATTGACCTCCGCCAGAGGCTCCTGCCGCGACACCAGCTGGCTTCTGGTGCAGGTGCTGCGCAACCTCGGCATTGCCGCCCGCTTTGTCTCCGGCTACCTCATTCAGCTGAAGCCCGATTTGCAGGCGCTGGATGGCCCCTCCGGCACCGACGTCGATTTCACCGACCTGCACGCCTGGGCAGAAGCCTATATTCCCGGTGCCGGCTGGATTGGCCTTGACCCCACGTCTGGCCTGATGACCGGCGAGAGCCATATTCCGCTGGCTGCCGCCCCGCATTACAAGAATGCAGCGCCGATTTCCGGTGGCTATTTCGGTGAGGCCAACACCGAATTTGACTTTGCCATGGAGGTGAAGCGGGTTTCCGAGCATCCGCGCATCACCAAACCGTTTTCCGATGACAGCTGGGATGCGCTCAACGCCCTGGGTCTCAAGGTCGATGGCGATTTAAAGGCCCATGACGTGCGCCTGACCATGGGCGGCGAACCCACTTTTGTATCGATTGATGATTTTCAATCGGCCGAATGGAATACTGATGCGGTTGGTCCCACCAAGCGCGACAAGGCCGACCAGCTGATCCGCCGCTTGCGTGAAAAATTCGCACCGGGCGGTTTTCTGCATTATGGTCAGGGCAAGTGGTATCCCGGCGAAAGCCTGCCGCGCTGGACGTTTTCGCTCTATTGGCGCAAGGATGGCAAGCCGATCTGGCATGATCCAGACCTGATTGCAACCGAGAGCAAAGATACCAGGGTCACGGCCACACAGGCCGAAGCCCTACTGGCTGGCATTGCCCGGCAATTGGAAATCGAGCCAGACATGCTGATTCCGGCCTATGAAGACCCGGCCGAATGGATCATCAAGGAAGGCAGCCTGCCGGAGAATGTCGATCCTTCCAATTCCAAGCTGGAAAGCCCCGAAGAGCGGGCCCGCATTGCCAAAGTGTTTGAGCGCGGCCTGACCACCCCGACCGGCTATATTCTGCCGGTGCAGGCATGGAATGCCCGCGCAGGCGGTCGTCGCTGGGTGAGCGAGCGCTGGCGCACCCGCCGCGGCAAGATTTTCCTCATTCCGGGCGATAGCCCCATTGGTTTTCGGATGCCGCTGGGCACGCTGCCTTACGTGCCGCCATCGCAATATCCCTATATCCACACAGCAGACCCATCGATTCCGCGCGGACCTTTGCCGGATTATGGTGGCGAAAGTGACAAGCTGGGCCGCGCCCTGTCTGAAGCCTCGCGCAAACCAAATGAAGCGCCGCAGGACCGTAACGAGCAGAATATCAGCGGCTCGGCGGGCGACATTCGCGGAGCTGTCCGCACCGCCATGAGTGTCGAGCCACGCGATGGCCGCCTGTGCGTGTTCATGCCACCAGTGGAGCGCATCGAGGATTATCTCGAACTCGTCGCTGCTTCTGAGACCGCAGCCAGAGAACTGGGCCTGCCCATCCATATCGAAGGCTATGCCCCACCGCAGGATGAGCGCATCAATGTCATCCGGGTTGCCCCCGATCCGGGTGTGATTGAGGTCAATATTCACCCGGCAGACAGCTGGCAGGATTGCGTCAACACCACCAACATCATTTACGAAGAAGCCCGCCAGACCCGATTGGGGGCCGATAAATTCATGATTGATGGCCGCCACACCGGCACCGGCGGCGGCAACCATGTGGTGGTGGGCGGAGCCAGCCCCAATGACAGCCCGTTCCTGCGCCGCCCGGACCTGCTGAAAAGTCTGGTTCTGCACTGGCAGCGTCACCCGGCCCTGTCCTATCTGTTTTCGGGCATGTTCATTGGTCCCACCAGTCAGGCTCCGCGCATTGATGAGGCCCGCCACGACAGTCTTTACGAGCTGGAAATTGCCATTGCGCAAATTCCCATGCCCGGTAATGGGACGATGCCGCCTTTGCCCTGGCTGGTGGATCGGCTGTTTCGCAATCTGCTGACCGATGTGACGGGCAACACCCACCGCTCTGAAATCTGCATCGACAAGCTGTTTTCGCCGGATGGCCCCACGGGTCGCCTTGGTCTGGTGGAATTTCGCGGCTTTGAAATGCCGCCGAATGCCCGCATGTCGCTGGCGCAGCAATTGCTGGTCCGGGCCCTGATTGCGCGGTTCTGGAAAAACCCGATTGGTGGCAATTTTGTCCGCTGGGGCACGGCCCTGCACGACCGCTTCATGCTGCCGCATTATATCTGGCAGGATTTTCTGAGCGTTCTGGCAGACCTGCGCGACCATGGGTTTGATTTCAAGCCGGAATGGTTTGCAGCCCAGTTGGAATTCCGCTTCCCGTTTGTCGGCGAGGTCGAATATGCCGATTCGAAACTGGAGTTGCGGCAAGCACTGGAGCCTTGGCATGTGATGGGTGAAGAAGGCGCTGTAGGCGGCACCGTGCGGTATGTCGATTCCTCTGTCGAGCGTTTGCAGGTCAAGCTCGAAACCGCAAACCCCGATCGTTTTGCGGTTGCCTGCAATGGGCGACGCATTCCACTGACCAAATCGGGCGTCAACGGTGTTTCGGTGGGTGGCGTGCGGTATAAAGCCTGGCAACCGGCCTCTGGCCTGCATCCTATGCTGCCTGTAAACACACCGCTAACATTCGACGTTTATGATATGTGGACAGGGCGGTCGATTGGCGGTTGTGTCTACCATGTAGCACATCCCGGTGGTCGCAATTATGATACTTTCCCTGTGAATGGAAATGAAGCGGAAGCAAGACGGCTTGCGCGTTTTGAGCCTTGGGGTCATACAGCCGGAACCTATCCCCTTTGGCCGGAAACCGTATCGCCAGAATTTCCGCACACACTGGATTTGCGGCGACCTCAAGGTATTTAAATGAGCAAGACACCCGCGATGGAGGCTGATGCGCCCCATCAGGACACCATAGCAGCACTGGCCGATGACTATCGGACACTGCCGGGCGTTGCCGACGAAATGCTGGACAGGCATGGCAACATCCGGCCGGTCTGGCAGAATTTTGTCAATGCCATCAACGCTATGGGAGCAGATGAGCGGCACGAGCGTTTCGCGCGGGCCGATCGTTATCTGCGTGATGCCGGGGTGTTTTACCGTGCCTATGGCTCGGCGGCTAGCAGCTCAGACCGGGCCTGGCCGTTTTCGCATATCCCGGTGCTGATTGCCGATTCGGAATGGCAGGTGCTGGCCAAGGGTCTGGTGCAACGGGCCGAATTGCTCGAACAGGTGGTTGCCGATATTTACAGCGACAATCGCTTGGTTCAGGAAGGCTTTATTCCCCCCAGCTTGATTGCCGAAAACAGCGAGTTTTTGCGCCCTCTCGTCGGAGTGAAACCCGCAGGCGGGCATTATCTGCATTTCTGCTCGTTTGAAATTGGCCGTGGCCCCGATGGCAACTGGTGGGTGCTGGCCGATCGCACTCAGGCCCCGTCCGGGGCGGGCTTTGCGTTGGAAAATCGCGTTGCCACAGCGCGGGCTTTTTCCGATATTTATGCTGAAACCCATGTGCATCGGCTGGCGTCATTTTTCGGTGCGTTCCGCGATGCCTTGCAGGACCACAAGCAAAGCCCGGATGACCGCATCGCGGTTCTGTCTCCCGGCCCTGCCAATGAAACCTATTTTGAACACGCCTATATCGCCCGCTATCTCGGCATCATGCTGCTGGAGGGCGAAGACCTCACCGTGGTCAATGGCAAGGTGATGGTGCGCACAGTCGCGGGTCTCAAGCCGATCGGCGTGCTGTGGCGCAGACTGGATGCTGCCTTTGCTGATCCGCTGGAGCTGAACCAGCACAGCCATATCGGCACGCCCGGCATGGTGCAGGCCCTGCGCCATGGCTCTGTGAGCTTTGTCAACGCGCTGGGTTCCGGCATTCTGGAAACGCGGGCGCTGATGGCATTTCTGCCCACCCTGTGTCGACATTTGCTGGGCGAGGATCTGGCCCTGCCATCAATTGCCACATGGTGGTGCGGACAAAAGCCGGAGCGCGAGCATGTGGCGCGCAACATCGGAAAAATGGTGATTGGGCCAGCCTATTCGCGCCAGCCTTTTTTTGAAGACAACAACGAATCGGTGCTGGGCGCGACATTGCGCTCGACGGCACAGCAATCCATTGCCAGCTGGCTGGAGACCGATGGGGCCAAGCTGGTGGGGCAAGAGGCCGTCACGCTCTCCACCACGCCTGCCATGGTGAATGGCCGGTTGCAGCCACGCCCCATGAGCCTGCGGGTGTTTGCCGCCCGGACCAAGGACGGCTGGCAGATCATGCCCGGCGGCTTTGGCCGCATTGGCTCCGGCAATGATGTCGCCGCCATTGCCATGCAATCGGGCGGCTCTGCCGCTGATGTGTGGATTGTCTCTGACAGGCCGGTGGAGCGCACCACCCTGCTGCCCGCGGCCTCCGAATTCACCCGCAATCTGCCGGGCAGCCTGCCCAGCCGCGCTGCCGACAATCTGTTCTGGCTTGGCCGCTATATTGAGCGGGCCGAAGGGGCACTGCGCATTTTGCGGGCATGGAACTCACGCTTTGCCGAATCGGCGGACCCGGAACAGCCACTTCTGGCCTATGTCAGTGATTATCTGGCCGCGCTGGACATAGACACCCTTCAGGGCGTGCCGGAAACCCTGCTGAACAGCATCAACAGCGCCGTCTATTCCGCCAGCAATATCCGTGATCGCTTTTCACCCGATGGCTGGCTGGCGCTGAACGATCTGGCCAAAACCGCCAGACGGTTTCATGACAAGGTCAAGTCGGGGGATGATGCCAGCCACGCCATGACCATTCTGCTGCGCAAACTGGCGGGATTTGCCGGTCTGGTGCATGAAAACATGTATCGTTTCACCGGCTGGCGCTTTCTCACCATTGGCCGCACGCTGGAGCGCGGCCTGCACATGACCCGCCTGCTGGGCCATATGACGGCAGAGGATGCACCGGACGGTGCCCTTGATATGCTGCTGGAAATTGGCGACAACGTCATGACCCATCGCCGCCGCTACAATGTCAACACCGCCCATCTGACGGTGACAGACCTGTTGGCGCTGGACCCGCTCAATCCGCGCTCGATTCTGTTTCAGCTCAATGAAATCCTCAACGAAGTGGCAGAATTGCCCAATGCCAAGGCAAACGGGCAAATGTCGAATTTCTGCCGCGAAACCGTTCGCCTTCAGGCGCGCGTGGTGGTGATGACACCCGACATGATGACACAAGAGGTTTACAACAGTCTGGAACACGAGCTGGAACTGCTGTCTGACCTTTTGGCGCAAACCTATCTGGGATAAGCAAAGAAACGCCGATGCTGTATGATCTGACGTTGCATATGGGCTATGTATATGATGTGGCAGCCGCCGGTGGCCGCCATATCTTACGCATCATGCCGCTGTCGCTGCCCAACCGCCAAAGGCTGGTGGCAGGCTCGGTTGCCATTGATCCACAGCCGGAAGAGCGCACCAGCTTTACCGATTTTTTCGCACACCCGGCCATCACCTTTGCCTATCGCTCGCCGCACGAAAAGCTGGATATTCGAATGCAGGCCCGCATTCATGTGGATGTGCCAGCCATGAGCGTCGATTTTTCGCCGCTGCTGGAAAACCTTGGCTCCGAACTTGCTGCCTATTGGTCGCTGGAACCGGACTCGCCGCATCATTTCACCGGCAAAAGCCCGCGTCTGTCTGAAAGTCCTGAGATTGCCGCCTATGCCCGGGACACTGTGCAGCCAAGCATGACCGTACACCAGATCGCCAAGGCCATGTGCGCGCGTATTTACAAGGATTTCAAATACGACCCCAAGGCAACAACAGTCGATACAACGCCCGAACAGGCGTTTGCGCTCAAAAAAGGCGTCTGCCAGGATTTTTCCCATGTGATGATTGTGGCCTTGCGCAGCCTTGGCATTCCCGCAGGCTATGTCAGCGGCTTTTTGCGCACCATCCCGCCACCAGGCAAGGAACGTCTGGAAGGGGCCGACGCCATGCACGCCTGGGTGCGGGTGTGGTGTGGCAACACCATGGGCTGGGTTGAGCTGGACCCCACCAACAACATTGCCGCAGGCAGCGACCATGTGGTTGTCGGCTATGGCCGCGATTATTCCGACGTCGCCCCGGTGATCGGGGTTTTGAAAGGCTATGGCAGCCATAGCACCGTGCAGGCTGTCGATTTAATTCCGCTCACTCAGGATGGTGCCCGATAAAACCTGCGTGCTTCACATTCAATTTCGCGCCAAAAGAGCAATAAACACGGTATGACTGTTGCACCATCCAGACACCTCGTATTATAACAGGATTCACTCGAATTTAATCAATTTCGTTAAGTCCAAAACAAGCCAATGCGGCTAATGCTGATTGCGCGCATCTTAAATAGCCACGCCAAAAGAGATCCTTCATTCTTTCCATCAAGAGATGAAATGATCCTGAGTTTTACCGGGGATGGACGTGATGGTCATTTCGACAGTTCGAAACCGCCTGTTTGCGCTTTTGCGTGACACATCAGGCAATTTCGGCATCATGACGGCTGTGCTGCTGCCCGTCTCGATTGGTGTTGTTGGCCTTGGTCTGGATGTGACCACCATGGTACAAAACAAGCGCACGTTGCAAAATGCCGTGGACTCCGCAGCGCTTGCCACCGCCACCGCCATGGCCAATGGCCTGAGCAAGAGCGATGCCGAGGCGATGGCCAAAAGCTTCATTGCCTCACAAATGGCCAATGCGTTGGGCGACACGGTCCAGCTATCCGCGACACCAACCATTACCACCACCACACAATCCAGCACCGACGCGACCTATAATGTCGGCCTCACCGGCTCTTACACCATGACGATGAACCCGCTATCGCAGGCTATGGGCTGGAACACGGTCAATATCGCCGCTTACGGCAAGGCCGTTGCCACAACAGGCACTTCGGACGATTCGGATGGCAACCCGCTCTCCATGTATCTGGTTCTGGACCGCTCCGGCTCCATGGATGATTATCCATCCTACACAACCACATGTGAAGGCCAATACAATACACGGCGGGGCACCCAGACCTATTATTATCAATGTGTCAAATACTATTCGAACGTCAAGAAAATCGATTCTCTGAAACTTGCAGTACAAACACTGGCGAACCAGCTGAATACTGCCGATCCTGATCATAAATATGTGCGAACCGGAGCCGATTCCTACAGCACCTACGCCGACAGCCCCAAAGCAATGGCGTTTGGCACCTCCCACGTGGTCAGCTATGTCAATGCGCTCGTTGCCGATGGCGGCACCGATGCAACACAGGCCCTGGAAAATGCGTATCTGTCCTTGAACAAGAGCAACCAGACCGAAGCCAAAGCCCATGGCACAAGCGATTTCAAGCGTTTCGTCATTTTCATGACAGACGGAGAAATGACCGGCAACAGCAGCGTCTGGAATTCCACAATTGACGCAAATGTCCGTCAAAAGTGCACCAAGATCAAAAATGATTCGATCGAGATTTACACCATCGCCTTTAACGCGCCAGACAACGGGAAATCCTTGCTGGCAGCCTGCGCGACAGACGAAAACCATTATTATGAGGCCGACGACACCGCCAAGCTTGTCGCGGTCTTCGGCGAAATCGGCAAAAAGACCACAAAACGCTCCACACGCCTGACAAACTAGAGTCTGTCAGGTTCAGATTGAACCAGACGGACTCTCGATTCCTTTGTTTTCGTTTGTCTGATCAGAAAAACCGGATTCCATTTTTCCCTGACAAACTCCAGCCAATGTTTCCCGCCACTGCGCTACGGGGCTTTTGCCCACCCCATCGCGGCTTTAAAACACTAGAGCATCGTGCCGAAATTCGGAATCGGCACAATGCTCTAGGCTTTTGTTTTCGCATCGGATTTTTCCGAAAACCGGTTCCCACTTTTCGGTCCGATGCTGTATGGCAGCAATCGTTCTGCGGCTGAACATCCCCTCAACCAACGGTTATACTTCATCTTTCCAAAATAGGCTGTTGCCACGGCTCACCAAGGATGCATAAACTGTGCTGGCTGGTGGTTTGCGTTGCACACTGTCCGGTTCTTGCGCCCTGCCCGTTCATTCTCACCATGTGGCGACCGTCATGATTAAAAATCTTCCCAAGGCTGATCTCCCGCTTCCAGCAAAGCGCGTTTCCAACCCGGAAACTCTGGCTGCCGAAATTATCGAACGGCTGACCTATGGCATTGGCAAGGACGCCAAGGTTGCCAAACCTCATGACTGGCTGACCGCCACCATTCTGGTGGTAAGGGATCGGATTATTGATCGCTGGATGGAATCCACCCGTGAGACCTATGCAACCAATGCCAAGCGGGTCTATTATCTGTCACTGGAATTTCTCATTGGCCGCCTGATGCGCGATGCCATGAGCAATCTTGGCCTGATGGACGAAATCCGCGAAGCGCTTGGCTCGCTGGGTGTGGATATGGCCGTGATTGCCGGCCTTGAGCCCGATGCCGCGCTGGGCAATGGCGGTCTTGGCCGTCTGGCTGCCTGCTTCATGGAAAGCATGGCCACGGTGAATATTCCCGCTTATGGCTATGGCATTCGCTATGTGCACGGCCTGTTTCGCCAGCAGATGGCCGATGGCTGGCAGGTGGAATTGCCCGAAACATGGCTGGCCCACGGCAATCCGTGGGAGTTTGAGCGCCGGGAAAGTTCCTATGAAATCGGCTTTGGCGGCGGCGTGGAAACCATAAACACCAGCAATAACGGCACCGATGATATTCGCCATGTGTGGAAGCCAAGCGAGCGCGTCATCGCCATGGCGTTTGATACGCCCATTGTCGGTTGGCGCGGTGCGCGCATCAACACCCTGCGTCTGTGGTCAGCGCAACCCATCGACCCGATTTTGCTCGACGCCTTCAACGCGGGCGACCATATCGGCGCGTTGCGCGAAAGCAACCGGGCCGAAAGCCTGACCCGCGTGCTCTATCCCGCCGATGCCACTCCGGCGGGGCAGGAATTGCGCCTGCGACAGGAATATTTCTTCTGCTCGGCATCCTTGCAGGACATTGTGCGCCGCCACCTGCAACAGGGCAATGCGTTGAGCGATCTGCCGCAAAAAGTGGCCATTCAGCTCAACGATACCCATCCGGCGGTGTCCGTTGCCGAATTGATGCGTCAGCTCTGCGATATTCATGGTCTGGATTTTGACACGGCCTGGGACATCACCAAGGGCACCTTCTCCTACACCAATCACACATTGCTGCCAGAGGCGCTGGAAAGCTGGCCCGTGCCGCTGTTTGAGCGGCTGTTGCCACGCCATATGCAGATTGTTTACGCCATCAATGCCAAATGTCTGGTGGAAGCCCGCAAGGAAAAGAATTTCAATGATCAGGAAATCACCAGCATTTCCCTGATTGATGAAAGCGGCGACCGGCGCGTGCGTATGGGCAATCTGGCCTTCATGGGCTCGCATTCCATCAACGGCGTCTCGGCCCTGCACACTGAGCTGATGAAGGAAACGGTGTTTGCCGACCTGCACAAACTCTATCCCGACCGCATCAACAACAAGACCAATGGCATTACCCCCCGCCGCTGGCTGATGCAGTGCAACCCCGGCCTGACATCGCTGATCCGCGACGCCATTGGCGACGATTTCATGGACGATGCCGAAAAGCTGACAGCGCTGGACGCTTTCGCCCACGACAGTGCATTTCAGGAGAAATTCGCAGCCATCAAGCGCGCCAACAAGCAGCAGCTCTCCAATCTGGTGGCCAGCCGCATGGGCATCCGGCTTGATCCGTCGGCGATGTTCGACATTCAGATCAAGCGCATCCATGAATACAAGCGCCAGCTTCTCAACATCATTGAAACCGTGGCACTCTATGACCAGATCCGCTCCCATCCTGAACGGGACTGGGTGCCGCGTGTCAAGCTGTTTGCAGGCAAGGCGGCACCGAGTTATCACAATGCCAAGCTGATCATCAAACTGGCCAATGATGTCGCCCGTGTCATCAACAACGACCCATCGGTACGCGGATTGTTGAAGGTGGTGTTCATTCCCAATTACAATGTGTCGCTGGCCGAAATCATGGTGCCCGCCGCCGACCTGTCCGAGCAGATTTCCACCGCGGGCATGGAAGCATCCGGCACTGGCAATATGAAATTTGCCCTCAACGGTGCCTTGACCATCGGCACGCTGGATGGGGCCAATGTGGAAATGCGCGACCATGTGGGTGATGAGAATATTTTCATCTTCGGCATGACGGCCGAAGAGGTCGGCAAGGTGCGGGAAGAAGGCCACAATCCCCGCGCCATCATCGAGCATTCGCGTGAGTTGTCGCAGGCCCTGTCGGCCATTGCCTCCGGCGTCTTCTCACCCGATGATCGGAACCGCTTCGCAGAGTTGGTCGACGGGCTTTACAATCACGACTGGTTCATGGTGGCCGCTGATTTCGACGCCTATGCCAGCGCCCAGCGCACCGTTGACGCGGTCTGGCTCGACCGCGATGCCTGGAACTCCAAAACGATTTTCAACACTGCCCGCATGGGTTGGTTTTCTTCTGATCGGACGATCAAGCAATATACGGCCGACATCTGGAGAGCCTGATGAGAAAACCAAGCAAGCAGGCGGAACTGTCTGCCGAACCCGTGGCTCCCGATTCGGCTGTTGTTGAGGCGATTTTGGCTGGTATGCACACCGATCCCTTCGCTGTGCTTGGCGTGCATGAATGCGTGGACGGGCTGGTGGCCCGCTGCTTCATTCCGGGGGCCGAAACCGTCACCGCCATGGCGCTGGATGGCTCCATGCTGGGTGAGTTGACCTGCCTTGATCCGGCAGGGTTTTTCACCGGCATCGTTGCCGTCAAATCCATTCAGCCGCTGCGCTACCGCGCCACCCGTGGCGATGTGGAATGGTCGGTGACTGACCCGTACAGCTTCGGCCCGGTGCTTGGCCCGATGGATGATTATTTTGTCCGCGAAGGCTCACATTTGCGCCTGTTTGACAAAATGGGTGCGCATCCGATCAACCATCAGGGCGCAGATGGCTTTCACTTTGCCGTCTGGGCACCCAATGCCAAGCGGGTTTCGGTGGTTGGCGATTTTAATGAGTGGGATGGCCGTCGCCATGTGATGCGGCTTCGCCGCGACACAGGAATCTGGGAGATTTTTGCTCCCGACATTCGGCCCGGTGCCAAATATAAATTTGAAATCATCGGCATTGATGGCGGTGTTTTGCCGCTGAAAGCTGATCCCTTTGCCCGCCGTAGCGAGCTGCGTCCCCAGACCGCCTCGGTGACGGCGGCGGAGCTTTCGCAAAAATGGGAAGATGATGATCATATCAAACATTGGGGCAGCGTTGATAAGCGTCGCCAGCCCATGTCGATTTATGAGGTCCACGCCGGTTCATGGCAGTTGCGCGACGATGGCACGTTTCTCAACTGGGATGAAATGGCAGAGCGGCTGATCCCTTATTGCGTCGATATGGGCTTTACCCATATCGAGTTTCTGCCGATCAGCGAGCACCCTTATGACCCCTCCTGGGGCTATCAGACCACCGGGCTTTATGCACCAAGTGCGCGGTTTGGCGACCCCGAGGGCTTTGCCCGCTTCGTCAATGGCTGCCACAAAGTGGGCATTGGCGTGCTGCTGGATTGGGTGCCTGCGCATTTTCCCACCGACGCCCACGGGCTTCGCCAGTTTGACGGCACCGCCCTCTATGAGCACGAAGACCCCCGTCAGGGCTTTCACCCGGACTGGAACACCGCCATCTACAACTTCGGTCGGATCGAGGTGATGTCCTATCTGGTCAACAATGCGATCTATTGGGGCGAAAAATTCCATCTGGATGGCCTGCGCGTCGATGCCGTGGCCTCGATGCTCTATCTCGACTATTCGAGAAAAGATGGCGAATGGATTCCCAACGAATATGGCGGGCGGGAAAATCTGGAATCGGTGCGCTTTTTGCAAAAAATGAATGAGCAGGTCTATGCCGCTCATCCGCAGATGATGACCATTGCCGAGGAAAGCACCTCCTGGCCCAAGGTATCGCAGCCGGTGCATGAGGGCGGCCTTGGCTTTGGTTTCAAGTGGAACATGGGTTTCATGCATGACACGTTGAGCTTTTTTGCCCGTGACCCCGTGCATCGCAAGTTCCACCATCAGGAAATCACGTTTGGCCTGCTCTATGCCTTCAGCGAAAATTTTGTGCTGCCGATTTCCCATGATGAAGTGGTGCATGGCAAAGGCTCGATGATTGCCAAAATGCCCGGCGATGACTGGCAGAAATTTGCCAACCTGCGCGCCTATTACGCCTTCATGTGGGGCTATCCCGGCAAAAAGTTGCTGTTCATGGGACAGGAGTTTGCCCAATGGAGCGAATGGAGCGAAAAACGCGCGCTGGACTGGAACCTGCTGCAATACCCTCTCCATGAAGGGATGCGCAGACTGGTGCGTGATCTCAACCTGACCTATCGCAACAAGCCGACGCTTCATGCCCGCGACTGCGAGGGCGACGGTTTTGAATGGCTGATCAGCGATGATGTCGAGCAATCGGTCTTTGCGTGGCTGCGCAAGGCACCCGATGCCAGACCGATCGCCGTGATTGCCAATCTGACGCCGGTTTATCACGAAAACTATAAGGTACCGCTGCCAACGGCTGGGCGTTGGCGCGAGATTCTCAATACCGATGCCGAGATTTATGGCGGCAGCGGCAAGGGCAATGGCGGTCGCGTGGAGGCGGTGCCTCAGGATCAGGGATGGGCGGCAGCAAGCCTGTCATTGCCACCCCTGGCCGTGATTATGCTGGAGCTGGAACTTTAATGCGGGAGGGCATTTCATGACGACGACGACAAAAAGAATTCAACCGCTGGCCCGTGATGCCATGGCCTATGTGCTGGCAGGCGGCCGTGGCAGCCGCCTGAAAGAGCTGACAGACCGGCGCGCCAAGCCTGCCGTTTATTTTGGTGGCAAGGCCCGGATTATTGATTTTGCGCTCTCCAACGCCCTCAATTCCGGCATTCGCCGCATTGGCGTGGCCACGCAATACAAGGCCCATTCGCTGATCCGCCATTTGCAGCGCGGCTGGGATTTTCTGCGGCCCGAGCGCAATGAAAGCTTTGATATTCTGCCCGCCAGCCAGCGCGTGTCGGAGACGCAATGGTATGAAGGCACAGCCGATGCCGTGTTTCAGAACATTGATATTATTGAGCCTTATGGTCCCGAATATATGGTGATTCTGGCCGGCGACCATATCTATAAAATGGACTATGAGCTGATGCTTCAGCAGCATGTTGATAGTGGCGCAGATGTCACCATTGGCTGCATGGAGGTGCCGCGCCTGGAGGCCACCGGCTTTGGCGTGATGCATGTCGACGATAAGGACAATATCATTGCCTTCGTCGAAAAGCCAGCCGATCCGCCGGGCATTCCCGGCAATGAGAGCATGGCGCTGGCCTCGATGGGCATTTACGTGTTCCACACCAAATTCCTGATGGATTGTTTGCGGCGCGATGCTTGCGATCCCAATTCCAGCCGGGATTTTGGCAAGGACATCATTCCCTATATCGTCGAAAACGGCAAAGCCGTGGCCCATCGCTTTGCCAATTCCTGCGTGCGGTCTGATTTTGAGAAGACCCCCTATTGGCGCGATGTCGGCACCATTGATGCCTATTGGCAGGCCAATGTCGATCTGACTGACATTGTGCCGGAGCTGGACATCTATGATAAATCCTGGCCGATCTGGACCTATGCCGAAATCAATCCGCCAGCCAAATTTGTCCATGATGACGAAGGCCGTCGCGGCTCGGCCATCTCCTCACTGGTGTCGGGCGATTGCATCATCTCTGGCTCGGCACTCTATAAGAGCCTGCTGTTTACGGGTGTGCGGGCCAATTCCTATTCGCGCCTTGAAGGGGCCGTGATTTTGCCAAAGGTGATGATTGGCCGCCACGCGCGCCTGACCAATGTGGTGATCGACCATGGCGTGGTCATTCCCGAGGGGCTGATTGTGGGCGAGGACCCGGAAATGGATGCCAAGCGCTTCCGCCGGTCTGAAAATGGAATCTGCCTGATTACCCAGGCGATGATCGACAAGCTGGACCTGTAACCTGATGAAGATTTTATCCGTTACATCGGAAGTCTATCCGCTGATCAAAACTGGTGGTCTGGCCGATGTGGCGGGTGCGCTGCCACTTTCGCTCGATCCGCTGGGAATCAAAACCCGAACATTGATCCCCGGCTATCCGGCGGTGCTGGACAAGATCGGCACGGCGCATCCGCTGATGCAGTTTGCCGATCTGCTGGGTGAGCCAGCAACCTTGCTGGCAACCACCCATGAAGGGCTGGATCTGTTGATTCTCGACGCTCCCGGTCTTTATGATCGGCCCGGCGGCCCCTATCTCGATCCCGCCGGGCTGGATTATAGCGACAACTGGAAGCGCTTTGCAGCCCTGTCTCTGGCAGGCGCGCAGATTGCCCAAGGCGCGCTAACCGATTGGCAGCCGGATCTGGTGCATGTGCATGACTGGCAGGCAGCCCTTGTGCCCGTTTTCATGCGCTATAGTGAAAAGCCTGAAATTCCAAGCCTTTTGACCATTCACAATATCGCGTTTCAAGGTCAGTTTTCCAGCGCAGTCTTCAATGCTCTGGGGCTTCCAGCCCATGCGCTGTGGGAATCGCTGGAATATCATGGCACCCTTTCCTATCTTAAGGGCGCGCTTGTCACCGCCCACGCCGTGAGCACCGTTAGCCCATCCTATGCCGAGGAAATTCTGGACACCGCCTTTGGCATGGGGCTGGAAGGCGTGGTTGCCAGCCGGGCGGATCATCTGCATGGCATTGTCAACGGCATCGATACCACGGTGTGGAACCCGGCCGATGACAGCCTGATTGCCGCCTCCTACGGGGCGACAAGTTTGAAAAAGCGCAGTCTCAATCGGGATGCGCTGGAGGCCCATTTTGGCCTTGAGCGTGATTCGAAGCCGATTTTCTGCGTTATTTCCCGCCTCACCTGGCAAAAAGGCATGGATATTCTGGCCTTGATCGCCGACGATCTGGTGGCGGCAGGCGGCAAGCTGGTGGTTCTCGGCTCTGGCGAACCGGGGCTGGAGCGGGCACTGGTCACGGCTGCCGAGCGCCATCCCGGCCGTATCAGCGTGCAACTTGGCTATAATGAGCCCCTGTCGCATCTGATGCAGGCAGGCGCAGATGCCATCATCATTCCGTCCCGTTTTGAACCTTGCGGCTTGACCCAGCTTTATGGCTTGCGCTACGGCTGCGTGCCAGTGGTGGCACGAACAGGTGGCTTGAATGACACCATTATTGATGCCAACACGGCAGCGCTTGCAGCCAGAGTGGCAACAGGCATACAATTTGCGTCGGTGACAACCGACGGGTTAAGACAGGCTGTGCGACGCACAATTCGTCTTTTCAACGACACAAAAACATGGAATCAGATCCAGAAGCAGGGCATGAAAGCAGACGTATCATGGCAAGCAAGTGCACAGGCATACGTTCATCTTTATCATCGCCTCCTCGGAAAAGGCTGAAACACGCATGATTATCACGGTTCCAACCAAACCTTATTCGGACCAGAAACCCGGCACATCGGGTCTGCGCAAAAAGGTTCCGCACTTCCAGCAAGAACATTACGCTGAAAATTTCATCCAGTCGATTTTCGACTCGCTGGAAGATTTCAAAGGCAAGACTCTGGTGATCGGTGGCGATGGCCGTTTCTATAACCGCGAGGTCATCCAGAAGGCCATCAAAATGGCCGCCGCCAATGGCTTTGGCCGGGTGCTGGTCGGACAGGGTGGTATTCTGTCGACGCCTGCGGCGTCTAACATTATTCGCAAGTACAAGGCCTTTGGTGGCATTATTCTGTCGGCCAGCCACAATCCTGGCGGCCCCACCGAAGATTTCGGCATCAAATACAATATTGGCAATGGCGGCCCGGCCCCAGAGCGCATCACCGATGCGATCTATGCCAATTCCAAAACCATCACCTCTTACAAGACGCTGGATTCAGCCGACATCAATCTCGACACCATCGGCAGCTTTGAAATGGGCACAATGACCGTAGAGGTTATTGATCCCGTGGCCGATTACGCCGCCCTGATGGAGCAATTGTTCGATTTTTCCGGCATTCGCAACATGTTCAGCCTCGGCTTTCGCATGACGTTTGACGCCATGAACGCCGTCACCGGCCCTTATGCCAAGGAAATTCTCGAAAATCGTCTGGGTGCGCCCGAAGGCACGGTGCGCAATGGCGTGCCGCTACCCGATTTTGGCGGTCATCACCCGGACCCCAATCTGGTGCACGCCAAAGAACTCTATGACGAGCTGATGGGACCGGATGCGCCTGATTTTGGCGCCGCCTCTGACGGCGATGGTGACCGCAATCTGATTATCGGCAAGGGCATGTTTGTCACGCCATCCGATAGCCTTGCGATTCTGGCGGCCAATGCCAATCTCGCTCCCGGCTATTCTGCCGGTATTGCGGGCATTGCCCGCTCCATGCCCACCAGTGCGGCTGCCGACAAGGTGGCGAAACGGCTGAAAATCGGCATGTATGAAACCCCCACCGGCTGGAAATTCTTCGGCAATCTGATGGACGCCGGCAAGGTGACCATCTGCGGCGAGGAAAGTGCTGGCACCGGCTCCAGCCATGTGCGCGAAAAAGACGGTCTTTGGGCCGTGCTGCTGTGGCTGAATGTTCTGGCCAGCCGGGGCGAAAGCGTGCAGGAAATTGTGCGCCAGCATTGGGCCAGCTTTGGCCGCAATTATTATTGCCGCCACGATTATGAAGAGGTCGATGCCGATGCGGCCAATGGCCTGATTGATGCGCTGCGCGCCAAGCTTGCCGATCTGCCGGGCACCAAAATTGGTGATCTCACGGTCGAGTCTGCCGATGATTTTGCCTATCACGACCCGATCGACCATTCGGAAAGCAAAAAACAGGGGATTCGTATCCTGTTCGAGGGTGATTCGCGCATTGTGTTTCGTCTGTCGGGCACCGGCACATCCGGGGCGACGCTGCGGGTGTATATCGAACGCTACGAGCCGGATTCGTCCAACCACAGCATGGAAACCCAAGAGGCACTGGCCGATCTGATTGCGGCTGCCGAAACCCTGGCCGAGATCAAGACCCGCACGGGCCGCGACGCCCCCAGCGTTATCACCTGATCAAAGCCAATGGCAGGCGGCACCGCGACATTGACAGCGACGGGAGCGGACTTTGCGGTCTTCTCTCGTCACGCAGACCAGTTAGAGCTATGTCTGTTTGATGATGATCAGGAACGCCGCCTTGCGATGGTGCGTGGCGATGATGGTTTTCATCGTCTCACCGTTGATGGGCTTCAATCTGGTGCGCGCTATGGCTATCGTGCATCCGGTCGTTATGATCCTGACAATGGCCTCTGGTTTGATCCTTCCAAACTGCTGATTGATCCTTATGCTTTGGTTCTGGACCGGCCCTTCCAGCACGATCAGCGCCTGTCGCAATTTGGCTTTGACACTGCCCCGCTGATGCCGAAAGCGATTTTAACCACCCTCACCCCAGCGAAAATTGAACCACCTCGCCTGCCGCCCGGCGGTTTTATCTACGAGGTCAGCGTGCGTGGCTTCACCATGCTGCATCCCGATGTGCCAGACGCGATGCGTGGCACCGTGGCAGCCCTTGCCCATCCAGCCATTATCGCCCATCTCAAACATATCGGCGTGGATGCCGTTGAGCTGCTACCGATTACCGCATGGATTGATGAGCGCCATCTTGGCACCCTTGGACTGCACAACAGCTGGGGCTATAACCCGGTTGCGTTTATGGCACTTGATCCACGCCTGTGCCCCGGCGGGCTGAAAGAATTGCGCGACGCTGTGGCCGCCCTGCATGCAGAAGGTATCGGCATCCTGCTGGATCTGGTGTTCAACCACACCGGCGAAAGCGACCGTGAGGGGGCAACGCTGTCAATGCGCGGGCTGGATAACCTCAGCTATTACCGCCACCTGCCAGACCAGCCGGGCGCCTTGGTCAATGACACCGGCTGCGGCAATACGGTGGCCTGTGACCATCCGCAGGTGCGTCAATTGATCATCGATAGCTTGCGGCATTTTGTGGCAAACGCCGGGGTCGATGGCTTCCGTTTTGATCTGGCTCCGGTTCTGGGACGCACGGCCACAGGCTTTGATGCGGAAGGCGAAACGCTCTCGGCCATGCTCAACGATGATGTTTTGCGTGACCGGATCATGATTGCCGAGCCTTGGGATATTGGCCCCGGCGGCTATCAGCTTGGCAATTTCCCCTCCACCTTTCTGGAGTGGAATGACCGTGCCCGTGATGTGATGCGCAGGTTCTGGCGCGGTGACGCTTACATGACCGGACAAATGGCCACCGCTCTGGCTGGCTCCTCCGACATTTTTGCCCGCAATGGCGCAACCGCGACCCGCAGTGTCAATTTTATCGCCGCCCATGATGGTTTTACCCTGCATGATCTGGTCGCCTATGCCCATAAGCACAATGAGGCCAATGGCGAGGATAACCGCGATGGCCACAATGACAATCACAGCTGGAACAATGGCGCGGAAGGCGAAACCGAAGACCATGCGATTTTGACCGCCCGCAAACGCGATCTCGCCGCCCTGCTCTCCACGCTGTTTGCCTCAAAGGGCTGGATCATGCTGACGGCAGGCGACGAAGGCGGGCGCAGTCAGAACGGTAATAACAATGCCTATTGTCAGGACAATGCCATCACCTGGCTCGACTGGTCAAAACTGGATGCTGATCTCGTCAATCTCACCGCAGCCCTTGCGGCTCTGCGCAAACGGTTTGTCGGCCTGCGTGATGTTGATTTTTTCCTGGACAGCGATGTGCAATGGTTATCGGCGTCTGGTCAGACCATGCAGGTGAAAGACTGGGAAGAACAGAACGGGCAGTTTCTCGGGCTGGTTTTCCCCACACTGGATCAGCAGAGCAAGAGAATGGTGCGCCTTGCCATTCTCCTCAATCGTGGCAATGGGTTTTCGCTCACACTTCCAACTCTGTCGAATGGACAATGGCGTGATATGATGACGGGTGCGGTCGGCTCGCAACAGGATATAGAGCCGCGATCCGTAAAGCTCCTGATTGAAGACCAAACGTCATGATCTTAGAGTATCTAACCGAAAGCCGGAATCGGCACGAGACTCTAAGTTTTTGTTTACGCATCGGATTTATCTGAAAACCGGTTTCCACTTTTCAGCCGATGCTCTAATGTGAGCGCATTTTATAAACAGATGAACCTCCTCCGGTTTCGGGGTTCCGCTATTGCGCAGAAATGAGAGGGCATTATGCCACGCGAAATTTCTCTGTCTGAAGTCTCTGGTCTTGTTGGCCAGGAATTGGGTGTTTCCCGGTGGATCACCATCGATCAAACCATGATCGACAATTTTGCCAAAGCCACGGATGACTTTCAGTTTATCCACACCGACCCCGGGCGCGCCAAGGCAGAAAGCCCGTTTGGCGGCACGATCGCCCATGGATTTCTGACCGTATCGCTGCTGTCCACCATGCATTACGATTGCCTGCCGGTGGTGCGCGAGCAAACCATGGGAATCAACTATGGCTTTGAAGCCTTACGCCTGATCTCGCCGGTGCGCTGCGGGGCACGCATTCGGGGACACTTCATTCTCGCGGGCGTACGTTTTCGCGGTGCCGCCATGGCCATGACCACCTATGATGTAACGATCGAGATTGAAAACGAGCAAAAGCCAGCGCTGACCGCCACTTGGCAAACCATCATTCAGTTCGACCCCAAAGACCGACCAGACGGTGTTTAAACATGACAAACAGCGAGAGTTCCGTTCGCAATGCTTTTCTGGATCAGGCCAAATCCTGTGAGGCGCTTGGCTCGCCCTTCACCGCACGGCTTTGCCGCCTTGCCGCAGCACGGCTGACAGACGATAATCCCATCGCCGATCGCATTCTGTCCTGGCCGGGCGACACCACATCCAGCGGCGATTCTGTGCCCCTCCGGCTGGCTGGCACCTTAAACGCTCTGGTGCTGAATGGATTGAACAACAACTTGGCCGCCGCCTATCCACCGCATGAGGTGGATGATGATACCCTCTGGACTGCGGTGTCTTCGGCATGTGTTGCCAATGAAGCCTTCATGCAGGAGCGGCTGAACTCAGCCCCGCAGACCAATGAAGTGCGCCGTTCCAGTGCGCTGCTGCCGGGTTTTCTCACTCTTGCTGCAATGTTCAATCTGCCCTTGAAACTGTCAGAAGTCGGAGCCAGCGCCGGTTTGAACCTGCAATGGGACCGCTACGGCTACCAATTGGGCGATTTCTCATGGGGCGATCCATCAAAAGTGTTGCTTGCGCCCGACTGGCAAGGCCCCGCCCCGCCAGCAGCCACAATCACCGTGGCTGAGCGGGCGGGATGTGATCTCAACCCTCTCGACCCCACATCACTGGACGACCGGATGCGGCTTTTTGCCTATATCTGGCCAGATCAGACCGACCGGCTCACCCGCACCAAAGCAGCCCTTGAGATTGCCGCCAGCAACACTCTGACCGTAGCCCGTGCCGATGCAATTGACTGGTTAAAACTGCGGCTGTCCGAGCCGCATGACGGCCAACTCCATGTCGTCTACCATTCTGTTGCCTGGCAATATCTGCCTGACAGCCTGAAAGCGCAGGGCGAAGCGCTGCTTGCCAACGCCGGAGACCGCGCCACAGACAAGGCCCCTCTGGCCCGATTACAAATGGAGGCCGACGGCAAATCCGGCGCTGCCCTCACCCTGCAAATCTGGCCGGGTGGAGACATACGCGAGATTGGCCGGGCCGATTTTCATGGCCGCTGGGTGGCGTGGACGGGGCTATAGCTTTTCGTATTTGCATCGGATTTTTCCGAAAACCGGGGCCATTTTTCGGTCCGATGCCCTGGGGCGTGTTGACAACAAAGGCCAGACGATCGTGTTGATCTGGCCTCCGTTTTCTCAAACATTTGCGTCTGCCGCCCCCTCCTGCAACATTGCGAACGCATAATCAGCAAACGAGCGCCAGCATTCCACGCGAAAATCCTGTTCACTCATCCGAGTGAGCACGATCTCGATTTTGCCAAATACGGTGCGGGTGACAGAACCGACCGGAAAGGTCTTGAGGGACAGATTGAGCGGACAGGCGGTGTTGAGGGTCTGCACGGCACCCGGCCCCGACACCAGAATGGCCGTGTTGCGGTGGGATACGTCCGTGGCGGAGTGGATGGTGCCGGAGGCAGCGCATAGTGCCATCAGGTCGGCTTCGCTCTCGTCAATCACCAGCCATTCATCCGGGCCGAGCCAGAGGGCGAGACGGGAGCCGGATTGACTGGAGGTTTTGGGCGTTGTCGGCAAGGCAAGGCCAAGTGCGGTGGACAGGCCCGCCACAGCATCCGCGCCGGCGCGCAAGGAAATGCGCGAGGCAGGGCTGGCAGGTGTCAGTTTGACATGGGCGGAGCCTTGGATCTTGCCATCCAGAACCGTTTTACGGGTAGCGATCATTGCATCAGCCATGAATCCGGCCTCCTTCCTTGTCAAAGAACACCATATCCGTCACTTCAACGGCAATGGTTTTATCCGGCATGGGCACATAGAGCGTTTCGCCCATGCGCGCCCGGCCCCCAGCCACCATGGCAATCGCAATGGAGCGGCCAAGGTTTTCTGACCAATAGGATGAGGTCACATGCCCCAGCATGGTCATTGGCTTGGGCTGGTTGGGGTTGGCAACAATCTGTGCGCCTTCTTCCAGCACTTCGCTTGGGTCTTTCGTCAGCAGGCCCACCAGTTGTTTGCGGCCTTCTTTCACCAGATCCGGGCGTTTGAGGCCGCGAATACCAACGAAATCGGTCTTCTTCTTTGAGACCGCCCAACCGTAATTGGCATCATCGGGCGTCAGTGTACCATCGGTGTCTTGACCGACGATAATATAGCCCTTTTCGGCGCGCAGCACGTGCATGGTTTCTGTGCCATAAAGGCAGGCATCCATGCTTTCAGCCCGTTTCCACACGGTCTCAAACACGGATGCGCCAAAATCGGCGGGCACGTTGATTTCAAAACCCACTTCGCCCGTAAACGATACCCGGAACAGGCGGGTTGGGACGCCGCAGAACGTGCCTTCTGCCACGCTCATATGCGGGAAGGCTTCGTTGGAAATATCAATGCCGTCCACGAAAGGCTCGATAATCTCTCTAGCCTTTGGTCCCTGCACGGCAATCACCGCCCATTGCTCGGAAGCCGAGGTGAGCCAGACGTTGAGATGCGGAAACTCCGTTTGCAGATAGTCTTCCATGTGGTTCAGCACGCGGGCCGCGCCGCCGGTGGTGGTGGTGACGTGGAAGCGATCTTCCGCCAAACGTCCGACCACCCCATCGTCATAGATAAAACCATCGTCGCGGGTCATGATGCCATAACGGGCCTTGCCCGGTTTGAGGCTATCCCACGGGTTGGTGTAGAGCAGGTTGAGGAATTTGGCTGCATCCGGGCCAACCACCTCTATTTTACCCAGCGTTGAGGCATTGAACACGCCCGCAACCTCGCGCACGGTCTTGCACTCGCGGTTGACGGCGGCGTGCATATCCTCGCCGGGCTTGGGGTAGTACCACGCACGCTTCCAATTGCCGACATCTTCAAAATCGGCACCCAATGCCGTTTCCAGATCATGCATCGGGGTTTTGCGCGTTGGGTCAAACAGCTCGCCACGCGAATGGTTGATCAGCGTACCAAACGTCACCGGCGTGTAAGGGGCGCGGAAGGTGGTGAGGCCGACTTGCGGAATCTCCTTGCCCAGCATTTCGGCAGCAATCGCCAGACCATGCATGTTGGACAGTTTGCCCTGATCAGACGCCATGCCATTGGTGGTAAAGCGCTTGATATGCTCGATGGAATGCATGCCTTCGCGCACCGCCAGCCGGATATCCTTGGCGCAGACATCGTGCTGGAAGTCGATAAAGGCTTTCACAGCATCGTCCGGGCCAGCGCCTTCGGCAGCGCCAATCATGCCGCCAGTCCAGGCATACACGTTGGAGCCGCTTGGCTGGTTGCCGGTTTCGCCTTCTGCACCCGCTTCTTTTGCCAGACGGGTGCCAGCGGCATGGGCTTCCGTCAGCAGGTCGCTGAGATCATCCGTGCCATTGCAGGCTCCGATGCAGATACCGTCCTGCACGTAAATATCTGGCAGGAATCGCTGTGTGGCGGCGTCGAACCGCAGCTTGCCGCGCGATTGCGAGAACAGATGCACCGAAGGGGTCCAGCCGCCGCTCATCAGCAGCGCATCGACGGCCAGCTTGCGGCGGTCAAAACCGCCCTTACCCGCAATGGTGATGGACTTTAGCCGCAGGCGTCCAGCGGTGTCCAGCACACAATGTTCGGTCAAAACCTCAATGCCTGCCGCCTTGGCATCAGCGATCACACCGGCACCGGGATTGCGGCGGCTATCAATGATGGCCACCACCTGCACACCGGCTTTTTTCAGGTCAATGGCCGCCTCATAGGCCGAATCATGGGCTGTGTAGACAGCCACTTTTGCGCCCACGGCCACGCCAAAATGGTTGAGATAGGTGCGGGCCGCCGATGCCAGCATAATGCCGGGGCGGTCATTGTTGGCAAACACCATGTGGCGCTCAATCGCACCCGTGGCCAACACCACCTTTTTCGCCCGCACCTGCCACAGCCGTTCGCGGGGCAAGCCCTTGGCGGGTTTGGCGATATGGTCGGTGACGCGCTCGGCCAACCCAAGGAAATTATGATTGTAATAGCCAAACGCCGTGGTGCGGGTCAGCACGGTCACATTGTCCATGGCTTTTAATTTCGCCACGGTGGCTTGCGCCCAGTCATAACCGCTTTGACCGTCAATCACAGCGCCGGTGTCATAATGGAAGGCACCGCCCATGTCCGGCTGCTCATCGCAGATGATGACGGATGCGCCCGTCTCTGCCGCCGCAAGCGCCGCCGTGAGGCCCGCGACACCACCGCCCACCACCATCACATCGCAATGGGCGTAGCGGTTGGCATAGTGATCGGTGTCGTCTTCGGTGGGTGCCACGCCAAGGCCTGCGGCCCGGCGAATGATCGGCTCATAAATCTTGTGCCAGAAGCTTTTCGGCCACATGAAGGTTTTATAGTAGAAGCCAGCGGCAAAGAAAGGCGACAGCAGGTCGTTGACTGCGCCAATATCCATGGACAGCGACGGCCAGCGGTTTTGCGTCTGCACCCGCATCCCGTCAAACACTTCCTGCACGGGCGCACGCACGTTGGGCTGACGCCGCGCACTGTCACGCGAAATGTCGAGCAGTGCGTTTGGCTCTTCCGGGCCAGCGGTGAGAATGCCGCGCGGACGATGATATTTGAACGAGCGACCGACCAGATGAATGCCATTGGCCAGCAGGGCCGAGGCGACGCTATCGCCTTCAAGGGCAGTGAGAACACGGCCATCGACGGTGAAACGGGCGGTTCTGGCCGGGGTCAGACGGCCCTTGCCGGGAATACGATTGGCACCGCTCATCTCGAAGCTCCCTTGTTGTCGATGAGGGCTTGCACGGCTGCATCATCCGGCTTTGGCTCACCCGCCTTATAGGTCAGCAGAAATTTGTCGCTGACGGTATCGCGCACCGCATTGAAAAACCGCCCGCAGCCATGCAAATGCCGCCAGCGTTCAAAAATGATTCCCTTGGGGTTATCGCGCAGGAAGAAAAACACCTCAAACTCTTCGTCGGAAATCTCGGCAATATTGGCTGGCCGCACAATATGCGCCTCGCCTGCGCCGTGAAATTCCAGCTCGGAGCGCTCTTCCTGACAATAGGGACATTTGATCAACAGCATCTCTAAAATCCCTCTTTAATTAGTGCGCAACAGCGGCGGCTGCGGCTTCATCGATCAAACGCCCGGTGCGGAACCGATCCAGCGTCAGGCCCTTGGCCAGCGCATGGGGCTCGCCCTTGGCAATCAGATGGGCAAACAGGTTGGCAGAACCCGGCGTCGCCTTAAAACCGCCCGTGCCCCAGCCGCAATTGACAAACAGGTTTGGCACGGGGGTTACGCTCTGGATCGGCGAGCGGTCGGCAGTGTTATCGGTAATGCCGCCCCACTGGCGCATCATCTTGACGCGGCGGAAGATGGGGAACAGCTCGCAAATCGCATCCAGCGTGTGGGTGATGATCTGCAACCCACCCGTTTGCGAGTAGGAGTTATATTGGTCGGTACCTGCGCCAATCACCAACTCACCCTTATCCGATTGCGAAATATAGGCATGAACGGTGTTGGACATCACCACGCAAGGAAAAATCGGCTTCAGTGGCTCCGAGACCAGCGCCTGCAACGGCGTGGAATGGATCGGCAGGCGCACATCAGCCATGCCCATCACCATGGAATTATGGCCGGAGGCCGAAACGCCAATTTTCTTGGCACCAATAAAGCCCTTGGAGGTCTCGACCCCTGTGACTTCACCATTTGCGCCCCGGCGAATGCCGGTCACTTCGCAATTTTGAATGATATGCACACCGCGATCAGACGCCGCACGGGCATAGCCCCAGGCGACAGCATCGTGGCGGGCCGTGCCGCCGCGCCTCTGGAGTGCGGCACCATTGATGGGGTAGCGGGCGGTTTTGGCAATATCGAGTGGCGGACAGAAGGCCTTGGCCTGTTCTGGCGTCAGCCACTCATTATCAATGCCATAAAGCGTATTGGCGTGAACGTGGCGCTTGAAGCTCTGCTTGTCATGCACATTATGCGACAGCATCATCACGCCGCGGGCCGAGTACATCACATTGTAATTCAGCTCCTGACTCAAACCCTCCCAGAGCTTGAGGGAGTGCTCGTAAATGTCCATGCTCTCTTCATAGAGATAATTGGAGCGAATGATGGTGGTGTTGCGGCCCGTGTTGCCGCCGCCAATCCAGCCTTTTTCAATCACGGCAATATTGGTGATGCCGTGTTCCTTGGCCAGATAATAGGCAGCACCCAGACCATGGCCGCCACCGCCAATAATGATGACGTCATAGGATTTACGCGGCTCTGGTGATGTCCATTGGGCGCTCCAGCCAGTGTGGGCGCGAAGCGCTTCGCGGGCTACGGCAAAAACCGAATATTTGCGCATTCCTATCGTCTCCTATGACCACGTCACTCTGGCCCAAGCATGTCGCGTTCCATTGCCCTCAATTGGACGATAACGTACATGCGAAAAAATAACAGCGAAAGCGCGGCTCATCTCAATCCCATGAAACGCGCCGCGCTTTAGAGGCAAAGCTGTGACAGATCAATATGCGTTATGCCCCTTCCTTTGCGACACGCATCTGTTCGTCTTTCGACACCGCCTGATTATTCCGTCATATGGTTAGCTTTTCTGCATTTTGCACAGCGCAGAGGCTTTGGTTCAGGGCTTTTTTTAAAAAGACAGGACAACTACATCTGGACTCGCGCTCAGTGATCTGATATTGGCCCACGAAATTATCGAACTTTCGGGTTTGGTGAACAGCATTTTTTGGGTCCGCCTGATCATTCTGTCTGGCGGCTTTTGAACCATAAAACCAAAGGAACGGGATTCGACGTGCAGGTACTTGTCCGCGATAACAACGTTGATCAGGCGCTTCGCGCCTTGAAGAAGAAGATGCAACGCGAAGGCATCTTCCGTGAAATGAAAATGCGTGACTACTATGAAAAGCCGTCGCAGAAGCGCGCCCGCGAAAAGGCAGAAGCCGTTCGCCGCGTTCGCAAGCTGGCCCGCAAGAAAATGCAGCGCGAAGGCTTGATCGCTGCTCCGGCTCCACGCGTTGCCAGCCGTTAATCGGCCATATTTCAACGCTTTAAATCGTTAAAGCGGCGACGAGCAGATCGTTGCCGCTTTTTCTTTGTGGAAGATCGACTATCGTGCAATACAGTCGTCTTGGCTTAAAAAAGGCCGGGGTATAAACCAATAGTCCACTTTTGATGCTATGACGTCGTCTGTGCGAATGCAGCAGACACGTCATGAGTTAAACGGAACGAAAAGCATGGTGCATATGGCCGGAAAATCTTCCAACATCAGCGAAAACAGCCGGGAAACCATCCAGACTGTGCGCTGGGGTGGGCTGGGCGTGAAGGCTCTCGGCATGGCTGCCTTTCTGGCATTGGCAGGTTGTCAATCCACGCCGACCTCAGATGTGATCAGCATTGATCGTGAACAGGGCTCCAAGGAAAATATCGATTCCCTGACAGCGGTTATTACCGCCAATCCAAAAGATCCAAGTGGCTATAATGTTCGCGGCTCTGCCTATGGCCGGGCTGGTGATTTTAACCGCGCTCTGGCGGATTTCAGCACCGCTTTGCAGTTGAATCCAAATTTCTATCAGGCCTATGCCAACCGCGCCCTTGTCTATCGCAACATGGGCAAGCCGGTTGAGGCCGCAGCCGATTATACCTCCGCTCTAAGAATCAACGCCAATTACGATGTCGCCTATATTGGCCGTGGCAATATCTACCGTCAGGCTGGCCGGGTGGATGAAGCGTTTCAGGATTTTTCCAAGGCGATTTCGCTGGATACCACCGATGGACGCGCCTATCACAACCGGGGCCTGATCTATCAGCTGCGCGGTCAGCATGATAAGGCAATTGACGATTTTTCCAAGGCGATTTCCCTGTCGCCGGGCGCGCCTGAACCATACAATGGTCGTGGCGTCAGCTATCTGGCCCTCAATGATGATGAAAATGCCTTTGCGGATTTCAACCACGCCATTGAGATGAATCCGAAGCTTGCCGAATCCTGGGCCAATCAGGCACTGGTGTATGAACGCCGGGGCGATAAGGCCAAGGCCGCGAAATCCTATGCGCACGCCGTTGGCCTTGATGCCAAATATCAGCCTGCGCGGGATGGT
The DNA here is from genome assembly GCF_014204625.1 of Gillisella vitis. Taxonomy (GTDB): domain Bacteria; phylum Pseudomonadota; class Alphaproteobacteria; order Rhizobiales; family Rhizobiaceae; genus Allorhizobium; species Allorhizobium vitis_F. The sequence continues at coordinate 10,492 of NZ_JACHLU010000002.1, read as the reverse complement.
TTGGCACGCACACGCGGCAGCACGAGCTGATGCCGTGATATTTTCAAAAAGAGCCGGGGCTTTGCCTCGGCTCAGCTTGTTGACAAACCTCTTGCTCGACGTCTCGTCATCCTCGAGCCTGTCCCGAGGATCTGCCGTCACTGAATAAGTAATTGACGTTATTGACAAAAATTAACGTGCTTAGATGCTCGGCACAGGGCCGAGCATGACGTCGAGACGTTGGAAAGCTTTTTCAGCAGTCTGAGCCGGGGCCTTGCATCGGCTTTTTTTGTTTCAGGCGATTATCCTTTGCGCAGGATGTTTTACCGCATCATCAAAACGCCCGCGGCACTCAGAATGATGAAAATTGCCAGACCACCGAGAAAGCCGGCAGCGCTGAAAAAGCCGGCGGCCATGGCAATCATCAACGCAACCAGAATGGCCGAGCCGTATTTGGTGGCGGCAATAAACCGGTCATAGGTCTTTTCGTGTTCGGAATAATCCATTTTCGCGCCGGTCTCGACCGGTCCTGAATGGTGTTCACTCATGCGCCTGCTCCCCGATGATGTCTCCCCACAGACCGATGGGCATGATATGCCGTCGCCTGTGTTCCTGAAGCTAAAGTAGCTGAACTCTGACACCCGCGCAACGCGAAGATTGTAAGCGGCAACAGAAGCCGTTTCGTGCAAACGCATTGGACTTCTCAGCATGTCGCATTCAACTGGAATCAGTTGAACGATAACGTACATGCTCAAAAATGAAGGATAAAGCGCGACTCTGTTGAATCCAATAAAATGCGCCGCGCTTTAGGCTAATATCATCACGGTTTTGCCCAAATCTGCTGAATGACAAATGCGCGTGGTTGCACAACAACGCCGCTTGTTCTAAGCAAAACCATGTTTGGGAGAGCTGCCATGAACTTTTTGTTAGGATTAAGCCGATCCGTTGACCGGCTAAGCGAATTTTTTGGCCGGATTGCAGAATATCTGGTGTTGCTGTGCTGCCTGATCAGCGCGGGCAACGCCATTATTCGCTATATTTTCAATATCAGCTCCAACGGCTGGCTTGAGATCCAATGGTATCTGTTTGCCTATGTGGTTCTGGTGGGGGCCTCCCATACCTTGCGCAAAAACGGCCATGTGCGGGTCGATCTGTTCTACGGCGCGGTGTCTGAGCGCAAACGTCTGTGGATTGACACCATTGGCCTTGCGTTTTTCCTGCTGCCGGTTTGTGCCTACATGACCTTTTTGTGCTGGCCGTTTTTCTGGCTGTCCTACCTCCAGAACGAAGTGTCTTCCAATGCGGGCGGGCTGATCCGCTGGCCAGTCAAGCTGATCCTTGTGGCGGGTTTCGCGCTTCTGGTGTTGCAGGGACTGTCCGAACTGGTCAAGCGCATTGCGGCGCTGAGCGGTATGGTCACGGTTGACACCAGCTACGAAAAGCCGCTGCAATAAGCACCTTGAGGGGGTATTATCATGTTTGATTTCGGGATTATTCCACCCGCCATGTTTCTTGGCATGGTGCTTTTCATGGTGTTTGGCTTTCCAGTGGCGTTTTCTCTGGGAGCTGTCGGCCTGTTTTTTGGCCTGATTGGCATTGCCACCGGCCATTTTCAGGAAGTGTTTCTGCAAGCACTGCCCTATCGCTTTTTTGGTATTGTTTCCAATGATCTGCTGCTGGCCATTCCCTTCTTTACCATGATGGGGGCCATTCTGGAGCGATGCGGTCTGGCGGAAGACCTGCTGGAGGGAACCGGCAAGCTGTTTGGCCGGGTGCCGGGCGGTATTGCCTATGCGGTTATTCTCGTCGGTGCGATCATGGGGGCCATCACCGGCACGGTTGCCGCGTCGGTCATCACCATGGGCATGATCTCTCTGCCGGTCATGTTGCGTTATGGCTATAACCAGAAGCTGGCAACCGGGGTGATTGCGGCCTCTGGCACCATGGCGCAATTGATTCCGCCATCGCTGGTTCTGGTGATCCTCTCGGACCAGCTCGGCAAATCGGTTGGTGATATGTATATGGGCGCGGTTGGCCCGGCGATGATGCAAATCGTCCTCTTCATGCTGTTCATTCTGGTGGTCTCGATTTTCCAGCCATCCATCGTGCCGGCGCTGCCCAAAGACGTGCGCGGCGATATGGGCTGGCAGCTGATCCGCAAGGTTCTGGCGGGCATGTTGCCATCGATTGTGCTGATCTTTCTGGTGCTTGGCACGATTTTTCTCGGCCTTGCAACCCCCACTGAAGCGGGTGCCCTGGGCGTTGTCGGCGCGCTGGTGCTGGCCGCTGCCAATCGGCGTCTGACATGGCCGCTGATCCGCCAGGCAATGGAATCCACCATGTCCATCACCTCAATGGTGGTGATGATTCTGGTTGGCTCCACCTGCTTCAGTCTGGTGTTTCAGGGCATGGACGGCTCACGCTGGATTGAGCATTTGTTGACCGGCCTTCCCGGTGGACAGACCGGCTTTTTGCTGTTCGTGAATTTCTTTATTTTCTTCCTCGCCTTCTTCCTCGATTTCTTTGAAATCGCCTTTATCGTTGTGCCGATGCTGGCTCCGGTTGCCCAACATCTGGGCATTGATCTGATCTGGTTCGGGGTGTTGATCTGCGTGAATATGCAGACCAGCTTCATGCATCCACCCTTTGGTTTTGCGCTGTTTTACCTGCGCAGTGTGGCACCGGCGAGCGTCAAGACCCGAGAAATTTATCTGGGATCGATTCCATGGGTGTGTATGCAGTTGATGATTGTGGGTGTGGTGATTTTCTGGCCGCAAGCCGTGACCATGTGGGTGGAAAAGCCGAAAGAGCTTAATCTGGACAAGGTGAAAATCGAGGTTCCCGCCTTGGGCGGTGGACTTGGCCTGCCGCCCATTGGCGGCGGTGGAAGTGGCAGCGGCCCCAATTTCAACCTGGGTGCGCCACCATCGTTTGGCGCGCCCGGCAGCTCCGCTCCGGCTGCAAAGCCCGCAACCGATTTGAGCCAGCCACCCGTATTCAAATAACAGCATGAAAAATCCCGGAGACATGTCTCCGGGATTTTGTTCGTTTGTCTTGTCACGAAAACCGGGTAATCACCGTCGCACCAACGCTTTCAAACTTATCCATGCCCATCAAGACGTCCGGTGCCTCCGCAAGAGCAATCTGACGCCCCACCAGTCGGGACGGGTCCAGTTTCCCAGTTTGCACCATATCGAGCATCGCACCATACCGATGAGCTTGCATACCGTGGCTGCCAAGCATTTCAAGTTCCCAACCAATCACCTTGGCCATGGGCACCTGCGGTTTGGCATGATCGGCCAGCATCAGGCCCACCTGCACATGTTTGCCGCGCCGCCGCAGGTTCTGGATGGAGTTGAAACAGGTGACGGGGTGGCCCAACGCATCCAGCGAAACATGCGCGCCGCCCTTGGTGATTTCCATCACGGCCTCTGCCACATCCGCCACTGAAGATGCGTTGACGGTGGCAACCGCGCCCAATTCTTTTGCCAGCGCCAATTTGTCGTCTCCAATGTCAATGGCCACGACATTAGCACCCACCGCATTGGCAATCATCACCGCTGACAAACCAACGCCACCGCAGCCATGCACGGCCACCCACTGCCCTGCCCCGGCCTTGCCCTGATCGACAACCGCACGAAACGAGGTGGCAAATCGGCAGCCAAGACTGGCCGCTGTGGCAAAATCCATTGAGTCCGGCAGGGCCACAAGATTCAAATCCGCTTGATGAATCGCCACGTATTCCGCAAACGATCCCCAGTGCGTAAACCCCGGCTGAAACTGATTGTGGCAAACCTGCTGATGCCCCGCATGGCACTCCTCACAGGAACCACAACCACCCACAAAGGGCACCGTCACCCTATCGCCAACCTTCCAACGCAGCACGCCTTTTCCCACGGCAACAACCGTTCCAGCCAATTCATGGCCGGGAACATGCGGCAGGGTAATATCAGGATCATGCCCCATCCAACCATGCCAGTCACTGCGGCAAACACCTGTTGCTTCCACCTTGACCACAACACCATGCGAGGGCGGCGTGGGATCATCGACGGTCACCAGCTTGGGTGCCTGGGCGTAGGCTTCGAACAAAACGGCTTTCATCACAATACCTCTGGCTTGACGGTTTTCATATGCATCCAGCATACAGACAGATATGGAAAGACCTTTGCCATTCTTGCTTTCTGCGTGCAAAATAAAGAAGCATTCCCCTCAAAAATAATCCAATTTTGAAAGAATCCGCCCATGTCAATCATCGACCGCGTCAATGCTCAAATCCTCGACCTGCTTCAAAACGACGGGCGGATGTCGAATGCAAAACTCGCCGAACACCTGAATATGAGCGAAACGCCCTGCTGGCGACGGCTGAAACGATTGGAGGAAAGCGGCATTATCGAGGGTTATCAGGCAAAACTGAACCGCCGCAAGCTTGGACTGGGTGTTATGGCGTTTGTCCAGCTCCGCTGCTCAGAGCATGATCAGGACGCCACCCGTACCTTCCACAGCATTGTGCAGAACTGCCCCAATATTTTATCGTGCCACAACACCACAGGCGCTGACGATTATCTGATCGTTGCCGTGGCCCGCGATCTTGATGATTACAGCGACTTTGTTGAAAGCGTATTGCGCCGTCTGCCGGGCGTGACTGACATCCGCTCCAATCTGTCCTTGAAAGAAGTGAAGGCTTCAAGCAAGCTGCCTGTCAGCATCGTTTTCTGAACAGAACAAGAGTCTTTCAGTTTTGAATTGAGCCAAGCGTCTCTTTCGTCCTGGTAAAATACCGACGCCCCATCCACAATGCCATTTGCACCAGCAGGATCAGCACCGGCACCTCGACCAACGGACCAATCACAGCAGCAAAAGCCACAGGCGAGGCCAGCCCGAAGGCAGCAATGGCCACGGCAATCGCCAGCTCAAAATTATTACCAGCCGCCGTAAAGGCAACCGCCGTTGTGCGCGGATAATCCGTGCCAACAGATTTGGCCATCCAGAAGCTGACCAAGAACATGACGAAAAAGTATAGTGTCAGCGGAATGGCAATCATCACCACATCGCCTGGCAACCGCACCACATCACCGCCTTTGAGGCTGAACATGGCAACGATGGTAAGCAATAGCGCGGCCAGCGTGATCGGGCTGATCTTTGGCAAAAACACTGTCTCGTACCACTCCCGGCCCTTGGCTGCGGTTAAAATACGGCGCGACAGATACCCAGCCACAAACGGAATGCCGAGATAGATCAGCACGGCCTCGGTAATTGTCCAGAAGGATACATCAATCACACTGCCTTCAAGACCGAACAATGGCGGCAGGAAAGTGAGGAAGAACCAGGCATAGACACTGAAAAACAGGATCTGAAAGATCGAGTTGAACGCAACAAGGCCAGCGACATACTGGTTATCGCCCTTGGCAAGCTGGTTCCAGACCAGCACCATGGCAATGCAGCGGGCAAGACCAATCAGGATCAGACCTGTCATATATTCAGGATCGTCGCGCAGGAAAACCACCGCCAGCACAAACATCAGCACAGGACCGATAATCCAGTTTTGCAGCAGGGAAATGCCCAAAACGCGCTTGTCGACAAACACTTGCGGCAGCTCTTCAAACCGCACTTTTGCCAATGGCGGATACATCATAAAAATCAGGCCAAGGGCGATCGGAACATTGGTGGTTCCCACAGACAGACTGTTGAGGGTGGCGGGCAGGCCGCTGAAAACCGTTCCAAGCAAAATGCCAAACGCCATGGCGGCAAAAATCCAGACCGTCAGATAACGATCAAGAAAAGACAGGCGCAGTGTGGGTTGTTCGGGGCGCATTTGGCATTTTCCTGAAAAACAGATGATCCGCAGGCCTCCAAACAAGACTGCGGTAAACGGAGGCATATTGGAAACATGGTGTTAGATGAGGCGATGACCGTTCTGATCAATCACAACCTCACCGTCTTCCTTGGTAAAGGCCGCTTTCTGCGCAACGGGCAGAATATCGAGTACCGATTCCGATGGACGGCATAATTTGACACCCAAAGGCGTGACAACAATCGGGCGGTTTATCAGAATCGGATGGTCCATCATCGCATCAATCAGGTGCGCATCATTCAGCGCTGGATCGTCCAGACCAAGCTCGACAAATGGCGTTCCCTTTTCGCGCAGGAGTTGGCGTACCGGAACACCCATACGGACAATCAATTGCTCCAGCAGTGACCGCGACGGCGGTGTTTTCAGATATTCCACCACATGCGGTTCAATACCGGCATTGCGGATCATCGCCAGCGTATTGCGCGATGTGCCGCATTCTGGATTGTGGTAAATGATAATGTCGATTGTATTGCTCATGCAACGTCAGGCCTTTTGTGGGTCGAGCCTTCCAGCTCGCCGATTTCCTTCAGTTTGGTCAGCAGGCTCATGCGCTCGAGACTGTCCAGCGGCAGGGCTGTGAAGGCTTCGATGCGCAATTTCATGTAGCGAAGCGCGGTGGTGAAGGCGATGCGTTTTTGTGCTTCCGTACCTTCAACCGCTGCGGGATCTTCGATCCCCCAATGGGCCGTCATTGGCTTGCCCGGCCACACCGGGCAGGTTTCACCTGCGGCATTGTCGCAGACCGTGAAGATGAAGTCGAATTCCGGAGCGCCCGCAACAGCAAATTCATCCCAGCTCTTGGAGCGAAGATTCTCAATCGGGAATTTATGCCCGGCAAGCACATCAAGCGCCATCGGGTTGACCTCGCCCTTTGGTTGGCTGCCAGCAGAATAGGCATTGAATTTACCCGCCCCATCCTTGCGCAGAATGCTTTCAGCGAGGACGGATCGTGCCGAATTTCCGGTGCACAGAAACAGCACATTGAATGTTTTTTCAGTCATGAACTCACCTTCTCTGAAGCAGAACACGGCATAAGCTCCGCAATCAACGGCGCGCACAGGTGTGCATTTCCACCACAGCAATCCTTGAGAAGAAACAGCATCAATGCGCGCAATGTCTCCATCTCCGCACGGTAAAGTATAATGCGGCTATGTCGCTGGGATGTGACAAGCCCTGCCCGCGACAGAATATTGAGATGGGCCGACATGGTATTTTGCGGCACAACAAGGGCGCGAGCAATATCACCGGCCGGCAATCCGTCCGGCTCGTGCTTGACGAGAAGGCGAAAGGTTTCAAGCCGGGTAGACTGAGCGAGAGCCGCAAGGGCAAGGATTGCGTTTTCTTGTTCCATATATCCAGAATAATGGAAATAATGTTGTTGTCAACACAGCTTTTCTGCGAAGCGTGCAATCTTTGCGGCAAATATCGACCATGACCTTTCCTGCTGAGTGTCACTCGGACCTGATCAGCGGGGGTGCGGATAAAACCTGGACTGGTTATACATTACAGCTTTGGTTCGAAAAGTGGGAGCCGACTTTCGGAAAAATCCGATGCAAAAACAAAAGCCTAAAGCGTGTCGCGCTTTTTGCGATTCATAGTTCCCAAAACAGTTTGTGTATGATTCTCTTTTGCATGAAGGGAGCTTGCCATGGGCCAATCACATCCAATTGCGTTGCGTATGCGTGTGATAGCGTTTGTTGAAGAAGGGCAAAGCCATCGCGCGGCGGCGCGGCATTTTCGTGTATCGCCGCGCTTCGTGAACGATCTTGTGATCCTCAAACGCGAGACCGGGGCGCTTATCCCTCGTCGGCAGGGACACCTTGGTGGTGGCAAACTTTCTGCACACCATAGCTGGGTCCGTGAGCGGCTGAGACAAAACGGTGACCTGACGCTGGACGAGCTTTGCGTTGAACTCTGTGGACAGGGCGTAACCGTTCATCGCTCCAATGTCGGACGTCTTCTTCACAGGCTCGGGCTGAACCATAAAAAAAGCCTGATGGCAAATGAGCAACTGCGGCCAGAAATTGCATGGGCGCGTGAACTGTGGACCGGGCAGCGCAAACCTTTCTTTAACAAGGCATTGGCCCGGCTGATTTTTATTGATGAGACATCGACGAACACAAAGCTGACGAAGCGGACGGGATGGTCTCCTCGCGGGCAGCGTTACCGAACGCACGCCCCCTTCGGATCGTGGAAATCGCAAACCTTCATTGCCGGACTGCGATCCTACAGCATGTCGGGTTTTATTGTCCTCAATAAAACGATAACGTACATGCGAAAAAGAAAGAGCTAAAGCCTGTCGCAGTGAATCCTATTCACTGCGACAGGCTTTAGCTCTGACCTCAGTCGTAATTTCGAACTGCACGGGTCGTCCAGTCTTCTGCTGGACGACCATCGCCCGAGTTCGAATATCTTGGCCTGTGACGAGTGTACCGATTTTAAGTTTAACCAGATCGCAGCCGCGGAGCTTGCTGTCGATGGCAAGATCGAAAAGCGCTCGATCTCGCATCCTTCTCCTTCACGGTCGAGGAAGAAGCGGACTGCCCAGATCTGACGTTGCTTGAGGGGCTTCTTGACGCCAACTTGCTTGCCTGCGTTCCAAGCCGGTCAACCCAGTGCAGCAGGATCATATTGTGAAATACCCATTTTCAGTTCTCCCATGGCCAACATTGGCCACAGGGGGAACGCAGATATTCAAGCTGGAAGACGGGGCCGTGTGCGGACCGACTGCTAAGCTTGCCACCAGCCTCTTGCTTCAGCCTTCGAATTACTCCTGGGTGACATGCTCAATCCAGTCCACGACCTTTCCGTCAAGATGTTCCTGGATCGCGATGTGGCTCATCGCCGTTGTCGGCCCCGCGCCGTGCCAATGTTTTTCACCGGGCTCGAACCACACGACATCGCCGGGGCGGATTTCCTGTATCGGGCCACCCTCGCGTTGAACGCGCCCCAGTCCGCTCACGACAATGAGAGTCTGGCCAAGCGGATGTGTGTGCTAGGCTGTTCGAGCGCCTGGCTCGAAAGTCACGGTCGCGGCAGCACCTCGCCTTGCCTCGTTTGCGCTGAACAGCGGATCGATTCTGACCGAACCCGTGAACCATTCAGGCGGACCTTTGCCGGATGGTTGGCTGCCGAGGGAAATGATATTCATGTCAAATCTCCTTTGTGGGACTGAGCCGACCACCAAAATGGTGGCCGGCTCAACGGGCATCATGCAGCCAGGTGCTGATTGAAGAACTGGGCGAACTTGTCGAAGGGAATGACGTCTGCCTTGTCGTAGAGGTCGACGTGGCTCGCGCCAGGGATCACCATCAGTTCCTTCGGCTCTGCCGCTGCTTCAAACGCCGTCTTGGCAAAGTAGAGCGAGTGAGCCTTTTCGCCATGAACGAACAGAACCGGACGCGGCGAAATTTCCGCGATGTATGTCAGGATCGGCATGTTCATGAACGAGAGCGGGGTGGTCTGCGTCCAGGCGTTACCGGAGTTGACGGCGCGCTTGTGGTATCCGCGCGGCGTGCCGTAATAGTCGTGATAGTCGATCATGAATTGCGGCGAGTCCGCCGTAACGGCCACATTGTACGCAGGTTGGTAAGCAGGGCTGCCATTCTGCGCATCCGCCCAACGCTGACGGCTCATCTGTTCCAGTGCCTGGGTGCGCTGTTCCAGCGTGACGCTGTCATTGTAGCCCTTCGACATCACGCGGGTCATGTCGTACATCGTGCTGGCAACGACAGCCTTGACGCGCTTATCGACCGCGACCGCGTTCAGAGCCATGCCGCCCCAGCCGCAAATGCCGATAACACCGATGCGCTCACGGTCGACCTCGGGACGCAGGCCGATGTAGTCGACCGCTGCGCTGAAATCTTCGGTGTTTATGTCCGGCGATGCGACATTGCGCGGTTCGCCACCACTCTCGCCCGTATAGGACGCGTCGAAGGCGATCGTGATGAAGCCACGTTCGGCCATCGTCTGTGCGTAGAGACCGGAGGACTGCTCTTTGACCGCGCCGAAGGGGCCACCCACGGCGATCGCGGGAAGGCGGCGATCGCCGCGGTTCTTGGGGAGGTAGAGATCGCCCGACAGAGTGATACCATATCGGTTCATGAAGGTGATTTTCTCGTGGTCGACGGCTTGGCTCGTGGGGAACGTCTTGTCCCAGTCCGCACTGCGCTGGGCTAAAGCAGAGGGTCCGGCGGCGCTCGCGACGCCCAGTGCTGCGACGCCAACTCCGGTCAGCTTGATGAAAGTACGACGAGCTTCATTATGGTCGGTCATATGTGCTTCTCCTTGTCAGTAGTTGCTTGCAGTGCGTGTTTTGATGCAGACACGAGGGCGCTAGTTGTGGAGCCTCAATACGTTGTCCCTGTTCAGTCCGAGGCGACTGATTGGTGTTTGCGATTTTAGACCACCATGCGGCCGATGCCAATTATACATATGCGTCCATTGTGGGAGATGTGCTTTGCGGTGTTCGGACGAAGGATAAGCGCAGGCGTATGCCCATTCTCGCAAGGCCGTCTGGATGAAGCGTTCGGCCTTACCGTTCGTTTTGGGCGTATAGGGTTTTGTGCGGATATGCTTGAGACCGAGAGCCTTGCAGGCTTTTGCAAAGTCCTTGGCTTTGTAGCAGGAGCCGTTATCGGTCATAACGCGCGTGACGGTTAT
>NZ_JACHLU010000001.1 GCF_014204625.1 Gillisella vitis | reverse complement strand
TCATACACACACAAAACCCGCTCTATTGAGCGGGTTTTTGCCGTTTCGTAAAACGTGACCTTGCCTCGGAACACGAACCCATTTTAGAAGAATGCTCTGGCCGATTGAGAGGACCAGAGAAGGATGCGAAACCGTTTTGAAGCATTCCCGGTTCATTGAGTTCAAAGATGGTGTAGCCCTTTACAAAATTCGATCCCAGCAACACGCTTGTTATGTCTTTTGAGCAATATAGGCCCGCCAGCCGCCAAGGGCTGTGATGTCTTGCGCACCGATGACGGCATGGGCTTCGCACAAAAAGCCGGATACCTGACTACCGTCATTCAGGGTGATTTTGCCAATGCCAAGGGGAGCGGGAATATTCTGAACAAATTGCCCAAAGGCCGCGGGCGTCACCTTCCACACCTCAACCTCCAGACCCACACCGTTAAAGCCGGGTTCACGGATCAGGCCAGGCTTGGGTGGCGTGCTGTTGGGCAGTACAAACAGTCGGTAATCGCCCGCCGTGCGGCAGGTTTTCACCAGCTTTCCACCGGGGCCGGTGAGTTCATGATTGAGCGGCATGCCAGTGAGGTGTGCGCCGACCACCACAATCGTCACAAGGCCATCATTGCCGGGCGCAACACGGCTGGCTTCTGGTATGACCGCTGTTTTGTCCTTACCAATGCCAGCGGCGAGGCTTCGGTGCATCGTATCGGCGAACGGTGCCAAAGCGTCGTCGCTGAAGGCGGGGCCAATCAGGGTCACGCCAGCGGGCAGGTGGTCATCTGCGTCAAAACCTGCCGGAATGGCAATGGCCGCATAGCCATAGAGATTGGCGAAGTTGGTGTAGCGGCCAAAATGGCCGTTGCGCGCAATCGGGTCAGCCAGCATGTCTTCTACCGTGTAGGTGGTGGGAGAGGTGGGCAGTAGCATGACATCAAATTTTTGCCATTCTGCGTTCACCTGCTGGCCAAGGGCTTCCAGCTTGTAGCGGCCTTCAAAGGCATCCACGGCGCTGTAGCTTTTCGCCCCTTCAATGATGGTGCGCACGGTCGGGTCAAAATCCCCGGCATTGGTAGCAAGAAAATCCTTTACGGCCGCCAAACGCTCGGCCACCCATGGGCCGTTGTAGAGCAATTCCGCCGCTTGTCGAAACGGCGCATAATCGAAGGGAACAATGGTGGCACCCAGCGATTTTGCCCGCTCAATCGCCGCATCATAGAGCACTTCCACCTGTTGATTGCCGAAGAACTCTCGCTCAGCCCCGGCCAACACGCCAACACGAAGCCCTTCGCTTGGCAGTGCCACCGGGGCGGCTTTGCGCGAAAACGGATCGGCGGCATCATAGCCATCCATAATCTTACGGATGGCTATGCCATCGCCCACCGTGGCCGCAAACACTGTGACCACATCCACACTGCGGCACGCAGGAACCACGCCAACATTCGGCACCAGACCGGGCGTGGGTTTGATTCCGACCACATTGTTAAAGGCCGCAGGCACGCGGCCAGAGCCAGCGGTGTCAGTGCCCAGCGAAAAGGCAGCAAGGCCGGAGGCGACAGCAACCGCAGAGCCGGACGACGAGCCGCCCGACACATAGGCATTATCAAACACCGAGCGCGGTGCGCCATGCGGTGAGCGGGTGCCGTTCAGCCCGGTGGCGAACTGGTCGAGATTGGTTTTGCCAATCACCAAGGCACCTGCCGCTTTGAGGCGGGCAACGACAGTGGCATCTTGTGTAGGTTCATAGGCATAGGCCGGGCATCCGGCGGTGGTGGGCAGGTCTGCCACATCGATATTGTCTTTCACGCCAAAGGGAATGCCCCAAAGCGGCAGGCTGTTGGGCGAAGGGGCACGGGCCAGAAGCGCTTGCGCTTGGGCGCGCAAATCATCCTCTGGTGTCTTGGTGATGAAAATTGCCGGATCGTCAGAGGCTTTGCAACGGGCAATGACCTCTTCCACCAATTGCAGTGGCGAGAGGCCGTTTGCATAGGCCGCTTGTATGGATGCGAGATCAAGAATGGTGGGAAGCATTATAGGTTCTCCAAAATAAACAGAACGTCGCCAGCTTTGACATTGCGTCCGGGCGCAATACGAAGTTCGCGTACGCGACCTGTGGCGTGTGCGGTGATGTTGATTTCCATTTTCATCGATTCCAGAATGGCCAGCGTGTCGCCGGGGCGCACCTCTTGCCCTTCCTCAACCATGATTTTCCACAGATTGCCGGGCACAGAGCTTTCCACACCGAAACACCCAGCGGGAATATCGCCGCCGATGCCGGGGCCTGCGGTGTCATCCACCACAAAGCTATCCAGCCTTTGCTCTTTCCAGCGCTGACGCTCGGCCTCAAACGCGGCCTGTTGGCTGGTTTTGAAGGCATGGATGCTGTCTGCATTGGCCTTCAGTTCCGCCTCGTAGGCACCGTAGGAGAACGTGCCATCTTCAATGCGCAATGGGTAGCCACCATGCGGAAAGGCGGCGCGGGCATCAGAGAGTTCGTCGTGAGAGACCGGGAAGAACCGGATCTGATCAAAGAAATCCAACAGCCAAGGCTTGCCCTTGGCAAACGCCGGCGTTTGCCGCCAAGTGTTCCACACCTGAATGGTGCGGCCAAACAGCTGGTAACCGCCCGGTCCCTCCATGCCATAGATGCACATATAGGCCCCGCCGATGCCCACGGCATTTTCCGGCGTCCATGTGCGGGCCGGGTTGTATTTGGTGGTCACCAGCCGGTGGCGCGGGTCCAGCGGTGTGGCCACCGGCGCACCGAGATAGACATCGCCCAGACCCATCACCAGATAGGAGGCGTTGAAAATCGTGTCTTTCACCGCTTGCTCATCAGCAAGGCCATTGATGCGGCGGATAAACTCGATGTTGGAGGGGCACCAGGGCGCATTGGGGCGCACCAGTTCCTGATATTTGCGCATGGCCAGTTCCGCATCCGGGTCGTTCCACGACAGCGGCAGATAGACCGTGCGGCTCGGGACAGTAACATCCTGCGCAGGCGGCAGGCTGGCTTCAATCTCGGACAGAAGCCCCAAAAGACGGGTGCGGGTGAGGCTGGTGCCGTCATAATGAATTTGCAGCGAACGAATTCCGGGGGTGAGATCAATCAAGCCCGGCAGTCTGGCGGCTTGCACCGCCTGCATCAGCAGGTGCACCCGCAGGCGCAGGGCAATATCCAGCTGCATCGGGCCATATTCCACCAGCAGGTTATCATCGCCCTGACGGCGGTAGACCACAGGCACCGGGCCATCATCACGGCTGCCGATGATGGCTGATCCGGCCTGTTCACTGATGCGCTTCACCACAGGTCCGGCCAGCGGATCAGCCGGGCGGTTGACCGGATAAAAGCGGATTTTATCACCGGGCTTGAATTGCCCCATTTTCCATTGTTCATCACGGGCAATCACCGCCGGGCAGACAAAGCCGCCAAGGCTTGGGCCGTCGGGGCCGAGAATGATCGGCATGTCGCCGGTAAAATCAATGGCACCAATGGCATAGGCATTGTCATGCAGGTTGGAAGGGTGCAAACCCGCTTCGCCACCGTCCGTTCTCGCCCATTTGGGCTGCGGGCCGATCAGCCGAACCCCTGTGCGGGCTGAGTTGAAGTGCACTTCATACTCAGCGGAAAACAGGGTTTCGATGTCATCTTCCAGAAAGAAATCCGGTGCGCCATGTGGGCCATAGACCACACCCACCGACCATTCACGGCTCAAGGTGGCGGGTTCATCGGTGGGTTTGACGGTCACTTGCGGCGCATTGGCCAGCCGCAGTACGTGGCCAGCCCGCAGTGTTCCGGTGGCATTGCCGCCAAACTGTCCAAGGCCAAAGGTGGCGCGTGAGCCGAGCACCACAGGCGCTGCAAAGCCGCCCTGAACGGCCAGATAGGCCCGCTGGCCTGCGCCCTGAATGGAGCCGATGGCAAGGGTCTGGCCTGCCTTGACCTTGACAGGCTGATTGTGGGCAGCGGCTACACCATCCAGCAGCATCGGCATGTCTGCCCCGGCAAGCGCTACGGTCACATCCTTGAAAAACGTCAGATGTGGGCCAGAAACGGTGAGTTCCAACGCTGCCGTCTCGTCAGCATTGCCGACCAACCGATTTGCATGGCGAAACGAGCGCTCATCCATCGGCCCACTTGGCGGCACGCCGACATGCCAAAGCCCAAGGCGGCCCGGCAATTCTTGCAGGCTCGATTGCGCGCCGGGCGCGATAACCTCCACCACGTCGGGCGTGAACTGGAAATCCTTGAGCGCTGTTGTTGCAACATCGCCAGAGATGAGCAGGTCAGAGGCGGCAATGGCTTTGAGGTAATCCAGATTGGTTTCAATGCCCCAAAGTGAGGTTCTGTCTAAGGCTTCCGATAAGGCCCTGATCGCACCTTCGCGATTGTCTGCCGAGACAATCACCTTGGCCAACATAGGGTCGTAATAGGGGGTAACTTCCGTTCCGGTCTCAATCCAGCCGTCAACGCGAACGTCTTCGGGAAAAGTTACTTCGGTTAGCAACCCCGCGCTTGGGCGAAAGTCCGCATGGGGCATTTCGGCATAGACCCGCGCTTCAATAGCTGCCCCCTTGGGCGTCAGATGGTCCTTGCCACTCAGCACATCCTCGCCAGCGGCCTGTTTGATCATCCATTCCACCAGATCAATGCCAAACACGGCTTCGGTGACGGGATGTTCAACTTGCAGGCGGGTGTTGACTTCGAGGAAATAAAATTCCTCACGGACCGGATCATAGATAAATTCCACTGTTCCGGCGGATTGGTAGTGCACCTTCTGCCCCAATGCGATGGCCGCAGCATGCAGCTTTTGCCGAACAGCATCAGAAAGGCCCGGCGCAGGCGTTTCTTCAATCACCTTTTGATTGCGCCGCTGGAGTGAGCAATCACGCTCGCCAAGGGCGATGACCCGACCCTCGCCATCGCCAAAAATCTGCACTTCCACATGGCGGGCCTTGGCCACAAAGCGCTCCAGATAGACCCGCGCATCACCAAAGCTGGATTTGGCGGTGCGTTGGACGCTTTCAAAAGCGGCTTTCAGGCTCTCCGCATCATGGCACAGCATCATGCCGATGCCGCCGCCGCCTGCGGTGGATTTCAGCATCACCGGATAGCCGATGTTTTTGGCGGCTTCCAACGCCGTATCGACATTATCGAGCAAATCCGAGCCGGGAAGAAGCGGCACGCCGCTTTCTTTGGCCAGTTCCCGCGCTGTATGCTTGAGGCCGAAGGCGGCGATGTTTTCGGGCGTGGGACCAATGAAAGCAATGCCTTCCGCTTTCAGCCGTTCCGCAAAGCCAATGTTTTCCGACAAAAAACCGTAGCCGGGGTGCACGGCTTGCGCGCCCGTGGCTTTGCAGGCGGCAATCACGGCCTCAATGTTGAGATAGCTCTCGGAGGCAGGTGCAGGCCCCAGATGGTAGGATTCATCGGCCATCAAGGTGGCTTTGGAAAAGCGATCCGCATCGGAATAGACCGCAACAGAGGCAATGCCCATTTTGCGCAGCGTCTTGATAACGCGCACAGCGATTTCGCCGCGATTGGCAATCAGAATTTTTGTAAACATCAGACCGCCTCATCCCAGACCAGAACCCGGATGGGCGTGGGGTCAAAGCCGTTGCAGGGATTGTTGATCTGCGGGCAATTGGAAATCACCAGCAGCACATCCATCTCGGCTTTCAGCTCGACATAATCGCCGGGGGCGGAAATGCCATCCACAATGGTCATGTCACCATTGGGAGAGATCGGCACATTCATGAAGAAATTGATGTTGGGCACTACATCGCGCTTGCTCATGCCGTGTTTGGACACTTCCAGCACAAAATTATCGCGGCAGGCGTGCAGATATTTGGTACCAAGGCCGAAGCGCACCGTGTTGCTTTCGCAAGAGCAGGCCCCTGCTGCGGTATCATGACGTCCACAACTGTCCGCTGTCATGGTCAACATCACCCGGCCTTCGTTGGACATCACTTTGGTGCCGGTAGAAATATAGGCGGCCCCTTGCTCGCGCATCGTATCCTGATTGGAATAGCGCTCGGACACATCAGAGGCATTGTAAAACAGCGTATCAATGGCCTGCTGGCCGTAACTGTCTTCAATGCGCACCGTCTGTCCGCGCTTGATCACCGTGGAAAACGGCGCTTCAGCTGCAATAAAATGGTCCTGCACAGCGTTGGACAGGGTGCGGGTTGCTGCGGTTTGAATGAAATTGCTCATGGTGTCGCTCCTCTCACATCGCAGCCAGGGTGTTGTTTTCAAACCCGCGCACGGCTTCTGCCGTGGCCGTGCGGCACAGATCGTCCGCTGCGGGAAGCGTGGCTGCAATGCGGGTAATGGTGACGGGATTGGGGGCGTAAATGGGGTTGGGATCAAGCGGATGTAGGCAATTGGAAAAGCCAACAATCATATCCATCTCGGCCCGCAGCTCGACATAGTCGCCAGCAGAGACAAGATCTGCATTCCAGAAGAATGTGCCGTCGCTATTCACCCGCACCGGGGAAAACAGCGACAGCATGGCGGGAATATCGCGCTTGTCGAGGCCAGCTTTTGTGGTGAGAAGCACCAGATTGTCGCGGGTGTTGCGCAAGGTTGCGCCGGGATATTTTTGGGCGTTGGTGGCAGCGGTTGAACCACCCATCAGGCAATCATGCGCACTGCTGGAGTCTTCAACAATCGAGAACATCACCTTGCCCATGTCAGAGAAAATCAGCCGCCCTTTGCCAAGGCCGGTGGTCCATTGCATTTTCACCGTATCAGGCAGGTTCATGCGCTCCGTGGTATCTTTGCTGTTCCACGCCACCAGAGCCAGCGATGAAAGACCTTGATCAAGGCTGATGCGCAAAACCTCATGGGTCTTGATCTGCGTGCTCCAATACCAGCCACCGGGAATGATTTCGCGGTGAATGATCTTATCATCTACCAAGGCCGGAGCAGGTTTTGCGCTCACGCCCGGCAGGGCCTTGGGGGCAAATTCCAGCCCCTTTTTCTGGTGTTCTTCATAGCGTGCGCGGTTTGCGGCAATGTCTTCCGGTGCTCGTCTGATATGCACGGGTCTCTCCTGTCGTCAGATTGCCGGGTCGTCCCGATTAATGACCTTCGCTGGAGACCGGGCCGTCCCGGTCTGGTCGGATAAGGGATGTCTCGCCAGCCTTGCGCGGCGGCCAGAGGGCGATGTCTTTGGTGATGGTGGCTCCATAGCGCAGCTTTTCTTCGGGCCGATCGCGCGGGCGCTCAAACGCCACCACGCGGCTGGCCAGCGTGAAGGCCTCGCGCATATCGTGGGTCACCATCACCACCGTCATGGGCGCTTCGTGCCAGAGCTTTTTCATCAGCACATGGATTTCCGCCCGAATGCCAGGATCAAGCGCGCCAAATGGCTCATCCAGCAGCAACACCTTGGGCTTCATCATCAGCGCCTGCGCTAAAGCCAAACGTTGCTGCATACCACCGGAAAGCTGGGCCGGATATTTGCGCTCCGCCCCAGAAAGGCCGACGGCATCAATCATCCCACGTGCCTCTTCAACGGCCTTGCGCTTTGCCGCGCCAAACAGTCTGCCGCTGAATTTGGCGGCCTGTAACTCCGCGCCCAGCAGCACATTGCCCAGCACAGTCAGATGCGGAAACACCGAATAGCGCTGAAACACCACGCCGCGATCCGCCCCCGGCTCATGCGGCAAGGGCGCGCCATCGAGCAAAATGGTGCCACGGGTTGGCCGCTCCATGCCCAAAAGCATTCGTAAAAACGTGGTCTTGCCACAGCCGGAGGGGCCAACAAGGGCGACAAAAGCACGGGATTCGATGGTGATGGAAACATTTTCCAGCACAATCTGGTCGCCGTATTCTTTCCAGACATTGTCGATGGTCAGCGCGCTCATGCCTGTTTCTCCAGTTCGGACCAGGGGAAAATGGCAATGCGCAGGCGATCCAAAAGCCAATCGGTTAGAACGGCCAATAGCGTGATCCACAGCACGTAAGGAAAGATCACATCCATAGAAAGATAGCGGCGCACGAGGAAAATGCGAAAACCAAGGCCGCTATCAGAAGAGATGGCTTCGGCAGCGATCAGAAACAGCCATGCCGGGCCAAGTTGCAGGCGCAAAATGGTGATCAGGCGTGGCAAAATTTGCGGCAGCACCACCCGCAAGCCGATCTGCCACGAGGTGCCGCTGAGTGTTTCGGCCTTGATGATTTGCTCACGCGGCAGGCTGATGGCGGTCATGGCCAGATCGCGGATCATCACCGGGGCAACGCCAATCACAATCAGGGTGATTTTGGAGGTTTCGCCCAGTCCGGTGATGATGAACAGGATGGGCAAAAGCGCCAACGGCGGCACCATGGAAAAGGCCGCAACAAAAGGCGACAGCAAGGCCCGCACATAGGGCAACATACCAATCACCATGCCCACCACCAGCGCGATCAACGTGGCAATGCCAAGGCCTGCAAACAGGCGCTCAAGGCTGCTGAGTGTGTCCACCCACAAGAGATAATCGCCCGTGCGGGTATCTGGCACCAATGCCATGCGGTTGATGGCATTGGCAAAACCCGCAAGGCTTGGCAGCAGCTTGTCATTGGGGTTTTCCGCCAGCCTCTGGGCCGAGCCGATGGTATATCCCACCACCAGTAACAGAAACGGGGTGAGCGTCAGCGCAAGCCTTGCTCCATTGCTTGGGCGGGTGTTGATCCAGCGCATCGTCTGTCTCCGATGAAAATAGCCTGCGGAACCGGGCGGCATTGCGCCCGGTTTGACGTTTCAGGGTGGGATCAGAGCTTGCCCTTGGCGGCGGCGTCCATATAAATGGTGGTGTAGCGGAATTTGACGTTGGCCTTGTCGCCCAGTACCGTGCCATCGGGCATTTCAATGCCGATTACATCGGCAGATGCCGCGCCATTGCCCAGCAATCCCTTTTCAAACAGGAAGTTGCGCACCAGATTCATCGTCTTGGGCAGGTCTGCCGATGCGGTGAAGCTTGCGGCATCCGCTGGCTTGTCAAACAGTTTGGTGGCTGCCATCTGTGCTTCAAAGCCCACAAGGTCCGTGCCGGAGGCTTTGCCCATTTCTTCGCGGGCCGCTTTGCCTTCAGGGGTTTGGGCAGTCATCAGCTTGACAGTGTCATACCAGATGCCTGCTAAGGCCTTTCCGAAATCCGGGTTGTCCTTCAGCGTTTCCGTATTGGCAGCCATCAGATCGATGATTTCGCCGGGGATTTTCGAGCTGTCAAACACGTTCTTGGCGCTTGGGTCCTCGAGAATGGTGGAGACCAGTGGGTTCCAGGTTACCACGGCTGTCACGTCATCCGTTTTAAAGGCGGCGACCATATCGGCATCCGAGGTGTTGACCACCTTCACATCTTTTTCGCTGGATTTGATGCTGTCCATGGCGCGCGCCAGCAGATAATCTGACACCGAATACTGCACCAGATTGACATTCTGGCCCTTGATGTCGGCAAGCTTATCCTTGTTTTTCAAGATCACGGCATCATTGCCATTGGAGAAATCGCCTACCACCACGGCTGTGGTATCCACGCCACCTGCGGCGGGAATGGACAGGCCATCCATATTGGTCAGCGTTACGGCATCATAAGCGCCTGCCGTGTATTGGTTCATGGATTCGGCATAGTCATTGAATTGGGTAACATCGATTTTGATGCCGTATTTATCAGCCCATTTCTTGACAATGCCATGGTCTGCCGCATAGCCCCAGGGCATCCAGCCGACATAGATCGACCATGCGACCTTGAAATCCTTTTTGGGTGCGGCTTCGGCATTTGCTGAGAGGCTCAAGGCCACAGACGCTGCCAGAACAGACATGGAGAGAAATTTTGAGAGCTTCATCATGATATTCCCCTTTTGCTTTTTTCAAAGAGGGATCGGCACAGACCAACGCCGCCAATCCCTTGGCTAACGAGGTCTCCCGGGCTTTTGTCCCGCCGTGCCGACAGGATGTCTCCCGTGTCGGCGGTAGCTCTCGGACCAGCATGCATTTGCACCGGAACCCTAGCCACCAACTCTGCTATAAGACAAGCAAACAGCGTGCCAAATTATGATTGCGTCGGATTTCAACGAAAATTAAACCCATCAGAAGGGTTTCGATGCGTCATTGGGCGGTGGACAGAAAGCCAGCCCATAAAGTGGGCATTGGACAACAGCATTTGCCTCTGGATTAACCCATGCAATGTCAGTGGCACCCGCCATTTGCATGGGTTGTATTGACGGCAATCACACTTGCTGGACCGAGATCAAAACCGGATACAACATTGAAGCAAGTGCATCTGTCATCAAAGGCTGATCAACACACTCTTGCTCTTGCGATTGGCATGGTAGGCTTCACGGCCCAAATCCTTGCCAATGCCTGATTGTTTATAGCCGCCGGTTGGCAGGATATGATCGCGCGAGCGGCCATAGCGGTTGACCCAGACCGTGCCAGCCTGAAGCGTGCGGGTCAGGCGAAGGGCGCGGGAGAGATCGCGGGTGAACAGACCGGCGCAAAGCCCATAGGTCGGGTGATCGGCCAGCGCTATGGCCTCTTCTTCATGCTCAAATGTCTGCATGGTCAGGACAGGGCCGAAAATTTCCTGCGCGACCGCAGGAGACGTCTGGTCGACACTGGCCAGCAGGGTGGGTGCGTAGAAATAACCATCACCCTCCATGATGTCGCCGCCGATCAGACAGTCTGCGCCGGCCGCCATGGCGGCCTTGACCACGCCATCCATGCGATTGCGCTGAACCTCTGAAATGATCGGCGAATACTGCGATGTCTCATCCCATGTCGGGCCAGCCTTGACTGTTTTCATGCGGGCCATGATGGCATGGGCCAAGGGCTCCATCACGCTGCGCTCAACAATCAGGCGCGAACCCGCAACGCAGGCTTGCCCGGCATTGGAGAGAATGCTTTGGGCAATGGCGTTGGCGGCCTTGTCGAGATCGGCATCGGCAAACACCAGTTGCGGGCTTTTGCCACCCAGTTCCAGCGTCATTGGCTTGACGCCGGTGCGGGCAATATTGCCCATGATCGCCTGACCCGCGCCAGTGGAGCCGGTGAAGCTGACTTTGGCAATATCGGGATGGCCGGTGATGGCATTGCCGGTCACGGCACCATTGCCCAGAACAATGTTGATAAGCCCTGCTGGAATGCCAGCCCTGATGGCCAGTTGCGCCAGAAAAATGCTGGAAAATGGGGTCATTTCCGACGGTTTCAGCACCACCGCATTGCCAGCGGCAAGGGCAGGCCCCAGTTTCCAGCCCGCCATGGAGACCGGGAAATTCCATGGCGTGATGGCACCCACCACGCCATAAGGCTCACTCATGATCATGCCAAGGTTATCGCCATCTGTGGGCACAAGGGCGTCGCCTTCCTTGTCGGCCATTTCGGCAAAAAACCGGATCTGCTCGGCGGTGACGGCAATGTCACCGGCAATCAGATGTCCAACGGGCCGGGTGGATGACAGCGCCTCCAGCTTTGCCAGCGTGACCGCTTCCTGCTCGATCAGATCGGCCCAGCGCTGGAGTACAAGGGTGCGCTCACGCGGGCGTACACTGCCCCATTTGCTGGTTTTCAATGCCTGTTTTGCCACCTCCACGGCACGGTCTACCATGGCCTCGTCGGCCAGCGGACAACCGGCATAGGCCTTGCCGTCAGAAGGGCGGTGCATGTCAATCACTCCATCAGCGGCCAGCAGGCTGTCGCCAATGAAATGGCCAATCGGCAGGGCGATTGTATCTGGATCAAAACTCAGCGTCATGGGGTTTCCTTGGCGGCATTAAGCCATGATGGTGACGTAGATCTTCTTCACGGTCTCAATGGTCTTCCAGACGCCGACAAAGCCGGGCTTCATGATGAAATGATCGCCTGCCTTGTAGATCACCGGCTCGCCGCCCTCAGGGGTGATTTCGACAACGCCAGACAGGATGTGGCAATATTCGAAGCTCTCGCCTTTGATCGATTTTGTCTCGCCGGGGGTGGCTTCCCAGATGCCGGTGTGGATCATGTCGCCACGGCATACATCCTGCGGCCATGTCTTGAACGATGGATCACCCGAAATCAGCCGCTCTGGCAAGGGTTTGGATTCCTTGGGCTGAAAGGTCGGGTTGGTGTTGACGGTTTGCAAAAGAGACATGGTGAGATCCTTGTTGTGTCAGGAAAGGCAATGGGTTGCCAGAGTTTCAATCATGGTCTGGCAGGCCGCCAGCTCATCGGTCAAAATGAATTCATTGGCCTTGTGGGCACGGCTGATGTCGCCGGGGCCGCAAATGATCGCATCCACTCCGGCCTGCTGAAAAAGCCCGGCTTCAGTGCCGTAGCTGACAGCGGCCAGCGGCTCGACGCCGGTAAGGCGGGCAAGCAGCGCTGCAAGGGCAGCGTTTTCAGGCAAGGACAAGGCCGGATAGGCGCTCATGGCGGTCCACTCCACGCCAAAGCCTTGCGATGTCAGCGCTTGAGCGGCATGGCGAATAGGGTTCAGCAGACTTGTGGGATCAATGCCGGAGATGGCGCGGGCCTCAAATTCGGCCTCGCAGATGTCGGGAATGATGTTGACAGCCTGGCCGCCATGCACCGTTCCAACCTGTAAGGATGAATAGGGCGGCGCAAAGGTGGCTTCAAACGGCCCGGTTGCAAGATTTGCTGCTGCATCGCGCGCTGCGGTCAGAACTTCAGCCATGGCGTGAATGGCATTGAGGCCAAGATCAGGGCGCGAGGAGTGGCCGGAACGTCCGCTGATGGTCACCCGTGCGGCGGCTTTCCCCTTGTGAGCGCGGATGGCCTGCATACCGCTGGGTTCGCCGATAATCGCGCCCAAGGGAGGCGCGCAGAGTTCCGGCAGGCGCGCCAGCATATGCGGCACACCCCGGCAGCCTGCCTCCTCATCATAGGAAAACGCCAGATGAATGGGCCGCTTGAGCGGCATGGCCGAGATTTTGGCAGCGGCGGCCAAGGCGCAGGCGAGAAAGCCCTTCATATCACTGGTGCCACGCCCAAACAGCGCATTGCCATCGCGCCGCACTTGAAAGGGATTGCTGTTCCATCCACTTTCACCGGCAGGCACCACATCCATATGACCAGAGAGAATATAGCCGGGGATGTCTCTGGGGCCCATGGTGGCAAAGAGATTGGCACGATCACCTTCAGGGCCGGGCAGTATGGTGATGGCCACGCCGTGGCGCTCCAGATACGCTTTGATCCAGCCAACAATCTCGCCATTGGCCGTGCCAACCACCGAAGGCACAGAAACCAGAGCATCCAGAATATCAGCGACCTGCATAGGCTTGTCTTTCGTCATGGTGGAATGTCTGGCGAGATTATCGGATTGGTGTCGGTGCGAGATGCTGAAAGCTGGGTGGTTTTGGACGATTGTTGTGTAACACCCCTGTTGTCGAGCGGATCGTGCTGTCGAGACGGTCGCACCGAAAAACTTCGCATTAAAATAGTTTGCATCCTAACAATATTTGTGACATATGTCATTCATGCAACAGAACACAGACATTCAAAGAGCCTTCACCAGCCAGCTTTTTCTATCAGCACGCATCTGGCGCAAGCTGATTGATGAGGTTTTGGTCGATCATGGAATTTCAGAGGCTTGCGCGGCCCCACTCCTGTGGATCAGCCGTCTCGGTGGCGGCGTGCGGCAAACGGTGCTGGCGGACAACATCGGTATTGAAAGCCCGTCGCTGGTGCGCCTGCTCGATCAGCTTGAAGCCCTGGACATGGTGATCCGCAAGGATGATCCGACGGACCGGCGTGCCAAAGGGCTTTGGCTGACGGATGCCGGCGTCGAGATGGCGGCCCGAATCGAAGCCTTGCTGGATCGTGAACGCGCACGGGTGCTCGCTGACGTATCGTCAGACGATCTGGATACGGCCGTTCGTGTTCTGATGGCGTTTCGGGAGAGCTGTAGTGACATGCTCCTCAACGGCAGCAAGAAGGATTGACGCCAATGTTGCCCCACACAATGCTGTCGCACACATGGAGAGAGTGGGTGTTTTCCGGCAAGGCGTTCCTGGCTGGTATGCTGGCTTTGTATATTGCCATGGCGCTCGATCTTTCCCGGCCCTATTGGGCTTTGTCGGCGGTTTATGTCGTTTCAAGCCCCTTTTCGGGTGCAACAAAATCCAAGGCGCTTTATCGGGTTCTCGGCACTGTGCTGGGTGCGGCGGCTGCCGTTTTCTTTGTCCCGGTGTTCGTCAATGCGCCTGAGTTGCTGTCGCTGGTGGTGGCGCTGTGGACGGGAACCTTGTTGTTTATCTCCATGCTGGATCGCACCGCGCGCAGCTATGTTTTCATGCTGGCTGGCTATACATTGCCGCTGATTGCGTTGCCGTCTGTTAGTGATCCGGATACGATTTTTGCCACAGCTCTTGCCCGTTCCGAGGAGATTACGCTGGGGATTGTCTGTGCCAGTCTTGTAAATTCGCTGGTCTTTCCGGCAAGCCTTGGCGCGCAATTTGGTGAACGCATCAATATCTGGCTGCGGGATGCCGGTTCCTGGGCAGATGAAATCTTGCGTGGTGAAGGTGCAAGCCCTTTGACGCCTCTCAAGCGGCAGCAACTGGCTGCTGATGTGAGCGGACTTGATCTGATCATCAGCCAGTTAAGCTATGATCACGGCACCCGCGACGTGGTGCGCTATGCCAAAGAGTTGCGGGGGCGCTTTCTGATACTGTTGCCGGTGTTTTCGTCTTTGGCTGATCGGCTCTATGCAGTCAGACTCGAGCATGATCAATTGCCATCGGAATTGACGGCCCTGCTGCAAGAAGCTGCCGACTGGTTCAAGATAAGCAATCAGCCCGGATCGGCTCAGGCCGCGCAGGCGCTTTTGGCCAGAATTGCGGCTCAGCAGACATCGGATCAACTCCATGGTTGGGATGATCTGGTTCTCTCCGGTCTCTTGACCCGATTGAAGGATGTGGTGGAGCTGTGGCGCGATTGTCTGGTGCTGCGTGATCGGATTGCAAAGGGTCATTATGCCCCGGATGCCATGGATGGGTCGGCCCGCAATTTTTCCGGTGCCTCGCGCCATTTCGATCACGCTCTTCTGGCGATCAAAGCCGGTGTGGTCGTCGTTGGCATTCTGGTTGCCTGTGCCATATGGATTGTTCTGGGATGGGATCAAGGCTCAAGCTTTGTTGCCATGGTGGCTGTGGCCTGCTCGTTCTTTGCCGCGCAGGACAGGCCAGCACCGATGATCCGCTTTATGCTGATGTGGACACTTGCGTCTGTGCTGGCGTCCTTTGTTTATCTCTTTGGGATTTTACCGGCTGCGACCACTTTCGAAATGATGGTGCTGGCTCTTGCCCCCTTTCTGCTGTTGCTGGGTTTGAAGATGACCAATCCGCAAACGGCGGTGATCGGCATGTTGGTGTCTGTGAATGTTGCAACGCTGATTGGCATTCAGGATCGTTACACCGCTGATTTGACCTCATTTGCCAATGGCGGCGTGGCAACGGTTCTGGGCATTGGTTTTGCCTATGTGTGGATCAATATCGCCCATCCGTTCGGCGCGAGATTTGCGGCAAAACGCTTGCTGAAGGCGGGCTGGCGCGATCTGGCCGATACGGCCGCCGGATTGCGCACGGGTGACCCGGAGGTGTTGAGCAGCCGTGTTCTGGATCGCCTTGGTCAATTGGTGCCGCGCCTTGCTGCCCTGAATGAGCGCGAGTTGCAGAATGTCGATGGTTTTGCCGATGTGCGACTGGCTATCAACATTGTCACGCTTCAGCAACAGCGCAGCGCCCTGTGCCGTGAGAGTGCAGGCAGGATTGCATTGGTGCTGGTTGCTGTTGCCGATCACTATCGGCGGCAGCTTAAGACCGGGCAAATCATGGTGCCGGATGCCGCTCTCCTCAAGGCGATTGACACGGGCCTCGGTGCTGTGGTGCGCAACGAGGGTGACACGGCGCGGGGGGTGATTGACGCTCTTGTGGGTCTGCGGCGCGTGTTTTTCCCGCAAGCACCTGCACCGGATCTGCACGCAACGATCCAGTCTCACATGTTATCTCTTGCTGCCGAGTAAGCCCATGCCTGCTGAATTCGATATTTACGGCGTCTATTTTCCACGCCTGTTTGTTCTCATGCTCATTGCGTTTGTGCTGAGCATACCCATTCGCGCACTGCTGGTCCGTCTGCGATTTTACACGCTTGTCTGGCATCGCAGCCTGTTTGACGTCGCACTCTATGTCCTTCTGCTCGGAGGCGTTTCCTCCCTAACACACTGGTTTTTTGCATGAATACGTTGAAGATGATGGGCAGGGTCTGCCTTACGCTGGTTGTTGTCGCAGCTTCGGTCTTTGTCGGGCGTCACCTCTGGCATTATTATATGGAAGAGCCGTGGACCCGCGATGCGCGGGTGCGCGCCGATGTGGTTGACATTGCCCCCGACGTCACGGGGTTGGTGAGCGATGTTTTCGTCAAGGACAACCAGACGGTTCACAAGGGTGATGTGCTGTTTCGGGTGGATCGCTCCCGCTTTGAACTGGCACTGGCGCAAAGCGAGGCCGATCTTGTCGAGGCAAAATCATCGCTTGATCTGGCAAGATCGGAGCGTGAGCGCAATGATCGTCTTGGCGATTCCGCATCAGCCCAGACCAAGGAAAAATCCGTGGCAACGGAAGAGCAGGCGAATGCCGCTTATATGAAGGCACTGGCCACCCGCGATCTGGCAAAACTTGATCTGGATCGTACCGATGTGAAATCCACCGTCAACGGCAGTGTGGCCAATCTTGATTTGCAGCCCGGTGATTTTGTCACCCGTGGTACGGCCAAGGTGGCGGTTGTTGATCGTGATTCATTGCGGATCGAAGCCTATTTTGAAGAAAATAAACTGCCGCGCATTCGGGAGGGAGATCAAGCTGTTGTACAGATTCTGGGGCAGTCGGCCAGACTGGAAGGTCATGTTGACAGTATCGCCACCGGCATTGAAGACCGCGAGCGCACATCCGGCACCGGGCTTTTGGCCAATATCAACCCAACCTTCAACTGGGTAAGGCTGGCGCAACGTGTCCCCGTGCGCATCCACCTCGACAAGGTGCCTGAAGGCACACGGCTGATCTCTGGTTTGACTGTGACTGTTGATATTCAGCCAGGAGATCGTTGAGGAAAGATAATCGAGAGCCTGTCAGGTCCAGATTGAACCTGACAAACCCTAAAGCCTGTCGCAGTGAATAGGATTCACTGCGACAGGCTTTAGCTCTTTCTTTTTCGCATGGACGTTATCGTTTTATTGAGGACAATAAAACGCGACATGCTTTAACTGGTCTGGGCCGCCTCGTTGCGAAATTCTTCGTAGGTTGTGCTTTGGATGCGAATATGCTCGCGCATCAGATTTTCTGCGGCGTGAGCATCGCCTTTTTCAAGGGCGGCAAGAATGGTGCGGTGTTCTTTCATGGATTGGCTCAAGCGGTCTGAGACAAACAATTGCGCCTGACGAAACGGGCGCAGGCGCCGCTGCATATTGCGAGTTTCTTCGGCTAAAAAGCGATTGCCGGAGGCATCATAGATCAGATTGTGAAATCGGGCATTGTGAACATAATAGGCGCGACTATCCTGTGTGTTCAACGCCGCTTCACAGGAGGCAGCGGCTTGGCGCAACAGAATGATTTGCGCTGTTGTCATGCGGCTTGCCGCCAGCCGTGCGCACCACGCCTCCAGTTCGGCCATGACTTCAAACATTTCGATCAGGCGGACGAGATCGGGCTGCCGCACGAATGTGCCGCGATTGGGAATGAACTCAACCAGCCCGTTTGCTGATAAAAGCCTCAGGGCTTCGCGCAATGGTGTGCGGGAGACACCAAATTCTTTGGCAAGTGTTGCCTCATCCAGCCGTTCGCCATCCTTGTATTGACCTTCGGCGATCTGCGTTTCGATACGCTCATAAATCACTTCTGCGGTGGGCATTCTGGATGGAATCAAGCTCGTTTTCTCCATGGGGAATCATCACGATTGTCAGCTTTTTTCGCAAGTGGAAAAGTGGCTCTCCGTCAAATTGTGCTCAATATCATTTTTTTGTGTACAATTTTTTCAATGCAGTTAGTCTTTCATGCACAGCTCAGCCAATGAGCGAAAAAGGGGAATGACATGAGATTTGCATTGACTGCCGCGGCAGTGCTTCTGCCTGCATACCTTATTTCGTCACCGTCGTTTGCAGCCAAGGCAGATGACACGCTTCATATCGCATTTGCAAAGGAACTGGAGCATATTGATCCCTATTTCAACACCTCCCGCGAAGGTGTGTTGATGGGGGCGGCCGTTTGGGATGGCCTGCTGTATCGTGACCCCGACACCAACAATTATATTGGCAATCTGGCAACCGGCTGGTCATGGGAAAACCCGACCACGCTGGAATTAATCCTGCGGCAGGGTGTCAAATTTCACAATGGCGAGCCATTTGACGCCGATGACGTTGTTTATACACTGAATTTCGAAATTGACCCGAAAAATGGGGCAAAAAACACCTTTGCGGTTGACTGGATCGAGCGCGTCGAGAAAGTGGATCAATTCAAGGTCCGTATTCACACCAAAGGGCCGTTTCCCGCCGCGCTGGAATATCTGGCAGGGCCGGTGATCATTCATCCCAATGAATATTATGCCAAGGTTGGTCCCAATGGTGTTGCAGCGCAGCCGATTGGCACCGGCCCTTACAAAGTGGTCAGTGTCGATCCGGGCAAGCATTTTGTGCTCAAGCGCAATGATGATTATTTCGCTGCCGCCAAGCCGAAGGCAAAAATCGAAAACGTCGATATTCGCACCATTCCCGATGCCAATACCCAGATGGCCGAGCTGTTCAATGGCGGCATCGACATGGTGTGGCAGGTGCCATCCGATCAGGCCCAGAAAATGGAGCGCCTGAACAAGTTTCAGGTGATTAACGCGCCCACCATGCGCATTGGTTATATTTCCATGGATGCCGCAGGGCGGTCTGGTGCTGATAACCCGATGACCAGGCTGAAAGTACGTCAGGCCATCAATTATGCAATCAATCGCAAGGGCATTGTCGATGCGATGATGAAAGGCACAACATCGGTGATCAACAGCGCCTGCGCCCCAAGTCAGTTCGGGTGCGAAGCCAATGTGACCAGCTATGCCTATGATCCGGCCAAAGCCAAAGCACTTCTGGCAGAAGCGGGTTATCCCAACGGGTTCGATGTGGATTTCTACGCCTATCGGGACCGCCCGCTGGCGGAAGCCATGATTGGCATGTTGGCCGAGGTCGGCATCAAGGCCCACCTCAATTATATGCAATATGCCGCCCTTCGGGAAAAGCGCTTCAAGGAAGGCGTGCCTGTATCGTTCCTGACATGGGGCTCCAACTCTCTGGCCGACGCATCGGCCAGCACCAGCTATTTCTTCACGCTCTCTGGCGAAGATGATGCCCGTGACCCGGAACTGGCCGATCTGTTGAAAAAAGCTGACACCACCACGGATACAGAGACCCGCAAGGGCTTGTATGCCAAAGCGCTGTCAACCATTGCAGACAAGGCTTATTTCGTACCGCTTTGGGCCTATTCCACCAATTATGTGATGGCCAAGGATGTGTCGTTTGCGCCAACGCCGGATGAGCTTGTGCGCTTCTACGACATTGGCTGGAAATAATCTGAAATGCGCTGATGCCGCCCGGCGTTGGTGTTCGGGCGGCGGCTTTCCTTCGACGATCAGACCTTTGTCCGCTTCGGAAAGAATGCATAATGTTGAAATTTATTCTGACAAGACTGGGCCTCGCCCTGGCTGTGGCGCTGACTGTTTCTTTTATCAGCTTTCTGTTGTTGTTCATGGCGGGCGATCCCGCCATGGCAATTGCTGGCGAGGGGGCAAAGCCAGACGCCATCGCGTTGATCCGTCATCAATATGGTTTTGATCGGCCATTGCTGGTTCAGTACGGATCATGGTTGCTCAAGGCGCTGCACGGCGATTTTGGCATCAGCTATTATTTTAAAGTTCCCGTGGCTGATATGATCGCAGACCGCCTGCCTGTGACCATGACCATTGGTGCGCTGGGCATGGGCTTTGCCATTGTGCTGGCGGTGCCCATGGGCGTGCTGGCGGCGGCCTTTCCCAATACATGGATTGACCGGCTGGCGCTGACCGTGGCTGTGCTTGGGCAGGCCATTCCCAGTTTCTGGTTCGGCCTGATCCTGATTGTGGTGTTTTCGGTCAATCTCGGCCTGTTGCCAGCCTCTGGCACATCGGACTGGCATGGCTATATTCTGCCCATGATTGTGCTGGGCTATTATGCCACGCCGGCCATCATGCGCCTGACCCGGGCGGGAATGCTGGATGTGCTCTCAGCCGACTATATCCGCACCGCCCGCGCCAAGGGGCTGAACTGGCGCATCGTGATGTTCAAACATGCGCTGCGCAATGCGATTATTCCGGTGGTCAGCCTTGCGGCTGTGCAGCTTGGTTTCATGTTTGGCGGCTCGGTGGTGGTGGAAACCATTTTTGCCTTGCACGGGGCCGGGCTTCTGGCGTGGGAATCGATTTCCCGCAATGATCTGCCGACCATGCAGGCCCTGATCCTGATTTTTTCGATGTTCTATATCTTTTTCACCTTCCTGGCGGACCTTCTCAACGCCTGGCTTGACCCGCGTTTACGGAGTGGCTGATATGAATACAATTGTCACCAGCACGACGCCTGTTGCCGAAAAACCGGCTTCTCCCTCACGCCAATTGTTGCGCCGCGCGTTGAAACATCGCGGCTTTCTGCTGGGCTTTGGCACGGTGGCCATCATAGCGCTGATTGCCATTTTTGCCCCATGGCTGGCTCCGCATGATCCCTATAAGCAGGACCTTCTGGCCCGGATGGTGCCGCCGATGTTTATGGGCGGCGATGCCAACCATATTCTGGGCACGGATGCTCTCGGGCGCGATTATCTGTCCCGGTTGATGTATGGTGCGCGCATATCGCTGACCATTGGCATTATTGCAGCCCTGATGTCTGCGGTGATTGGCACAACGCTGGGCGTGTTGGGCGGCTATTTTGGTGGCAGAATTGATGCCGCTGTCATGTTCATTCTCTCTGTGCGTCTGGCCTTACCAGCCACATTGGTGGCGCTGGCGGTGGTGGCCCTGTTTGGTGGCTCGCTGACGGTGGTGATCTGCGTTCTGGGCCTGCTGCTGTGGGATCGTTTTGCTGTGGTGATGCGCAGCGCCACCATGCAGGTGCGGCAGATGGATTATATTGCCGCCGCCGAGGTGTTGGGGGCTAGCCTGCCGCGCATTCTTTGGAAAGACGTGTTTCCCAATGTGATGAATGCCTTGATTGTGGTGGTCACGTTGGAAATGGCCCATGCCATTATTCTTGAAGCCGCTCTGTCTTTTCTGGGGCTGGGGGTGCAGCCGCCAACGCCCTCCTGGGGGCTGATGATTTCCGAAGGCAAGGAAATGCTGCTGTTTGAAAGCTGGCTGATCACCATTCCTGGCGTGGCGCTGTTTGTGCTGGTGCTGGCCATCAATATTCTCGGCGATGGCATCCGCGATATTACCGCACCGGAGGGCAGAAACTGATGCTTGCAAACCCCAAGTCTGTTCTGTCGATCCGCAATCTCACCATTGATCTGCCCAAAAGCGGGGATCGCTCCCATGCGGTGCGTGATCTGTCGCTGGAGATTGCCGAGAAGGAAATTCTCTGCATTGTTGGCGAATCCGGCTCTGGCAAATCCATCACCTCCTTTGCCGCCATGGGCCTTTTGCCCAAGGCGCTGAAAGCCTCTTCTGGCGAAATCTGGTTTGATGGCAAGGATGTGTTGACATTATCGCCCTCCGAGCACGCCAGCTTGCGCGGCAACCGCATGGGCATGATCTTTCAGGAGCCGATGACGGCGCTGAACCCCTGCTATACGGTGGGGGAACAGATTGAAGAAGTGTTTCGCGCCCACACCATGCTGTCAAAAGCGGATCAGCGGCAAAAAACCATGGCGCTGTTGCAGGAAGTGCGCCTTCCTGATCCTGAGCGGCTCTATCATGCCTATCCGCATCAATTGTCGGGCGGGCAGCGCCAGCGCATTGTCATCGCCATGGCCTTGGCGATGGAGCCACGGCTGCTGATTGCCGACGAGCCTACGACTGCGCTGGATGTGACCACGCAGGCGCAGATTCTGGACATGTTCAAGGCGCTGAAGGAAAGCCGCAACGCGGGCATTCTGTTTGTCACCCATGATTTTGATGTGGTGGCAGAGCTGGCGGATAAAGTTCTGGTGATGCAAAAGGGTATTGTGGTGGAGCATGGCACGGTGGATGACGTGCTGAACCATCCCAAACATCCCTACACAAGGATGCTGATTGAGGCCGTGCCGCGCCGCCATAGCGGCAAGGGAGATGCAGTAACAGATAAACCGATTGCTCTTCGTGTCGCAGGCATTGAAAAAACCTTCAGAACGCCGCGCAGCTTGTTCAAACCGGCGCGCACGGTTCAGGCGGTCAAGCCGATTGATTTCACCGTTTTAGAAGGTCAGACGCTCGGCATTGTTGGCGAATCCGGTTCTGGCAAGACAACATTGGTGCGCTGCCTGATGGGGCTGGAAGCCCCGGATGAAGGCACCCTGTGGATTGGCAACACAAAGCTGGAAACAGGGACAACAGAGGGCCGTCGCGGCTTTCGCAAACATATCCAGATTGTGTTTCAGGACCCCTATGGCTCGCTCAATCCGCGCCGCCGCATTGGCGATCTGCTGATTGAAGGGCCTCTGAACTTTGGCGTGTCCCGGCAAGAGGCCATGGAAAAAGCCCGCGCTCTGCTCAAAATTGTCCGGCTGGAAGAGGATGCGCTGGAGCGCTATCCTTCGCAATTTTCCGGTGGCCAGCGCCAGCGCATTTCGATTGCGCGGGCCTTGATGGTGGAGCCGAAGATTTTGATTGCCGATGAGGCGGTCTCGGCGCTGGATGTGTCGGTGCAAAAAGATGTGCTGAAACTGCTCAATGACATTAAAAAAGCGGTTGGCCTGACCATTGTGTTCATCACCCATGATTTGCGGGTGGCCGCCGAAATTTCTGACCATATTCTGGTGATGCAAAAGGGGGCGATGGTGGAATATGGCACGGTGGATGCGGTGTTTGGCAATCCGCAGCATGATTATACCCGCATGTTGCTGTCTGCCATGCCGGGCAGGGGATGGGAGGCACCAGACATGGCAGCACTTGGCCCCGCAGAAACAATAGATGCATAAATGATAAGGCATGTGACAATGGAACGAGACAGTCTTGTGAAACAGGCATCGGACTATGCCTCAAGCGGGCAACTGGCCGCTGATCTGGCCCTGCTGGTGGCGCGGCGCTCTGTCAGCCAGTCGGAGGGAACGCCGGAAGAGTTGCAAGCCTATTTGCGGGACAATATGCAGCCGTGGCTGTCTGGTTTAGGGTTTGAGACCGATATTTTCCAAAACCCCCGCGAGGGCGGTGCGCCCTTGATGCTGGCAAGCCGCATGGAAAACGCGACCCTGCCGACCGTGCTGATCTATGGCCATGGCGATGTCTGCAATGGTGAGGCGCATCGCTGGCGTGAGGGGCTTGATCCCTTTGTCTTGAAGCAGGAAGGGGATAAGCTCTATGGGCGTGGCACGGCCGATAACAAGATTCAGCATCTGATTAACATCAAATCGCTGGAGCAAATTATCAAGGCCAATGGCAAGCTTGGTTTCAACGCCAAGATCATTCTGGAAATGGCCGAGGAAACCGGCTCCTATGGCCTGCGCGAGTTTTTCCACGCCCATCAGCAAGCCCTTGCCGCCGATGTGCTGATTGCCTCGGACGGGCCAAGGCTTGCGGCTGATACGCCCACCATGTTCATGGGCTCTCGCGGTGGGCTGGCCTTTAACCTTATTGTCAATTTGCGCGAAAGCGACCACCATTCCGGCAATTTTGGCGGACTTCTGGCCGATCCGGTCATTATCCTGTCCCACGCCATTGCCTCGATTGTCGATCATCGCGGCCAGATTAAAATACCTGAGTGGCTGCCCAACAGCCTCACGCCCGATATTCGCGCCGCCCTGAAAGACCTGCCACCCCGCAAGCACGATGCGGATTGGGGGCAGGCGGATTTGACCCCGTCCGAGCGGGTGTTCGGCTGGAATTCCATGGCGGTTCTGGCGATTGCGGCGGGCAATATCAATGCACCACAAAACGCCATTTCCGGCAGCGCTAAGGCCACTTGCCAGCTTCGGTTTGTGGTTGGCACCGATATGGACGGCATTTTGCCAGCACTGCGCAAGCATCTGGATGCCCATGGCTTTGGCATGGTGCAGGTGGAAATGGCACGCGGCGAATCCTTCAAGGCCACGCGGTTTTCGCCCGATCATCCGTGGGTGAAATTTGTCGAGCAGTCGATTGCCAAAACCTGCGGCAAGCCCCCGCATGTGCTGCCCAATCTGGCCGGATCGCTTCCCAATGATGCCTTTACCGATATTCTCGGCCTGCCCACCATCTGGGTTCCCCATTCCCACGCGGAATGCGGCCAGCATGGCCCTAATGAGCACGCGCTTTTGTCGATTGCCGAAGAAGGAATGCGGGTGATGACCAGCCTTTTCCTCGACATTGGCGATAATGCTGAAACATTGAAGCAGATGTCCTGAATTTTCTCAAAAAGGCTGCTGGCATGACCACCAAAACGCATCCTGCTGATTTGACAGCCCTTGAAGCAACACGCCTGATTGCCCGTAAAAGCCTGTCGCCGGTGGAACTGGTCGAG
This sequence comes from Gillisella vitis, assembly GCF_014204625.1. Classification (GTDB taxonomy): domain Bacteria; phylum Pseudomonadota; class Alphaproteobacteria; order Rhizobiales; family Rhizobiaceae; genus Allorhizobium; species Allorhizobium vitis_F. Next base: position 649,703 of record NZ_JACHLU010000001.1, on the reverse strand, counting down.
GCCTGTATTGAAAGGGTGGAGACAATAAATCCCGCCATCAATGCGGTGGTGGCGCAGGATTTTGAGCAGGTGATGCTGGATGCGCGACAGGCTGAGCAACAGGTCATGACCAACGCGCCGCTGGGATGCCTGCATGGTCTGCCCTTTGGCGTCAAGGATATGATTGACGTGAAGGGCCTGCCCACCACCTTTGGCTCGGAAATTTTCCGCAATAATATTGCGATGAAAGACGATGCCATTGTGGCTGCCATGCGCCAAGCGGGGGCTTTCCCGCTGGGCAAGACCAATAACCCGGACTGGAGCGCAGGCGGCAACACCATCAATAAGGTCTATGGTGCCACTGGCAACCCGCATGATGTGACGAAAAGTGCGGCGGGATCATCGGGTGGATCAGCCGCCCTCCTGGCCAGCCGCATGGCCCCGCTTGCGACCGGATCGGACACTGGCGGCAGCCTGCGCAACCCGGCTGCGTTTTGCGGGGTTGTCGGTTTCAGACCCTCGCCGGGTGTGGTGCCGGGTGATACGCGGGCGGCTGCCCTGTTTCCCCTGTCCACCAGCGGTCCCATGGCGCGCACGGTGGAGGATGTTGGCTTGATGCTGTCCGTTCTGGCAAGGCCCGATCGGCTTGATCCCTATACCACGGTTGTGGATGGCAAAACTCTGTGGAATCCAAAGGATTTTGCATCACTCATGCCCATCAATCTGGCTGGTTTAAGGATGGCAGTGACCGAGGATTACGGTTTTGCGCCCGTCGAATCTGTGGTGCGTCATGCTTTTCAGACGGTGGTGGCACGGTTGATGCCGCATCTGGGGCAGGTTGAGGATACGCATCCGGCTTCCGATGATGCAGACCGGATTTTCGCGGTGCTGCGGGCCTTGCTGTTTGTCGGGCATGGCAAATATGTGCGTGAGCATCCCGCCATGGTGGGGCCGAATGTGACGGTGAATGTGGCGGAAGCCATGACCTATGGCCCGGAGGATTTTTCCGATGCGCTCACCCGTCAAGGGCGCTATTATCGGGATTGGCAGGGCTTTTTTGAGCATCATGATTTTGTATTGAGCCCCGCCGTCACCATCAGCCCGCGTGACTGGCATGAGCTTTACCCCACCCATATCGATGGGGAGCCAACCAAGAGCTATTATCATTGGCTGGCGCTGGCCTATGCGTCTACGCTTGCGGGCCATCCGGCCATCACCATTCCGGTGGGGCGTGACAGTCTCGGCATGCCGTTTGGCTTGCAGATTGTCGGCAAGCGTCACGATGATCTGGGCGTGTTGCGGGTGGCCGCGGAAATTCAGGCCATCCTTGCCGATGACTCCGTGTTTGGGGTACCAAAGGTTGATCTTGAAGCCCTTGCCAAAGCCAGACCAATTGCGTCCATGCCCGGATTTTTCCCGGATTGGTAAAAATACCGGGTCTGGTGATCCAGACCCGGCTTTCTGATTAGAGTCTGTCAGGTTCAGATTGAACCACAGTACACGACGCAAACGTTTTTATCTGCCGCTGCCCCCCCTCATCCCCCTGCCGGGACCTTCTCCCCGCTGGGGAGAAGAGATGTGAGGTGGCCTTTCGCTCAACATGAAACGGAAGCTCGGCGCTAAAATCTTGGTATCTTCTCCCCTACGGGGAGAAGGTGGCGGCAGCCGGATGAGGGGGTGCGAAGCCAAAAAATCTTTGCGTCGTGTACTGTGAGATTGAACCAGACAGACTCTAAAATCTCTTGCTTGAGTTTGTCTTTTCGGGAAAACCGGGTTCCACTTTTCCCTGACAAACTCTAGATGGCAGACACCAGCACCTGTGCGCGGGCTTCCAGAATGGCCTTGCAGGCCGAAGCCGCTTCCTTGCCCTTCAGCACGAAATGCTGCTTGAAAAAGGCGATATGGGCTTCGCTTTCCTGAAAATTATGCGGCGTCAGCACGGTGGAGAGAATCGGTGTGTCGGTATCGAGCTGCACGCGCATCATCGCATCCAGCACGGTGCCCGCGACAAAATCATGGCGATAGATTCCGCCATCGACCACAAAGGCGGTGCCGATGATGGCGCGGTACTTTCCTGTTCTGGCAAGGGTTTGGGCGTGGAGCGGAATTTCCAGCGCGCCGGGCACATCAATAATGTCAATGTCGGAGGCCGATCCGCCCAGTGCCTGCCATTCGCTCACGAAGGCGTTGACACATTGGTCAACGATGTCGGCGTGCCAGCGCGCACGGATCACGGCAATTTTGTTGGTTTCAATTCGAGGTGCAATCGTCATTTCTCTGCCTTTCAAGGGTTGGGCCACCAGGTGATGACCAAATTTGCCCTTGGGCGAACAGGCAACAGCCGCCATCCACGCGGATAGCGCCTCCTGCTGCTCTCTTCCATCCGGACTATACCGTCGGCTCCGGCATTTCACCGGATCTGCTGACCTTTCCGACGATGATCGGAAAGCGCTCGCGGGCTCCGGGTTTGCACCCGATACCGCCGGTGGGGAATTACACCCCGCCCTGAGAACATCCCGACATTAAAGTGACGTTATCGATCAAGCAAGACGACGTGATGCTCTTTTTGCCGCATTGCATGATGGTTTTTGCTCAACATTGCGTTCACAAAAGAATGACGCTTCTCATTCTGCACGCTGCTGTTCAGTTTCTTTCAAAATCCAGTCCCGAAACGCCTGCAAAGGCGGGTGGGCAGCACGTTCATTCGGCCAGACCAGAAAATAGGATTCGGCACTTTTCATCGGCAGATCAATGGCCTTGACCAATCGGCCAGACGCCAGTTCTTCTTCAATCAGAAATTCGGGCAATAGCGCCACGCCAAGCCCGGCCATGGCCGCTTGTGATGCGGTGGCGAATTGATCGAACAACATGCCGCGCACCTGATCGGCATCGACACCATTTTGCGTGAGCCAGCGCTCCCAGGCATCTGGCCGGGTGGTGAGATGTAGCAGGGGGGCCTGGCGCAAATCCTCGGCCAAGTGAAAATCATACTGGTCGCGCAGGTCCGGGCTACAGGCGGGAATAACGGTTTCCGAACGCAGCAGCGCCATTTCAGCCCCCTGCCATTCTGGCCTGCCAAAATGAATGGCGGCATCCACCGGCTCCAGCCGAAAATCGAAATAGGAGATTTTGGTGACAAGGTTGATGGTAATGCCGGGATGCGATTTGAGAAAAGCAGGTAGGCGCGGGGCCAGCCAGCGGGTGCCAAAGGTGGGCAAAATGGCAAGATTCAGCGTGCCGCCAAACGGATTGGCTTTCAGCGTCAAGGATGCCGTGCTGATCATGCGCAGCGCATCGCGGATTTCGCGGGCATAGATATTGCCGCCTGCTGTCAGCCGGATGGTCTGGCGCTCGCGGTGAAACAGCTCGACGCCGAGCTGCTCTTCGAGAGCCTTGATCTGGCGGCTGACAGCGCTTTGGGTGAGGCTTAACTCGCGCGCTGCTGCCGTGACGCTGCCGGTGCGGGCTGCCGCTTCAAAGGCTGAGAGAAGATGCAGGGAGGGCAAAAAACGGCGGGGACTTTGCATGGTTTTTCCAAAAGACATGTCCAAAAGACGAGGGTGTTCTCGGTAACTTCATTCCATTTCGGAATAAACTCTTGCACAAACATCGATATATTGATTGTCCGGCTATGCATAGACCACTCGATAAAACAGATTTAAAGGTCCATAATCAGGGCTGGAAATGACCGCAAGAGGCAAGGCAATGCTCGGCAATTCGCGTTCTCATGGGCTATGGCAAAAGACGGCTCCAGTGGCACCGGCGACATCCGTTCTGGATCAGCGCCTGCTGGCGGATGTGGTGGTGGTTGGCGCTGGTTATACCGGCCTGTCGGCGGCGCTGCATCTGGCTGAAACTGGTTTGTCGGTGGTGATTTTGGAGGCGGTGGAGGCGGGCTTTGGCGGCGCTGGCCGCAATGTCGGTCTCATCAATGGTGGCATGTGGGTGATGCCGGATGATGTGCCGAAGGTGCTGGGAGCCGAGCATGGCGAACGTGCCTTGCAGCAATTGGGTCAGGCCCCGCTTCTGGTGCGCGAAGTGATTGAAAAACACCGGATCGAATGTGAACTGCAAACCAACGGAACGCTGCATCTGGCCGTTGGGGCGCAAGGGCTGCAAGAGCTGCGTGATCGCCATCGCCAATGGGCGGCGCGCGGCGCGCCGGTTGAACTTCTGGACGCCAGCGAGACGCAGGCGCGGGTGGGCAGTTCGGCCTATGCCGGGTCGTTGTTTGACCCGCGTGCCGGTACCTTGCAGCCTCTGGCCTACGCAAGAGGCTTGGCCCATGCGGCGATTCATGCCGGTGCACGGCTGTTTACATCGAGTGCTGTTGTCGATGCGCGCAAGGACGGCGAGGATTGGCTGGTGGAAACCGCCCGCGGCAGCGTCTCCTGCCAATGGGTGATTGTGGCGACTGATGCCTATTCCACCGGCCCATGGCAGCGGGTGCGACAAGAGCAGGTGCATCTGCCCTATTTCAATTTTGCCACAGCGCCACTGGGCGATAACCTGCGCCATTCGATTTTGCCCAATCGTGAAGGCTGTTGGGATACCAAAGAAATTCTGTCGTCTTTTCGTATGGATCAGGCTGGTCGGCTGGTGTTTGGCAGCGTCGGTGCTTTGCGCAACACCGGGGCTGCGGTGCATCGGGCTTGGGCGAAGCGCAGTCTGAAGCGCCTGTTTCCGCAATTGGGCACTATCGAGTTTGAGGCAGAGTGGTATGGCCAGATTGGCATGACGAATGATGCCGTGCCACGGTTTCACAAGTTTGATACACGGGTTGTCGGCTTTTCCGGCTACAACGGACGTGGTATCGCACCGGGAACAACCTTTGGCAAAACGCTGGCCGATCTGGTGCTGGGCAAGATCACGGAAGAGGAATTGCCTCTGCCGTTGAGCGAGCCGGAAGCGGTGCCATTCCGGGCCATCAAGGAGGCCTATTACGAGATGGGTGCGCAAATTGCCCACTTGACGGAAAACCGTTTTTAAACAGCCGCTTTGATGCGGCGAAACAATCAGATGATCCAGTTTTGAAGAAAGAGAAATCCATGGCGAAAACAGACCTGTCCCAAGATGTAGCCGAGATTCTGGCGAGCCTTGGTGTGCCCGCAGATGCTTTGACGGGTGGCGATCTTGCGGCAACATCACCGATTGATGGCAGCGTGATTGGCACGCTCAAGACCATCTCTGCCGATGAGGCAAAGCTTGCGATTGACAAAGCCCATGCCGCATTTCTGGAATGGCGCTTGGTGCCTGCGCCCAAGCGTGGCGAATTGATCCGCCTGCTGGGCGAGGAATTGCGCATCCATAAAGATGCGCTGGGGCGTCTGGTGTCGATTGAAGCAGGCAAGATCACCTCTGAAGGTCTTGGCGAAGTGCAGGAAATGATCGACATCTGCGATTTCGCCGTTGGCCTGTCGCGCCAGCTTTATGGTTTGACCATTGCCACCGAGCGGGCTGAGCATAGGATGATGGAAGGCTGGCATCCGCTGGGCGTCACCGGCATTATCTCTGCCTTCAATTTTCCGGTGGCCGTGTGGTCATGGAATGCGGCGCTGGCCATGGTGTGCGGCAATTCCACGGTCTGGAAGCCATCGGAAAAGACCCCGATTACCGCAATTGCCACCCAGGCCATTTTTGAAAAGGCGCTGAAGCGCTACAATGAGGCCGGTGGTGCAGCCCCTGCCAATCTTTCGACCCTGCTGATTGGTGATCGCGCCATTGGCGAGGTGATGGTGGATCATCCGAAAGTGCCACTGGTGTCTGCCACAGGCTCGACCGCCATGGGCCGGGCTGTTGGCCCGCGTCTGGCTGGCCGTTTTGCCCGCGCCATTCTGGAGCTGGGTGGCAACAATGCCGCCATTGTTGCGCCAACCGCCGATCTTGATTTGACCCTGCGCGGCGTTGCTTTCGCCGCCATGGGCACGGCGGGCCAGCGTTGCACCACGCTTCGCCGTCTTTTTGTGCATGACAGCGTCTATGATGCGCTGGTGCCGCGCCTGATCAAGGCTTATGGCTCAGTCACGATTGGCAATCCTTTGGAAACCGGAACTCTGGTGGGACCGCTGATCGACAAGGGCGCTTTTGACGGGATGCAAAAAGCGCTGAATGCCGCAAAAGCTGCGGGCGGTTTGGTGCATGGTGGTGCGCGCGTCAATGAGGAAACCGGCAGCGATGCCTATTATGTACGCCCGGCCATTGTGGAAATGCCGTCGCAAACTGGCCCGGTGAAGGAAGAGACTTTTGCGCCGATTCTCTACGTTATTCGTTACAGCGATTTTAACGAGGCACTGGCGCTGAACAATGATGTGCCGCAAGGCCTGTCATCATCGATCTTCACCAATGATCTGCGCGAAGCCGAAGCCTTCGTGTCGGATCGCGGCTCCGATTGCGGCATTGCCAATGTCAATATCGGCCCATCCGGTGCCGAAATTGGCGGTGCCTTTGGCGGCGAGAAGGAAACTGGCGGTGGCCGTGAATCCGGCTCGGATGCGTGGAAGGCCTACATGCGCCGCTCCACCAATACCGTCAATTTTGGCCGCTCCCTGCCACTGGCGCAGGGCGTGAAATTCGACGTGGAATAAGAGACAGATGCGCCTTCGTCTTTGGGCGAAGGCGCATTATGCCGCTTGCTTGCCGCCTTTGACCCGCATCCTTCGGCGGTATTGCACCGGCTTTTCCAGAAAACGCCGCTGAAACGCATCGTAAAACGTGGAAAGTGAGCCAAAGCCGGATTCATAGGCCACTTCGGTAATCGGCAGGTCGGTGGCAATCAACAGCGATTGGGCTGTGTCCAGCCGATGGCGAACGATGGCCTGATTGATGGTCATGCCGACCGCACGCTTGAACAGACCCATGGCGTAGTTGGGATGCAGGCCAGCCGCGCGACCAACATCATCGGCAGAAATATTGCCCGGCGCATGTTCGCCAATAAAGCGTAGCATTTTTTCCACATGCGGCACCCAGTCGTCACTGCGCTGGCCAAGGCTTGCCAGCGCCGAGCCTTGCTCGCGCAGATCCTGCCAGCCGTCGCGCTCGATCCGCATCACCCGCGCCGTCAATTCGGACCGGACAATCTCAATGGCTCCTTCGTCGCCAGAGAGCAATTCATCTCGCCAGCGCGAAAAAACCTCGCGGTCCCATGGCTTGATGTCCAGCGCTTCAATGACCGCTCCGCGAAACACAGCATCCCGAAACCGGCTGAGGCTGGCAAGCCCCAGAAACACCGACATTGGCACATACAGGCAGATGAACAATGTGCCCTCGCGTCGGTCAATCACCTGATGGGGAATCATGCCCCAGAACAGGCAAAGCCGCCCTTCCGAGACGGTCAGTTCCCGTCCGTCAAACCAATAGGTCATCTCGCCTTGCAGCACAAAGTTCAGCTCAATCTGGCTGTGCATGTGTGGCCCAGTCATTTTGTGCACTTCCAGCATTTCACCGGCGCAGAAGCGATGGTCGCCAAACACGACCAAAGGGTGGGCCGGATTCAACTCCGGGTGGACGGGAATTGATTCATACCTGTTTATTATAGGGGCATTGGTCATGGAAACCTTAGGATACCGGAATAATTTCTGGAAATTCTGGTAGATTATTACGGCTCAAGTAGAAATGATCAAGAGAGTTTCGCAAGACCTGCTCGGAGGGGCGGGATTTTGTGAGTATATGCAAGAATGAATGACGCACACAATCGAGCCAGACGAGGATGGAAGGGAGCATTTCCATTCGGTCTGAACAACAGGGAGGAATGCATGACTTTTTCCAAAAGCCTGAGCGGGCTGGTTTTTTCCGCAGCTTTTATTGCGTCCAGCGCTTACGCGGGGCAGATTACCCTCAATTCCGACCAATCTGACCCTGTGCCGAAAAAGGCCATGGAAGAGATGATTGCGGATTTTCAAAAGCAGCACCCGGACATTACCGTCAAATGGAATAATTTTGACCACGAGGGCTATAAGGCCGCCGTGCGTAACTTTTTGACCGCCGATGCGCCGGACGTCATGGCTTGGTATGCGGGCAATCGCATGGAGCCTTTTGTCAAGGCGGGCATGTTTGAAGATGTCAGCGACATCTGGGCGGCCAATGGTCTGGATGAGCAGCTGAAGTCTGCCGCACCGTCCATGACCATTGACGGCAAGAAATGGGGTATTCCCTACACCTACTACCAGTGGGGCATTTACTATCGCAAAGACATTTTTGCGGCTCAAGGCATTACGCCGCCCAAGACCTGGGCCGAATTGCTGGCCGCTTGCGAAAAGCTGAAATCAGCCGGAATCACGCCGTTTACCATCGGCACCAAGGCGCTGTGGCCAACGGCTGGCTGGTTCGATTATCTTGACCTGCGCGTCAATGGCTATGATTTCCATATGCAGCTGACATCGGGCAAGGTGCCTTACACCGATCCGCGCGTGAAGGCTGTGTTTGAAAAATGGGCCGAGCTGGTCAAGCCGGGCTATTTCATCAACAATCATGCCGCCATTGACTGGCAGGACGCCATGCCGCAATTCGTACAGGGCAAGGCTGCCATGTATCTGATGGGCAATTTTGCGGTCGCCACCATGAAGATCGGTGGACTGAAGGATGAGCAGATCGGCTTCCTGCAATTCCCGGAAATCACCCCCGGTCTGCCATCGGCTGAAGAAGCGCCAACCGATACGTTCCACATTCCGGCCAAGGCCAAGAACAAGGCCGATGCCAAAGTGTTCCTCGCTTATCTGGCAACGCCGGAAGTGCAGACCAAGATCAATGCGACCCTTGGTCAGTTGCCGATCAACAACAAGGCGACCAAGCCGTCTGATCCTATTCTGGAGCAGGGCTTTACCATGCTCTCCAACGCCAAGGCCCTGTCGCAGTTCTATGACCGCGATGCACAGGCCGATATGGCCAAGGCCGGCATGGAAGGCTTCCAGGAATTCATGGTCAAGCCCGATAAGATCGACCAGATTCTGGCCCGTCTCGATAAGGTCCGTCAGCGGGTCTACAAATAACCTCATCCTCCCAAGGACCGGGTGCAGCGCTGTTGCTGCACCCGGTCGCCTGTTCTGTTTTTTCTGGAGGTGCTCAATATGAGCAATACCGCCACCCGTTTATCCGGCACGACATCATCCAGCTTCTGGAAGCGCAACCAGCAGCGCATTGCGCCCATGCTGTTTCTGGCTCCCGGCATTGTGATGTTCATTGTCTACGTCATCCTGCCGATTTTCGAATCTGTGTGGATCAGCTTTTTTGACTGGGATGGCCTCGGCCCCAAAGTCTGGGTTGGTCTTGGCAATTACGTCGAGCTGCTGGGCGATGATGCCTTCTACACATCGCTGCAAAACAACGTCATCTGGCTGGTGCTCTACCTGTTGGCCATTCCGTTTGGCCTTGCCGTGGCGTTGTTTCTCAATCAGACGGTTACGGGCATTCGTGTCTATAAATCCTTGTTTTTCTTTCCATTCGTGATCAGTCAGGTCGTCGTTGGTCTGATTTTTACGTGGTTTTATGCGCCCAATTTCGGCCTGTTCTCGGTGTTGATCAAGGATCTCACCGGCATGGATTTTGCCGTGCTGGCTGATGAACGCTTTGTGACCTACGGCATTATTGTTGCGGGTCTGTGGCCGCAGACGGCCTATTGCATGATCCTCTATTTGACGGGTCTCAACAACATCAACCCGGAGCAGGTGGAAGCCGCCCGCATGGATGGTGCCAAGGGCTGGTCGCTTTTGAAAAACATCATTTTGCCGCAGCTTGCGCCTGCAACCTTCATTGCCATGGTGGTGACGGTGATTGGCGCGCTGCGCTCGTTTGACCTTGTTTCGATCATGACGGCGGGTGGGCCTTACGGCTCCAGCCGGGTGCTGTCCTATTACATGTATGAAGAGGCGCTGTCCGAATACGGCTTCCGCATGGGCTATGGCGCGGCCATTGCCGTGGTGCTGTTCCTGATCATGATGGTGTTCATCACGCTGTTCATTGTTCGCATGTTGTCTCAGGAAAGGAATTCCTGATGTTTCCGACCCCGATTCAGAAAGCCAGCCCCTTTGTGCGCGTTGGTTATAAGCTGTTTTTGCCGGTGGCGCTGGTGCTGTGGCTGCTGCCGCTGATTGGCGTGGCGCTGACCTCGATCAGGCCCGAAAGTGACCTTGCCGCAGGCAATTATTTTGGGATGCCCTCCGGCTTTGCAGGTATTGAAAACTATACCGCCGTTTTTCAAAATTCACCGATTGGCTGGTATATTCTCAATTCCTTCAAGATCACCGTTCCAACGGTCATTGGTGCTGTGGCGCTCTCGTGCCTCACTGGTTTTGCGCTGGCGACCTATAAGTTCAAGGGCAATCTTGTCCTGTTCTTCCTGTTTGTGGCGGGCAATTTCATTCCCTTCCAGATTTTGATGGTGCCGGTGCGCGATATGACGCTGCGCATGGGTCTGTATGATACGGTCACGGGTCTTGTGCTGTTTCATGTTGCCTTCCAGACCGGCTTTTGCACCCTGTTCATGCGCAATTTCATCAAGGGCCTGCCGTTTGCGCTGATTGAATCGGCGCGGGTGGAAGGCGTCTCAGAGTGGCGGATTTTTCGCTATATCGTGCTGCCGCTGATGCGGCCTGCCATTGCGGCCTTGTCTGTCTTGGTCTTCACCTTCGTGTGGAATGACTATTTCTGGGCAACGGTTCTGGTGCAGAGCCAGGCTGCCATGCCGGTCACGGCGGGTCTGTTTTCACTGAACGGTCAATGGGTTGCCGCATGGCATCTGGTGTCGGCTGGTTCGATTGTGGCGGCTCTTCCGCCCGTTGCGATGTTTTTCCTGATGCAGCGGCATTTCATTGCCGGGCTAACGCTTGGAGCGACAAAGGGATGAGTGAAATTGTCACAATTGGTTCTGGCGACTTTGCCCTGAGCCTTCGCTTGCAAGACGTCGGGATGCCAGAAATTCTGGCTTTTGGCGCAGCCGTTTCCCCATCGCCCCTGTATGAGGTGGAACGCTCCAGCCGCGTCAATGGCATGGATGCGGCGGTGCCGTCTGCCGTGCTGCTGCCCACGGGGGGCATGGGGTCTTTTGGCTGGCCTGCCATTTCCGGCCACCGCATGGGCCGTGATTTCATCCTGCAATTTTCCAATTGGGCAGTACAGCGCAGCGGTTCTGTCACGGTTTTGAGCGCCAGCGATCCGTTGGCGATGATGGCGATTGCCATTCGCCTTGAGGTTTTCGCCTCAAACGTGATCTCGATGGCAACCGAAGTGCAAAACATCGGCAGTGCAGATTATCTGCTGGATCGCTGCATGGCAGGCAGTTTTCTCGTACCTGCGGGGCAAGTTGAGGTTATCAGCTTTTCCGGCATGTGGGGACGTGAGTTTCAGACCCGCCGCGAGATGCTGGGCAATGGCATCTGGAGCCAAGAAAGCCGCCGGGGCCGCACATCCCACGACCGCTTTCCCATGCTGCGGCTTGAGGGCGAAGGTCAGAGCTTTGGCGTCACCCTTGGCTGGAGTGGCAATCATCAATGCGTGATTGATCGGCTGGATGATGGCCGCCGCCTTGTGCATATGGGTGAGTTGTTTGAGCCGGGCGAAATGATCCTAAGCCCCGGTGAACGTTATCAAAGCCCGGTGATCTATGCGGGCCGTGATAGCGCCGCCTTCCACGCTTTTGTGCGTAATGATCTTTTGACATGGAACAGTGGCAAGATGAGCCCGCGCCCGGTGACGCTGAACACCTGGGAAGGCAATTATTTCGACCACCAGATGGATTCGCTGAAAGCACAGGCCACATCGGCGGCAGAGCTGGGCATTGAACGCTTTGTGCTCGACGATGGCTGGTTTGGCAAGCGTGATGATGACACCACCAGCCTTGGCGATTGGGATATTGATCCGCGCAAATATCCTGACGGCTTGGCACCCTTGATTGATCACGTCACTGGCCTTGGTATGCAGTTTGGCATCTGGTTTGAGCCGGAAATGATCAATCCGGTGTCGGAACTGTATAAGGCCCATCCCGATTGGGTGTTGCAGGTGGAGGGACGCCCTCTGCTGCTGTCGCGCAATCAATTGGTGCTCGACCTCACGCAAAGCGAGGTCAGCGACTATCTGTTTGAAAAAATCCACGCCGTTTTGGCAGGCCACGCGATTGCTTACGTCAAATGGGATATGAACCGTGACCTCACCCATGCGGGTGGGCGTGATGGCAAGGCCAAGATTGCGGCCCAGACCCGCGCCGTTTACGCGCTGATGGATCGCATTCGGACCGCCCACCCCGGCGTCGAGATTGAAAGCTGCGCCTCTGGCGGTGGCCGGATTGATTATGGCGCACTCGCCCGTACCCATCGCGTCTGGACATCCGATTGCACCGATGCGCTGGAGCGGCTGGAGATTCAGCGTGGGGCATCCAGCTTTGTGCCACCAGAAATCCTCGGCAGCCATATCTCGGCATCGCCCAACCACCAGACCGAACGGCGGCACACCTTGGCTTTCCGCGCGCTGGTGGCCATGGCCTATCATCTGGGCGTTGAGCTGAACCCGCTTGAGCTTGCCGGTGAAGAGCGTGAGGAGCTGAAGGGCTATATTGCCACCCACAAGCGGCTGCGTGATCTGCTGCACGCGCCGGGAGCCAATTTCCGCATGGAGCCAAAGGATGGCCGCTATGTCTGGGGGGCCGCCAGCGCAGAAAAGCTTGTGGTGTTCGTGGCCCAAGGCCCGCAAATGGTGGCGGAACAGCCGGAGCCGCTGAAGCTTCCGGCTCATGTTACAAGTCGCGGCGGACGTTGGCGTATTGCGGCAATGCACCCGGCAGAGCCGAGTTTTATTCGCATATCCGAAGGGCAAAAGCGCCTGCTGGCGGGCGAGGTGAGTTTTGATCTCGCAGACCTTGCGCAGGGCGGGTTGCCCTTGCCAATGCTGCGGCCAGAAAGCGCCATTTTGCTGGAAATTGAATTGATCGAGGGAGGTACACACCATGGCTGATGTCAGTCTCAAAGGTGTTACGAAGAATTTTGGCTCCTTGAGCGTCATCAAAGGCGTTGACCTTGAGGTGAAGGACGGCGAGTTCTGCGTGTTTGTCGGGCCATCCGGCTGCGGCAAATCCACCCTGCTGCGAACGATTGCAGGTCTGGAGGAAATCTCTTCCGGCGCGCTTGAAATCGGCGGCAAGGATATGACCAAGGTTGGTCCGTCTGAGCGCGGTGTGGCCATGGTGTTCCAGTCTTACGCGCTGTATCCGCATATGACCGTGCGCGATAATATTGGCTTTGGCCTTAAAATGACTGGTCATTCCAAGGAATTGATTACGGAGCGCACCAATACGGCGGCAAAACTGTTGCAGCTCGATGCGCTGATGGAGCGCAAGCCAGGGCAATTGTCCGGCGGTCAGCGCCAGCGCGTCGCCATTGGCCGGGCGATTGTGCGTAAGCCCGATGTGTTCCTGTTCGATGAGCCGCTGTCGAACCTCGATGCGGCCCTGCGCGTGCAAATGCGCACCGAGCTTTCCAAGCTGCATCAGGATTTGCAGGCAACGATGATCTACGTCACCCATGATCAGGTGGAAGCCATGACCATGGCCACCAAGATCGTGGTGCTCTCGGCAGGTAAGATCGAGCAGGTTGGTTCGCCATTGGAGCTGTATCATCGTCCCAACAATCTGTTTGTCGCAGGCTTTATCGGTTCGCCGAAGATGAATTTTGTTCCGGTCACGGCTGGCCCCGTGGATGGCGGCAAGGTGGCTGTAACCCTGCCAGGTGGTGCCGTGATCAGCCTTGATGCGCAGGGCAAAAACATCAAACCGGGCAAGATGACGCTGGGTATTCGCCCGGAACATATCGATGCCACTGGCAAGGGTGATCTGGCGTTGAGCACGCCAGTGCGGCTGGCCGAATACCTCGGTTCTGAAACGCTGTTTTTCGTCACGCTGGATGCGGATAACGAACTGGCCGTCAAGGCTGGCGGTCTGGCTTCGACCAAGCCGGGCGAGGCTTTGTCCATCGGCCTGAATGCCAAAGCCTGCCATCTGTTTGATGAGGCGGGACAAGTGATTATCAATGGGGATTTGACACGATAATGCTGGGCGTTTGTTATTATCCAGAACATTGGCCGGAAAGCCAGTGGGAGCTTGACGCCAGCCGCATGGTTGAGCTTGGCATATCCTTCGTGCGCGTCGGCGAGTTTGCATGGTCACGGCTTGAAAAGCGCCGGGGTGAGTTTTCGTTTGAGTGGCTGGACCGTGCCATTGATGTGCTGCACAAGGCGGGCCTCAAGGTGGTGCTCGGCACCCCAACCGCCACGCCGCCCAAGTGGCTGATGGATGAATATCCAGACATTGCCCCCTATGATGCGGATGGCAAGATCCGCGGCTTTGGTTCGCGCCGTCACTACAGCTTTTCCTCCGAAGTCTGGTGGAAGGAAAGCGCGCGCATTGTTGAAATCGTTGCCAAGCGTTATGGCGAACATCCCGGCATTGTCGGCTGGCAGACGGATAACGAATATGGCTGCCACGACACCACCGTGTCTTGGGGCAAGGAAGACCTGAAAGCCTTCCGCCGCTGGCTGCGGATGCGCTATCAGACCACTGATCAGCTCAATGAAGCATGGGGTGGTGTGTTCTGGTCGATGGAGTTCAACAGCTTTGATGAGGTTGAACTGCCCACCTTGACCGTGACCGAACCCAACCCGGCCCAGCGGCTGGATTTCTGGCGGTTCTCATCCGATCAGGTTGCCGCCTACGACAAGATGCAGGTGGAAATTATCCGCAAACACGCACCCGGTCGCTGGATTACGCATAATTTCATGGGGTTTGTCTCGGATTTCGACCACTTCAAGGTGGGCGATAATCTCGATCTGGCCTCTTGGGATAGTTATCCCATTGGTTTCGTCGAGAAATTTCCGTTCACGGAAGAGGAGCGCAACCGCTGGGCCGAGACCTCGCATCCCGATATTGCGCCTTTCCATCATGATCTGTATCGCGGTGTCGGCAAAGGTCGTTTCTGGGTGATGGAACAGCAGCCCGGCCCGGTCAACTGGGCACCGTGGAACCCGGTGCCAAAGCCCGGCATGGTGCGGCTGTGGTCTTGGGAGGCTCTGGCCCATGGCGCGGACGTGGTCAGCTATTTCCGCTGGCGGCAGGCGCCGTTTGCTCAGGAGCAGATGCACGCGGGCCTCAACCTGCCGGGGCTGGATGAATGGTCGGTTGGCGGGCTGGAAGCCATGCAGGTTGCCAAGGAACTGGCTGCACTCGGCCCCTTGCCGGAAGGACAAAAAGCCTCCGTTGCGCTGGTGCATGATTACGCCAGCTATTGGGCCACCATGATCCAGCCGCAGGGCAAGGATTTCCGCTATGAAGAATTGGCCTTCCGCTGGTATGAAGGCTTGCGCAGGCTGGGTCTGGATGTCGATTTCGTCCGTCCCGGCACCGATCTCAGTGGTTACAAACTGGTGGTCGTGCCGTGTCTGATGCAGGTGGATGATGCCGCCTTGGCCGCGCTGGAGAAAACCGATACCGTGGTGCTGTATGGACCGCGCTCTGGCTCAAGGGATCAGCACTTCAACATCCCGCACAATCTGCCGCCGGGGCCGCTTTCGGCGCTGACGGGCACACGCCAGACGCAGGTGGCGTCCCTTCGCCCCGGTCTTGGTGATGCGGTGAGCGGTCTGGTGTCGGGTGCGGCCATTCGCTGGCGCGAATATCTTGAGACGACATCAGAGGTGCTCGGCACGTTTGAAAACGGCGATCCGGCGCTGACCGGTAACAATGGCCATCACTATCTGGCCTGCTGGCCAGATGAGGCGCTGTTGTCATCAACGTTGGCATTGCTTGCGCAAAAAGCCGGGCTTTCGACGCTGGAGGTGCCGGACCATATCCGCATCCGCCGCCGTGGCAATCTCACCTTTGCCTTCAACTATGGCACGCAAGACTGGACCATTCCGGCGTCGGGTGAATTTGTACTGGGCACAGGTGTGGTGCAGCCGCAAGGCGTTTCCGTCTGGCGATAATATAAATCAGGATTGAGGCCCCGGATGACCATTCGGGGCCTTTTCCCTCTTGGTGTTCGATCACCTGTCAAAATGCGCCAAAACGCGCCAAAACGTGATTGTGTGAGCACTTGCAACATGCCACTATTCTGCGCAATGCGTCATTTTTGCTCAACAGGCAAAATGAGCGCCAGAAAAGGGGATGCAATGATGGCTCATAGAATGGTCCAACCGGGATTGTCTCAAAAATCTGGCCTGCTGCGGGCACTTGTTCTGCTTGCCGCCTCAGCCAGCCTGTCATTCATGGGCATCGGCCCAGCGCTTGCGGCCAAAACGTCTGTCACACTGGGAATGTCGGTTGAGCCAACCGGGCTTGATCCCACAATTGCAGCGCCTGTGGCCATTGGTCAGGTGACATGGCAAAATATTTTTGAAGGTCTGGTTGCCATTGACCGCAATGGCAAGGTCATTCCGCAACTGGCAAAAAGCTGGGTCATTTCGCCGGATGGCCTGACCTATACATTCACGCTGCAAGAAGGTGTGACATTTCACGATGGCGAGGCGTTTGATTCGTCTGTGGCCAAGTTCAGCCTTGATCGCGCTCGTGGGGCCGATTCGACCAATCCGCAAAAGCGATTTTTTGCTGCCATCGACAGCGTTGAAGCACCGGATAAAACCACGCTTGTGTTGAAGCTCAAGCAGCCAGCCGGTTCGCTGATCTATTGGCTAGGCTGGCCATCCTCAGTGATGGTTGCCCCTAAAACAGCAGCAGACAATAAAACCATGCCGATTGGCACCGGCCCGTTCAAATTTGTCCGCTGGGCCAAGGGCGACCGGGTCGAGCTTGCTGCCAACCCGGATTACTGGAACAAGACGGTCAAGCTTGGGCTGGAAAAGGCAACATTCCGCTTCATTCCCGATCCGCAGGCCGAGGCGGCCGCGCTGAAATCTGGCGATGTTGATGGGTTTGCCGAGTTTATTGCACCGGAATTGATGGAGAGTTTTAAAGGGGACGATAAACTCACGACCGTGATCGGCAATACCGAGCTGAAAGTGGTGGCGGGCATGAACAATGCACGCAAACCCTTCAACGACAAGCGGGTTCGTCAGGCCTTGATGATGGCCATTGACCGCAAAACCGTGATTGATGGCGCGTGGTCTGGCTTTGGTACTGCCATTGGCAGTCATTATACCCCGAACGATCCGGGCTATATCGATACCACTGCGGTTTTGCCCTATGATCCGGCCAAGGCCAAGGCGCTTCTGGCCGAGGCGGGCTATCCGAACGGTTTCAGCTTCACCATCAAGACGCCGCAAATGGTCTATGCGCCGCGCAGTGCCGAGATCATGCAGGCGATGCTTGCCGAGATTGGCGTGACGATGACCATTCAGCCCACCGAATTTCCGGCAAAATGGGTGGCTGATGTCTTTAAGGCCACCGATTACGATATGACCATTGTGGCCCATGCCGAGCCGATGGACATCGATATTTATGCGCGTGATCCCTATTACTTTAATTATAAAAACCCTGCCTTTAACGAGATCATCAATCAGATTCAGACAACCAGTGACCCGGCCGCTCAAAGCAAGCTTTATGGTGATGCGCAAAAAATTCTGGCAGAAGATGTGCCCGCCCTGCCGCTGTTTGTCATGGCCAAGCTGGGTGTATGGAACAAGAAGTTGATGGGTCTGTGGGAAAATGAGCCGATTCCCTCGAATGTTTTGACGGATGTGCATTGGCAAGACTGATCCGGCTCAGGGACGCACGCCATGTTCACACTTGTTTTCAGACGGCTTTGCGGTCTGGTCATGACGCTGCTGGCTGTGTCCATTGTGGTGTTTCTGATCATGGGCGTGCTGCCGGGTGATCCGGCAGCGGTGATGCTCGGCACCTCGGCAAGCCCCGATACGCTGGCCGCCCTGCGCCATGAGATGGGTCTGGATCAGCCGTTGTTGAGTCGTTATCTGCTCTGGCTGACGGGCGTGCTGACTGGCAATCTCGGCACATCTTATACCTATGGCGTGCCGGTGGCGGGGTTGATGGGTGAGCGGCTGCTGGTGACTTTGCCGCTCGCGTTCATGGCCATTCTGTTGTCCATGCTGATTGCCATTCCACTCGGCGTTACCTCTGCTGCCCGGCGCAACAGCGCCTTTGATTATGGTGCGGGTGTCGTCTCGCAGCTTTTCATTGCGGTTCCCGGCTTTTGGGTTGGCTTGCTGTTGGTGCTTGGCTTTTCGATCTCGCTGGGCTGGATGCCATCGGGTGGCTTTCCCGGCTGGCAGGCGGGCTTTTTCAAGGGGCTGTTGGCGCTGGTGTTGCCCGCCATTGCGCTGGCGCTGCCGCAGGCAGGCGTGCTCACTCGTGTTACCCGCTCTTCCGTGCTGGAGGTGATGAATGAGGATTTTGTTCGTACCGCCCGTGCCAAAGGACTGACCCGGCGGCAGGCTCTGTGGCGGCACGCAGTGCCCAACGCGCTGGTGCCGGTGATGACCATTCTGGGGCTGCAATTTACCTTTTTGATTGCGGGGGCCGTTCTGATTGAAAACGTCTTCAACCTGCCGGGGCTTGGGCGGCTGGCCTATCAGGCGCTAACCCAGCGCGATATTGTGGTGATGCAGAATGTCGTGCTGTTTTTTGCAGCCCTGGTGATCGTGATGAATTGTCTGGTCGACCTCTCCTATCTGTTTCTGGACCCCAGATTGCGAGGGCGCGGCCAATGAACACCGTCTTTCGCAGGCCCACGCTGATCCTTGGCGCAAGTCTGATTACACTTCTGGTCAGCGTGGCACTTCTGTCGCTGGTGTGGACGCCGTTTGCGCCCTTCAAGATGCAGATTATCCATAAGTTGAAACCACCTTTGGCCTTCGGCCTGCTGGGAACCGACCAGTTCGGGCGGGATCTGGCCTCAATGCTGATGGTGGGTGCGTGGAATTCGCTGTCCACTGCCGTCGCCGCGGTTGGATTGGGGGCCTCTGTCGGCGTTCTGGCTGGGGTGACGGCCGCGGCCCGGCGGGGGCTGTTGCAGGCGCTGATCATGCGCCTCAATGATGTGATCTTTTCCATTCCGCCAATTTTATCGGCAATGATGCTGGGGGCATTGTTGGGAACAGGCCGGTTTACGCCGATTATCGCCATTGCGGTGTTCATGGTGCCGGTGTTTGCCCGCATGAGCGTCAGTGCCGCCTTGCAGATCTGGGAGCGCGATTATGTGCTGGCCGCGCGCGGAGCGGGCAAGGGCAAGCTGTTGATTACGCTGGAACATGTTCTGCCCAATATTGCCAACCAGATCATTGTGCAGATTGCCATTCAGCTGGGTCTGGCAATTTTGACGGAGGCTGGCTTGAGCTTTCTGGGTTTGGGAATGCCGCCACCGGCCCCGACATGGGGGCGAATGCTGGCAGATGCCCAGACCTATCTGGGTACGGCTCCATGGATGGCGCTGCTGCCGGGATTGGCGATAGCCCTGACGGTGCTGGGGTTCAATATGCTGGGCGATGGGCTGCGTGACCTGCTGGACCCGCGCGAAAAGGGCCGCTCATGAGCACCACGCCATTCCTGTCTCTGCGCAATCTCACCGTCTCCATTGGCTTGCCGCAAGGGGGTGAGATCGCCGTGGTGCGTGATATGAGTTTCAGTTTAAACGCCGGTGAAACTCTTGGTATTGTTGGAGAAAGCGGTTCCGGGAAATCTCTGCTTTCGCTGGCCGTCATGGGGCTTTTGCCGGATGTTGCCCGGGCAAGTGGTGAAATTCTGCTGGAGGGTGAGGATCTGCTCAAGGCCCGTGAGGCGCGCCTGTGCGCCATTCGCGGCAACCGCATTGGCATGATTTTTCAAGAGCCATTGACGGCGCTCAATCCGGCCATGACCATTGGCGATCAGATTGCCGAAGGGCTGGTCTGTCATCGGAGATTGTCGTGGCGACAGGCCCGGCTGGAGGCTGTGGAGCTGCTGGATCAGGTGCGGATGCCGGACGCTAAGCGACGGGCAAAAACCTATCCCCATGAAATGTCTGGCGGTCAGCGCCAGCGTGTGGGCATTGCCATGGCGCTGGCGCTGAAACCGGCGCTGATGATTGCTGATGAGCCGACAACGGCACTGGATGTCACCGTGCAGGCCGAGGTGCTTGATCTTCTGGGTGATCTGATCCGCGAGCATCAGATGGCGCTGATTCTGGTCAGCCATGACCTTGGGGTGATTGCCCGCATGTGTGACCGCACTCTGGTGATGTATGCCGGGCAGCGGATGGAGGAGGGAATAACGCGCGATGTGTTTGAGCGGCCCACCCATGCCTACACGCGCGGGTTGCTGAATGCGGTGCCGCGACGAAAGGCTGACGCGCACGGTTTGCACTTAGAGCCAGAGGAGACGCGCTGATGGCTAAACCATCCCTTCTCGATCTTCGCATGGTGTCCCGCGATTACGTTAGCCGTCCGTTGTTTGGTGCGTCCCACACCCATCGGGCTTTGGATGACGTATCGCTGACGGTGGAGGCGCAGGAAATTTTTGGTCTTGTCGGTGAAAGTGGCTGTGGCAAATCCACCCTTGCCCGGCTGGTGATGGCGCTGGATCGCCCCACCTCCGGCCATGTGCTCTTTGATGGTGATGACCTGTTTTCGTTGTCGGATCATGCGCTGAAGCGCAGGCGGCAGGATTTTCAGATGGTGTTTCAGGACCCGTTTGGTTCGCTTGATCCACGCCAGACCATTGGCCGGATTGTTGCCGAGCCTTTGCATGTTCTGGCCCGCAGACCCAAAAAGGCGGAGATCACTGAGAGGGTGGCCGAGATGTTGGAAAGTGTGGGCCTGCAAGCTGCTCACGCTGCGCGCTATCCGCATGAGTTTTCCGGCGGCCAGCGCCAGCGCATTGCCATTGCCCGCGCCCTGATCACCGAGCCGCGGCTGGTGGTGGCCGATGAGGCGGTGTCGGCGCTGGATCTGTCGGTGCAGGCGCAGGTGCTGGACCTGCTGCTGGATCTGCGTGAAAAGCGTGGCGTGACCTTTCTGTTCATCAGCCACAATCTGGCCGTGGTCAATGCCATTTCTGACCGCGTTGGGGTGATGTATCGTGGACGGCTGGTGGAGAAGGGACCGGCACCTGCGATCTTTGACGCTCCACTGCATCCCTACACAAAAGTGCTGGCACAGGCGGAGCCGAATATTCGCCAGTTTGGCAGGCCAGCCCGGATCAGCGCGCCGTTGATGGCGGTGGAAACAGCAACCGGCTGCGCCTTTCAGGCGCGCTGTCCGATGGCGGTTGCGCGCTGTGCGGTGGAGCAGCCGGAATTACGACCGCTGATGCGCGGCCGTGAGGTCGCTTGCCACTGTGCAGAGGCTCTATAGCGTTTTTGACAGGGCGAATGGATTGTCCAGCAGAATGCTCTGATCAACCTCGCGCACCAGCCGCTTGCCACACAGGGCCATGGAAATGTCCATCTCTTTCGCAATAATCTCCAGCGACCGCGTCACGCCTTCGCGTCCACCGGCCCCCAGACCATACAGAAACGGCCTGCCGATATAGGTGCCCTTGGCCCCCAGCGCGATGGCTTTCAACACATCCTGACCTGAGCGAATGCCGCCATCCATATGCACTTCAATCCGGTCGCCAACGGCGGCCACAATGCGCGGCAGCATTGAAATTGACGAGGCTGTGCCATCAAGCTGGCGTCCGCCATGGTTGGACACGATAATCGCATCTGCGCCACTGTCAGCGGCGGCGCGGGCATCATCTTCATCGAGAATGCCTTTCAGGATCAGTTTGCCGCCCCAGCGTTGTTTGATCCACTCCACATCTTTCCACGAGAGTTTGGGGTCAAACTGCTCGGCGGTCCATGCCGACAGGGAGGAGAGGTCGGAGACATTTTTGGCATGGCCGACAATATTGCCAAAGCTGCGGCGCTGGGTGTTCAACATGCCCATGCACCATTGTGGCCGGGTTGCCATCTGCCAGATGTGTTTTGGTGTAAATTTCGGGGGGGCAGACAGGCCGTTGCGGATGTCCTTATGGCGCTGGCCAAGAATTTGCAGATCCAGCGTCAGTACAAGAGCTGCGCATTTTGCCGCTTTGGCGCGATCAATCAGATTGTTGATGAAATCGCGGTCCTTCATCACGTAAAGCTGAAACCAGAAGGGCTTGCGGGTGTGCAGCGCCACATCCTCAATCGAACAGATGCTCATGGTGGAAAGGGTGAAGGGCACGCCAAAGGCTTCGGCCGCTTCGGCCGCCAGAATTTCACCATCTGCATGTTGCATTCCGGTCAGGCCGGTTGGTGCCAGCGCCACTGGCATGGTGACGGGCTGGCCAATCATGGTGCTGGCAAGGGAGCGGTCGGTCATATCAACCAACACCCGCTGGCGCAGTTTTACCCTGGCAAAATCGCCTTCATTGGCCCTGTAGGTTGATTCCGTCCATGCCCCGCTATCGGCATAATCAAAGAACATTTTCGGCACCCGGCGACGGGCCTGACGTTTCAGATCATCGATTGTCAGCGCGGTGAACATGGGGTGAATTTCTCCTGATACTCTGAGCAAGACAATTGCGTTGTCAGTCGTAGCGCCTTCAACCCTGTGTCGCCAAGGGGGATTTCGTATCAGGTGATGCTTTGGTGGAAAAATCAGCCATGGAGTGATGGCCATACATCTGACGTGAGCTGTTTTTTCGATCATTCAATGAATATATTTTCATGAAAATCAATTATAACGCTTGCGGTGATTTTGGAGGATGTTTTCGATCTTGACAAAACATTCATGACATTGTTTCGTCCAAAACATGGATATTGACTGATGTTATCAGGCGGTATCTATAAAATATTTTCATGATCGATGGGAGGCGCTCATGGTGGTTTGTGCGGTGGCAGCAAGAGGCGATAACGATCCGGTGTATGATGTCCAGTGCGGAGATACCATGACCTCCTGGGTTGTCTCGCCTTTGATGGCGGACTATTTTCCCGGCACTGCCGAGGTGGCGGAAGACCGCGCCAACTATCGTTTTATCAATGGTTTTGTTGATGTTGGTGATCTGCCATGCCGTAAGGCGTTCTGGGCAACCATGGTGGGTCGCACGATTGCGCCCGATGAGACATGGGAGCCGTCTCACCTGAACCTGCCGGGAGCCAATCGTCGAGTAGAGTTTACCAATTTCTGGCATGTTCCAACCCATGTTCGCCGCTGGTTGCGGGGGTGTTTTCGCGTTGGTGCCGACCGGAATCTGAGCTTGCGGCTCAAAACCTGTGGCGGTGTGCGGATTTTTGTCAACGGTTTGGAGCAGGTGCGTTTTGAGCCATTTCGGCGCAATCGGGAATCGATTGCTGATGTCAGCTTGCAGCTCGTTGCGGGCGACAATGACATTCTTGTGCATACGGAAGATCTGGCCGAGCGTGACACATTCTGGTTTGTCGAGGTTGAGGTCACAGATCCGCAGCCGGTGACGGTGGTATTGCCGGTTGCGCTGAATGGTGAGAGCGTTGCAAAGCTGGAAGCGCTGGTGCGCGGCGTGCGGCCATCCTTTGATGTGTTTGTTCAGCAGCCGCTGGAACTGCTGTTTGATGTTGCCCCGGATGATGATCTGGCTGTTGCGGTGGAAATCTTCAGCCACGGCCATGATCGCGCCATTCTGGCCTCGGAGACGGTGGTGTTGAAAGCGGGTGAAACGCGGCTGTCGCTGCCAGAATCAATAGACCTGCCGGATGGTTATCACGGCGTGCGCTTACGGCTGGGAGAGGGGGCCGGCACAGTCAGCCGCTCCATTGACGCGGCTTTTCTGTCAAACCTTTTGCCGCCCCCGGGCCCCTTGACGCTGGCGGAGCGCAAGCGGCAGGCGCTGATCTATTCTGCCCGCTTTGGTGCGCCCCGGATTGGCCGGGTTTTGGCCATGGCGGCCAGCGGTGAGATTGATCAGGCCGTCCTTCGTGAATTGGTGGATGAAACGCTGGACTCGATTGACTGGCGCAAAGACTGCTCGGACTTTATCATGGTGCCGCTGCTTTGGTTGTTGGCAGACCATGCCGCCGTGCTGTCTGATGATCTGCTGCAACGCATTCACCAATCGGTTCTGTCCTATCGCTATTGGGTGGATGAGCCGGGCAATGACACCATGTGGTTCTGGAGCGAAAACCATGTGCTGTGTTTTCACACCAGCCAGCTTCTGGCCGGACAATTGCTGCCGGATGCGGTGTTTGCTGCATCAAACCGCAAAGGCTTCGAGCAGGCAGCCCTCGCTGTGCAGCGTCTGGAAAAATGGTTCGACAGTGTCGAGCAACATGGCTTGGCAGAGTGGAACTCTGCGGCCTATTATCCGATTGACTTCATTGGACTGCTGGCGCTTGAGAAGTGGGCGGAACCCAAAATTGCCAGCCGTGCGCGCCATCAGCTCGATCTGATTTTTCGCATGATGGCCCTGCACACGCTGGCGGGCGTGCCTGCCGGATCGCAAGGGCGGGCCTATGACAAGGAATTGCGGGCAGGCCCGCTGACCGAGCTTGCGCCCTTTGCCTGGGTAGCCTTTGGTCATGGCTGGTTGAATGGCGGCGTGGCGTCCCTGCCGATGTTTTGTGCCTCTGATTACATGCCACCGTCTGATCTGGCGG
The DNA here is from genome assembly GCF_014204625.1 of Gillisella vitis. Lineage (GTDB taxonomy): Bacteria > Pseudomonadota > Alphaproteobacteria > Rhizobiales > Rhizobiaceae > Allorhizobium > Allorhizobium vitis_F. The sequence goes on along the minus strand of NZ_JACHLU010000001.1, from coordinate 625,209 downwards.
GGCTGGCGCAGCTTGTGCCCGGCCGCTCGATTGAGGCGCGCTATGCGCAAGGGCTGGAAAGCGGCAAGCTGGTGCTGTTCAAGACAGAGGCATCGCAACTGTCCACCGTTGTCGATCACAAGACCGGAACACGCGGGCATCAACAGCACGTGCTGGACATCCGGCTTGCGGGCCATCCGATGGCGCGGCTGTGGATCAACAATCCAGGCGAGGATGATCCATGGGGCCACCAGCGTCCATCCTACTGGGCCGGAAATGGGATTTTGCCAAGGGTTGCCCAGCATTGTGACGTTGCCATGATGATTTTCGACAGCAGTGAGAGCCGCCTGAACCTGACCCACGCCTATCTCGGTCGGGATGGTCTGGACGACATTGTGCTGGAGCCGCATTGGCTGTTTGTCCGCTCCGGTCTCGGGTTTGCGGCGCTTTATAACAGCCATGGTCTGGATGTGGTGGAGACGGGTGCGATGGCAGGACGGGAGGTGCGCAGTCACTCTGCCATTTCCGGTTGGGTGGCCGTGGTGGGCTGCGGCGATGATGCGGCGTTTGCGCGATTTACCAACCGCCTGCGCGCCGCTGCAATCAGCTTTGATGCGCAGAGCCGTGTGCTGCGGATGCAGCCGCCAGAGTCCGACGTTTTGCAGCTGGATTATCAAGGCAGGTTCTGGATTGGCGCGCATGAACAGCCGTTTGTGCATCATCAGCCGGTTCCGGCGCTGACCTTTGACAGCATGGCGGCCAATGGCGATGCGATTGGGCCGTTTTATCAAAGCCCCTTTATGAAGGATTGAGTGAGATGATGGATGTGATGAGCATGAAGGGGCAGGTACTGCCGCAGACCATTGATCGGGTGGCGGCTGCCTTTAGCCGCCTGAAAGGCATTCAGGAAGGGCTGGTTGGAGAGGGCGCTGGCCGGGGCATTCAGTTTGATGAATGGGACTGGGAGGTTGGCGTTGGTCTCTACGGCTTTTTACGCCGGGCGCTGGCTGCCAAAGATAAGGCGGCACTGGATGATCTGGTTGAGTGGTATGCCATGCAGATTGGGCGCGGCCTGCCACCACGCCAGATTAACAGCACGGCACCGATGTTGCCGCTGGCCATTTTGATTGAGCATGTCGATCGCCCTGATTTCAGGGCTCTGGTTGAAGATTGGGCCGATTGGCTGGTGACAAGTCTGCCCAAAACCGAAGGCGGTGGCTTTCAGCACGTGGTCAAGGAACGGCTGAATGAGGGCGAGCTTTGGGATGACACATTGTTTATGGCGGCCTTGTTTCTGGCCCGCGCCGGAGTGTTTTTTAACCGCAAGGACTGGATTGATGAAGCCGTGCACCAATTCATGATCCATGCCCGTTATCTGTCAGATCCCGTCACCGGGCTGTGGTATCACGGCTGGACGTTTTTGGGGCGGCATAATTTTGCCAAAGCCTTCTGGGCGCGTGGCAATGCATGGATCACCGTTGCCATTCCCGAACTGTTTTTTCTGGTGCCGGATTTAAACGACAAAGACAAGCGGTTTTTGAGCCATGTGCTCGACAGTCAGGTGCAGTCACTGAAAGAGTTCCAACGGCCTGATGGCGCATTCCACACGCTGCTCAATGACCCCTCATCGCCCACAGAAACCTCGGCTGCGGCAGGCATTGCCTATGGCATTCTGCGTGGCATTGAGGCGGGTATTCTTGATCCCGCCGACAGGATTCATGCCGAGTGCGCCCTTGCTGCCGTTTTGAGCCAGATTGACGACGAGGGTGTGGTTCAGGGTGTGTCGGATGGCACGCCCATGGGTCACGATCTCGATTTTTACCGAAAAATTCCCAACTTACCGACCCCTTATGGTCAGGCGCTGGTGCTGCTGTTGCTGACAGACGTGCTGGTGGCCCAAGGAGATGAAGTATGAGTGATCGCGTTTTTATGTCCATTGCAGCGACTGAAGCTGACAACACCTCGGCTCTTCAGGCGGCGATTGACCGCATATCAGCTGATGGCGGTGGCACTGTGGCCTTACAGGCCGGCGTGCACCATGTCGGTGGCGTGCGATTGAAGTCGGGGGTTGAGCTGCATCTGGAAGAGGGGGCCGTGTTGCAACCGGTGCCGGATTATGAAGCCTATCGGGACAATCTTGTTGATGTGATTGCCGAAAAATCCAACCGGGCCATGCTGGTGGCCAGCGGGGTTGAGCATATTGCCATCACCGGACCGGGGCGTATTGATGCGGGTGGCGATCATTTTATTACGGGTGATGACCAAAGCGTCGGCACCTTTATTCCAGCAGAATTCAGGCCCCGTGTTCTGGTGGTGGAACATTGCAGGAATGTGCGCCTGCACGGGCTTGAGGTGTTGAATTCGCCGATGTGGACCCTGCATTTTGTCAATTGCGAGGATGTCTCGCTGCGTCAGGTGCGCGTTACCAACAATCGCCGTCTGCCCAATACCGACGGCGTTGTGTTGGATGCCTGCCGCCGGACCTTGATTGAGGATTGCCAGATTTCCACGGCGGATGACGGTATTTGCCTGAAAACCAGCGCCGGTCCACAGGGATCGGCCATCGGCTGCTGTGAAGATATTGTGGTGCGTGGCTGCACGGTGTCCAGCGTCAGTTGCGCGCTCAAAATCGGCACGGAATCCTTTGGTGATTTTACCAATGTGGTGTTTGAGGATTGCCGCGTGCAGCAATCCAATCGGGGCCTTGGGATTTTTTCGCGCGATGGCGGCAAGGTTTCCAATGTGCGGTTTTCGCGCATTCATCTGGAATGCTTTGAGACGCCCGATGGTTTTTGGGGCTCCGGCGAAGCCTTGACGGTAACGGTGGTGGACCGTGTGCCGGAACGGCCTGCCGGTGCGGTGGAAAATCTGATTGTGGAGGATATTACCGGCACCATGGAGGGCGCAATAACGCTGGTGTCGGTTGCGCCTGCGGGTATCCATGATGTGCAATTGAGCCGGATTCATCTGGCGCAAACGGTTGGACAGTTGGGAACCGGCTTGCGCTATGACCTGCGCCCGACCAATGCGGATCTGGCCCCTGCTGTTGAGGCTGATGGCCGCGCCAATGCCTGGACCCGCGGTGCGGATGGCCGCATCATTGGCCTTCAGGATTATCCCGGCGGGATGCCCGGTGCCTTTGTACAGGGCGTGACAGGTTTGCGGGTTGAAGATGTGGTGTTTGATCGACCGCAACCTCTGCCACAGGGCTGGAACAGCCAGACGCTGGTGCAGGATGTTGCTGCTTGAAGCTATCTGTTTTTCAGAGTCTGTCAGGTTCAGATTGAACCAGGCAGACTCTATATTACTTTGTTTTCGTTTGCCTTTCCGGGAAAACCGGATTCGACTTTTCCCTGGCAAACTTTAAGCACGGGGCGGCGCGATGCTGCCCCGGAGCACCAGTTTGCAGCCAAGTTCCAGCCGGTGCGCGGGGCGCAAAGCATCGCTTGACACCACGCGTTGTTCCATCAGGCCGATGGCGGCAGCGCCCAGCCGCGCACTTGGCAGTTGAACGGTTGACAGGGGTGGAGAGCTGAATTCTGCGGGCATGATGTCGTCACATCCCATGACGGATATATCATCGGGAACGCTGATGCCATCGGCCCGCAAGGCGTTCAGACAGCCAAGCGCGAGATTGTCCGCGGCACAAAAAATTGCGGTTGCTCCCTTCAATGTCGGGTCTTTGGCTAACAGTGCGCGGATGGCTTTTTCGCCCTCTTCAGGCTCAAAGCTTGCGGCTTCCACAACCATATCGGTTGGGGCTGGCAGGTTTGCGGCCAAAAACGCATCCAGATAGCCATCAAACCGGCGGCGAATGGTGGTGCGGCCTGGCCATGTTAGATGCAGAATACGGCGATGCCCCAAAGACAACAGGTGTTCTATGGCCTGTCGTGCGCCAAAGCGGTTTGCGGCTGTGACCGTATCCAGCAGCATGGCGGGGTCTTCGCCATTGATCAGAACGGTTGGGATTGGCAAATGAGTGAGACTGCGGATCAGCTCCGGGCGGTCATCGTTCAAAATGACAATGCCATCGACTTTTTCCGTTTGGCATAGACGCTTGATCTCGCCTGTATCAATACGGCTGCCGGGGCTGATGGATGGAATGATCCGAATGGCGCGCCTTTCGCATTCCTGTCGCAATCCGTTCATCACGGTCCAACTGACCATGTTGAGATCACTCTGCGGCGCAGCATCGCCGGTAACCGCCAGCAAAATGGCACGCAAGCTGGCAATGGAGGCTTTGTTACGACGTTTTTCCAGATAGCCGAGGCGTTGCGCGCAGGAAATAACCCTGTCGCGCACGTCATTGGTCAAAGGCGCTGTGCCATTCAAGGCATGAGACGCGGTGCTGAGAGATACGCCTGCTTCCAGAGCGACCTCGCGTAGGCCAATTTTCGTCTTCACACATCCTCCCGATACTATTTCTACAGCATATTCTGGCAGATTCTGTTTTGGAACCCTATAAAATACCAGGAAATCTCAAAAAAGATCATGGGGATATTGCCATTGTAGTGGAGTGGTGAGACTGACTTGCTCAAACTTGCACTGATAATTTACGGTCTCGTGTCAAGTCAAAGATCTGGATACCATCCTTGGGTCGGCTTCGATTGCGCCATCTGGGATGCTTCAGAGTATAGGACACATCGTCATATCCGGCCTTCCAATGTTCATTGACCGACTGGCGGGAAAATTCCGCATCCATGGAATGAGTTGTGTGGGCAGCGCGGCGATGGATCAGGTGAACAAGTGTCACATCATATTCATGACCAATCGAGCGCAGGATTTTGGCATCTTCATCCTGCTGAAATTCAGGCGGCAACTTGTCTAGCAAGCGCTTGGCGGCGCGACGGACGATCTGTTTGCGGGCAAATTCATCGGTATTCATGCGGGTCCGGCTGGAAAACCGAATTTCCTTGGTTCGGCTTTCCACTTCAAACTGGTCTTTTGGCATGGCACCGCGCGCGCTAAAAAGATCGACCTGAAAAATGTCCAGATCCCGTTCGCTATCATTGTTGTCCAACACATGTTGCAGCGGGGTGTTGGACACCAGCCCACCATCCCAATAATAACGCCCGCCAATGTCCACGGGCGGAAATCCCGGTGGCAAGGCTCCTGAAGCGGCAATGTGGCGGACATCTATTTTGGTATGCCGGTTATCGAAATAGGCAAAATTTCCGGTTGTCACTTCCACCGCCCCAAGGCTAAGCCGCGTGGTTCCATCGTTCAAGAGTTTGAAATCAACCAGATTTTCCAAAGATTTCATCAGCGGATCAGTGTCATAATAGCTGATCTGAGATGATGGATTGAACAGCCATTGATAGGCCGTGGGCAGGCGTGGCGAGAAGAAACCCGGAATGCCAAACATCGCGCCAAGGCTTGCCGAGATGTCATTGGTCACACGGCGAATGGGGGTTTCCTGATGGCCAAAATCGAAATTCAGGCTGGATGAAACCATATCCCAGAAGGCTCTGAGATTTTCCACCCGCTTTTCGCGTGGGCTTCCTGCGATAATGGCCGAATTGATCGCGCCGATAGAGATGCCTGCCAGCCAGTCGGGATCCACATCATGAGCGTGAAGCGCTTCATAGGCGCCAGCCTGATAGGCACCCAGAGCGCCGCCACCTTGGAAGACGAAAATACGATCTGTTGTAGAATTCGTTTCAGTTTCGGACATAGGCACCAACAGCCATCTCGTTTGTTGCGATGCGGCGAGAATAGCCAGATGTTGTCACGGACGCTACCGTTTAGAGTCTGTCAGGTTCAGATTGACCCCGACAGACTCTAAACTTCTTTGTTTTCGTTTGTCTTTTTGGAAAAACCGGGTTCCACTTTTTCCTGACAAACTCTAAAACAGGGGCGATTTGCACGAAGATGTGACAAGAAGACTGCCGCGGCAGTCTTCAGCTCATCTGATGTGATCGGGTGAATTGATGATCCGATTAACTGGCGAGATCGAGAACAATACGTCCATCAATCTTGCCTTCTTTCATTCGGTCAAAGATGGCATTGATGTTTTCAATCTTGTCCCATGAGAAATGGGCTGCAACCTTGCCTTCACCTGCAAACACCAAGGATTCCTCAAGATCCTGACGGGTGCCGACAATCGAGCCGCGCACCGTGATGCGTTTCAGAACGGTGTCGAACACCGGAAGCGAGATGAAACCCGGTGGCAGGCCCACCAGTGCCATGGTGCCCTTGGAGCGCAGAAAGCCATAGGCCTGCTCCATGGCCTTTGGCGAAACGGCAGTGACCAATGCGCCATGCACGCCGCCGGTGGCTTTTTGCACCTGTGCAATGGCATCGGCATCGCGGCCATTGACGATCACATCGGCCCCCAGCTTTTTTGCCAGCGCCAGCTTGTCATCGAAAATATCGGCAGCGACAACATGCATACCCATAGCCTTGGCATATTGCACGGCCATATGGCCAAGCCCGCCAATGCCGGAAATCACCACCCATTCGCCGGGGCGCACTTCGGTTTCCTTCAGGCCTTTGTACACGGTGACCCCGGCGCATAAAACGGGCGCTGCCGGGCCAAACTCCAGATTATCGGGCAGGCGGCCAACGTAATCCGGGTCGGCAAGGCCATATTCCGCAAAAGTGCCGTTGACGGAATAGCCGGTATTCTGCTGCGATCCACACAGGGTTTCCCAGCCGGTGCGGCAGGGCGTGCAGCAACCGCAGGCCGTGTGCAGCCATGGCACGCCGATACGGTCACCTTCCTTGATGCGGCTGACGCCTGCACCAAGCTTGGCCACATAGCCAACGCCTTCATGGCCGGGAATAAACGGAGGGGTGGGTTTGACGGGCCAATCGCCTTCAACGGCGTGTAAATCCGTGTGGCATACGCCCGTGGCTTCATATTTCACCAGAATCTGGCCGGGGCCAGGTTCTGGTATCGCAATGTCCTCGATGTTGAGAGGTTTGCCAAACTCCCGCAAAACAGCCGCTTTCATCATTAATGCCATGACGTCCTCCAAAGAAATCTATGCCTTGAAACCAGCAAACGCTATGACGTCAGACTTATACGATTATGGCGCATCCTCTTTTGATTGAAGTCAATCTTTCCCGTTTAACTCAGGAAAGGTGCCGCTTGAGGAAGGTCATGCTGCGCGACCATGCAAGGTCGGCTGCGTCCTTGTTGTAGCGGGCGGCGGATGTATCATTGTTGAAGGCGTGGTTGACGCCATCGTAAATGAAAATCTCGGCCTGTTTGCCATCAGCCTTCAGGGCTGCCTGATAGGCATCGATTCCCGCGTTGATGCGTTCATCCAATCCTGCATAATGCAACATCAAGGGGGCTTTGATGGAGGCGACCTGATCGGCTTTCGGCTGCGCGCCGTAATAGGCAACGCCTGCCCCTAGCAAAGGTGAAGCCACGGCCAGCTGATTGACCATGCCGCCGCCCCAGCAGAAGCCAAGAGCACCAACTTTGCCATTGGTGGCTTTGATGGCGCTGAGATAAGCCCGACTGGCCTCGGCATTCTGGATGGTTACTGCCATATCCAGCTTTGGAAACATCTCGCGTGCTTTGTCTTCATCCTCCGGGGTGCCGCCAAGAGGAGAGAGAAAATCCGGGGCGAGAGCAACAAACCCTTCCAGCGCCAGGCGCCGTGCCACATCTTCAATGTGTGGGTTCAGGCCACGATTTTCGTGAATGACGATAACGCCGGGCAAAGGCTTGTCAGCCGCGTTTGGCATCACCAGATAGCCCTTCATTGCGCCATGGGGGCCGGGATAGGTGACCATTTCGCTTTTCAGGCGGCCGTCATTTTCAGGGGTTAGCGCTGCACTGGCTTTGCTGGCGGCCAGCATGGGCAGAATGGCCGCCGCCGCTGCACCAGAGCCTGCAAGCTTGCTGAGTTTTTCCATAAAGCCCCGGCGGTCGAGGCTGAGATGGGTATAGTCATCATAGGCATCAATCATTGCCTGTGTAATTGTCGGCTTTTCCATGTGATCTCCTCCTCACGACGCTCTAAGCCAATAGAAAACCCGCATCGACGGGCAATGTCGATGCGGGTTTTTAAAAAATCACGTGTCTGTGAAGACTATTTTATGAAGCGCCCGGATAATTCGGGCTTTCGCGGGTAATTGTTACGCCATGCGGATGGCTTTCGCGCAGGCCAGCGCCGGAAATACGCACAAAGGTGGCCTTTTCCTGAAAGTCGATAATATCCTTGCCGCCAACATAGCCCATGGCCGCCTTGAGGCCGCCGGCCAGCTGATGCAGCACCGCCGAGACAGGCCCCTTGTAGGGCACCTGACCTTCAATGCCTTCTGGCACCAGCTTCAAGGTGTCGCGCACTTCCGCCTGGAAATAGCGGTCTGCTGAGCCGCGTGCCATGGCACCAACAGAACCCATGCCGCGATAGGCCTTGAAGGAGCGGCCCTGATAGAGGAAGACCTCGCCGGGGCTTTCATCCGTGCCTGCCAGCAGCGAACCAACCATGACGGCGGACGCACCGGCGGCAATGGCCTTGGCCAGATCGCCGGAGAATTTCACACCACCATCGGCAATCACCGGAATGCCATGCTTGTGAGCTTCTTCTACGGCGGCCATGATGGCGGCCAACTGCGGCACGCCCACACCTGCAACAATGCGGGTGGTGCAGATCGAGCCGGGGCCGATGCCAACCTTGACGCCGTCTGCGCCCGCATCAATCAGTGCCAGCGTGCCAGCACCCGTTGCAACATTGCCGGCAATCACCCGAACATTGCCAGAGAGCTTCTTGACGGCAGTGACGGCATCCAGAACGCGCTGGGAATGACCATGGGCAGTATCCACCACGATCACATCGACGCCTGCATCAATCAGGCGCTCGGCCCGCTCAATGCCGTCCTCGCCGGTCGAGATGGCGGCAGCGGCGCGCAGGCGGCCTTGCGCATCCTTGGCGGCGTGAGGGTTCAGCTGGGTTTTTTCAATGTCCTTGACGGTGATAAGGCCAACGCAACGGCCTTCATTGTCCACCACCAGCAGCTTTTCAATGCGGTTGGTGTGCAAAAGGCGCTTGGCTTCCTGCTGGTCTACGCCATCCTTGACGGTGATGAGATTGTCTTTCGTCATCAGCTCATGGATTTTCTGGGAATGGTCTGAGGCAAACCGCACATCGCGGTTGGTCAGAATCCCAACCAGACGGCCAGGGCGATCACCATTTTCGACCACAGGAATGCCAGAAATGCGGTGGGTTTTCATCAAGGACAGCGCTTCGGCCAGCGTTGCTTCCGGGTTGATGGTGACGGGGTTGATCACCATGCCGCTTTCAAATTTCTTGACCTGACGGACCTCTTCGGCCTGCTCAATGGGTGTCAGATTGCGGTGGATAACGCCAAGGCCGCCTGCCTGTGCCATGGCAATGGCCAGACGGCTCTCGGTCACCGTATCCATGGCCGAAGACAGAATCGGCAGAGACAGCTCTATATCCTTGGCGATGCGGGTGGAGATATTTGTTTGTCCCGGCATCACTTCAGAATGCCCAGGCTGCAAGAGGACATCGTCAAAAGTAAGCGCTTCTGCGCCGGTTGCCGATATTACGATGCGTGCCATGCCAATTTCCTTCGTGTGAATAGACAGAGTCCACCGGAAGATGTTTTCTCCACCGGTTTGCTTCTGCATGAAATGCTTGGAAGTTGGCGAGGGCTGGTAACACGTTCATGACAGGAAGGGAATAGCAAAAGAAACAGTTGTGCCACGTCCTGTCAATGTTGTGAAAAAAGCTGTGCGCCTCTGTGAGCTTTTCATGCGCGCCCGGTTGCGGCGTGGTGTCAGCGCAAAGTCATCGGGCCAGTCCTCAATAAGTAGGAATGGTCTGGAGCTTGTCCCAAATTGACGCAGGCGCGGGGCGGGGCAGGGCGGCTGGTCAGGAGAAGGGTGATCCAGCCAGATGACGCCTGCAACTGGCTCCCTGTTTTCCTGGGGTTTTCTGGAGGGGTTCATAAATTTGTATCAAAGCAGATCGTTATGTGTCAAATTGAAGCAATCCTGCTCCATGCCTTTGTGTTGAATTTACCAGTTTGCATTAATCAAAACGGAACACCCTTCCTCTACAGCCATCACCTGTGTTCCACATGACGCGGAACGAATCCTGCAAGTGTACGACGGGACGAACATGGCGATGAAGCTGCCGAATGAAGCGTCGCGGATCAATCCGCGCAAACAACCAAAGCAGAAGCGTAGTATCAAGCGCTTCGAGACCATATTGGAGTCGGCCGAGACACTTATAGTCACGCATGGCGTTGCACAGATGAAAATGACAGACATTGCCATTCACGCTGGCGTTCCGGTTGGTTCGGTCTATCAATTCTTTCCTGAGAAGGCGGCGATTCTCAAGGCGATTCTTGATCTCCGCCTGAGTGCCTTGATGCAAGCTGTTAAAGCCAGATTAACAGATGTGCGCAGCGAGGCTGATGCCCGGTCGCGCATTGCGCATTTGATTGAAGATGGCGCGCACATCCATTTGCACAACCCGCTTTGCAGGGAGTTGTGGATGGCAACCTCCGTTGATCCCGATTTAGGGCATCTGCAATATCAGGCCCATGAAGAGATAGGCGCGCTGGCGCTCGATGTTCTGGGACCATTTGTCGGTGATCAACACCCAGCCAGTGAGCGGGATCGATTCGTTCTGGTGTCGCTGTTGACCGGCTCCGTGTTGCGGTGCCTTGCGGAAGGCAATGACCGGGCCGGCGCACTTCTGGAGGAGTGGAAAAAGCTCGTTTGTGACATTGTCCTGCCGCCGCGCACGTCAACCGCCCCAGATTGAAGAGCCGTGTTTTACCAGCCCGGCAGCATATGCCCCGGCTTCAGCCGCGGAAGCTGACGCCCATAGCTTTTAGTATCATTGTCCAGATCGTCCTCAATGACGGTTGGCGTGATATTGTCCAGGCAGGCCGCGATATGATCGCTGATGGCCGTCATCAGCGAGGGCGACAGACCGGGCCGTTTCATGATGCCAATCTGCACAGGCGGCAGTGGAGGAAAGCCATCGGCCTGTGTCAGAACTTTCATGCCGCCTCTGAGAGCTGATTCCGGCAGAACGGAAACCGCAAGCCCGGCCAGAACGGCCGCTGCCACAACCGTGGAAGACCAGCTGGTAAACAGAACCTGATAGTCGCGGCCATCGGCATCCAGCGCCGAACAGGCCAATTGCCGCCAGTTGCAATCGCGTCGCCCCACCGCAAGCGGCACGGGCGCATTGTCTTTCAGGGCATGATTGGCCGAGCCGACCCAGCAGAGCGGCTCGGTGCGGACAACATCCGATTGGCGGGCAACCGGGTTATGCGTCACAAGGGCGATGTCCAGCTCACCGCGATTCATTTTTTCGGCCAGGCTGACGGAGGGTTCGCAGACGATGTAAAGCTCGACATTGGGGTGCGTTTTGGCAAAACGACCAATAATTTCAGGCATATACCGATCCGCATAGTCATCTGGCGTGCCAATGCGCAGGGTGCCTTCCAGCCTGTTGTCATCAAAAGCCGCCATGGCTTCGCTGTTGAGCCGAATGATGCGGCGCGCGTAATTCAGCAGCTTGTCCCCTTCGGCAGAAAGGCGGTTGCCGCGCCCATCCTTGATGAACAATTGTTTGCCAATGCGCTCTTCCAGCCGTCGCATCTGCATGGAAACCGCAGACTGGGTTTTGAACACCCTTGCGGCCGCCTTGGTGAAACTGCCGGTGTCGACAATGGCAACGAATGTCTGGAGTTGGTCAATATCAAGGGGCGCGGACATGCTTCACATTCCATCAGAAGGATTGATGATAACTATTAGAAACATTCGTTGGACTGATCAATAGAAAATTGGCATTTCTGCAATTGCAAAAGATCAACCGGTCTGGCCGCTCTCGGCCTTCCCCTCAACATTTTATCGATCGCTTCTGCCTGACTTTTCGACAGATTTTCGACAGAGCGGTTTTCTCTCGTGCCAACGCAAAAGGATGATGACTATGCGCACGACCTTACAGATGACCAACCGCACCTTTGCCGATGTCGGCATGGCGCTTACAGCCACGCTTCGTTATGGTGCGCAGCAGGTCAAGGCGGTCGTTCGTATCGTGAGCAATCGCCGGGCGGCGCAGAAGCTGGTTGATATGGATGATTACCTTCTCAAAGATCTGGGCCTGACGCGCACAGAACTGGAACATGCCCTGTCAGATGGATCTTATCTGACCGATCCATCCCTTACGCTTGCGCATCATGCAAAGGCACGGACGAGGGCGCAGGCGCGCTCACTTTCGCTCGGATGAGCTGATCAAGATTCATTGAAAATGACTCTTGGTATGATCTGCGCCGTGACGGTGAATTTTGAAATCCCCGCAGGGTGAAATGCCAACGATCCCTGCATTTGCCCGGCAACAGCCGTCTGTTGTCGGGCTTTTTTATCCTGTCTGCTCTTTGGATGCTGAAGCCGTTTGTCTTTAAGATTCGTCGCGTTCGCCTTTTTCTGATGGCTTCGGCGTTGCAGGGCTGGACTTCTGATCTGTGGTATAAGTCTCGAAAATCTTTTCCATGCTTTTCTGATAGTTTTTTTGAACCTCAAGTCCACTATCGAACATGGTGTTGATCATCTCAGACATGCTTTGCCTTGCATCCGGTTCCGGCTTTGGCTGTGTTTCCGGTGTTTGTCCAAGTGTTGTGTTGAGCATATCCTGCCACGCCTTGGCATAGGGATTGTCCAGAAATGGATTTGCCTGTTGCTGCTTGGGGGCTGGCTTTGCCTGCGCCATGCCCATCATGTCTTTCCACGCATTGATGAACGGATTGTCAAATGGGTCTGCCGATGGTTTGGGCGCAGATTTTGGTGCAAAGCCTGTCGCTTCCAGCCATTGCTGTACCATGGGCGCAATCGGGGTGACGGAAAACGGACTGGTCGTTCCGGCCATTTGCCCAAGGCCCTGCTTCATCAACCCGCCCATAATGGTATCGGCCATGGTTGGCAGCATTTTTTTGAGAATATCCTGCCCGACACCCGTGACCTGTGCCGCTTGTGCTGCGATGGCACGGGACACCTCTTTGGAGCCAAACAATTGTTGTAGCACCTGATTGCCATCGGCAACCCCTTGCGGGGTGAAGGCCTTGCTCAAATCCTCGAAATATTGCCCGTAATTGCCCGAGGACATCGCCGAGAACAGGCCAGAAAGATCATAAGGGTTGGCGGCTGTGCGCTTCAATCCTGAGGAAAAAGCCGGTGTCAATGCCGCCAGCGCCTGTGCGACCTGTTCCTGAGCCAGGCCGAATTGCTTGGCCATTGAATCCATTGCGGCCCCGTTTTGCGCCCTCAGCATCATTTCAAACAATGGCATCATCAGTGACCGTTCCCCTCGCGCGCAGGCTTTTCGCAAAACACCTGAAAGCGATAAGGGCCTGAGGTGAGATGATGCAGAAAGCGATAATATTACACCGCCCAATGCGCGTCAAATCAGACGCGAGGCGTTGCTCTCTGACAGTATAACGGGAAAAATGCCGCTGCAAATGGCTTTCTTCCTGTTCGCACAGGGGTTTGTGGTCCTCTTGGTGTTGTTTTGATAAAACTCAGGCGTGTATTCAATATTGATAGGCCGAAAACACCGGATCGATCGACTGGCCCCAGTCATGATTGTAGTGCTCAAGCATGATGTCTGCCACGGTGCGGCCTGTTTGCGCAATTTCTTCCAGTGGATCAAGGTAGATTGATTCGTCCTTGCCCGCTGCATTCAGGCGCGCACGTGCCTTGAGACCGGATTTGGCGATGGGTAAAATATCACGCACGATGTCCAGAGCGGTGCGACCTGCGATGTTGGCGTTCAACCCTTGAGTAGGGACCATATCGCGCAGGGTTGTCACGGATGCCAGATTCCAATTGGCCGTCAATTCATCCAGCGCCGCCAGTGCCGCATCATCATAAAGCAGGCCGACCCAGAAGGCGGAAAGCGCTGTTATGTGGCTTTGCGGGCCACAGTCTGCGCCGCGCATTTCCAGAAACCGCTTGAGGCGCACATCGGGAAACAGGGTTCCAAGATGGTTGGTCCAGTCGCCCAGAGTGGGCTGCCATTGGGTGATCTCGCCCTTCAGCGCGCCGTTCATGAACTGGCGGAAGGTCACATGGGTGCAGTCGTGATACTTGCCGTCGCGCACCACGAAATACATCGGCACATCCAATGCCCATGTGGCATAATCGCCAAACGTGAAATCCGGCTGGAAAACAAAAGGCAAAAGACCGGCGCGGTTATTGTCTGTATCGCGCCAGATTTCGCCCCGCCAGGATTGCATCCCGTTCGGCTTGCCTTCGGTAAAGGGCGATGCGGCAAACAGCGCTGTGGCAATGGATTGCAGCTTGGTGGATACGCGCATTTTCAACCGCATATCGGCCTCGGATGAAAAATCGAGGTTCACCTGAATAGTGGAGCTGCGATACATCATATCCAGCCCGTTCTTGCCCACTTTGGGCATGTAGCGGGTCATGATGTCATAGCGCGACTTTGGCATTTTGGGCGTTTGCGCAAGGCTCCATAGCGGGCTGCCACCCATGCCCAGAAAGCGGATGCCCATCGGCTCGGCAATCTGTTTGACAACATCCAGATGATGGGCCGTTTCTGCCTCGGTTTCATGCAGGGTTTCAAGGGCTGCGCCGGACAGCTCGAATTGCCCGCCCGGCTCAATGGAAATGGCACCTTCGCCGCTGCCGCCTGCAAGCCCAATGATATGCTCACCGTCCATGATCGGCTCCCAGCCGAGTTTCTCGGCCATGCCGGTCAGGAGTGTATGGATGCTGGCATCACCGAAATAGGGAACAGGCGTGTGGTCGGCCATGAAAAACCCGAATTTTTCATGTTCGGTGCCGAGCCGAAAAGCCGATTTTGGCTTTGCGCCCTGCGCCATATACTCTGCCAAGTCGTCAACAGAGTTCAACGGCGTGTCATCGGTGGTATCGCGGGCCATGGAGACGACCTTGTTTTCTCTATTTCGGTTGACTGCGTGATTGCTGATCTCTGTCAGATGTGCAGATCAGCATCATGCAGCGGGCTTGTCTGTTGCAACGCATTGAATACGGCAATCCGGTCTGGGTGATAGGGCCTAACCCGAGCCTTGCGCAAGCAAATTTTATGATTTTGTCGTTCAGTTATATTGAACGAAGTGTTGGATGGCGTCTTTGCGTCATTTCCAGTCGCCGACAGTGGCCTGCACGACGGCGAGCGCTGCGACGGCTGCGGTGTCAGCACGCAAAATGCGCGGACCCAGCGGAATAGCGGTGACAAACGCGCAGGCGCGCAACAGGCCGCGCTCGTCATCCGAAAAACCGCCTTCGGGGCCGACCAGCAGGGCAAGCTGTTTTTCTGCAATCGTGTGCAATATGGTCATGGGATTGTTTGTGGCGCTGCCTTCATCGCAAAAAACAATGCGGCGCTCCTGCGGCCAGGTTTCCAGCAGGTCTTTCAACTTCACGGGCGGACGAACTTGCGGCAGGGTCAGAATGCCACATTGCTCTGCGGCTTCAAGGGCATTGGCTTGCAGCCGTTCCACGCTGCCAATTTTGCCCTGAACATGCTGGGTGATGACGGGCTGCAAGGTGCCAGCGCCCATTTCAACCGCTTTTTGCACCAGATAGTCCATGCGGCCGACTTTGAGCGGGGCAAACAGAAACACGAGATCGCTGGGCTGTGGTTGCGGGCGGGCCTGTTCTGTTGGAGTCAAAAGAATACGCTTTCGGGTTGGAAAGCTGATCATTGCCTGCCATTCGCCATCCCGGCCATTGAACAGCAACACCTGTGTGCCCTCTGTCATGCGCAACACATTGGCAAGATAGTTGAACTGATCTGGAGAGGCTTCAATCGGTGTCTGGGGGTGAAGATCTGCATCGACGTACAATCGTTGCATCCGGTAATTTGCCCGCATGGCAATGCCTCATTTTCTAGTCTTGATCTTTATCCTGCTGGCTTATCCTGCCAGGGCAAACATAACGTGATAGATCACAGCCGCAAGTCCGGCCGAGATTGGCAGGGTGATTGCCCAGGCCCCCATAATTGTCAAAAGATGCGAGCGGCGCACCAGATAGCGGCGTTTTTGCTCGTCAATATTGACTGATTTTGGTTTTTTGAGCTGCCATTCGGAGGATTTCATCTGCAAATAGGCCATGCGTCTGGGCGAGGTGCGGTTATACCATTCCCGAAAAAAGCCGACGCCGAAAACAGCCCCAATGGCGATATGGGTGGAGCTGACGGGAAGGCCCAAAGCCGAGGCGGTGATCACCGTGACCGCCGATGACATGGAAACGCAATAGGCGCGCATCGGGTTGAGTTTGGTGATCTTGCTGCCGACCAGTTTGATCAGGCGCGGGCCAAACAGCAAAAGGCCAATGGAAATGCCAAAAGCGCCAATGACGGTCACCCATACGGGAATTGAAACAGCATCATGGGCCGTATCATTGCGCATGGCGTGAATGACCCCCGCAAGCGGGCCAATGGCATTGGAGACGTCATTGGCGCCGTGGGCAAAAGAGAGCAAAGCGGCAGCGCCGATCAAGGGCAGCCGAAACAGTTTGCGCAGCGACTGGTTGCGGTTTTCCAGCCCTTCTGCCTGCCGGGATATAACAGGTATGCTGCCAACCCACGCCAGGCAGCCGATGGCCATACCGATCAGGGCGGAATCTGCGGAAAGTATGCTGAAACCCTGGCCTGAGGTTTTAAGGCTGAGATAGCCGGTGAAACTGCCCAGCATGATGCCATTTAACACGGGTATCCAGCGCCTGGCGGCTGTGATTTTATCGCGTTGATAAACGATGAATTCGTAAATGAAGTAAAGAATGGCAGCAGCGATCAGCCCGCCGAGAAGGGGAGAGATCATCCAGCCAATCGTGATGTTGACAATCACCTGCCAGTTGACAGCGGATGAGCCGACGGCAGCGGCAGCGGCACCAAGAACGCTGCCAACAATCGAGTGCGTTGTTGAAATCGGGGCGTTTATCCACGTGGCAATATTGATCCACAGTGCGGCAGACAGCAGCGCTGCCATCATGATCCAGACGAACACGTCTGGATCAGCCGCCAGCGACGGTGTGACAATGCCGGTCGAGATCGTGTTTGTCACATCACCACCGGCAATGAAGGCCCCTGCAATCTCAAAGACTGCGGCCATCACCAGCGCTCCAGCCATCGACATGGCTCTGGCACCAACGGCGGCACCAACATTGTTGGTGACATCATTGGCACCGATATTCATGGCCATATAGGCCGCCAGCGCCGATGCCGCAATCACCACGCCCGCTTGCGCGTGATTCTGAGTGAAACCCAACCCCAGAACGCCCGCCACAATCAGAAAAACAAGTGCCATGCCAAGCGGCGCAAGGCCGCGACTGATATGATGCGCAGCCTGCTCCAGAACGGTCAGGCGGTCCAGATCCTTGTCAAGCGTCTGCTTTGCGCGTTGGGGGCGAAGGGTGTTCATGTGTCGGGCAATATACTTATGAAATAGAGGGCAGCTTCGCGCCAGATGCAGCCTGTGTCACTGACGCCTGTTACGCCCCGTTTGCGCAAAGATGGAATGTGCGCATGTGGGCGCGGAGCATAAGCGCTTCAAGAAACGGCTTGTCCAGCTTTAATTCTGTCTGCCTTACGCGAAAGCGACAGCAAATGAAACAGGCGCTTCAATTGTGGTTCGCGCACGCGCTCTGCTGCTTCCTCGCAACTGACCCATTCCAGACGGCGTGTGCCTTTTTCCGGATAGTTCTCGACAAGCTCATTGACCTTCAGAAGATAGACTTTTACCTCGCAGGGGATGTGCAAGCCGCCCGGCATGGCTTTGTCATAGGTAAACGAGCCAAAGCTGTTTTTCTCAACCTTGCCTTTTACGCCCGCCTCTTCATAGGCTTCGCGCTCTGCAACGGCGTGAGACTTTTTTGACCCCATGGGCCAGCCCTTTGGAATCACCCAGCGGCCGGTATCACGGCTGGTTATCAGCAAAACTTCAACATTGTCGGCTTGAGCTGACGGCATCACCCGATAACATATCGCACCGAATTGCTGCTTCGGCGGACGCCGAAACATGAGTTCCAATTCAGACAGGATACGGTTTATAACGGTCAATGATGAATGCCTTTTAGTTTTCTGTAATATAGATGATTCTGGCATGGATGCATCCAGAAATCTTGGAATTCCACACGATTATCTCGGCTTTTTGTGTGACACCCGGATCGGTTGTGCCGTGGTCATGGGGGAATATGGTCGTGGGGACTTGTTTTTATTCTGTGCAGGTTGACACCGGCGCGCTGTACCGTGCCACAGGAAACATGCCAGCTGTTGTGCCTTATACGAATCGAGAGAAAATTCACGTCAAAAATTGCCAATAATCGCAATTTTTCGTAAGCATCCATCAAGTTGCTCTGACGCATGTGATATGGGCGATACAATTGTGCTCGCGCCTTGCTCCTGACTTTTCAGCAGCCTGTTAAGCAAGGGCAGGAGATGTGCATGGCGAAGAAAGCAGTTGCCAAATTTGACGCAAAAGGACTTTCCAGCCTCGGTGCCGAGAAACTGGCGGCGATTTTGCTGGATGAGGCGGCAGCCAACAAGCCTTTGAAGTTACGCCTCCAAGTCGCACTCGCCGGAGAGGCGGGGATCGACAAGATCAGTGCTATGCTCGACAAGCGTCTGGCGCAGATCGACACGTCGAAATCGGGCATCACCAAAGCCCGCTCAAAAGATTTGACACTGGAGCTTGGCGGCATGGTGCGCACCATTCATGCCGAACTTGGCGGGGTCGACAGGTTTGCCGCCGCAGAGCGGATGTTACGGCTGGTGTCAATGCGGCTGTCTGTTTTGCACCGGCTGTATGATCGCAACGCCCGACTGGAAAACGTGTTTGATGAGGCCTGTACGGCGGCGGTGTCTCTGGTGGCGGAGTTGTCGCCGCCAGAGCAGATTGCGCTTGTGCCCTTGCTTGAAACAATGCGCAGTGCGGATGTGTTGCGTGAGCAGGGCGAGATATTTTCGGACCTGATGAACAGTCTCTGTGCCGAGGCGGGGGAGGCCTGGAAGGCCAGGCTTTCCAAAGTGCCTGAGAAAAACCGCAGCTATCCGTCTGCCCTGGGGCTTTTGCAGCAATTGGCCCATAAGCAGGGTGACTTTAAAGAGATGGGGCGGCTTGAACAGGCCAAGCCGGACCTGTTTCAAAACAGCCTGCGCATGGCGCAGCTTCTGTTTGAGGCCGGGCAGTTTGAGGATGCGCTTGTCTGGGTGCGGCGCAAACCCAAGGGTATGCATATGATTTATGTAAACGGCATTCATGCTGCTGCCGGGTCGGAGTATGGCGCACGCGAACGCAAATTGCTGGAGGCTGAGATTCTCGATCGGCTCAAGCGGCGCGACGACGCGCAAAAACTGCGCTGGGATGAGTTTTGCGAGAGTTTTGACGCTGACATTCTGCGCCAATATATTGCCAAGCTGGATGATTTTGCCGAATTTGATGAAATGGACAGAGCCATGGCTCTGGTGATGCAGGACAAGAATATCAATAAGGCATTGAATTTTCTGGTGCAGTGGCCAAAGCTGGATCTCGCGGCGCAATATATTATCGATCACGCCAAGGAATGGGATGGCCGGACTTACATGCAGTTGTCTGATATTTCACCTGCTCTGCATGAAGACTATCCGGTTGCGGCAACGGTTTTGAACAGGGCATTGGTCACGGATATTCTCAATCGCAATCTGTCATCCGCCTATGAATTTGCCGCAGTTTGTATTGGCGAGCTGGAGGATATGTCGACAAGGATTGCCGGTGAGCCATCCTTGCCGGATCATGCGCAATTCATGCACAGCGTGCGCGCCAAACATGGCAAGAAATATGCCTTCTGGAGTCTGGTGCCATTTGATTTTCGCTGAGGGGCGTTACCGTTTCCAAGAGGGACAGGGTTATGGAGCGCCGCCAGCGAGGTGGCTTGACGTTTTAAGAGGCTGCTAAAAACAATCAAGATGACCATGATTTGTCATGGATCATTCTCGTTCTCGCCGGTTCCGCTATACATTCATACCATAAAACAGCGCTTGCGGGCTGCTATAAGGCACTGCTACCGTTGGCATAGTGGGCGGAAGATTTTCTGTCTGTCATGATGGGAGGAGTGGGGTGGTCGAGGCGATTTCTTTTCTGGCACCAGATCAGTCTGTCCTGCGCAGGCGTGATGAGATTGTGGCCGACCTGACTGAGTTGCTGCCCAAAGACAGGCTCATTCATCGTCAGACGCAGCTTGTGCCGTTTGAAACCGATGGCTTTGTTGCCTATCGCCGGATGCCGCTTTGCGTGGCCCTGCCGGAAACCACGGCGCAGGTGGCAGCGGTGATGAAATATTGCCACCGTTACAAGATTCCCGTGGTTCCCCGAGGGGCAGGAACCTCGCTTTCGGGCGGAGCCATTGGCCAGGAAGATGCTGTTCTGCTTGGTCTTTCCGCCATGAGCCGAATCCTCGATATTGACTTTATGAACCGCACCGCCACTGTGCAGGCGGGCGTGACCAATCTGTCAATTTCTGAGGCTGTGGGCAATGAGGGCTTTTTCTATGCGCCCGATCCCAGTTCGCAACTGGCTTGCACCATTGGCGGCAATATCGGCATGAACTCTGGCGGTGCGCACTGTCTGAAGTATGGTGTCACCACCAACAATCTGCTGGGCGTCAAAATGGTGCTGGTGGATGGCACGGTGATCGAGCTGGGTGGCAAGGCGCTGGACAGTGCCGGTTACGACCTTCTGGGCCTGATCTGTGGGTCGGAGGGTCAACTTGGCATTGTTACTGAGGCAACGGTGCGGCTGCTGGCCAGGCCGGAAGGCGCAAGGCCGGTGCTGTTTGGCTTTGACAGCGCCGAATCGGCTGGCAATTGCGTGGCCGACATTATTGGCGCGGGCATTGTGCCGGTGGCCATCGAGTTTATGGATCGGCAGGCCATTGCCATCTGTGAGGCCTTTGCCAAGGCTGGCTATCCCATGGATGCCGAGGCCTTGTTGATTGTTGAGGTCGAAGGCTCGGACGCCGAAATGGAGGCGATGCTGGCCGATATTTGTGCAATCGCCCATGCCCATGGGGTGAAAACCGTGCGGGAAAGCCAATCGGCCACGGAAGCGGCACTGATCTGGAAGGGTCGAAAATCGGCCTTCGGGGCCACAGGCCGCATTGCCGATTATATCTGTATGGATGGGACGGTGCCGCTCAGCCAATTGGCCTCTGTGCTGAAAAAAACCTCGGAGATCACCGATCATTATGGTCTGCGGGTTGCCAATGTGTTTCACGCCGGCGACGGCAATATGCATCCGTTGATCCTCTATAATATCAACGACCCCGAGGATGCGGCCCGCGCTGAGGCCGCGGGCATGGAGATTCTCAAAGCGTGCGTTGATGCCGGTGGCTGTCTGACCGGCGAGCATGGGGTGGGCATTGAAAAGCGTGATTTGATGCGCCATCAGTTTTCCGAGGCCGATCTTGCCCAACAAATGGCGGCCCGCGCCGCCTTTGATGCCGATTGGCTGCTCAATCCATCCAAAGTGTTTCCGCTGGAGGGCCGGTCATGACGGCAGGCGTCGTGTATTTGCCGCAATCGGAATCCGAAGCCGCGCAGATTGTTTGTAACGCCGCAGACCATGGCACACGACTTGCGATCAAGGGCAGCAGCACGAAGGCTGGCTTTGGCAATGCTGTTGTGGCCGATGCGACGCTGTCATCACGGCAGCTTTCCGGTATTGTCGCCTATAATCCGGCGGAAATGGTGTTGACCGCCAAAGCAGGTACGCCGGTTGCTGATATTGAGGCGGCGATTGCAGAGCACAGCCAGTCCATGGCGTTCGAGCCACCAGACCATCGGGCCATGATGGGCACCAGCGGCGAACCCACCATTGGCGGTGTTTTTGCCTGTAATGCCTCTGGCCCCCGGCGGTTTGTGGCGGGGGCTGCGCGCGATCATCTGCTCGGCATTCGCTTTATCAACGGCAGGGGCGAGGCGATCAAGGCCGGAGGCCGGGTGATGAAAAATGTCACCGGGCTGGATCTGGTCAAGCTTCTCGCGGGGTCTTATGGCACGCTGGGTTTTCTCACCGAAGTCACCTTTAAAGTCCTGCCACGGCCAAGGGTGACGGAAACCATTGTTGTTTCCGGTCTGGATGATGCGGCAGCGACCCGCGCCATGGCGGTGGCCATGGCCATGCCGGTGGAGGTCGCAGGGGCGGCGCATCTGCCCGATCTTGTCGCGCCTCGCTTGCTGAACGGCACCTTGGCAGCGGGATCGGCAACCGTGCTGCGGCTGGAAGGGCTTGCCGCCTCTGTTGTTGAGCGATCGAGAAAACTGCGCGAAGTGATGGGGCGGCTTGGTCCGGTCACGTCGCTGGATGGTGCACAAAGTGCGACCCTGTGGCGCGAGATCGGCCATGTTCAGCCCTATGCCGATGCCATGCACAAGCCACTCTGGCGCGTTTCTGTCGCACCCACGGCCGGTCATCAACTGGTTGCGGGCCTGCGTCTGCAAGCGGGTATAGATGCCTTTTACGATTGGCAGGGCGGCCTTGTGTGGATGCAGATGGAAGGCGAGCCGGAGGCCGAGATGATCCGGTCTGGTATCAGGGCGCTTGGCGGTGGTCATGCAACGTTGATCCGCTCCGGGGCCGCGTCACGGGAAGGGATTGCAGCCTTTGAGCCGGAATCACCTGCTGTTGCGGCGCTGTCAGATCGATTGCGCGAAAAATTTGATCCTCACGCCATTTTGAATCCGGGACTGATGGGCGGCGTTGTGCAGACACGTCATGCCGGGAGAGTGTGATCCATGCAAACCAATTTCACCCCAGCCCAGCTTAACGATGCCAATGTTGCTGAAGCCGAGAGCATTGTGCGCAAATGCGTGCACTGTGGTTTTTGCACGGCCACCTGTCCCACCTATGTGACACTGGGCAATGAGCTGGACAGTCCGCGCGGACGGATTTATCTGATCAAGGACATGCTGGAAAACGGCCGGGCGGCGGATGAGGAAATCGTCACCCATGTGGATCGCTGTCTGTCGTGCCTGGCCTGCACCACCACCTGTCCGTCAGGGGTGGATTACATGCATCTGATTGACCATGCCCGCAATCACATTGAGAAGACCTATCAAAGACCGCTGGTTGATCGGCTGACGCGCGCGCTGCTGGCGATGACGCTGCCCTTTCCCGCGCGGATGCGGGTGGCGCTGACCCTTGCCCGGTTTGGCGCACCCTTTACGCCGCTGATGGAGAGGATTGCTGCTTTCAAACCGATGGCGGCGATGTTGAAACTTGCGCCGAAACAGGTGCCTTATCCGTCACCGCTTTCCAGTCCCGGCACGCATCCAGTCAAAGGTGAAAAGCGCGGGCGGGTGGCTTTGCTGACGGGCTGCGCCCAATCGGTGCTGGATCCGGGCATCAATGCGGCCACTATCCGGTTGCTGACCCGGCTTGGTGTGGAAGTGGTGGTGCCCAAAGGCGAGGGCTGTTGTGGCTCGCTGGTGCATCACATGGGCCGGGAGGAACAGGCCAAAGCCTCTGCACGCAACAATGTGGATGTATGGACGCGCGAGATGGCGCAGGGCGGGTTGGATGCGATCCTGATCACCACATCCGGCTGTGGTACGACCATCAAGGACTATGGCCACATGCTGCGGCTTGATGTGGCCTATGCTGAAAAAGCGTTGAAAGTATCCAGCCTTGCCAAGGATATTACCGAATATCTGGCGACGCTCGATTTGCCCCAGCAACCGGATAAAAAGATGGTGGTCGCCTACCACTCAGCCTGTTCGCTGCAACACGGGCAAAAGGTGACGATGGCACCAAAACTGCTGTTGAAAAAGGCCGGTTTCACCGTGCGCGATCCTGCCGAAGGCCATTTATGCTGTGGCTCGGCTGGCACTTATAATATTTTGCAATCGGATATTGCTGACCAATTGAAGGCACGCAAGCTGCGCAACATCATGGCTGTGAAGCCTGATGTGATTGCTGCTGGCAATATTGGCTGTCTAACCCAGATTGGCTCTGGCACCGAAATACCAATCCTCCATAGTGTCGAATTGCTGGATTGGGGTTTTGGTGGAGAAACTCCCTTCATATTAAGGGATTTATAATCTGGCATTGCTATCGTTGTCGTCTACCGTCACTATCCAGGCGGGAGGCTGGGTCATGATAAAACACATTTTTCTGACTTTTATTGCCTTGAGTGTATCGGTGGTGACATGCGCTGCCATGGACCGCTATTATTGTGCCGTGGATGATTCCCAATTGAAACTGTCAATCGAGGCGGGTTTCAAGGAGCAATCCGGCTGGCCCTTGGCGCATTTGCGCGGCATTGTCGTTTTCAAGACCGAACAAGGCGGTGGAACTGGCAAGACGGTGCAAGGCGTGCTGATGCTGGATCTGGACCATATCGTGCAATATTGGCGTGACGGCAGGCGGATGATGATCCGCGCCTCATCGAGGTCTGGCACCGGCAACGATGCGACTGATGTGGATGTGCTGCTGGATAGCAAAATGGTTGCAGGAGACATTAACCGTTTTGCTGGCGACTATAGCATTATCGTGCGGCCGAAGGGCAATCATGATCCAGCGTTTGCACTCACACGTGACGGCAAGGTCAGTTGCTCGCGGTTTTAGAGTTTGTCAGGGAAAAATGGTTCCCGGTTTTATCTCGCAAACGAAAACAGGATAAGACGGAGTCTGTCTTATTTTATCTGAATCTGACAGACTTTAAAACATGAGAAGGATAGTGATCGTTCAAAAATGATGAACAATAAGTCAATTTTCGTCTATCTATCGGCAACGGTTCGAGTGTGAGACAACAGCGTCAACGCCAATCTGGAGTCTGTTAGAAAAAAGCAGAGCCTGCTTTTTTTCAAAACCACAGATTTCTTATGGCATCACCCATTCAGGAGCCTTCCATGTCGAATGTCAACAGCACGGTTATTCTGGTTGCCAGAATTCTTCTTTCCTTCATTTTCATTCTGTCTGGCTTTGGTAAGCTGACAGATCCGGCTTCAACCGCCGGAATGATCACCGGTGCGGGCCTGCCTGCTGCCACTGCTCTTGCCTATCTCGCGGGTCTGTTCGAGCTGGTTGCAGGCCTTGGCGTTCTGGTTGGTTTTCAGGTCAAGCTGGTCGGTTGGGCCTTGGCGCTGTTTTGCATTTTCACAGGCGCGGTTTTTCACAGCGGCACGGTTGCTGTTCCCGGCTGGCCCGATGCGGCTCTGGGCTGGATCAACACGCTGAATGGCATCATGATGATGAAGAATTTCACTCTGGCCGGCGCTTACATCCTGCTGGCAACGGTTGGCGCGGGTGCCTATTCTGTCGACGCTCGTCGCGGTGGCGCGCCTTCCTACGCCTGATTGTTGTTCCGCAAGACAAAAGCCCGCCGAACAGACGTTCGGCGGGCTTTTGTGTTTTGTACACAGTTTATAAAATTATAAAACCTCGCGCACGGCACCTATAATTTTGGCCACCAGCGGATTGTCTTCATGCTCGGCTTTGCGAGAGCGCACAAGGCAGGCTTCCGAGCGCAGGATGACGCCATCGTTCAAGATTTTCAAATGATTGGCTTTCAGCGTCGAGCCGGTGGAGGTGATGTCAACAATAATATCCGCTTGACCTGCCGCAGGCGCGCCTTCCGTTGCCCCCAGACTTTCAACAATCCGATAGAGCTGAATGCCATGCTGGCGCGAGAAGAATTGCTGGGTCATCCGCCAATATTTGGTGGCAATTGCCAAACGGCGGCCGTGGCGGGCGCGAAAATCAGCGGCCACATCGCCCAGATCGGCCATGCTGTCCACATCCAGCCAGATTTGCGGCACAGCCACCACCACATCGGCGTGGCCAAAACCAAGGCGGGCAACGATTTCCACCTTGCGATCAGCATCAGCCAGACCTTCGCGGATCAGGTCTTCGCCGGTGACGCCAAAATCCACCGTGCCATTGCCAATCTCGCGTGAGATTTCGGAAGCAGAGAGAAAGGCAATCTCAATATCCTCACCCTCAACCCGGCCCCGATAGGAGCGGTCATTGCCAACGGCGTTGATTTTGAGGCCAGCGCGCTCGAAAATCGCCGAGGAATCCTCTTTCATCCGGCCCTTGGAGGGCAATCCAATGGTGATGGTCATCAGCGCGCCCTCGCCAGTTCAATGCGGTCGAGCCAGAGCGAGAAGCCCACGGCGGGAATGGTGTCTTTGGCCCCCAGCAGCGTGAGCAGCCGATCAAACCGGCCGCCGCCTGCCAGAACCGCCGTTTGCCCCCGTTGCGTCACTTCAAACACCAGTCCGGTGTAATAATCCAGCGGACGGCCAAAGGCGGCGCGATAGGTGATGCGCGAAAGATCCAACCCCAACAGGCGCATGGCATCAACCCGCTCTTCAAATTGCGTCAACGCCGCACCAAGCGATAGACCTGCGGCATCGGCAAAGCCCGCCAAAGCGCTGGCGGCGTCTGACAAGGGCAGTTCCAGCGCCAGAAACTCCCGCAGAAGCAGAAGGGCTGCGCCATCCAGTCGGGTTTCGGCCAATGCCAGTTTTTCTTTCAGGCGGGCGGCAATCTCGCGCGGGCTGCGGCTGGCGTTGGTGGAATAGCCGGTGTCCTGCATGGTCTGGTCAATATGGGCAATCAGGCCCGCTTCATCGCCTGCCGCCATCAGCGCTTGCAATGAAGCATCCAGCCCGGAGGCGGCCTGAGGGCTGGAGAGTTTCAGCAGCAATTGATCCAGATGAGCGCTATCGCCAAAGGCCTGAATCAACCGCTTTTGCCAGCCGCTGGGCAGGCCCAGCGTTTTCACCACCGCCTCAAACACAGCCTGATCACCAACCATCACGGCCAGCGGGCGACCCGGCAGCAGCGTGGATAGAATGCCCACCGCATCGTTGATGGCACGGGCATCGGCATGAGCAATGGCGGTTTCGCCAAGGTCTTCAATGCCTGCCTGATAAAATTCATTGCCACCTTCGCGGCGCTGGCGAAACACTTCGCCCAGATAGCTGTAACGCTTGGGCGTGCCCGTGGCGGTTTCAATATGGCTGAGGCAGACCGGAATGGTAAATTCTGGCCGCAGACACAGGCTCTCGCCCGTCTCGCTTTCGGTCAGAAAAATACGCCTACGCAAATCCTCGCCCGCCATATCCAGAAACGGCTCGGCAGGCTGTATAACAGGCGTATCCACGCGCGGCGCACCACGGGCAGCAAAGTCATCAAGAAGTGCACCGGCAAAATCCGGCATATTGATCAGCGGCATAGAACCACTCCTTCCATCGCGCTCGCTTTGCGTGCTGGTTTTGGCTTCGCCCCCCTCATCCCCCCTCTTCCTCTATTAAAAGGGGCGGGACCTTCTCCCCGCTGGGGAGAAGATGCAAGGCCGATAGGCTGGTGCCTTACCAGTATAAACCTGCGAGGAATAGAGGTTTTGCGCGTCTGCTTCTGGCTTCTTCTCCCCAGCGGGGAGAAGGTGGCGGCAGCCGGATGAGGGGGGCGAAGCCGCTCATCTTGTTTGACGTTTAAGACGGCAGAGAGCTCAGGCATTACGACTTCGCCCGTGCCCGATCTTCAGCCTGCGCGGCCAAAATCTCTTTCACCTTGGCAACCAGTTCGGCTTCCGGCACAACCTCTTGCGCCACGCGGGCTTCGCGCCATTCGGTGTTGTCAGTGATTTCGCCAGACAGACGCTTGCCCTCGATCAGATCCTTGATCTGCACCACGCCCTGCGCCCGCTCATCGCCGCCCTGAATGATGGCAATGGGCGAGCCGCGACGGTCGGCATATTTCAGCTGATTGCCGAATTTCTTCCAGTTGCCCTGATACATTTCCACAGGTATCGTCGGGCCAATAGGACGATTGTTTTCGTCGACTGGATTAAGGCCGTCTCTCAACAGTTTAGTCAATCTCATGTAGTCGCTAAGATGTTCACCATCCATTACGGTGACCAAAATCGGCGCAGTCGATTCATTCGTACCCAGCTTGCCAAGGTTTTTCAGCGCCGTCATTAGACGCGATACGCCGATGGAAAAGCCCGTGGCCGGAACCGGCTGGCCCATGAAGCGCGAGACAAGGCCATCATAACGACCACCGCCGCCGACAGAGCCGAAGACAACCTTTTCGCCCTTTTCATTGGTGACGTCGAAGGTCAGTTCGGCTTCGTAGACGGGGCCGGTGTAGTATTCGAGGCCGCGTACGACGGAGGGGTCGATTTTGATGCGATTATATTCGTAACCGCTCAAGGAAACGATTTTGTAAATCTGGTATAGTTCGTCTGCCCCTGTTTTAAAGGTACTGTTTATCGAGAACGCAGACCCGAACAAATCTTTAAATTGTATATCCTGCATATCGCCAAGGATATCAGCGAACTGGTCATCAAAAGTGCCCAGTAACTTCAAAATAGCATTTGTCGCCTCGTCACTCAGGCCTGCACCTTTAGTGAAGTCACCCTTGCCTTCTTCTCCGCCATCCCAACGGCCTGTTGTCAAAAGTTTCCGGATTTCGCGCAGAGGGAATTTATCAGCTTTGTCCATCGCGCGCAGCACATTCAGCCGCCGTGCCGCATTTTCCTCGCCGCCCAGACCAATAGCTTCCATCAAGCCATCCAGAACCTTGCGGTTGTTCACCCGGATCACGTAATCACCGCGCTTGATGCCAAGGGCTTCCAGCGTATCGGCCATCATCATGCACATTTCGGCATCGGCGGCTACGCCCGGTGCGCCAACGCTGTCGGCATCAAATTGCATGAACTGGCGAAAACGGCCCGGACCCGGCTTTTCATTGCGAAACACATAGCCGGCGCGATAGGTGCGATAAGGCAGCTGGATTTCGTTGAAATTCTCGGCCACATGGCGGGCAAGCGGCGCTGTGAGATCGTAGCGCAGGCTCATCCATTGGTCGTCATCGTCTTGCAGCGAGAACACGCCTTCATTGGGGCGGTCGCTGTCGGGCAGGAATTTGCCCAGCGCATCGGTATATTCAAACAGCGGCGTTTCCACCGGATCAAAACCGTAGCGCTCATAGACCTCGCGGATTTTGGCGGTCATTTCGTTGACGGCGCGAATGTCATGCGCTTCCCGATCCACAAAACCGCGCGGCAGGCGGGCTTTCAGTTTCTGTGGCTTCTTGGTTTTTTCGCTCATGATCGGCACCGAATGTCTGATGATTATTTTGTGGCATGTCATAGTGGATGAAGTCCTGAGCGGCAAGGCCGAAGACTGGCTGACGCAAGCAAGCCATGCTAGGGGCCTTTCATGATATTAGAAGCCCTGCAATATGCCGCCACATGGCGGGTGACAAAGCCGGAACACCGGCCCTTTATCCGCTATTCCGTCAATCTGTGGTCGCGGGCGCGCCGCTGCGCCAAAGACTGGGCCGAGCATGAGGCCAACACCAAGGCTGCCATTCTTCGGGCTGCCGCTGAGATCAATCCACGCCGCACAGCCGTGGTGCTTGGCTCCGGCCTGTTGCGTGATGTGCCAATTCTTGAGCTTTCCCGCGCATTTGATACGGTGGTACTGGTCGATCTGGTGCATGTGGCCAGCGTGCGCAGCTGGGTGACTGCCAAGGGTTTGAAAAACGTCAAATTCATTGAGCGCGATTTGTCTGGCTACGATGACCTCAAGGCGGGGAAAGTGCCGGAACCGCTGGATTTTCTCAGGCGCGTTCCGTGGCTTGATCTTGTCGTGTCGGCCAATCTGCTGTCACAAATCGGCATGGGGGCCAGAAAGCGGCTGGCAAAAGAGCCTGTTGGCACCATGCCGGATGATAGTCTGGCGCAACTCATCCGTGCTCATCTGGATGGGTTGGCGCATGTGGCGGCCAAAACCTGCCTTGTGACCGATATTGCTTTTGATGTCGTGGATCGCACCGGAGATTTACGTGAGAAAACCGATTTGCTGGCTGGAATTGCTCCGCCGATTGCACAAAACAGTTGGAATTGGCCCGTTGTGCCGCTGGGGGAGGAGAGCAAGGATTACCAGATTGTTCATAGGGTGATTGCACTCTAAAGTCTGTCCGGTTCACATTCAACCAGGCAGACTCTCATGCACGCCGATTTGTTTAGATCGATGATTTCTGATCGCTGTTGAAGCTTATTTTGATATTGGGGGCGACATGCATTTTCTTTTTATTGATCCAGCGGGCAATGGCTATGATCCTGAGACGCCTTTGCGAATGCCGCTGGGGGGCACCCAATCGGCAGTTTGTTATCTTTCTGGCGAGCTTGCCAAGGCTGGATGTAAGGTCACCTTGATGAATCATGCGCAAGAAAAGCGCGTGGTCAATGGTGTTCGTATTGAAACCAACAGCACAATCATGGCTGAAGGCTTTGGCCAGTTTGATGTGGTTGTGGTTGTTTCTGCTGCTGCGGGGTATAAGTTCCGGCAGGTCATTCCAAAATCCATTCCCATGCTGCTCTATTGTCACCATGCTGCGGACCAGCCAGCTGTGAGCCCGCTCAGCGACAAGGAAACGTGGCAGGCGTGGTCGGGTTTTGTCATGGTCAGTAATTGGCAGCTGAATCATTATGTGAACAGGTTTGGTCTGCCACGGGAAAACCTGCATGTGGTTGAAAATGCGGTGTCTCCGGGCTTTTTAAAGCAGGTGCCCAATGTGCCTTGGTTCGAAAGGGGCGCATCCCCAATCCTGACCTATATCTCGACCCCGTTTCGAGGGTTGGATGTGTTGCTGGCAGCGTTTCCAGCCATCCGTGAGCGTATGCCGGGTACGGAGTTGAAAGTGTTTTCCGGCATGAAGCTTTACGATCAGGCTGCTCAGAATGATCGGCATGAATATCTCTACGCCTGGGCGCGGGCCTTGCCAGGTGTGACGTATAGTCCGCCGGTATCTCAGCTGGAGCTTGCCGAGCATCTGCGCGATGCGGCAGCGCTGAGCTATCCAAGCACCTTTGCAGAAACATCCTGCATCAGCGTCATGGAGGCGATGGCCTGTGGCGCAGATGTTTTGACAACGGAGCTTGGAGCCTTGCCGGAGACATTGCATGGCTTTGGCCGGACAATGTCCATGACGCCAAGCCTTGCCGAACTCACGCGCAATTACGTGGATTTTGTGTGTAATGCCTTGCAGGATGCAAAGCAAAATCCCGCAGCGGCAACGGAACGGCGCAAACAACAAATGGAGTTTGTGCGTAACAATTACACTTGGGCCAACCGTGCGCAGAGCTGGGTAAGGCTTGTTGAGGCAATCAAGTCGGGCAAGGCTTGACATCTCTCAAACACAATTGTCACGGCATTGCCTCGGCGTTGTTCGCAGATTAGACTGAGCCGACAGTGTGTGACGGGGTTGATCATGACGCGAACGCTGACCACCATTGGTCTTGATGCCGATGACACGCTTTGGCAAAACGAGCATTACTATCGGCTGACAGAAGAGAATTTTCGCTCTCTGCTGGCCGATTATGCTGATCCACAGGTGATTTCTGAGCGTCTGCTGGAAGCGGAAAAGCGCAATCTGGCCTATTATGGCTTCGGCATCAAAGGCTTTACGCTCTCCATGATTGAGACGGCGCTGGAGATCACCGAAGGGCGGGCATCCGGCACGGTCATTGGCGATATTCTTGCCATTGGCCGTGATTTATTGAATCATCCGGTGGAGACGCTGCCCGGTGTCGGGGATGTGCTGGAGTCCTTGTCAGGACGCTATTTTCTGGTGCTGATCACCAAGGGCGATCTGTTCGATCAGGAGCGCAAGCTGGCCCAATCCGGCCTTGGTGATTTTTTTGATGCGGTGGAAATTGTCTCCGACAAGAATGCAACCACCTATCGTCGGGTGTTTTGCAAGCATGGCGATGAGCCAGAACGGGCGATGATGGTGGGCAATTCGCTGAAATCAGACATTGTGCCTGCCTTGGCCGTGGGGGCTTGGGGCGTGTTTATTCCACACGCGCTGACATGGGTTCTTGAACATGTGGAAAAACCAGTGGAGGCCCCGCGCTTTCGGCAGTTGGAGGCAATCACAGACCTGCCGGAGTTGATTGCGTCGATTGAATAGAATGTCAAACCATGGTGGGGCGTATGAAATTATGACGAAGCGCCTCGACCTTGCTACGGCAGACGCAGCCCTCAATATGGTCATTGACCAGCCCCATGGCCTGCATGAAAGCGTAGACAGTGGTGGGACCAACAAAGCTCCAGCCCCGCTTTTTCAGCTCTTTTGACAGGCGGATTGAGGTTGGTGAGGTGGGGTTTGCCCGCAAGGTTGCGTAATCCAGTATGGCTGGGCGTTCCTCTGGTCCTGGCTCAAAGCGCCAGAAATAATGGGCCAGAGAGCCAAACTCGGCCTTTAATTCCAAAGCCCGGCGCGCATTGTTGATGGTGGAAACAATCTTGCCGCGATGGCGAACAATGCCCGTATCAGCGAGGCAGCGTGCAATGTCATTGTCATCAAACCGGGCGATTTTCTCGAAATCAAAGCCTGCGAAGGCGGCGCGAAAGTTCTCGCGCTTGCGCAGTATTGTCAGCCACGACAGGCCGGACTGAAAACCCTCAAGGCAGATTTTTTCAAACAGTCGATAGTCATCCGTGAAGGGTTGCCCCCATTCCTCGTCATGATACTGGCGATAATCGGTAAGTCCACCATGCCAGAAGCAGCGCAATGCCCCGGTTTCATCCGCAATCAACCCTGTGTTTTCCATAGGCCCCGAATCTCCGTGATTATCAATGTTTACCATTTGTTCACCAGTTCAGGCAACCCCTTGGTAACCCTGCTGAAAGCTTTACAGTTTTGTGCCAAGTTTCATGAACGCATGTTTACCATTTTGGCAACCCTCTGGTGACAGGGTTGCTGCGTGGATGAAATCTCATGCCTGAAGGCTTTGTTGTGAGGGTGTTTCGATGGTTCGGACCCGGTTGTTGTTGAGTGCCTGCCTCGCCGTTTCGCTTTTGCCGGCGGTGGCGATGGCCGATGATCGTTATCAGGCCCGTCCGCCTGTTATTGTCAGCCCGGATCTGGCCGCTCCGTGGCTGCTGCAATTGGGCGTAAAGCCAAGGTCGCCAGCCGCTGCGCCACGGTCTGTTGTTGAGCAGAGGGCAGTGGTTGCGCCGCGCCAGACCTATCCCGCAGCGCCACAGCCGTTGCGGCAACAGCAGCCTCTCCAACTGCGTCCGGCCATTGAGCAGGCAGCGATGATGCCAGCGCGAAAGCCCTCATCGATTGCGCCACAATTTCTGCCGCAGGTGGTGCATTATCAGACCGGGGAGAAGCCCGGAACACTGGTGATTGATACCAACAATCGCTTTCTCTATCTGGTGATGGACAATGGCATGGCTCGCCGCTATGGCGTCGGCGTTGGCAAGCCGGGGTTTGAATGGGCCGGTGAGCACAGAGTGACCCGCAAGGCCGAATGGCCGACATGGATTCCACCGCAGGACATGATCGCACGCGAGGCCGCAAAGGGCCACTACCTGCCAGCCAGAATGGAGGGTGGGCCGGAAAATCCACTGGGTGCGCGTGCCATGTATCTCGGCTCGACGCTTTATCGTATTCACGGCACCAATGCGCCCTGGACCATTGGTTATGGTGTGTCGTCGGGCTGCATTCGTATGCGCAACGAGGATGTGACAGACCTTTATGGCCGCGTGCCGGTTGGCACCAAAGTGATTGTTATGTAGCCTGACACCGTAATGTCGTTACGTGTGGCAGAAGAGACATCCGTGACTTGCAGCTGAGCAAGAATTTGATATTTTTTTCCTATAAAATAACGGGGAGCGCGGGAATGAAGATAACAGGAAGAGATGCGGCAGTGATTGTGGTCATGGCGGTGATCATGGCTTTGCCCGTCACAGTCTCTGCGGCTCCCAGAGTCGATGACGCGGCCAATTCCACAGCCAGCAGCGTTGTCACGCGTGAAATGATGACCCGTCAGGTTCCTGATAAATTCAAACGCCGTCTGGTGCGCCTGAGCACCAACGAGGCCCCCGGCACCATCATTGTTGATACCAACAACAAGTTTCTCTATCTGGTTGAAGGTCATAACAAAGCCATTCGCTATGGCATCGGTGTCGGGCGTGAAGGGTTTGGCTGGTCCGGCATTGTCAAGATTGGCCGCAAAGTGGAATGGCCAAGCTGGCGGCCGCCCGCCGAGATGCGCAGCCGCGAGGCTCGGCGCGGACACATTCTGCCTGAGGTGCAGAAAGGTGGACCCGATAATCCGCTGGGTGCGCGGGCCATGTATCTTTACAAGGGCAATCAGGACACGATTTTCCGTATCCATGGCACAAATCAGCCGTGGTCTATCGGGCTTAATCTGTCATCGGGCTGCATTCGCATGAACAATAAGGATGTCGAGGATCTTTATGAGCGCGTCGATCTTGGCAGCAAAGTGGTGGTGATTGGCCCGGGAAACAAGCAGGGCGATGTCAGCTTTGATGATCGCGGCGTTGATATTCTGCGCACGATTTTTGGCGGCTGAGGCTGCTGGATGTTCAACAGGCAAAGCGGCGGTGCCGTTTTGCCTGGCACGCTCTATTGGATATTTGGGAAAATAAACACGCCGACAATTGCATCTGGACAGGCTGTGCCCGAGTTGACGGAGCGCCCCATACAAAAAACCGGACGACTGGTATTGATATGGGAGTCCGACAGAATTGTGGTGGAATAGCAGAAGGACGATGCTTTGGTTGCAGCCTTTTCAAACAATTCCAAAACAGAATTACGGTCACGGTGTTCGTAACGCCGGGTGACAGTCAGTAAGCCGCATTCACGGCAGTTGAGACCATGCAATGACGCAGCGGCGGCGCTGAGCTTCAAGATACCACTGCCAAGATTTCCTGACCATTCCTCGACAATGCCATAGGGCATAAGCCAACGGCTCATGGCATCGGCCTGATCGTCCTGTTTCAATCTGTCCGTATCCATCAAATTTGCAATTTTAAACACGATATTCCCCATTTTACGTGCGGAACAGGCCTTTTTATGTGTCAGAGCATCCCCAAATGCCCTGTTTTAGTGGCCTGCGTTGCAAAATCTGCAATTTCCTTCATTTTTTATCTGCTGACACCGTCAACAGTATTGTGCGTGGCACTATATTGTATCTTTATATGTTTTTTCAAATACATATATTTATCGATTTTTTTTAAATACTACTTGAATCTCATCATAAATGTACATTGTTTTGTTGAGAAATATAAATTTATATTTTCTTTTTTTCGTGTGTCGAAAAGCCGCGTTTGCGATGTCTGCATGACAGGATGCGTTGCGTATGAAAATGAATAAAATTCACATACATAAATTTAATGCAAAAAAAAAGCATTAAATTTGAATTCATTGGCTTGAGTGATGTTCTGGCGCAGGTATTTCATATTATTTTTTCCTATTTTAGTATTGTTATTTTTTAATTTTGAGATTTTCAAAAGTTGTATCGGGTTGCGATAGTGCACTTTTTTCTATTGCTCGGCAGGAAATACGCCATATCGCTGACAGGCGTTGCCGTTCTATTCTCGCCGACTGTCAGGCCTACGCCGGATCTTGATTGTGGTCTCACCGCATAGAAAAAGGGCGGTCCGAAGACCGCCCTCTCATAAATCCCAAACGTATGGGTCAGAGCAATAAGGCTTCCGCCTTATTACATCATGCCACCCATTCCGCCAGTTCAGTGCGCTTGACGCGCTGAACAATCTAAAGAGCATGGGCGAAGCTGTATGGGTTCTTCAGTAATAAGGCTCACGCCTTATTACATCATACCACCCATGCCGCCCATGCCGCCCATGTCAGGCATGCCACCAGCAGCTTCCTTCTTCGGAAGTTCGGCAATCATGGCTTCAGTGGTGATCAGCAGGGAAGCAACAGACGCTGCGTTCTGCAGAGCGGTGCGAACAACCTTGACAGGGTCAACGATACCCATGGCAATCATGTCACCAAACTCGCCGGTCTGGGCATTGTAGCCGAAGTTGTCGTCGTTCTTGTCGAGGATCTTGCCAACGATGATCGAAGCTTCGTCACCAGCGTTTGTTGCAATCTGGCGAACCAGAGACTGCAAAGCGCGGCGAACGATGTTGATGCCAGCTTCCTGGTCGTCGTTTACACCCTTGACAGTGATCTTGGTGGAGGAGCGCAGCAGAGCTGTACCACCGCCAGGAACGATGCCTTCCTGAACAGCAGCGCGTGTTGCGTTCAGAGCGTCGTCGATGCGGTCCTTGCGTTCCTTCACTTCGATTTCCGTCGAGCCGCCAACGCGGATCACGGCAACGCCGCCAGCCAGCTTGGCCAGACGTTCCTGAAGCTTTTCGCGGTCGTAATCGGAAGAGGTTTCTTCGATCTGAGCCTTGATCTGGGCAACGCGGCCTTCGATGTCGGACTTCTGACCAGCACCATCAACGATGGTGGTGTTTTCCTTGGTGATGGAAACCTTCTTGGCGCGGCCGAGCATGTCGAGTGTGACAGTTTCGAGCTTGATGCCGAGGTCTTCGGAAATCACGGTGCCGCCAGACAGGATTGCGATGTCTTCCAGCATAGCCTTGCGGCGGTCGCCGAAGCCAGGAGCCTTCACAGCAGCAATCTTCAGGCCGCCACGCAGCTTGTTGACAACCAGCGTTGCAAGAGCTTCGCCTTCAACGTCTTCAGCGATGATGACGAGTGGCTTGCCGGTCTGCACAACAGCTTCCAGAACAGGCAGCATGGCCTGAAGGTTGGAGAGCTTCTTTTCGTGCAGCAGGATGTAAGCGTCTTCCAGGTCAGCAACCATCTTTTCAGGGTTGGTGACGAAGTAAGGCGACAGGTAGCCGCGGTCGAACTGCATGCCTTCAACGACTTCAAGTTCGGTTTCAGCGGTCTTGGCTTCTTCGACGGTGATGACACCTTCGTTGCCAACCTTCTGCATCGCTTCAGCGATGTCTTTACCAACCTGTGCGTCGCCGTTGGCAGAGATCGTACCAACCTGAGCAACTTCTTCAGAGGTGGAGATCTTCTTGGCCTTGGCCTGAAGGTCCTTCACAACTTCAGCAACAGCCAGATCGATACCGCGCTTCAGGTCCATTGGGTTCATGCCGGCAGCAACAGCCTTGTTGCCTTCGCGCACGATTGCCTGGGCCAGAACGGTCGCAGTGGTGGTGCCGTCGCCTGCGATGTCGTTGGTCTTGGAAGCGACTTCCCGAACCATCTGTGCGCCCATGTTTTCGAACTTGTCTTCCAGTTCGATTTCCTTGGCAACAGAGACG
Source organism: Gillisella vitis (assembly GCF_014204625.1). Classification (GTDB taxonomy): domain Bacteria; phylum Pseudomonadota; class Alphaproteobacteria; order Rhizobiales; family Rhizobiaceae; genus Allorhizobium; species Allorhizobium vitis_F. The sequence continues at coordinate 588,115 of NZ_JACHLU010000001.1, read as the reverse complement.
CCGTCCTTGGTGATGCGTGGAGCGCCGAACGACTTGTCGATGATAACGTTACGACCCTTAGGGCCGAGGGTTACCTTTACAGCGTCAGCAAGGATGTCAACGCCGTGCAGCATCTTTTCGCGCGCAGTGCGGCCAAACTTGATTTCTTTAGCAGCCATTTTCAAAACTCCCGGGTATCTAACCCATTGGTGAATTGGTTAAAAGGAAGAAGGGGTATCGGGCTAAAATCAGCCGATCACGCCCATGATGTCGGCTTCCTTCATGATCAGCAGGTCAACGCCGTCGAGCTTGACTTCAGTGCCAGACCACTTGCCGAACAGAACGCGGTCGCCAACTTTAACGTCCAGAGCAACCAGAGCGCCCTTGTCATCGCGTACGCCTGGGCCAACAGCGATGATTTCGCCTTCAGCTGGCTTTTCCTTGGCAGTATCAGGAATGATGATGCCGCCCTTGGTCTTTTCTTCAGATTCTACGCGCTTGACAACAACGCGGTCGTGAAGTGGGCGAAAATTGGTGCTTGCCATTGTCTAATCCCTCGATCAAATGACATTCGCGGGCCGAAACGGCCCCGCATGGATATTGTTAGCACTCAGTCTGTTTGAGTGCTAGCGGGCTTGAGATAAGGACGAGGTGGGCTTGAGTCAAGAACAGCGCGTTAAAAAAATCATGCTCGAAAATTGAAGGTGGGCGCATGACATCCACTTTAGGCCCTGAATTGCGACAGGATGATGCCAAAACCGTGTCTTTTGCCGAGATTTGCAAGGTTTTTGCCATTGTCGGCTTTTTGAGCTTCGGCGGACCTGCGGCCCAGATCGGCTTGATGCACCGTATCGTGGTGGATGAAAAGCGCTGGCTGTCTGAAGCACGTTTTCTTCATGCGCTGAATTATTGCATGGTGCTGCCGGGCCCAGAGGCGCAGCAATTGGCCACTTATATTGGTTGGCTGAATGGCGGGGTGCGCGGCGGTGTGGCGGCAGGTCTGCTGTTTGTGCTGCCGGGTTTGTTTATCATGCTCGGCCTGTCCACAGCTTATGCGCTGTATCAGCATGTGAGTTGGGTTGCCGGCCTGTTTTTTGGCTTGAAAGCGGCCGTGCTGGCCATTGTGCTGCAAGCCCTGCTGCGTATTGCCAGACGGGCTTTGACCTCAACGTTTCATCGGCTGGTGGCGGCTTTGGCTTTTCTGGCGCTGTTTTGCCTCTCCCTGCCGTTTCCGCTGGTGATCGTGCTGGCGGCAGTTGCAGGACTGCTGCGCGCCCATTTTGCGCCATCACCGAACTATGAGCAGGCGGACACAGCAAAGCCAAAGCCTGTCTCGATCAAGACCACGCTTGCGTCCCTTGTTGTTTGGCTATGCCTGTGGCTGGCTCCTCTGCTGATCCTGTCCGCTTTTTCGGGGCAGGAGCGGTTGATGGATGTGTTCACATTCTTTGCCCGCATGGCCTTGGTTACGTTTGGCGGTGCCTATGCGGTGCTGAGCTATGTGGCGCAGGTGGCGGTGGAGCATTATCACTGGCTGAAACCCGGCGAAATGCTGGATGGGCTGGCCTTGGCTGAAACCACCCCCGGACCTCTGGTGCTGGTGCTGTCCTTTGTCGGGTTTCTGGCAGCGTTTCGGGAGCCGGGCGGCATGATGCCGGTGCTGGCGGGGGTTTTGGGTGGGCTTCTCACTGCCTGGGCGACGTTTATGCCGAGCTTTCTGTTTATCTTCGCCGGTGCACCGTTGATTGAGCGTCTGCGCGGGCATGTGCTGCTGAATGGCGTGCTTTCAAGCATTACCGCTGCCGTGGTGGGGGTGATTTTAAATCTGTCCGTCTGGTTTGGGCTGCATGTGTTGTTTGCAAAGGTGGTCAATCAAGACCTGATTGCAGCCATCGGGTTGTCGCTGCCGGTTCCCGAATGGATGACGCTCAACCCGGCGGCACTGGCCATTGCGCTGGTGTCTGCGCTTTTGCTGCTTTGGTTTCAGCGCGGTATTGCCACGGTGCTTGCCGTGGCGGCGGGCATGGGGGTGGTGGTGCAGTTGGCAGCATAAATCCCGCCTCTGTTCGCAATTGCCGCAAAAACTCTTGCCATTTTTGCTTGCCATCGGCGTTATCCTTTGCCATGTCAGCGGCAACCGAAAATCGCTCAAGGCAATTCCATGACCCAGCGCCTCTCCACTTTTCTCGATGCAGCCGACGCTTATGATGTTGTACTTTGCGATGTCTGGGGGGTGTTGCACAATGGCGTTGATATATTTCCCGGTGCCGGAGACGTGTTGACGGCGGCCCGCGCCAAGGGCCTCACCGTGGTGCTGATTACCAATGCTTCCCGTCCGTCCGATCGCGTCAAAGTGATGCTTGATCAGATTGGCGTCCCGGAAACGGCCTATGATACCATCGTTTCGTCGGGGGATGTGACCCGGAAATTGATAGAAACGGCATCGCGCCGTGGTTTTCTGATTGGGCAGAGCCAGGATCTCTCGCTGTTTCAGGGGCTTGATGTCGAACTGGTGCCCGCAGATGAGGCCGATGTCATCATCTGCACCGGATTGTTCAACGACGAGGAGGAACAGCCGGAAGAGTATCGCGAACTTCTTGAAGGCTTGAGCCAGCGTGGTCTTCCGATGATTGTCGCAAACCCTGACCTGATCGTGGAGCGCGGCCATAAGCTGGTGCCCTGCGCTGGTGCGCTGGCGGCGATCTACGCAGAAATGGGCGGCGAAACCCGTTATGCTGGCAAGCCGCATAGCCCGATTTATGAGGCGGCTCTTGCCAAAGCGCAGGAAATTCGCGGTTCAAAGATCGACAGTCGTCGCATCATCGCCATTGGCGATGGGATGCCGACGGATGTGAAGGGTGCCGTTGATGCCGGGCTTGATCTTCTTTTCATCGCTGGCGGCATTCATGCGGCAGACTATAGCGTGAATGGCCAGATTGATGAGGCGATTCTCAAAGCCTATCTGGCAGGGCAGGGCGTTGCCCCCACCTTCTGGATGCCGAGACTTGCTTAAGAGACTGGCCTGAAATCAAGATGTGCTGGACCAAAAACCAATGACCGTTTTTCACCGCAATGAAAAAAAGACACCACTGCCGGACCACCTCAAAGGCGGAGTGGTGGCGATTGGTAATTTTGATGGCGTGCATCGCGGCCATCAAACGGTGTTGAGGCGGGCGCTTGATCTGGCGAAACAGCGCGGCGTGCCGGCTCTGGTGCTGACGTTCGAGCCGCATCCGCGCACGGTGTTCCAGCCGCAAGCGCCAGTGCTGCGCCTTACGCCCGCGCCGCTGAAAGCACGCCTGCTGGAAGCCATCGGCTTTCAGGCGGTGATTGAATATCCGTTTGATCTGGAGTTTTCCCAGCGCTCGGCAGAGGAATTTGTGCGCACCGTTCTCGTCGATTGGCTGGGAGCCAGCGAAGTGGTGACCGGCTTTGATTTTCATTTTGGCAAGGGCAGGGAAGGCGGCCCGGCGTTTCTGATGCAGGCGGGAAGCCACAACGGCTTTGGTGTGACCTTGCTGGATGCGTTTCGGGATGAAAATGCCGAGGTTGTTTCCTCCACCCGCATTCGCAGTCTGTTGCCAGATGGCAATGTCAGCGAAATGGCGGGGCTGCTGGGCTATCGCTTCACGGTTGAGGCCGAGGTGATCAAAGGCAAGCAGCTTGGTCGCACGCTGGGCTTTCCCACGGCCAATATGGCGCTGGCGACAGAAGCCAATCTGCGCCCCGGCATTTATGCGGTAAAATTGCGCAGGCCCGATGGGGTGATTCGGGATGGTGTGGCCAGTTTTGGCTATCGCCCAACCGTCACCGATGATGGTGCGGCCCTGCTGGAAACCTTCGTGTTTGATTTTTCCGGCGATCTTTATGGCGAGATCTGCGCCGTGTCTTTCTTCGGGCATTTGCGCGATGAATGGAAATTTGACGGGCTGGAGCCGCTGGTGGCGCAAATCAAGCGCGATGAGGAAGAAGCGCGCGCCCTTCTGGCGGGTGTGACGCCTCTGGGCGATCTGGATCGTCAGATTGCTTTTTGAGGTGACGCAAAGCTGTGTTTGCCCCTTTTCTTTCAAAAGGAAACCGCTTAAACAAGCGCCACCATGAAAAAAGTCTGGCTGACGATACCTCTTCGAATTATTGGCCCGGCCTTTCGCGCGCTTTGAGAGCAGCCGAAGGGTCCGGGTTTTTGGCGCTTGTTTCACACGCGCCCCGCTGCCGACTTTATGTCACCGACTTTTTCCTGTTTCAGGCGCGCCTTTGCCGCCCCTATTGATGGCTGTATCATGACCGAGACCACTGACAAGAAAGACTATTCCGCAACGCTGGCCCTGCCGCAGACGGAATTTCCCATGCGCGCGGGCCTGCCGCAAAAAGAGCCGGAAATCGTGGCCCGCTGGCAGAGAATGGGGCTTTATAAAAAGCTCCGCGCCTCTGCCGCTGGCCGCGAAAAATTCGTGCTGCACGATGGCCCTCCTTACGCCAACGGCAATATCCACATCGGCCACGCGCTGAACAAAATCCTCAAGGATGTCATCACTCGCTCGTTCCAGATGCGTGGGTTTGATAGCAATTACGTGCCCGGCTGGGATTGCCACGGCCTTCCGATCGAGTGGAAGATCGAGGAAAAATACCGCGAAAAGGGCAAGGACAAGAATGAAGTTCCAATCAACGAATTCCGCAAGGAATGCCGCGAGTTTGCAGCGGGTTGGATCAAGGTGCAGTCGGAAGAGTTCAAGCGCCTCGGCATCGAGGGCGATTTTGACAATCCCTACACCACCATGAATTTCCACGCGGAAGCCCGCATTGCTGGCGAATTGCTGAAAATCGCCAAGAGCGGCCAGCTCTATCGTGGCTCCAAGCCGATCATGTGGTCGGTGGTGGAACGCACTGCCTTGGCCGAGGCCGAGGTGGAGTATCACGAGATTGAAAGTGATACGATCTGGGTGAAGTTTCCTGTGGTTGCGCCGCGATACGCTGCTCCATTTGTGAGGCCAAACTCATCAAGTGTTCCAGTGCCAGATTGGGCCATGGTGGCAGACGACTTGTTTGATGCCTTCATTGTTATCTGGACCACTACGCCATGGACTATTCCCGGCAACCGTGCGATCTCGTTCTCTTCCAAAATCGACTACGGTCTTTATGAGGTGACCGAAACGCAGGTTGAGTACGGGCCGAAAAAGGGTGAAAAGCTGATCTTTGCTGATAAGCTCGCGCCGGAGGCATTCACCAAGGCGAAGCTTGGTTTTGAGCGTCTGCGTCAGGTTTCTGCTAAAGAGCTGGCGGTCCTAATCTGTGCGCATCCGCTGGCGAAAATGGGGTATGACTTCCAAGTTCCCCTAATCGATGGCGATCACGTCACCGATGATGCAGGTACGGGCTTCGTCCACACTGCTCCAAGTCACGGACGTGAAGACTTTGATGCATGGATGTCGTCTGCCCGCGCACTCGAAGCCCGTGGCATCTCGTCTAAAATCCCCTTCACCGTCGATGACGCTGGCTTCTACACCGAAGACGCCCCCGGCTTTGGCCCATCGGCTGAAGGCGGCGCTGCTCGCGTGATGGACGACAACGGCAAAAAGGGCGATGCCAACAAGCGCGTCATTGAGGCGCTTCAAGACGCTGAAATGCTGTTCGCAAAGGGCCGCATCAAGCATGATTATCCGCATAGCTGGCGCTCCAAGAAGCCGGTGATCTTCCGCAACACGCCACAATGGTTTGTCTATATGGACAAGGAATTGGGTGACGGCACGACGCTGCGCTCGCGCGCCCTTGGAGCCATTGACGACACCCGTTTCGTGCCCGCCGCAGGCCAAAACCGTCTGCGCGCCATGATCGAAGGCCGCCCCGATTGGGTACTGTCGCGTCAACGCGCATGGGGCGTTCCCATCTGCGTGTTTGCCGATGAGGCTGGCGAGGTCTTGCAAGACGAGACCGTCAATGCCCGCATTCTGGAAGCCTTTGAGGTGGAAGGGGCTGATGCATGGTTTGCTGACGGTGCCAAGGAACGCTTCCTCGAAGGCGTGCCAAACCAGGAGCGCTGGACGCAGGTGCGCGACATTCTCGATGTGTGGTTCGACAGTGGCTCCACCCACACCTTTACGCTGGAAGATCGCCCCGATCTGAAATGGCCTGCCGATGTTTATCTCGAAGGCTCGGATCAGCATCGCGGCTGGTTCCACTCGTCCCTGTTGGAATCCTGCGCCACCCGTGGCCGTGCGCCTTACAATGCCGTGATCACCCATGGTTTCACCATGGCCGAAGACGGTCGCAAGATGTCGAAATCGATCGGCAACACCATTGCGCCGCAGGATGTTATGGCGCAATCGGGTGCCGATATTCTGCGTCTGTGGGTGATGAACACCGATTATTGGGAAGATCAGCGTCTGGGTAAAACCATTATCCAGACCAATGTTGATGCCTATCGCAAGATCCGCAACACCATTCGCTGGATGCTGGGCACGCTGGCCCATGACCATGGCGACGAGATTGCCTATGATGCGCTGCCAGAACTTGAAAAGTTGATGCTGCATCGGTTGTCCGAGCTGGATCAGCTTGTGCGCGAAAGCTACGATTCGTTCGAGTTCAAGAAGATCACCCGCGCGCTGACCGATTTTGCCAATGTCGAGCTGTCGGCTTTCTACTTCGACATCCGCAAGGATGCGCTGTATTGCGATGCGCCATCATCACCGCGCCGCCGTGCGGCTCTGTTTGTCATCCGCAAGCTGTTCGAATCGCTCACCTTGTGGTTTGCGCCAATGATGCCCTTCACCACCGAAGAGGCTTGGCTGTCACGCAATCCGCAGGCCGAATCGGTGCATCTGGAACAGTTCCCGACTGTCCCGGCCGCGTGGCGCAATGAGGCGATTGAAGCCAAATGGGCCAAGGTGCGGCAGGTTCGCTCTGTGGTCACGGGTGCGCTGGAAGTGGAGCGCAAGGACAAGCGTATTGGCTCGTCGCTGGAAGCGGCCCCGGTTGTGCATGTGCATGATGCCGATCTTTTGGCAGCGCTTGATGGGCTTGATCTGGCTGAAATCTGCATCACGTCCGCCATTACGGTTGTTGGTGATGAAGGCTCAGGCGATGCTTTCCGTCTCGGTGAGGTTGCCAACGTCTCGGTTGAGCCTCGTTTGGCAACGGGCACAAAATGCGCACGGTCGTGGCGCATTACCGATGATGTCGGCTCTGATCCACACTATCCCGATGTTTCGGCACGTGATGCGGCGGCCCTGCGTGAGCTTGGCATTACGCTCGCATGAATATTAATCGGATGATTTGCGCTTTTTGCGTATTTCCGGTACAAGCGGCCTGAAAATGGCCGGATTTTTCTTTCAGGCGGAAATAGGCCGCCTGAAAGAAGTAGTGGAGGCGGTCCCAAGGGCTGGAAGGTGTTTATGGTTAAAGCAGGTATGTTTCGCGTTGGCGCCACCGTTTTGGGCGTGTTTGCTGCTTGCTCAGCCCTGAGCGGCTGCATGGGCGGGCCAACTTACGGCACAGACAAGACGGCTATGGAACAACTGGGCGACGATGTCAGCTCGGCGGTGTCTTTGAGCGCAAGCAAGCCGAAAAATGCGGGCACCAGCTATAATCCGCGTCCTGATCTGGTTTTGCCGCCAAAGGGTGAAGCCGCAGATCTGGTACAGCCACAACAATCGCTGGCCAGCAAGGACAATCCCGAATGGGTTGAATCACCAGAGGACGTGCGCAAGCGGCTGGTGGCCGAAGCCGACGAAAACAAGGATACTCCCGGCTATCGCTCTCCTCTGCTGAATGGTTACGGTACCAATGGCACCATGACCGAGACCCAGAAGTGGGAAGCGTTCCGCAAGGCGCGCGCCGAGCAGAAGGGTGCCTATATCGATCAGCGCCGTTTGCTGTCTGACCCGCCAGCATCCTATCGCACGCTGGATGAGGCACAGGCCAATGATCTGGGTGAGCCAGAGCTGAAAAAGGCAAAGCAGCGGGAAAAGGACGCCAAAATGTCCAACTCCAACAAGTCCTGGTGGCAGCCGTTCCAGTGAGCCGGCGGCATCAAGAAGCGCCCGTCCACTGTGTTGACCAAAGAAGCAGGCCCGCAAAGGCCTGCTTTTATTTTGGAGATGTCTGATGAGTTTTTCCATTCGCGCCGCAGGCATAGATGATGTGCCGGTGATTTTGCGTTTCATTACCGATCTTGCCATTTTTGAAAAAGCCGAACACGAGGTTCAGGCCACAGTTGAGAGCCTTGAGCTGACGCTTTTTGGTCCTGACTCGGTTACGGAAGCCGCCATTCTGGACAATAACGGCGTCGCTGCTGGCTTTGCTGTGTGGTTTTACTCCTATTCCACCTGGCTTGCCCGCAATGGGCTTTATCTGGAAGACCTCTATATTGATCCGGCCTATCGCGGTGGTGGGGCTGGCAAAATGATGCTGCGTTATCTGGCAAACCGTGCGATCGAAAAAGGCTGTGGCCGATTTGAATGGAGCGTGCTGGACTGGAATGAGCCAGCCATTCGCGTTTATGACCAGATCGGCGGGGAGCCGCAAACAGAGTGGATTCGCTACCGGCTTTCTGGTGACAAACTCAAGAGTTTTGCTGCCGGAGATTGATTTTGCGGCTTTCTGCCGGGGTATGGGCAAACAGAAACAGAGCGCCGATGACGGATGTGACCGAGACAGATGATGGCAATGCCGCAATCGAGCCCACGCCTCGCATGTTGAACTGGGCGCGCAATTCGGCAGCCTACAGGCTGGCGCGGCGGATGATGAGCTGCCATGAACTCGCGCAGGCCATCACGCGCAAAGCCCGGCAAAAATATGAGGACATTGCGCCGGAAACACTTGAGATTCTTGCGCAGGAGGCCATACGCTTTGGCCAGACCATGGGTGCAATTGATGATGAAGCCTATGCTGGTATCAAGTCACAATCGGCATCGCGCAGTGGCAAATCACGGCGCGCCATCGCCCAGACGCTGACGCGCAAGGGCATTGAAAAAGAGCTGGTAGCAGCGGCGTTGGAAGAGGTTGATGATTTGCCTGCGGCGGTGCGCTTTGCCCGCAAGCGCGGCTATGGCCCCTTTCGGCGCAAAGAGGCAGACCAGCGCCAGATGGCGCGTGAGTTTTCGGCATTTGCGCGCAATGGTTTTGGCTTTTCACTGGCGCAGCGCGTTGCACAGATGGATATGCAAGAGGCCGAAGATCTATTATTGCCTCAGTCTTCGAGCTTTTGAAACCGCGTCCCCGGAACCGATGAGACCAGCATGTATGTGAATTGTGATGCCCCACATCTGTTCGACAAGAGCATCGCCCATCGGGCCGTCTGTTTTCGGGTTGATGATTATACAACGGACGCGGCAGACGCGGTGGGCGTGGCTGTGCCGCCAACGATGAGCAAGGCTGTCCCCAAGCGCAAGGCTGAATATGTGGCGGGGCGCTTATGTGCCATGCGCGCCATGCAGGCGCAGACCGGACAGGCTGGCGTGATCATTGCCACCGGCAGCAAGGGCGAGCCGGTCTGGCCGGAGGGCTGGGTTGGTTCCATCACCCACACGCAGGGGTTTGCCGCAGCGGCGCTTGCCGATAAACGATCTTTTCGCAGCCTTGGCATGGATACCGAACAGATCATGACAACCAAGGTGATGGAAAATGTAACGTCGCGCATATGCCGCCCGGAAGAAACCTATGTGCACGGCTCTCCGCTGTCAGCAGAGGTTTACACAACTTTGGTGTTTTCCGCCAAGGAAAGCCTGTTTAAATGCCTGCATCCTCTGGTGAGCAAAATGTTCTGGTTTGAGGATGCGCGTATCGAAATTACCGATTATGCGGCTGGACTTTTCAGGGCCGAATTGATGCGTGATCTGACGGAGGAGTTTTGCGCCTCTGTGCAGGTGAATGGTCGTTTTCATGTTGACGCCGGGCTTGTTCACACAGGAATCAGTCTGTTGGAGCGGAATGGAATTCAGACGTGTTCGCCGTGAAAATTGCCCCTCTGAAGACAGGGGTTTCTGCTTTTGTGGTTGGGAAATCGTCATTCTTTTGGTCAAAAATCTCAATGAAACAGCGATCTAGCTTGCCAAAGGCAAAGCGACAGCGCAGTTTTGCTCCATGACCAATGAGATGCGATTTCAGCCCCCTGTGAGCAGTCCGCGTGCCGTAATGCGGCACGCGCTTCTGGCGCAGCTTCAGCACACGGGTCTTAAGCGGGTGACAACAATCATTGCGCCCGCAGGCTATGGCAAAACCTCGTTTGCCTCGCAGTGGTTCGCGCTGTTGCGCCATGAGGGCTACCGCCCGGTATGGCTGTCGCTGGATCAGGAGCATGAAGATCAGGTTGAGTTTTTGCGGATCTTTCTGGATGCCGTCAACGCGCTTCTATCCGAGGAGGGGGCGGGAGTTGATGCGAGTATGCCGGCGGCGTCTTTGCTGGCAATCCTGTCGACGCGGTTACGGAAAATAACCACGCCGATTGTGTTGTTTCTCGATGATTATCATTTTGCCCAGACGGATGCGACAGAGGCCATTATTGCGCGGCTTCTTGCGGATCGAACTCTTGATCATGTGAAGCTGGTGCTGATTTCACGCACACCGCCACGGTTTCCCGTCTCGGCTCTGCGTCTTCGAGGAGAGTTCAAGCAGATCAATATTGCCGATCTCGGCTTTTCTGATGGTGAGGCAGAGGAGTTGTTTGCGGAACAGTCGATGGCGCTGAGCCGCGAGCAGGTGATGGAGCTGAACAAGCGCACCGAAGGCTGGGCGGTTGCATTGCAGATGGTGCGGCTTCTGATTGCCGAAAACACCGATGGAAATGCGTTGTTATCGTCCTTTGACGGCAGCAGCGCCGAAATGGGCAGCTATCTTTCGGAGCAGGTTTTTGCCAACCTTCCTGCGGATATGCAGGATTTTCTGATTACCACATCGCCCTTTCCGGCCGTGTGTCGTGCTCTGGTGGAGGCGGTTTTTCAAAATCGGAATTTTGGCAGCCTGATTGGTCGTTTGCATGATTATGCCTTGCCCATTGCGGTGCTGGGCGGCGAGGCTGGCTGGGTGCGGTATCATCCTGTTTTCAATGCGTTTCTCAAGGAAGAAGCATCGAGGCGTGGTTTGTTTGCTCCACCTTTTCTGGAAGAGGCAGCCCGCTGGTTTCAGGCAAATGGTGATCTGGATGCCGCTGTGCGCCATGCTCTGTTGAGTGGCAATGCCAATCTTGCGGCAGGTATTGTCGAGACATCGGGTGGGTGGCGGCGTGTCTATGTGACCAGCCGCGGCGGCACCAATCTTTTCAACGCAATTTTGGGCAATGTCGCGCTGATTGATCTGGCACAATTTCCTTTGACAACGCTTGGCTTGGCCGTGGTCAGCGCCAAGGCGGGCCAGCTGGATGCCGCCAACCACTATATGGATATTGCCGAACGTGCGGCAGACGTTTCTCTGCCCACCTACCTTTGTGATCTGCGTGTGGTGCGGGCGTTGATGGCGCTCTACCTTGACCGGACTGTTGCGTCCAGCGATCTTGCCGGCCTTGAGAATGATCTGTCGAATGCAAAAAACAGCGAACTGGTGTATCGTGCGCTGGCGCTGAATATGTTGTGTTACAATTATTTGCAGCGGAGCGAACTGGACCGGGCGTTGCATTATGGCCATGTGGCCATCCGCGTTTTCCGTGATGGCGGTGCCGATTTCGGGGCCGTGCATCTCTATGCGCATATTGGTCAGGCGGCTTATCTGGGTGGCGATTGTGTCAATGCACTCGAATATTACAACAGCATTATTGAAGAGGTGCAGACCAATATTGGTAAAGGCAGTGATCTTGATGCGCTGGGACAGGTTCTGAAAGCTGAGCTTCTGGCAATGCGCGGGGATCTTGTCTGCGCCGGACAGATTTTGTCCTGGGCTTTGCCCCATCTGGAGCGACATGATGCCTGGTTTGATGTGTTGGCGGCAGGCTTTATGGGCCAGCAGATTGTGTCGCGGTTGACGGGCGATGCCTTGGCCACTCACACGTTGATGGACCGTACAAGGCCTGTGGCCAAGCGTCGGGGTTTTGATCGTCTGATCCGCCTGATTGATGGCGAACGGGCGTTGCTTCTGGCGGAGGGCGGCGATGTCGAGCAGGCCATCCGCTATGCTGAGGCCAATGGTTTTGGGGCTTCGACGATATATTCGGAGCTTGATAATGATCTTGCCACCCATCTGCGCGGCACAACGCCCGCTTTGCTGTGGACACGGATTTATCTTGCCGCTGGCGATTTGCCCCGTGCAAGGGCAGTGTTTGACTGGTTGCGGGCGCATCAGACCCGAAAGTCCCATGTGGTCAGATCGATTGAACTGGCGCTCCTTGATATTCGTCTTCTGGCGGCAGAGGACAAGCTGCCTTTGGTGTCTGTGCGGCTTGCAGATCTGCTGCTGAATTTTCCGCTTGAGGATTATCGTTCGCTTGTTTGCATTGAAGGTGAGAAGCTTGTTGCGCTTTTGCTGGATTGTGCAGCAGCCAGCGACTTTTCAGCCGTCTTGAGGACGCGCCTTCAAGCCATTCTGGAGCCCTATAAACCTTATCGGGCCTTGGCGGAAAGTGCGCCGCAATTGTCCTTGCCAGTCCCATCGGATACGTTGACGGAGCGTGAACTGGCGGTCATCCAGCTTTTAAGCGCCGGGTTCAGCAATAAGGAAATTGGCCGCAAACTGGCCTTGAGCGATAACACCATCAAATTCCATCTCCGCAATATTTTCGCCAAACTCAATGTGACCACCCGCACTGCGGCGGTGACGGCAGCGCGTACGATCGGTATTTTGGCGTAAAATCAAAAGATGCATGTGACGATATGCACAACCTACCCATATGGGTGGGCTGCGACTCGGGTAAGCCTACCCATATGGCAGGGTTGGCGCGAGTGTCCTGTGAAGGTAGTCTACTCCCAATGATTGAATTGGGATGTGAATATCATGCTGGCTGGTGGACGTCTTTTTGACCCGGTGACGCAGGAAATCATCGAGGGAAAGCTGATTGCAACCGTTGACGAAATGGGCATCGTCATGGCGCGCACCAGTATGAGTCCGGTTATTTACGAAGTGCTTGATTTTGCTTGCGGCCTGTTGACAGCCAAGGGTGAACTGGTTGCCCAGATGAACGGCATTACACTGTTTACCGGCACCTTTGGCCAGCAGGTTAAATCCTTGATTGCGCGTTTTGCCGATAGTTTGTCGGATGGTGATGTGCTGCTGACCAACGATCCCTATTCCGGCGGCACACATGCTTGCGATTTTGCCATTGTCAAACCGATTTTCGTTGATGGTCACATCTTGGCCTATGCCATCAATGTCGCCCATTATCTGGATGTGGGTGGGTCTGTGCCGGGCAGTCTTGCACCAGATGCGACCTCGGTGTTTCAGGAAGGCTTGCGCCTGCCGGGTGTGAAGATTGTCCGCAATGATGTGCTGGCCAGCGATATTCTGCATATCATCCTTGAAAATGTGCGTATGCCTGATGTGGCCATGGGCGATTTGACCGCGCAGATCGCAACCGTTCGGGTTGCGGCCCGCCGGGTGCATGAGATGGCGCAAAGATATGGGTTCTCGACGGTGTCCGCCAGCTTTGACCATCTTCTGGATGTCAGCGAAGCGTTGAGCCGACGCGCGCTCTCGGAGTTGCCGGATGGCGTCTATCACGCCACCGATGTCATTGATGGTGATGGCGTGTCCGACGCGCCAATTGCGGTGCAGGTTGCCGTGACCATTGCCGGTGATGGCATCACGGTCGATTTCACGGGATGTCCACCTGCTGTTACAGGTCCGATCAATTGCGCGCGCGGCGCGCTGGAATCCGCTGTGCGCACCATTCTGAAGGCGCTTGTCGGGCCGCAGGCCGCTTCCAATGAAGGCTGGTTTCGACCTTTGTCGGTGATTGCTCCGGCCGGTACAGTGTTTACAGCGGAAAAGCCATCCCCGACGGGCTGGTATTATGAAGGTTCGGTTCATGCCTCTGAGCTGGTGTGGAAAGCGCTTGCGCCGCTGGTGCCAGAGCGATTTTCGGCTGGCTCCTATTCCAGCCTGTGCGTGATCTATATCGCGGGGAAAGATCAGAGCGGTGCGCCCTTTATTCATATCGAGCCACAGCATGGTGGCTGGGGTGCAAGCCGTGATCATGACGGTGCGAGCGCATTGATCGCCCTGACCGATGGCGACACCTATAATTATTCGGTGGAGGTGATGGAAGCGCGCTTTCCGCTGTTGGTGAAACGCTATGGTTTCAACGTTGAAGGCGGCGTGGGGGCCGGTCGCAGGCGGGGTGGTTTCGGTATTGTCCGCGAATATCAGGTGCTTTCTGACAAGACCACAGCCTATTGCAGCTTTGGCCGGACCAGAACCATGCCATGGGGCATGGAGAATGGACATCCTGGCACAGCCAATCGCCTTCAGGTGGTGACTGCCGATGGAGCAAGCTCCCATCACGGGCGGTCGGCGCATATTGCGTTGGATAAGGGTGACATTTTGCGCGTTGTCACGGGCGGCGGTGGCGGCTGGGGCGATCCGGCTGAGCGGGATCCGCTGATGATTGCTGCTGATATTCAAAATGGGCTTTTGGGCGAGGACGTCGCTTCCAGTCTCTACGGTTATAAAGGGAGGAATGTGCAATGATCCGGTTGGCAACAGATGTAGGCGGTACTTTTACAGACCTCGTTGGCTATGATGAACGCACCGGCGAAGTGTTCACGGCCAAGAGCCTGACGACAACGAATGACCAGTCCGAAGGCGTGTTATCGGCGATTGACATGAGCGAAAAAAAGGATGGCTTGCGGGTCCGCGATGTCACGTTTTTTGCCCATGGCGGCACAACGGTGATCAATGCGATCACTGAGCGCAAAGGTGCGAAAACAGCGCTGATTACCACGGCAGGCTTTCGGGATGTGCTAGAGATTGGCCGTGGCAATCGTCCAGACCTTTATAATCTGCAATTTCAAAGCCCGGAACCATTTGTGCCGCGCCATTTGCGCTTTGAGGTGCGCGAGCGGGTGGATGCTTCTGGCCGTGTGCTTCAGCCGTTGGAACTGTGTGATCTGCGCCCGATCATTCGTGCCTGCGAGGCTGAAGATGTCGATGCTGTGGCTATTCTGTTTCTGCATAGCTATGCCAACCCCGAACACGAAGCCATTTGTGCCGATATTCTCGCTGATGCTTTGCCGTTTGCCACCATTTGCCCCAGCCATCAGGTGTCGCGGCAATGGCGGGAATATGAGCGCAGCAACACGACCGTGTTGAACGCCTATGTCCAGCCGATCATCCAACATTATTTTGAGCGGCTGGAAGAATCGCTGATACGCCGAAACCTGACCTGCCCTTATTACGCCATGCAGTCCAATGGTGGTATTTCGTCTTTCGATCACGTCACGCATAGCCCGTTGACCCTGATTGAGTCTGGTCCGGCAGGGGGCGTTGCAGGGGCTGCCCGCATTGGGGCCGCGCTTGGCGAACGTGACATTCTGTCCTTTGATGTCGGCGGCACCACGGCAAAATGCTCGCTGATTCATAACAGCAGACCGACATTGAATGCGGAATACAAACTGGAGCATACCCGTATTCAGCCGGGCTATCCGGTGCAGGTTCCGGTGGTGGATATTGTCGAAATTGGTGCGGGCGGTGGCTCTCTGGCGTGGATTGATCAACGCGGTGCCCTGCACGTTGGGCCGGAAAGTGCGGGTTCGAATCCGGGTCCGGCCTGCTATGGTCGCGGCGGAGACAAGCCGACATTGTCGGATGCGCTTTTGACCCTCGGTATTTTTGATCCGGCCACATTTGCGGGCGGAACCATGGCGCTGGACAAGGACAAGGCTGCACAGGCAATTGCAACCATTGCCGGTCCGCTGAACCTGTCCATTGAAGATGCCGCACAGGCGATTGTCGAGATTGCCCATGCAACCATGATCAATGCGCTGAAACTGGTGACGGTACAGCGCGGGCATGATCCGCGCGATGTGTCCCTGCTGATCAGCGGCGGTGCAGGGCCTGCACTTGCAAGTCACCTTGGCCGTGAGTTGCAGGTCAAATCCACCGTTGTGCCGATGCATCCGGGCATATTTTCCGCATGGGGCATGTTGGCCGCAGAACCGCGTGCCGATTTCCGCGAAACCTGGTTCTCACCTTTGCAAGGCAATGCTTTATCGCTTGCCCATGCACGGTTCAAGGCGCTGGAGCAGCAGGCGATTGCCTATTTCTCCGCAGGTTGTGATGCCAGTATCCGCTTTAATTATCAGATCGAAGCGCGCTACAAGGGGCAGGAGCATGGCGTTTTTGCAAGCTTCTGCGAGGATTTCACCCTTGAAGATTTCCGCCAGAGTTTTCACGATGTGCACGAGCGCACCTATTCTTTCCGCCTCACTGACTCCGATATTGAATTGACAATGTTGCATCTTGAAGCGGTGCTGAATGAGCGGGTGATTTCACTGCCCAGCCTGAAAGGTGAGGGGTTGACGGTTGCCGGAGCACAGACCGGGGTGAGAAACGTTTATTTTGGCCGCGACCTTGGCTGGCAGGCGTGCCCGGTTTTTGAACGGGGACTTTTGCCTCTCAATCAGGCGATTGATGGACCTTTGCTGGTGGAAGAATCCACGGCGACCACATTGGTTCTTGACGGGCAGTCTGTGACTGTGACCGATACGGGCATTCTTATCATTCGTGAACAGAAGGCTTAGGCAATCGGATATGGCAATATCGATCAGGATCGATAATGTGACGCGCAGCTACGGCCCGAACAAGGCCGTGGATGCGCTGTCTCTGGAGATCAAGGCGGGAGAATTTTTCACGCTGCTTGGCTCGTCCGGCAGCGGCAAAAGCACGCTTTTGAAACTGATTGGTGGCTTTGAAAAACCGGGTTCGGGCAAAATCCTGTTTGACGGGCAGGATGTGGTGGATGTTCCGGCCAATAAACGCCCCGTCAATACCGTGTTTCAGGGGTTGGGTCTGTTTCCCCACATGACCGTTGCGCAAAATATCAGCTACGGCCTGAACCTGCGCGGGCTGTCGACCAGGGATATTGCCGCTCGGGTGAACGCCATGCTCGATATGGTCGAACTGGGCGGCTTTGGCGAGCGGGATGTGAATCTGCTCTCTGGTGGCCAGCGTCAGCGGGTGGCTTTAGCGCGGGCATTGGTGATGGAGCCAGGCATTTTGTTGCTGGATGAGCCTCTGACCGGACTGGATGAGCGACTTCGCCAGCAGATGCGCGATGAATTTGGCCGCTTGCACAAGCGTACCGGCGCGACATTCGTGCTTGTGACGCACAATCAGGATGAGGCTCTGAGCCTCTCCGACCGTATGGCCATCATGCACAAGGGACGGATTGAACAGCTTGATTGCCCCGAGCGTTTTTTCCAATCACCTGCGAATGCTTTCGTTGCGCGTTTTGTCGGCATGGAAAACCAGTTGCGTGCCGAGAGGTTTGAAGCGCGTGGTGATCAAGCGGTTGCCGTGATTGGCGGCCAGCCTGTGCCTGTCAGTGGTGCCACACATCATGATGCCGCAACAAGCCTTGTGGTCATTCGATCGGACCGGATTGTGCTGGATCAGGGTGACGCCGAAAGTGGTGATACGCTTTCGCTCGCAGTTGTTGAAACCACATTTCGCGGCCTGTATCGTGATGTCAAACTGGCATTTGCGGATGGTCAGACATTGGTTATGGCGCTGGATGCGGGAGGGCCATTGCTGGTCGTCGGACAAAAGGTGATTGTGCGGCTCAAGCCAGATGCAGCTTTGCTGACGGCGGCTGGATAAGATGCGGTGGAGCGCTTTGATGTCCGTTTCGAAGCGTTGCCCAAAAATGATACGACCCAATAATCAATAAGAGGGAACTGAAATGACGAGACGCTCACATGATGGATTTTCAGCCGGCTGGAGCAATATGCAGCGACGAGGGCTGTTGAAGCTGGCGGGTGCTGGTGGTTTGGCGGCCGCAGTTGGCAGTGTTGGATTTTTGAAAGGGGCCGCTGCGGCAGACCAGGCCTCCGTTGCTTTCTGGGGAACTGCGACCCTCGATATTGGTGCCAAGTGGGCAGAATTTGCCAAACAGGTCGGCGTTTCGCCTGAATTTACCGATAATGGCAATGATCTTGGTCCTGTTGTTGCCCGCCTTGTTGCAGGCAATGCAAACGATCTTTTCGACATTGGTGGTTTTCAGGGTGGCACTGAAAAGGAATTGGCTCGTCAGGGGGCGATTATTCCGTGGGATGTGAGCAAAATCGCCAATTTCGACAGCATTTGGCAATGGGCACGCGACATTCCTTATCTCAAGCATGATGGCAAGCAGTACGGCATTCCAACCGTTGTGAATGCCGACTCGATTATTTATCGCGCCGATAAACTGGGCAAGGTTGACAGCTACGGCGTGATTTTTGACCCCAAGCTTAAAGGCCGGGTGGCGATGGAAGACGCCTGGATCAACAGCGCCATTTTTGCCGCGATCTATCTGAAAGAAAGCGAAAATCAACCCATCAAAGACCCAGGCAATCTGAGTGAATCCGAGCTTGGTCTGGTGATGGAATTTCTGATCAAGCACAAGAAAGACGGTCAGTTCAGAACCTTCTGGAATGGCTGGGAACAAGGCGTTCAACTGGTGGCCAATGAAGAAGTTGATGCCATGACCGGCTGGGAGCCGATTGTCTATGAAGGCCGCAAACGGGGGCTGAAGGTTGATTATGCCGCCCCTGTTGAAGGCTATGAAGGCTGGGCCAACAATATGGTGCTTCTGAAAGGTGCTGGTGAACGCGGCGTGACGGATGTGGCCCATCAGTTTGTCAACGGTCTTCTCAGTGGGTTTTATGGCTGCGAACTGGGGCAGACACGTGGTTATCTGGTGCCGACGGATAACAATCTTGTTTATGCCAAGGCCCATCCCGATCAATACAAGCCAGAAGCTGTTGCAGCTCTTGCGGATCATGTGAAATCCAAATTTGCTGGCAAGGTCTTCTGGCAAAATGCCCGCCCGGATAATTTCCAGCTCTATGAAGAGTGGTGGCAGAAGCTGCGCAATGCCTGAGATGTGACGATGCGAGAAAGACCGCCTCTGCACTGCCGGGCAGAGGCGGTCAATGGCATGGTATGATATGAGTGTCGCGCATTGGTAAAAGGAGACGGCATGAAGAGCGGATTGCGCGGGGCTGGCCTAACACTTTTGCTGCCACCGGCGTTGACAATTGTGGTGTTTGGTCTTTTGCCCCTGATGGTGGTTCTGGTCTGGAGCTTTTGGTCGTGGGATCCATCCAGCTATTGGATCAAGCCTGATTTCAGCCTTGCGGGCTATGCTGGCATTCTCAATGATGGCCGCTGGACCGTTATTGTCTCCACCCTGACCAAGGCTTTTCTGACGGCGGTGATTTGCCTGTTCCTTGCCTATCCCGCCGCCTATGCCGTGCATTTTCTGGCCGGTCGCCGCCTTGGGCTGGTGCTGCTGGCCTTGATGACCATTCCGTTTTTTACCTCCTATCTGATCCGCTCGTTTTCATGGCGGCTGGTGTTGGGGCGTACAGGTTTGATCAACACCTGGCTCCAGGCCATGGGGTTGACCGATGGGCCGCTTGACTGGCTGCTGTTTAGCAATTTTGCCGTGATTGTTGGTCTTGTTGCATCCTACTTGCCGTTTGCGACCTTTCCGCTGCTGCTGTCCATGCGGCGTGTGGATCGCACGATTTTATCTGCTGCTCAGGATCTCGGAGCCGGTTTCTGGCGGATTGTCTGGACGATCCTGCTACCCTTGACCCGCTCTGGCCTGTTTGCCGGATTTCTGTTTGTGTTTGTTATGGTGGCAGGCTCATCCACCGAGGTGCAAATGCTGGGCGGTGCCGGAGCCTCAGTTGTCACCATCATGATCAATGATGTGATGCGGGTGGCCAATTATCCGCTGGCCTTTGCGATTTCTGTGGTGATGCTGCTGGTTGTGTTTGGGCTTGTGCTGATTGGCAATAAAGCGTTTGGCCTGACCGCATTGTTTGAGGATCAATCAACATGATCATGGCAGAGGGCTTGGCAAATCGTCTGCTGATCTGGACAATCACCATCCTCGGCTTGCTGGTGATTTATGCTCCACCGCTTTATCTGCTGGGTGTTTCCTTCAATCCGGCACTGCAACCGGGCCTGCCCAATCTGGCCGATATAACGGTGAAATGGTATATGGCACTGCCTGCCGATCGCGCCTTGATTGTTGCTTTGCAGCAGTCAGCGCTGGTGGCGTTGCTTACGGCAGCGCTGGCGACGGTTTTGTCGCTTTTGGCAGCGCTTGCCTATTTCGAGCTGCATAAAGGCCGGGCCTCGTGGTTCATGGGGGTGATCCTGCCGATGTTTGTGCCGGGCGTGATTCAGGGGCTGGCGTTATCCACTGTGTTCAGCCGTCTGGGGATAAAATCATCCAGTCTGACAATGGTTGCGGGGCATCTGCTTTGGGCAATGCCCTTTGCATTCATTGTTATCCTCACCAGTTTTTCGGCGGTTCGTCCCGCCTATCTGATGGCCGCGGCTGATCTTGGTGCCAGCAAATGGCGACAGTTTCGGGATGTGACATTGCCGTTGATCCGCCCTGGGCTGATCAGCGCGTTCATTTTCTCTTTCCTGCTGTCGCTGAATGAATTTACACGGGCTTTCTATCTCGCCGGTCGCCAGAATACGCTGCCGGTGGTGCTGTTTGGCAAGATGAATGGCGGCGCATCGCCAACGATCTACGCCATGTCCGGTAGTATTTTCATCATCTCGGTATTTCTCGTGGCCATGATCGTCGCGGCAGCGGGGCGAAAAACCACGTTAAAACGCCAGAAGTAAAAAACTCTTTGATCAACAGAATGCAGGCTCAATCGCTGTATTGGCCGATCCAGCGGCTGGCCGTTTCTATGCCGCCCAAAGGAAACATGTGCAATTTGCTGATAAGGCTGTTGGGGTTCTTGGCTTTATAGGCCACCAGTTGCGCGACAATATCGGTTGGCTCATAGGGCATCAGCAGTTTTCGCAAATCCAGCGCACGCTTTTGCAGCACTTTCAGGGATGGGCCAACGCCGCAGGATATTGCATATTTGATCAATGTTTGCAGCTTGGCAGGGCCGGCAATGCCAACGTGAATGGGCAGGTGTACACCAAGGGCCTCAATCCGCTCAGCCCAATCAATAATACAGGTGGAATCAAAGGCAAATTGCGTGGTAATCGCCACCTTGGCGTCAGTTCGGCGGGCAAAATCGCATTTCCAAAGCAAGGCTCTGTCCACTTCTGTGGTGGAATTGTCCTTGTCTATATCCTTATTGCCTTCCGGGTGGCCGGCTATATGCAGGTTTGTGAAGCCCATGCGGTCAAACAGTCCGGTTTCAATCAGGTCAATCGAGCTGTTCAAACTGCCCTGTGGCTTGGCAGTGCCGCCTGCCAGCAACAGGGCCTGCCGCACGTCAGCCTCGCTGCGATAGCGGTTGAGAAGATCTTCCAGCGCGTTCCGGCTGGCAATGCTGCGGGCAGGAATATGCGGTATTACGGGGAAGCCTTCAGCATTCAGCCGCCGGGCCGTTGCAACCATATCCTCAACAGATGTTCCATCAATATGCGCGATGTAAACTCGCGTGCCGGGTGGAAGCAGATCTCTAAAATCTGCAATCTTTGCCGCGGTTCGTGGCATCACCTCAATGGACCAGCCCGAGATCAGGCTGTCATGGCCAGAGGGACCATTATCCTGCTCTGACGTTTGCGAGAAAATTGGCTGTTCCATCCTGTCCTCCCGTCCTCTTTTGAAATATGTATACATTTTTTCAAAGGCGGACAACATGCCAAATCAATAAATGCTCAATTTCGGCGATTTAATTCGCATTTAACGATTTGTTTTGTGCCTATGTATTCATTTTCGATGTGAGGATTGCTGTCTGCCTTGTGTTCCTATGCGCCGCGCCGGTTTGCCGGAAACCGTTTTGGTTAAGGTATGCGACGATGGCTGGCGCGTCCAGCATAGGCTGGAGTTTGTCAGGGAAAAGTGGAACCCGGTTTTACTGATCAGACAAACGAAAACAAAGAAATTGAGAGTCTGTCTGGTTCAATCTCACAGTACACGACGCAAACGTTTTGATCTGCCGCTTGCCCCCTCATCTCCCTGCCGGGATCTTCTCCCCGCTGGGGAGAAGAGGCATGAGGTAGCGTTTTGCTCTTGCGCCATTAATTTTAAATTCAGTGCTGTCAGCCTGGTCTCTTCTCCCCAGCGGGGAGAAGGTGGCGGTAGCCGGATGAGGGGGTGGCGTAGCCGAAAAAACGTTTGCGTCGTGTACCATGGTTCAATCTGAACCTGACAGACCCTTGAGCGCTCCACGTCTTCGGCAGGTAGGATGTGCCATTTGTTCCGGTACTGTTGCGGATGGTTCTCCGTCAACATCGACAGCTTTGGTCCGAAAAGTGGGAGCCGGTTTTCGGTTCGATGCTGTCATGCCGAGATTCATTGAAAATGACTCTCGGCATAAACCGTCAGCACGTTATCAGAACGTGGCGCGCGCTCCGACCCACACGGTTCGTCCGATCGTCCATGGGTTTGTGGTCGATGCTGTTGCATTTCCCATTTCATTAAGGAGGTTGCTGACCTTAAGATTGAGGCTCAGCCCCGTATCATTCTTTTCATAGACCTTGAAGCTCGTGGCAAGATCCACCGTAAACACCGGATCAAAGTCGAAATCCTCATAGACTTCATGCTGGAGGCCGCCGACAGTAATGGTTTGATCTGTGTTTTTCACGCCGGTGTAGCCGAAATTATAGTTGGCAGAGACATCAACGCTGAGGCGGCTGTCGAGCCACTTGGTGCCAAGGCCAGTTTGCAGGCGCAGCGGAATATCCATATTTCCAGTCACGACATTAAAGCCAGCAAGGGTGTAGGACTGGTTTTTATACCAGACAAACTCGTCTTCATAATCGCTATCAAAATAGCTGTTGTTGGAGACCTCGCGCCGCGACCAGGTGATGGATGTGGTGAGACTGGCTTCGTCCAGGCCATACTTTCCTGTGACCTCCAGCTCCTTTTCGTATTCTGCCGTGAAGGACTGATAGGCACCGTAGCCATCATTGGTGAGAGTCCGCGTCTGGCCGTTGGTCTCGGAAGCATATTGCTCGCGCGATCGGCGATCGAGGAAGCGCAAACGCCACTTGCCGTCAAGCAATGGCTCGGTTCCGCTCAGGCTGAAGGTCAGCTCATCGGTATAGGGCGTATCGAGATCGGAGGCGCTGTTGGTATAATTACCGGTAATGGCGGCCGCCCTCCATGTCGACCCGACAACGCCACTGCTTTGAGTTCTGGTGTAAGACTGCGCCCTTGGCTGCTGATCACGAATGGCAAATGCCAGCGACTGCCCTTCATAATAGCGGTTCGCCCCCACTGAAAACGCCAGATCCTCCATGGGTTTGAAGGTGGCGACAACGCGCGGCGAAAGGTTGAGATTTTCCATATAGTCGTCATAGTCCAGACGCGCGCCGCCGCGGACTTCAAACCAGTCCCACTTTTGCTCCAGCTCTGCATAGGTGGCCAGCTTGTTCAGTTCGGCGCTGATGTCAAAGGCGCTGTAGACGGTCTTGGTGCTGGCAAACTGTTCGGCAGAGCATTCCTCGGTTGTGTTGCAGGTAAAGCGGGAAATGGAGCGAGAAACCTCCCCCAACGAGGTATAGGCACCATAGTAGAGCGCATCTTCCGGGCGTCGGCGATAGCCTTTGGTGTGCGAAAACTCGCCGCCAAGGGTAAAGGAACCGTTCCAGATGTCGCCAGTCAGCTCTTCGGATGCGCGGTACTGGTCTTGTCCCTGCTCTTTATCGCCGGTGGCACCATCATAGCAGATTGTCTGCGAGGCGGTTGTGACGGTTCTGCACCAATCTGAAAGCTCCGTGCTTTCCCAAAGTCCGCCACCATTTGATCTGCTGCGGGTGTAGGATTGCTTATAGGCACGTGCCAGATTGCCGTTCATGTCGTTCAGTGTATTGGAACTGCCGTAGGTCAGTCTGGACTGGAGCTTGAGGTTCGACAGGTCAACCCCACCCAGACTCACGTCGTCAAACTCATACTCATGCTCCAGCTTGGATGTGAGGCCGGTGGTTTCGACGTCAACCTGCATGTTTCGCCAGCCGGCATTGGTCCAGTTCTGGTGATAATCCGTGTATCCGAGTTCGAAGGTCAAATCACCATGGTCCGTCTCGGCCTTCACTTGCCCCCGGTAGAACTGCTTGAGCGAGTCCTGTTTGACAGTGTCCGTTTCGGTGTACTGATAATACTTGTCCTTTTCGGTGACTGCACTCTCACGACTATAGCCAAACAACACGCTGACATTATCGAGCAACGGGCCACCGACCGAAACGGCCTGTCTGCGTTTTAAATATTCGTTTGGATCGACGTTCCTAGGATTAAGGCCATCTTCCGTTGCCAGATTATAGTCGGTCCACCGGCTGGTGGTAAAATCAGTCGAGACGCTGCCCTGCCATCGGCTCTTGGGTGCATCCTGCAATTTATAAGAGACAACACCGCCCTGAAAGTTGCCGTATTTGGCCGAGGCATTGCTGTCGATCACTGTGGTCGAGGCCAGGAATTCTGTTGGAACATAGACCGTTTGCGAGTGAAGCCCGTAGACGCGATCGACATTGGGAGGGCTGCCATCCGACAGCGTCTCTTCTCCATAACGCTCTTCACTGCCGGTCGCGGTGTTGATTTCCATGCCGTCGAGGATGAAGTTGTTTTCATAAACGCGGGCTCCGGAAATGGACACTTCGCGCGGCTTCAGGTCAATCACCGTCTGGTCGTTTATGCCAGCATCGTCGTCGACATCATTCTGATACTGGACATTGGCAAGATTTCGCAGAACACCGTTGGCATCGCCGCCCTCAGAGCGCGCGGCAAGCTGACCGCCGCTGACCGTCGTCGTCCCTGTATCTGCCACGCTATCGGTGCCAAGGGATACGCCGCCATGCACAGACGTTACAGTAATTTGCTCAAGCACGGTTGTGCCGTTTGCCGCCGTTGCATCGGCTGCTGGTGTGCCGGACGCAACAAGAGAAACGGCCCGGTTTCCTGTGACGCGAATCTCGATTCCTGAACCGGCCAGCATAGTGCGCAATGCAGACAGCGGATCAGTCTGGCCAGACACCGCTCTCGATACCTTGCCGGCAACCAGCGCGGCCGCATATCCTGTCTGCCACCCGGTCTGCCGGGCATAGGCGCGCAGGGCGGTTTCCAGAGGTTGCGACGGAATGGAAATGCCAACCGCACCAACGTTTGATGACTGTGTCGGCGCCCCCTGCGCCTTAACCACTTGCGCAGAAACAAAGACTGTGAAAAGCGCGGTAGACATCATGAAAACGGCAAGGTTGCACTTGCCAACTGAAACTGAACGCTCTGCCATTTTATCCCCGGGTCTTCAGACCCTTTTACCCTTTGTAAACCCCACGGCCGCATCTCATACACGGCGGCTCAAATAGGATGACGTTCGGGCGGCATGGTTCTCACAAAAAAACATGAGAGTTTAAAGCATGATTTTATATTGACGAAAATCAACAGGACCCAATCGTGTCCATGACAGATTCTGAAGCGTGTCGCATCGATGTTATGGTTTCATTGAGGACAATGAAACGCGACTTGCTTTAATGAATAAACACGATTCCTCCGGGCAGGCTTCTGGCCTTTGCCCCGCCCGCTGCTGCAATTGTGTCAATTGCCGCACGCGCATCGGCAATGCGGAACGAGCCGCTGACTGGCGTATCAAGCTGAGCGCCGGGCGACGTTATCATGCGAAGATCGGTATGGCGTGCGATTTCCCGAAGGGCCTGACCAAGCGGCACGCTTGAAAGCTGCACCCAGCCATCCCGCCAGGCAAGGCGGCTTTCCGTATCATCATCTGGCAGCAATTGAATGGAGTTGCGGCGGAGAGCGGCCGTCTGGCCGGGCCGCATGTTCATCCTCTGCGCGGCTCGATCATCCTCCAGCGTGACACTGCCGTTTTCCAGATGCACGACATCCTCATCGTCATCGCGCGCAACATCGAATCGTGTTCCCGTCACCCGCACCTGCCCGAAGCCTCCACGGACGATAAAAGGATGGGCGGCATCATGGGCGACGTCAAAAAATGCCTCACCTTCAATCAGACGGACAGCCCTGCGCCCATCCGCAAAATCGACGGCGACAGAACTGCGACTGTTGAGCTGCATATGTGAGCCATCGGGGAGCACAAAGGTTGCAATCTGACCCGGACCCGTTTGAAAGTCCGGCGAGGGCCGCAGCAGCCAGTTGCTCAGCAGCGGCAGGATGACGGCCAGTGCAATCGACGCGGCCAGCAGAGCAGGCATAAGGCGTCGCAACCGCGGTGCCCCGGCACGGACGAACCGTGATCCTTGAATGGCGCGTCGGCCTGCGGCAGCTTGGATATGCGATGCTGGTGCAATCTCGGCTGTTGCCGCAGTCAGGGCGGGACAGTTCCATAAAGATTGCACGGCTGCAAATCGTTCACGCCGACCCGGATCAGCAGCAAGCCAGGCATCCAGTTCTGCCTGTTTCGCTTCGCCAGCCTGCATTTTCAGGAACCATTCGATGGCTGCGTCTGTGAGTGCATCCGGCGGCCTGTAGGAGGGGCTACCCCCTGCTTCAATTTGCGCAACCATGGCTACCCTCCAATGAATCCTGCAAGAATAGATATTGTATCATTCTTTAACCCGGAATTGGTTTAACGAGAAAATTATGCAAAAAATATAAAGAGCGATAGCGACGTTTTGTGTGCCATATGGGGTGATAGGTGCGGTAGCGGGAAACACACGTGTTGTCGCTGTCAGCGTGCAATTTTTCTGCAATGCTCATGCCGTTCAACGCTCCATCCTCTCGCGCAGTTCAAGAAGAACAGCCATGGCCATTTTCATGTCGTTGAACACCGTGTTCGGTGAAACACCCAGACGCTTTGCTATTTCTGGATAGGGAAGCCCCTCCAGTCGACTGAGGCACCAGACCGAACGCGCTCTTGGCGGCAATTTCAGCAATGCCCGATTGAAAGCCAGAACCATATCCTTCTGAATGGTCTGCTCCTCGACGCTGGGCTGTGGATCAGCGACGCCGACAGCCTCTTCCGCGTCAAAACTCTCGTTTTCATGTCTTGAACGCACGTTCCGCCGACGAAGATGGTCAAAGGCGAGGTTCCGTGCGGTCTGCCACAGAAAGGCTTCGATATTACCCGGATCTCCCTGCTCCAGCGCGCGACGCGCACGCAGATAGGCATCATGGGTCAGTTCCTCCGCCTCCGCATCATTGCGGACGATCCGATAAATCGCCCGCAGCAGAGACTGCCGCATGGCAAGGAACGCATCATCAAGCCGTTGCGCGTCTCCGCTCATCAGCGTCCCCACATGGCAGGGCGCAGCTGCTTCTGGCCATCGTGGCTCAGTCTGGGCGTTGCAAGGAACGGTAAGCCATTCATTCAACCGCGAATCCATCGTTCTCCTTGGCGGAGGGCAAGGGCAGCTTTGTCATGACAGCAACATTCTCTGTGCGAAAAACCTGTTTCGCATAGGCTTGCAGGCGGCTGGCCGTCACCTTTTCACCAAGCTCATTCATCCGCTCCAGATAGCCGGCATTGCCATAACGGTGATAGCTGAGCGCCAGTCGTCGCAACCATGTGTTTGGATCCTGCAATCGGCTCGCTTCTGCAAAGGCAATATCCGTCCGCAGTTTTGCAATATCCGCCTGTCCGGCGACTGTTGGCATCCGGTCCAGAACAGCAAGAGCTGCCGCGGTCAACTCCTTCGCCCGCTCGGGAGCGCAAAAGAAGGCCAATGTGCCGATGGCCCGATCTTTGTCCGGTGCAATTTCCAGCTCGAATTCGAGGCTGTATATGCCGCCGAGAACATTGCGCAGTTCTTTCTTCAGGCTCTGCTGGGCAAGAGGCGTCAATGTCGAAACGAGGAAGCTTGCTTCCGGGGTCCAATCGTAAGAACTGTAGAATGAGATCTCCACCCTTGCGCGATTGTCATCAAAAACCTGTATCGCACTGGAATGATGGCCTGCCTGCTGCAAGAGCGGTTCCGGCTCCAGTGTGGGTTTTCGTTCGACCGCACCGATAACCTTGCCAAAGGTGCTACTGGTCGCGGCATCAGGCTCCGGCCCAACCACAAACCACGTGACCGGCATGGCGAGATGCGCCTGTGCGATGCGAGTGAACTCCGCAGGCTGGACCATTGAGAGTGCTTCAGCGCTCTCGCTGTCTTCTGCTTTGCCATAGAGCAATTCTGTCGTTGGGCTGTAAAAACTCTGTGAGCTTGCAGAGAATTGCTCTTTGAAGGTGTCCACGGCCTCTTGCCTGACGCCGCCATAGGCGATGGTTGCGGCATAGGTTTCAAGCATTTTCGGCAGATCGGCAGGATTGGTTGCAATTCCGGCATCCAGATAGCCCTCCTTGAGGGCAAAGCTCCATGTCTGCTTTTGCTTTGCCGCCCACAGGTCATAGTCGGCCTGGGTCCAGAAACCGTAGCCGCTTTGCATGAACAGTTGCAGCGCGGCTTGCGATGCGACGCTGTCAAAGGTCCGATTGCGGAATCCGGGACGCGACTGCCCTGAGAGATAGACTTTGCCATCCGCCGTATTGCGCACCAGCCAGACAACCTTGTCTCCATTCGACAGGCTCCACTCGATGATCTCGGGATTCGTTTTGCGGCTTGCGGCCACGATGCGCCCTGATGTCTCGATCCGTTTTTCTGCTGGCCATTCCGGTGCTGTGGCTGCCTTTACCTGCACAGGCGCTGGCCCACGCTCCGGCATTTCTTTCAACTGCGCCCAGTCTTGCCTTTTTTGCTCGATGGATGCCGCATCCGGCAGGGTGACCGACAGGCCGCCTCGAACCTGATAGAAGAGAACCTGATCTTCGGCGGACAGCATGTCACGCAATCGGGCATTCAGTCCCTCAAACGTGACCCGGTCCAGAAGCGCCGTCGTGCGCTTCATTCTTTCACCCGGATTTTCAACGACAGAATCGCTCAGCACGGCAGACGCGATACGGTCCTCCCATTCGGCAAAAGTCCGGTTTTCTGCGGCTGTCCGATTGTTTTTGTTAATGGTTCGCGTCTTCGCCATGAGTGCATCGAACCCTGGGCGTGACAATCCGTCACGCCGCAGCCGCTCCACCGTCTCCAGCAGCACGTCGGTTGCGGCGGCATGGTTTGCCGCTTTGGCATTAAAGGCGAGAATCATGCGTTCTGCGGTTGTCTCTTGTGCGACAAAGCCAAGGCTGCTGGCAATGTTGCGGTGGTAGGGTGCCTCGGTCTCCACCGCATCGCGGATCAGTCTCGTTAGAAAATACTGCTGTAGATAGGCAAATTGTCCGGCATCGGTTTTCCGGGCTGGCATGGTATTGCGCAAGGCATAGGTGACCTGCGAACTCGTGCCGGCCGGATCCTGCACCAGAGCAACGTTGACCCCCTTTTTGAGCGGAAGAATGAGATAGTCTCGATTCGGTGCTTTCAGTGTCGGTGCTGTGCCGAAAATCCGCTCGATCGCGGCCTGGGCTGCCTCAGGCTGGATATGCCCGGAGACGATCAGGGTCATGTTCGAGGCGCGGTAAAAGCTCTGGTGAAACTGCCGTATATCGTCAATCGTTGTGCGTGAAATGCCGGCATGGGTGCCGATGGTGGGACGATCGACATAACGTGATCCGGGCCGCAACGCCGTCTTTCTGAGGCGGCTTACACGTTCTGCGAGATTGACGGTCTGGCGCAGTTCCTCCAGGATGACAAACCGTTCTTTTTGCCAGTCTTCCTGACGCAGCGACGGCTTCATGACCAGATCAGCAAGGAACTGGAGCGATCCGGGCAAATCCAGCGCGTCGTGCGGGCGCGTGCGCACCATGAATTGCGTTTCTGTTTCACGGGTTACGGCGTTGACCTGCACACCCGTGCGCCAGCCCAGCGACTCAATCTCCTGATGCATGGTGCGGCCACGTGCGTCGTTTGACTGGAAGACCATGTGCTCGAGAATATGGGCGATACCGCTGGGAAGATCCTCATCCACGGAACCGGCATGAACGATCAACCTGACATTGAACGGGTCGGCATCCTTGCCACTATCGTAGAGAAAATAGCGCAGCCCGTTTGATAGCTGACCACTGGTAATCCGTTGATCCCATGTCAAATCGTCTGCAAAAACCGGCCGGATCAAAGCCATCAGACTAAACAGGATGATGAAGAAAATACGCATCTGTCGCTACATTTTTGAGGGATGTCGCAAGGCCAATAAAGGAACACATCGCGGAATGATGAGTTCACCTATCAAGTATTTTCCGGCAGTACAAGAGGCGCAGACCGGCGCTGTGGCAGACTGATTTCAGGAACTGTGCACTCTATCCCGCTTTTTCGCAGAAAATCGATCTATTCCAGATGTTCAGATCTGGTGGGCCAAGTCCGATCTGTCTGGTTCACTCCGAGTCTGACAGATCCTCGGTGTTTTTGATCGGCTGTCGCAGCAGGAACCAGAGAAAACCGAGGCTCATAATGGCCATGACAAACCATGTTATGGCATATTGAAGGTGGCTGTTGGGAAAACGGATTTGTGTCATCCCGCCAACGGGGTAGGCGGCATTTGAGGCTGATTTATCGGCATCGATGAAATAGGGCGCGACACGAGTGAGGTTGCGCTTTGCAGCAATAGCGGCCACGTCGCGCGAGTACCAGCGATCCGCTTGCGGACCGTTTGAGCGCAGCAGGGTTCCGCCAGGCTCTGACAAGCGCAGAAGTCCCGTGATGGTAACAGGATCGGAAGATTGTGCTTCTGTTCGGGTTGTCGGGTCTTTTCGGTCTGGAGGAACAAAACCGCGGTTGATCAGAACAGTGTTACCATCCGCAGTTTTCAAAGGGGTCAAGACCCAGTAACCGGAGCCAAGCTCTGTCGAGGCAAAGACGAAGCTTTCCTTGCTGTTGTCGAATGTACCAGACACCTGAACGCGCCGATATTCGTCATTTTCGCGGTTGATACTGGGCCAGTCAGCAGCAGAAGGGGCAGATACGGGCAAGGCATGAACACGGGCATCAACCCGGGCGATCAGATCGCGTTTCCACGCAAGGCGCTCGATTTGCCATATGCCCAGCGCGACAAAGCAGGCGCAGGCAAGCAGCAGAAAGGCGCACAGCACCGCGGTGCGTGTCAAGCTTTGTCGTTGTGCGGGGGCTGCTGTCATACTCTGAGCTCCTGAAACAGTGAAGGCGGCATTTGCACGCCGCCTCGGTCGTTATAACTCGGTTCTCGGTGAACCAAGAGGGTTACGGCATGTTTCTCATCATTTCGACGCCCATAGGCATCATGTTGGTATTCAGGTGGTGCATGACCCAGAGTGAACCCGACAGAGCGATGACGACGATAATGACGGTGAAAATCAACGCCATGATGGTCCAGCCACCCTCAGATTTGGTGTTCATATGCAGGAAGTAGATCATGTGAACCACGATCTGCACCGCACCAATGGCCATAACCAGACCGGCAAGAAGCGCCTTGTTTTCAATCGCGTCTGTCATCACCAACCAGAATGGGATGGCTGTCAGGATCACCGAGAGAATAAAGCCTGTGACGTAGCTCTTGACACTGCCGTGGCTTGCCTGATGGCCACCAGAATGATGGCCATGATCGTGAGAATGTGAGTTCTGGCTCATCCGATGACTCCCAGCAGGTAAACGTAGGAAAATACGCCGATCCAGACAACGTCCAGGAAGTGCCAGAACATCGAAAGGCACATCAGGCGGCGCTGGTTTGCTTCATTCAATCCATGCTTTTGCACCTGCACCATCAGCGTCACCAGCCAGATGATACCGAAGGTCACGTGCAGACCGTGGGTGCCCACCAGTGTGAAGAATGCCGACAGGAACGCGCTGCGGCTTGGGCCAGCACCTTCATGGATCAGATGGGCAAACTCATAGAGTTCGAGATAGATAAACACGATCCCGAACAGGCCGGTGATGGCAAGCCATGCCAATGTTGCAGACTTGTTGTTCTTTTCCATCGCCAGCATGGCAAAGCCATAGGTGATGGATGAGAACAGCAGCATGGCGGTGTTGATGGCCACGAGCTTGAGATCAAACAGATCAGCAGGCGAGGGGCCGGCCGCATAATTGCGGCCAAGCACGGCATAGGTTGCAAACAACATTGCAAAAATGAGGCAGTCGCTCATCAGGTACAGCCAGAACCCAAGGTTCGTGCTGCTTTCTGGATGATGGTCCTCTGTGAGGTAGAATTCGGGCTTTTCAGCCTTATAGCTTCTCGGATCCATCAGATCACCCCTTGTTTGCCAGAAGAGCGGTGCGCGTGGCTTCGGTATTCACCACTTCTTCCGCAGAGATGTAATAGTCACGGTTATAATTGAACGTATGCGCAATTGAGACCGCAACGATTGCAACAAAGGAAATGATCGCAAGCCACCACATGTACCAGATCATTCCAAAGGCAAAAGCAACGCTCAAGCCGGACAGGATCACGCCCGTGCCGGTGTTCTTCGGCATATGGATAGGGCGGAAACCAAGCAGCGGACGGCTGTAGCCACGCTTCTTCATATCATCCCACGCATCCGGATCGTGAACGACGGGTGTGAATGCGAAGTTGTAAGCAGGCGGTGGCGACGATGTCGACCATTCCAGCGTCCGCGCATCCCATGGATCGCCCGTCAGATCGCGCAGCTTTTCACGGTTCTTGATGCTCACGGCAATCTGAATGATGAACGAGCCGATACCAGCCGCAATCAAAGCAGCACCAAAGGCAGCAATCACGAACCAGATTTGCAGCGATGGATCATCAAACTCGCTCATGCGGCGGGTAACGCCCATCAAACCAAGCACGTAAAGCGGCATGAAGGCGAAGTAGAAGCCAACCAGCCAGAACCAGAAGGACATCTTGCCCCAGAATTCATCAAGCTTGAAGCCGAATGCCTTCGGGAACCAGAAGTTGATGCCTGCAAACACGCCGAACACAACACCACCGATAATGACGTTATGGAAGTGGGCAATCAGGAACAGCGAGTTGTGCAGCACGAAGTCGGCTGGCGGAACGGCAAGCAGAACGCCGGTCATGCCACCAATCACGAAGGTTACCATGAATCCCATCGTCCACAGCATGGGAACTTCAAAGCGAATGCGACCGCGATACATCGTAAACAGCCAGTTGAAAATCTTCGCCCCTGTCGGGATGGAGATGATCATGGTGGTGATACCGAAGAACGAGTTGACGCTTGCGCCGGAACCCATGGTGAAGAAATGATGCAGCCATACGAGGTATGACAGCAGCATGATACTACAGGTTGCGTAGACCATGGACTTGTAGCCAAACAGGCGCTTGCCGGAAAATGCAGCTACAACTTCAGAAAACACACCAAAGACCGGAATGACCAGAATGTAAACTTCCGGGTGGCCCCAGATCCAGATCATGTTCACATACATCATCGGATTGCCACCGAGATCGTTTGTGAAGAAGTTCATGCCGAAGTAACGGTCAAGCGACAGCAGCACAAGTGTTGCGGTCAGGATCGGGAAGGATGCAACAATCAGCACGTTGGTGCAAAGCGATGTCCAGGTGAAGATTGGCATCTTCATGAAGGTCATGCCGGGTGCACGCATTTTGACAATGGTGGCAATCAGGTTGATACCGGAGAGCGTTGTACCGACACCTGCGACCTGAAGACCCCAGATGTAATAGTCGACACCGACGCCCGGACTGTAATCCCCACCCGACAGCGGGGGGTATGCCAGCCAGCCCGTGCGGGCAAACTCACCGATAAACAGTGAGATCATCACCACAATCGCACCGGCTGCCGTCATCCAGAACGAAAAATTGTTCAGAAACGGGAAGGATACGTCACGCGCGCCGATTTGCAACGGCACGACAAAGTTCATCAGGCCGGTGACAAAAGGCATGGCAACGAAGAAGATCATGATCACGCCATGGGCGGTGAAGACCTGATCGTAATGGTGCGGCGGCAGGAAACCAGGGTCGCCGTTGAAGGCGATGGCCTGCTGGAGGCGCATCATCAATGCATCGGCAAAGCCGCGCAACAGCATGATAACGGCCAGTATCATGTACATGATACCGATTTTCTTGTGGTCAACGCTGGTGAACCATTCCGTCCACAGGTAGCCCCAAAGCTTGAAATAGGTGAGCGCGCCAAGCACCACGGCACCGCCCAGGGCGACAGCAAGAAATGTCACCACAAGGATCGGTTCGTGATAGGGAATGGACTCTAAGGTCAAACGCCCGAAGATGAACTTCATGATGTCTGGGTTTGAAAACATGGGAAGCCCCGTTGAGTTGAGTGCGGCGAAAGAGCGGTTCAGTTTTTCGGCTGTTCCGGTGTCGCTGCGTCTTTATCGCTGTCGGGCATGTTCATTCCCGGCATGGTATGGTTCATTTGTGTGGCTGCATCATCAGCCTTGCTGGTGGATGACACCGGCATTGCGTCCGTCTTGACGGACGAGTGCTCGTCTGCGGCACCATGGCCATGACCAGGGCTGACGCTCAGATCAACACCGCGGGCATCATATTCAAGCTTTTCGCGGTTTTCAGCGCTTTCCTTGCCCGATCCGCCCATCATGTCGATGTGCATCATCTTGTCGACGCACATTTTGTCCGGGTCGACGCACAGGTTCAGAATCTTGTTGTACAGGTTCTTTTCTGCGGAAGCGTAGTAGCGCACAGGGTCTTTTTCACTCGGCTTTTCCAGCTTCATGTAAGCGTCCTGATTGAGCGCGGTTCCGTTTGACTTGACCCGTGCAACCCAGGCTTCAAAATCGTCCTTGCTCAAGCCATGGAATTTGAAACGCATGTTCGAGAAGCCGGCACCCGAATAATTTGCCGAGAACCCATCATAAACGCCAGTCTTGTTGATAACGCCATGAAGCTGGGTCTGCATGCCAGGCATTGCGTAGATCTGGCCGGCGAGAGCGGGGATGTAGAAAGAGTTCATCACCGACTGCGCTGTGATCTTGAAGTTGACCGGCACATCAACAGGTGCGGCAAGCTCGTTGACGGTGGCAATACCGAGATCAGGGTAGATGAAAAGCCACTTCCAATCCATGGCAACCACTTCGACTGTCATTGGCTTGACGTCTGCCGGCAGTGCGCGCTCTGCATCCAGCCTGTCCAGCGGACGATAGGGGTCGAGTCTGTGGGTCGCAATCCACGTCACTGTTGCCAGAACGAGGATGATCGCAACCGGAGCGGACCACACCACCAGTTCCAGCTTGGTGGAATGGTGCCAGTCTGGCAGATATGTCGCGGACTTGTTTGACGCGCGGTAGCGCCAGGCGAACAGGAACGTCAAAAAGATCACCGGAACGATGATCAGCAGCATCAAAACGGTGGAGAAGACAATGAGGTCGCGTTGCTGCGCTGCAATGTCGCCGGATGGCGACATGACAACCATATTGCAGCTCGAAAGCAACATCAGCGGAGCTAGCATCAGAATTGGTAGTACTGGGATTTTTTTCATTACTTTGACTCACATCAAGCGCATGGAGGCGAATTAGTCCTTTTTTTCAAAGAAGAAATGCGCATTTTGTCGCAGGCAGGGCTGCTAATATATCCAGCGTCTCTTCACGTCTGCATCATTCTGTCTGCCGTGCAGGTTGCGTGAGCAAAAAAAATAGCGATAGTTCTGGGGGTTAGGAGAATGTTCTTGTTCGCAGATGCGAGATGGATGCGGCTGTTTTGGGTGCTTTTGTGTGCGGCATTTGCCAATAATCAAATTGTCGCACCCCCTGTTTTCACAGAGGAGTGATTGACAAAATCATGCACACGGCTGCGAAAAAAATCAGCGGCAGTGGAATAAGTTTGTCCGTTGGTTCGTATATAGGGCATGGACAAAACAACTGGCCCCTTTGATGTGATCGGACAATTGGCAGCTCTCAAGCGCTATGCGCTGACGCTTGTGCGCAATGTCGATGATGCCGAAGATCTGGTGAATGACACTTTGGTGCGTGCCTATGAGCGGCACGGAAGTTTTCGCCATGAAGGCAATCTGCGGCGGTGGCTGTTCTCTATTTTGCACAACACCCATGTGGATCGGCTGCGGCGGATGAAATCGACTGCGCGGCGTGATGCCATTGCGGCAGAGATGTTTGATCCGGTTGTGGAAAGCGGGCAGGAACAGGTGGTGCGCCTCAACCAGTTGCGACAGGCGTTTCTGGAGCTGCCCGAAGATCAGCGGCAGGCCCTGCATCTCGTGACCATCGAGGAGTTTTCCTATCAGGAGGCCGCGCAATTGCTGGGCATTCCGGTTGGCACCCTGATGTCGCGGCTTTCTCGCGCCCGTGCCCGCTTGCGTGATCTTGAAAACAACCATGGCACAATCCCGAAACTGCGCATTGTTGGAGGTTCCGATGACACCGCATCCTGATCTGATCGCCGAAGAGGACATTCATGCTTACCTCGATGATCAGTTGAGCGTTGAGCGTCGTATCGATGTTGAAGCCTATCTGGCGCAATCGCCGGAGCGGGCGGCGCAGGTGATGGCAGATTTGCGGGTGCGCGATGAATTGCGGTTGGCGATGCGCGGTGTTGCCGCCGTTGGCACGCACAAGAGCCGGAACTCGGCGCGGGTGCTGGAACAGGCTCTGATGAACCGTGGCCGGATTGCGATTGTGCGCCGGGCTGCTGCCGTGGCGATGTTCATAGGCTTTGGCTGGGCAGCTCATTCGCTGATCAACCCGTTTTCGGCAACGCCTGTGGTGGCGTCGACGCCAACGCCTGCCTTCGTGCAGGAGGCATTGCAGGCCCATGAGGCGACACTGGTGCGTGAGAAGCTGCGGCCAGCGACACCGCAAGCCCCATTCAATGCTGGTGAAGTGCGTGCCGCGACGGGAATTGTTTTGCCGGAGCTTCCGGCAAACTGGGCGGTCATGGACAGCCAGATCTTTCCGTCGGCCTTTGGGCCGAGTGTGGAAATGTCCGTGAAGCCGCGAAACCGTGACGAACTGACTCTCTATGCGGCCAGAACAGGCACGTTTTCGGTGCAGCGGGTGACATTGGCCCATTCAGGCAAGGCCAATGCGGCCTATTGGCAGATTGGCGAGGTTGCCTATGCGCTTGTTTCCCATGGGGAAGACTCTGACACGTTGACCGATGCTGCGGATCGGCTGGCCAGAACGCTTTATTGATCTGTGCTCGGGCAAGGCAGGTCTGAATTTCAAAGATTTCGGCAGGTGGACGTGACCACCGCCAGAAAGCAATCCAAGGAGGCTCTATCGATGGAACCAATGAATAGAAACTATCAAATGGGGGCCGGTGCGCAGTCTGCGGCAGCACTGGACTTGGGGCTGCGTCAGCATATGCTGCGCGTCTATAACTACATGGGGGCCGGTCTGGTCATCACCGGATTGGTGGCCTATTTTGTCGGCTCAACGCCTGCTCTGTATGTGCCCATCTTCCAGACGCCACTGAAATGGGTGGTGATGCTGGCGCCGCTGGCATTTGTGTTTTTCTTCTCCTTCCGGCTGCACGCGATGTCGGCTGGCGCTGCGCAAATGGCATTCTGGGCGTTTTGCGCCGTCATGGGATTGTCAATGTCGGCAATCTTCCTGCAATTCACCGGCGCAAGCATTGCGCGAACGTTCTTCATTTCGGCCACCATGTTTGGTGCCATGAGCCTGTATGGCTACACAACCAAACGTGATCTGTCGAAATTTGGCTCGTTTTTGATGATGGGCCTGATCGGGGTTATGATCGCTTCCATCGCCAATATCTTCCTTGGCTCGACAATGGTGCAGTTCGTTGTCTCGGTGATTGGTATTGTGGTGTTTGTTGGCCTGACGGCCTGGGATACCCAGAATATCAAGGAGCAATATGCTGAAAACATTGATCAGGAGTCCCAGCAGAAACTGGCGGTTTTTGGTGCTTTGTCCCTGTACCTGAACTTTGTCAATATTTTTCAGCTGTTGCTGAACCTCACAGGTGAGCGCGAATAGCACTTAACTGTCCCTGTTTGACGTGACGGCGTCGGCTCAGATTGAGCCGACGTTTTTTGTTGTGAGAGTGTGTCAGGGAAAAAGAGCAAACCCAGTGGTTTACTGGAGGGATGCCAATTCTGCCAACAGGGTATCCTTTGCCTTTTTCGGCAGGGTTGCATTTTGCAGGGCCTCGGCATTGGCCGCAGGCGCATCCCCAACAACAATCACAGCCACCATGCCCATGCCAATATGGGGTGCGCATTTGATGCCGTAAGCCCCAGCGGTTGGAAATGTCACCTTGATGGTTTCATTGATCTTGCTTTTGAAGGGTTGCGCACCCTCTGGCAAAAGGCCGGGAATGGTTTCAGCACTATGGCCTTTGTCTGTTGGAATGAATGTCACGCTATCGCCGGGTGCAAGCTTGAGTGCTGCTGGCTCAAACACCATGGCCTGTCCATTCGCTCCCTTGTTCAGCATATGAATCTCATAATCGGCCGCCATGGTGGGGCTGGCTGTGGCGAGCGTGATCAGAGCGATAAGGGCGAGCGATTTGTCCATGATATATCTCCAGTGGCCAGATTACAGCTACTCTTTGTGCACCATATATTGCGCCCAAAAATATCCGTAACGATTTGTATATGTTGCATAAATTTATCTTTAAGCTGATTTCGGCCTCAAGACTTATGCAATAAGTGCCTCTGGCTTTAATGGTTTCTCGCTGACCACACTTTGATCTTGCGCAAATCGCGTTTTGTTGAACAGCGTGCCACGTAGGTTTTTGTGCAATGCGGTGTTAAGAGATGAGGACATTTTCTCCAGAACGGCATTGTTTCATGGCCAATTTCCTGCTCGCTTTTCTTGTGTTTCTTCTGACGCATTCGCTGCCATCGTTTGGATCGTTGCGGCAGTGGCTGATCTCGCGGCTGGGTCGAAGACGGTATATGATGGGTTATTCCGTGCTGTCGCTGGCATCGCTGGTCTGGCTGTTCTATGCCTATCTCACTGTTGAGGATGTCACGCTGTGGATGGATCATCCGTGGCAGGCTTGGCTGACATTGATTTTGGCTCCGACAGGTCTTTTTCTGGTCATCTGTGGCTTGATCAGCCCCAATCCGGCTTCCATCACGTTTCATGGCTCTGAGCGGGTGGGGGCGATTGTGGCTGTCACACGCCACCCGGTGCTCTGGGGCTTTTTTCTCTGGGCCTTTGGGCATGTTTTTCCCAATGGAGACGCGCGGGGTGTGATCCTGTTCGGCGGTCTTTCGCTGTTTGCTCTGTTTGGCATGGTGATTTTGGAGCGCCGTGCGCGTCGTCGCCTTGGGCAAAGGTGGACAGAAATTGCAGCCGTGACGTCCATTGTGCCCTTTGCTGCCATTCTGAGTGGATGCACGCATTTCAGACGCGATTGGGCCATGCTTGTATCGCTTGCTGCCGCAAGCGTTATAACGGGCTTTCTCCTGTTTGCCTTTCACGAGGTGCTGTTCGGCGTCGACCCATTGTTGCTCGCCCTTTACGGCGTCTGATACCCCATAAAAAACGCCCCGGCTTTGGACCGGGGCGTAATGATCATCAATCTCTGGTTTTATGTTAAGCCGCAGCGGGCGCTGGCAACTCTTCAACCACGTCGATTTCTTCTGGCAACTCCCCCGCCATGGCGGCGTTGAACTTTTCAACGTCCAGCTCATTTTCCCAACGGGCAACAACCACGGTGGCAACCGCATTGCCCACGAAATTGGTCAAGGCGCGGCATTCCGACATGAAACGGTCAATGCCGAGAATAAGGGCCATGCCGGCCACTGGCACCGAAGGCACCACAGAGAGCGTTGCAGCAAGGGTGATGAAGCCAGCTCCGGTGATGCCTGCGGCTCCTTTGGAGCTCAGCATGGCCACCAGCAGCAGCAGGATCTGTTCGCTGAGCGACAGATGAATGTCTGTGGCCTGGGCAATGAACAGCGCCGCCAATGTCATGTAGATATTGGTGCCGTCAAGGTTGAAGGAATATCCGGTTGGGATAACAAGGCCAACAACAGAGCGCTTGCAGCCTGCCCGTTCCATTTTTGCCATCAGGCCGGGAAGAGCGGCTTCGGAAGACGATGTTCCCAGAACCAGAAGCAGTTCTTCTTTGATATAGCGGATCAGAGCCAGAATGGAGAAGCGGTTGTACCGTGCAACTGCGCCCAATACCACCAAGACGAACAGCAGTGACGTGATATAGAACGTCGCAATCAGATAGGCGAGATTGGTAACCGAACCAATGCCATATTTACCGATGGTAAAGGCCATGGCACCAAATGCACCAATCGGAGCTGCCTTCATCAAGATGGCAACAAGCTTGAATACGGGTGCGGTCAGGGCGTGAAGGAAATTCACCACAGGCTGGGCAGCATCACCCACCATGGCCAGCGCAAG
Source organism: Gillisella vitis (assembly GCF_014204625.1). Lineage (GTDB taxonomy): Bacteria > Pseudomonadota > Alphaproteobacteria > Rhizobiales > Rhizobiaceae > Allorhizobium > Allorhizobium vitis_F. Next base: position 547,852 of record NZ_JACHLU010000001.1, on the reverse strand, counting down.
ACCAAAAAGGATGGAGAAGAACAGAACCTGAAGAATATCACCTGTCGAGAAGGCCCCGACAATGGTGTTGGGAATGATATTCATCAAAAAGCCGGTAATCGTCGAATCATGCGCCTGCTGGGCGTAGGATGCTACGGCCTTGGAATCCAGCGTGGCTGGATTGATGTGCATTCCGCTGCCCGGGTGCAGAACATTGGCAACCAGGAGACCAACAACAAGCGCAAGCGTTGAGAAGGTCAAAAAGTAGATCATGGCCTTTCCGGCCACGCGCCCGACTTTTTTGAGGTCGCTCATACCGGCAATGCCGGTTGCCACGGTGAGGAAGATCACCGGCGCGATCACCATTTTCACCAGCTTGATGAAGGCATCGCCAAGAGGCTTGAGGGCTTCACCCGTGGAAGGGTAAAAATGGCCGAGCAGAATACCGGCAATGATGGCCACCACGACCTGAAAATACAGGTGGCGGTAAAAGGGGAGTTTGCCGCCTTTTGGGGCAGCGGACGTATCAATATGCATCGGACCCTCCGTCAGTGCCCCAACCGAACGGATCGGCCTCCCGGGGCGTATGCAGGTTATCGACATCACAACAGATGTTTGGATATTGTCAGCAAAGATCGTGCCAAACACGGTGCGCAATCAAGGCCATTGAAAAGACACAAAAAAATCCATTTCTTGCACGAATACCAACCAATATTGTGCGAAATTTCGGACGGGTAGTTGATGTTTGTCTGGAAAAATGCACAACGTTGCCCATGGGTTTTGATGGTCAGCATAACGACATTGGGGTGAAGGTGCCGCCAGCAAGGCCGAAACGGGCCTGGCTGTTGTTGGCGCTGTTTGCCTGTGTGGTGACGGCGCTCGGGCTTTATGGTGCCGGACTTTATGGCCGGGATATTGCCATGGAAGACACCGAGGATCAGGCGCGGGTCAGTGCCGGATTGAAGGTGGCCTTGCTGCGGGCGGTGCTGGAGCGGCCCCGGTCTTTGCCCCTTTTGCTGGCCGAGGATCAGCAGGTGCTGGATGCGCTGACGTTGAAAACCGCTTCGGCCGTTGCGCGGTTGAATGACAAGCTGGAGCGCCTCGTGGCTGCGACAAGTGCGTCTGTGCTCTATGTGACCAATGCAGATGGCGTTGCGATTGCCTCCAGCAACTGGCAGGAAGCAACCAGCTTTGTTGGCGTCGACTATTCATTTCGGGACTATTTCAAACGCTCTATGAGCAGCGGCACGGCAGAGCATTTCGCCCTTGGCAGTATCAGCAAACGTCCTGGCCTGTATATCTCCAGAAGGGTCGGGCCTGAGACTGCGCCAGAAGGCGTTGTGGTTGTCAAAGCAGAGTTTGATCAGCTTGAGAGCGACTGGCTTGAGGTCTCGCGTGCCGCCTTTGTCACCGACCGGCATGGTGTGGTGCTGATTTCCAGCATTCCCTCCTGGCGGTTTATGACACTATCCACCTTGCTGCCGGATGAGGTGCGCGATATTCGCACCAGCCTGCAATTTGGCAATGCGCCTTTGGCCCCGCTGCCTTTTAATCGTGCTGAGAGCATTGAGGGTGGCATGATGCTGGTGCGGGCTGTTTTGCCCGGTGATGTGCCTGCCAATTATCTCTATGTGTCCATGCCGGTTCCAACGACAAACTGGCAGCTTAACTATCTTGTGCCGGTCGATGCGGCGATTGCGTCCACGGTCCGCGAATTGCGCCTGCTGATGTTGGCCGTGCTGGTGCCATTTTTTCTGATATGCGCAGTGGTTCTGTGGCGTCGTCAGGCGGGAGCCATTCGGTTTGCCCGCGCCGAGGCCAATCAGCTGGAGCTGGAGCGGCGGGTGGATGAGCGCACCATGGATCTGTTGCGTGCCCGCGACCGGCTTGAGGCCGAGATTGCCGGACACAGGGCCACCGAAGGGCGATTGCAGGTGGTGCAGCAGGAATTGGTGCAGGCCAACCGGCTGGCCATTCTGGGGCAGGTCGCTGCCGGTGTTGCCCATGAAATCAACCAGCCTGTGGCCACAATCCGCGCCTTTGCAGAAAATGCAATTGTGTTTCTGGAGCGTCAACAGATCGACATCGTCAAAGACAATCTGACATCGGTTTCAGCACTGACAGCGCGGATTGGCTCGATTACCGAGGAGTTGAAAGCCTTTGCCCGCAAGGGCCGCACGGCCCCGCAACCGGTGCTGCTGCGCGATGTGGTGGATGGGGCCGTGGTGCTTCTGCGGAGCCGGTTTGCCGGACGGCTTGATGCTTTGAAAATTCAGGCTTTGCCGGACACTCTTGTCGTCAAGGGCAATCGTATCCGGCTGGAGCAGGTGTTGATCAACCTGTTTCAAAATGCATTGGAAGCGCTGGATGATGCCCCCGACGCGCGCGTTGAAATATCGGCACAGGCCGTTGATGATGAGGTGATTGTCACCGTGCAGGATAATGGTCCCGGCATTCCCTCCGACATCCGCCCGCTGTTGTTTACACCGTTTTCGACCTCAAAAGAAAAGGGACTGGGGCTGGGGCTGGTGATTTCACGCGATATTATCAGCGATTACGGCGGACGTTTGCTGGTTGAGAGCAATGACCGTGGCACCACGTTTACCATTCATCTTTTGAAAGCAGATTTATGAACGCACCAGCACCTGTCATTCTGATTGACAATGATGAAGATCTGTTGCGCGCCACCCGGCAGACGCTGGAGCTGGCTGGCTTTGATGTGGCCGCGTTCTCATCGCCACTGGAAGCGCTGCGGGCGATCAGCTCCGATTTTGGCGGTGTGGTGGTGTCTGATATTCGGATGCCGGACATTGATGGGCTGGACGTGTTTCGCCGGGTCAAAGCGATGGACCCCGATTTGCCGATGATTCTGGTGACGGGTCATGGCGATATTGCCATGGCGGTGGCGGCCATCAAGGATGGTGCCTATGACTTTATTACCAAGCCGTTTGCCACCGACCGCCTGAGCCAGAGCGTGCATCGTGCCGCGGAAAAGCGCCATCTTGTGCTGGAAAACCGCAGGCTTCGGCAAGCGGCAGAGAGTGCACAGGAAGGCCTGCCACTGATTGGGCAAACACCGGCCATGGAGCGCCTGCGCCGCACCTTGCGCCAGATAGCCGATACTGATGTGGATGTGCTGGTGACAGGTGAAACCGGCAGCGGCAAGGAAGTTGTGGCCAGCCTGCTGCACAGTTTAAGCCGCCGGGCCAAGGGCAATTTTGTTGCCTTGAACTGCGGAACCTTGCCGGAAAGCGTGATTGAAAGCGAGCTGTTCGGCCACGAATCCGGTGCCTTTACCGGCGCGCAGAAAAAGCGTGTCGGCAGGGTTGAACATTCCAGCGGAGGTACGCTGTTTCTCGATGAAATCGAAAGTATGCCGACATCGACGCAGGTGCGGATGCTGCGGGTTCTGGAAATGCGTGAAGTGACGCCGCTTGGCACCAATGAAGTTCGCCCGGTGGACTTGCGGGTGGTGGCGGCGGCCAAGGTCAATCTTGGCGATCCCGCACAGCGGGGCGATTTTCGGGAAGATCTGTATTATCGGTTGAATGTGGTGACGCTGACAATACCGCCGCTCCGGGAGCGAAAGCCCGATGTGCCGCTGCTGTTTGCGCATTTTGTTGAGCGGGCCGCCAGCCGGTTTCGGCTGGAGCCTCGGCCGATGAGCGTAGAGGTTGCCCGCTATTTGCAGCAGCATGACTGGCCCGGCAATGTGCGCGAACTGGCGCATTTTGCCGAGCGCTTTGTGCTTGGGCTGGAGGAGTTTGAAACACCAGGCAGCGGATTCGATGCTTTGGCGACAGATGGTCATCATGCGGGTTTTTCGCTGCCGGAGCGGCTGGAGCGTTTTGAAGCGGAGATTATCCGCGACACCCTGAGCCGCTATGATGGCGATGTGCGCCAGACCCTGGAAGCGCTGAAAATCCCCAGAAAGACATTTTACGACAAGCTTCAACGGCATGGTATTGTTCGCAAGACATTTTCGGGAGCCGATGATCTTTGATCATCCCGCGTCAGGCGACGGCCGATAAACCCAGAATGGCGGCACCGATCAAGCCCGGCTCGATCACGCACTGGGCCGGAACCACCAGCGGGCGCGAAAATTTCCGCAGAATACGGTCCCGGACCGCCACATCAATGGCTGCAATCAGGCTGGGTGCGTTGGAAAGCCCGCCGCCCACCGGGATGATAGTTGTGCCGGTGATATTGACCACCAGCGCCAGCGGGGCCGAAATCACATCGAGAAACACCGAAATGGTGTGGCTTGCGGCGGCATCTCCGTTTTGCAATGCACTGACAATGTCTTCGCTTGAGGTGCTGATGTGGTTGAGGTGCAGATGGAGTTTTTCAATGCCGCGCGCGCTGCATGTGGCGTCAATACAGCCCATCTGGCCGCAGCCGCACTGAAACCGTGGCAGCTGGGCGGGCGGCGTTCCGGCCTCGGTGGCGGCAATGGGGCCGTGACCCCATTCTCCGGCAAAGCCGCCGTCGCTGTTGATGAGATGGCCATCAATCACCAACCCGCCACCAACGCCGGTGCCCAGAATGGCTCCAAACACAACACGATGACCGCGTCCGGCCCCAAGGGCTGCCTCTGCCAGCACAAAGCAGTCCGCATCATTGGCAATCAGCACAGGCAGGCCGAGTGCGGCTTCCAGATCGGCTTTCAAGGGTCTTCCATGAATGCAGGCAATGTTGGCAACGACCGCAAGGCCGGTATCAGGATCGATAATGCCGCAAAGGGAAAGCGCAACGCAATCAGGACGCTCCCCCACCTGTTCAATAACCGACCTCAAAGCATCGACAAAGGCGTTGAAATCCGTTGTTGGCGTTGGCAGGCGAGGAAAGGGGCGAATGTCCTCCGGCGAATAGGCGGCGGCTCCTTTGATTGCAGTGCCGCCAATGTCAAAGCAGACGATCATGGCAAAGATGGCTCCATATAGGGTGCGCGACTATGAACGCAGGTTCCACCTATCCACGTCGAAACAAGGTCCATACCCGGTGTCAGAATGAGGAAATCAGCGTCCATGCCTTCCGCCAATTGACCTTTGTGGAGACAGCCAATGGCTTCGGCGGGATAAAGAGATGCCATGTTGATGGCCTCGCCCATGCTCACGCCAAGTTGCTGATGCGCAAAACGCACACAGGACAGCATGTCAATGTCGGCCCCGGCCAATGTGCCATCGGCTAACGTCAAGCGGCCGTCTTTACGATAAATCTGGCGGCCATTGAGCATGAAGCCATCCTCATCAGTGCCAATGCTGGACATGGCATCGGTGACAAGGAAGATTCGCCCCGGTCCCTGTTTTGCCCGCAAGGCAATGGCCATGGTTATCGGGTCCACATGAAAGCCATCGGCAATCAATCCGCAGCAAAGAGCGGGCGTTGAAAGGGCGGCCCCCACCAGTCCCGGCTCCCGGTTGCCCATCTGGCTCATGGCATTGAACAAATGTGTCACCATGGTCGCACCCGCTGCAACATAAGGCGCGACACCGGCGCAGCCAACATCCGTGTGGCCAAGGCTGACGACATAGCCTGCCTCGCGCAGGGCCTTGACCTGATCTGTGCTGACATTTTCCGGGGCAATGGTGATCAGTGACCTTCCAAAGCTGCCGACGGCGGCACAAAGTACGGCAAGATCATTGTCTGTCATGGGGCGGATCAGCGCCGGATCATGCGTGCCTTTGCGCACAACAGACAGATGCGGTCCTTCGAAATGCAGGCCAAGAAAGCCCGGAACACCGGCGGCATGGGCGTGTTGCCCGGCGATGATGGCCTGATCGCGCACCAGCACATCATCGGTGATCAGGGTTGGCAACAGCGCTGTTGTGCCAAAACGGGCATGGGTTGCGCATATCCTGCGGATGCCATCCACATCGGGTTGATTATTCAGCAGGACGCCACCGCCACCATTGACCTGAAGATCAATAAAGCCGGGCACAATCATTGCGCCGCCAGCATCAAGCCGCGGGACGCTGGCTGATAAGGTATCATCGGCAACAAGGCTGGCAATCTTGCGATCTGACACCACCATGGTGACGCGATCCAGAAAGTCAGTGCCATTAAAAACTTTTGCGCCGGTGATGGCAAAATCGAATGTCATACGGACTCTGTCACTTTCTTCAAAATATCGAATGCTCTGTTCTGGCTGGCCTGATCATCGCGCAATCGTCAGTTCAGCAACAAGATCATAGGCATCACTGCGATAAAGTGCCCGCGAAATTTCCATCACGCGACCTGTTTCAAGATAGGCGATCCGCTGAACCGAAAGGGCTGCCGAGCCTTGAGGCACGCCGAGCAGCTCTGTTTCATCATCTTTCAGCACCACGGCCGAGATGCGCTGGTTGGCGCGCACAGGTCGAATGCCGGACTGGCCAAGGAAGGCGTAGAGTGAATTGTCAATATTTTCGGGATCGGGCAAAAGATCGTCCGGCAGACTGGTCCGCTCCAGTGCAATGGGCAGGTCATCGGCGGTTCGCAGACGGCATATGCGGGCAACGCGGGCGTTACCCGACAGGCCAAGCGCCATGGTTTCCTCAGGCGTTGGAAAACAGAGCGCACGCTCCAGCCAGCGTGAGCCGCCAACCATGCCGCGCCTTGCCATGTCTTCTGAAAATGATGTCAGCCGCGTCAACGGCTGCTGCATACGCGGCACCGGCTTGAACACAAATGTGCCGGACCCATGACGACGCACCAGCAGGCCGTCTTTGACCAGATGATCAATGGCTTTGCGCACCGTGACACGGCTGATGCCGGCGGCATCGGCAATATCGCGCTCGGACGGCAAGGCGTCGCCATGCTTGAGCCTGCCTGCTGTAATCGCATCTTCAATCAGCTTTTTGAGTTTGATGTAAAGCGGACCGCCACGCAACGAAGGCAGATGCGCAAAGATTTCAATATCTGTCACCGCTATCCCCTCCGCAGAACACGCAGGCATTAATACCAGGATAATACCAATTTTTCAATACCGTTTAATTGGTATGCTTTTTTCTCAAATTCGGCTGCCTTACCTGATTGGTACCCTTAAAAATAATAGAATTCAACAATTGGATCTGGACGATTGGCATTTTTTTGGTATGGTTTCTTAACAACACATAAGAAACGGGGATTGCTGGCCTTTCATGAGAGGATTTTGACCACGTCTAACGTGTCGGTGAAAATTAATTTCATGAGTTGGTTGATATTCAGATTTCCTATTGACTAATTGGGTTTGAATTCGCAGCATTGTGAAAATAAATTACGACTGGGAAGGTCTCAAGCATGAAAGTTGCGGTCATCGGTCTTGGCTTCAGGCTCGGCTATCTGGGGCAGGTCTTCAAGGAGATTGACCCTGATTTCGAGATTGTAGGGTATGTCGATCCTGATCCTGCTGGCCTTGCGGGTTTGATGGATGCAGGTGTTTCGGTGCTGAATGCTTATGAGACGCCTCAGGACATGATTGCTTCTGAACGGTTTGACCTGTTGATGGTCGGCTCTCCCAATCATCTGCATCTGGAGCATATTCGCATCGGTCTTGAGGCCGGGCTTACGGTTTTTACCGAAAAGCCCATTGTCATTTCCATTGAAGAAAGCCTGCAACTGGCCTCTCTGCTGCACAAGCATGGCCATGATCGGCTTCTTGTGGGGCTGGTTCTGCGCTATTCGCCACTCTATCGTGATCTGCGGGCAGCACAGGCACAAGGCCTGTTGGGCGATGTTGTTTCCATTGAAGCGTCTGAACATATCGAGCCGTATCACGGCGCTTTCTTCATGCGCGACTGGCGCCGTTATGGCCGCTACACCGGCGGCTTCATGCTGGAAAAATGCTGCCACGATCTCGATCTTTACAATGGCGTGGTGGGCCGTCGCCCTCGGTTTGTGGCAAGTTTTGGCGGACGAAAAAGCTTCGTGCCAGCAAATGCGCCGGAAAATGACGGCATAAACGATATGGACGTCTATCATCGCAAACCCAGTGGCTGGCTGGGTGCCGACAAGGTGTTTGATAGCGATGCCGATATTATCGATTATCAGACAGCAATCATCGAATATGACAATGGCGTATCGATGACCTTTCACACCAACCTCAATGTGCCCGATCATTTTCGCAGGTTTTGTGTTGTCGGCTCCAAGGGCATGGCCGAAGGTGATTTCGTCCGGGGCTTTCTGGATGTGCACAACGCACGCAATAGCGAAAAACTGGTTGGAAAAACCTATTCCGCACCCTCCGATAAATCGCAGCATTACGGTGCCGATGAGCAGATGGCGCAAGATGTGCTGGCCTTTGTGCAGACAGGTGCCAAACAGCCGGTTTCAGCGCTGGATGCCATTGAGGCCGGTATTCTGGCGCTCTCCCTTGATGAAGCGCGCGTGCAGCGCAAGGTGGTTGATCTGGCACCAGTCTGGGAGCAGTTTGATGTCTGCCTTCACGGTACAGCCTTGATCAAGTCAGCGTGAAGGGGTCGATCAGATGGAAACCCAACGTCGCGCTGTGATCTTTGCCTGGTGCCTGCTATTGCCAGCAGCCCTCTATATCGCGGTGATTGTCGCCTATCCGCTGGTGGACACGTTTATTCTGTCCTTCACGGATGCGTCCCTGAAGCGCGTGACCAACTGGGTCGGCTGGATCAATTATCAGAAAATTTTCAACGCGACCTTTGCCGATGTCATCCTCCGCACCTTCGTGTGGACGTTCTTCTCAGTGCTGATCAAGATGATCATCGGCACCTTTGGCGCGACATTGCTGAACACGGCAGTGCCGGGGCGCACGCTGTTTCGCATCCTCACCATGCCGCCTTGGATTGTGCCCATGGCCATTGGTATTTTCATGTGGGGCTGGATGTATAATGGCCAGTTTGGCATGATTTCCGGCATGTTGCAGCGCTCAGGTCTGGTGGATGGGCCGGTCGCCTTTCTGGCCTATGGCTCCACGGCGTTCTGGGCCACGATTTTCACCGATGTGTGGATTGGTGTGCCGATGGTGACGCTCTATATGCTGGCCGCCATGCAGGCGATCCCCTCCGATCTGCACGAGGCCGCATGGACGGATGGGGCAGGGCGGTTCTATCGGTTTCGGCGCATCACCTTGCCGCTTTTGGTTCCTGCGATGATCACAATGTCGATGTTGTCGCTGATCTCGACGTTCAACTCTTTCGACATCATCTGGATTTTGACGCAAGGCGGCCCAAGCGGCTCCACCACAACGATGATTATCGACACTTACAAGACGGCGATTGGCTCTTATAAATACGGCGAGGGGGCTGCGCGCGCAGTGCTGATCTGCATCTTCCTGTCGATCTTCAGCTATTGCTATTTCCGCGTCACCAGCCGCCTTTCACAGGAGCCTGCCCGATGAGCGCTGACAGACATGCGATGATCAATCGCTACAAGTGGTACGAAATCATCGGTATTTACTGCGGTATTGCTGTGTTTTTGACCTTTGTTCTGGCCCCCTTCGTCGAAGGGTTTCTGGTGTCGCTGAAACCGCTCAGCCAGCTGTTTTCTTCGCCCTATCGGTTTTGGCCGGAAAATGGCTCGTTTGAGGCCTATTACACCATGTGGGACCATGTTCCGGGTTTTGCCCGCTATGTTTTCAATTCGTTTTTCATCTCGACGGTGGCAACCGTGGTTGTGCTCTGCCTTGTGGTCCCTGCGGCCTATGCGTTTGCGCGGTTCAAGTTCAAGGGCCGGGGTGTTTTGCTGGGCGCATTTCTCGCGGTGAACATGTTTTCCGGCGCGGTTTTGCTGATTCCGCTGTTTCGACTGATGCGCTCAATGGGGCTGTTGAATACCTATTTTGCCATGATTGTGCCGGGCGTTGCCTTTCTGATTCCGTCCGCCATCTGGTTGCTACGCACCTATATGATGCGGATTCCGCGCGAGTTGGAAGAAGCAGCCTATGTCGATGGTGCAGGCTATTTCTATACCTTCCGTCGCGTTGTGTTGCCGTTGGCAACACCCGGTATCGCCGTTGTGGGTATCACGACGTTTATCGGTGCCTACGCGCAGCAATTCATTTTCGCCCTGACGTTTAATTCCAAGACAGACTTCATGCCGCTGCCGATTGGCCTGTTTGCCTATTTCGGGCGGCAGGAAGTGGTGTGGAATGAGCTGATGGCGGCGAGTTTTGTCGGAATTACGCCGGCAATGATCGTGATCTTCTTCCTGCAACGCTATCTGGTCAGCGGGTTGACCGCCGGTGCGGTGAAGTAATCTCAACAACAAGGTTTCGGGACTACCGGGCAAATTGACCTATCAACAAAGGGGAACCAGAATGATGAAATCTCTGACACTGATGGCGGGTACGCTGGCGCTTCTCGCCAGTTCTGCGCTGCCGGGGCTTGCGGCTGACAAGGAAATCAGCTGGATTTATTGTGGCGACAAAATTGATCCGATCCACGAAAAATACATCAAGCAGTGGGAAGACAAAAACACCGGCTGGAAAATAGCGCCTGAAGTGGTGGGCTGGGCGCAATGCCAGGATAAGGCCACCACACTTGCGGCGGCTGGTACGCCTGTTGCCATGGCCTATGTTGGCTCACGCACGCTGAAAGAATTTGCCGAGAATGATCTGATTGTTCCGGTGCCGATGACGGATACGGAAAAGAACAGCTATTATCCGCATATCGTTGATACGGTCACATTTGATAACACCCAATGGGGCGTGCCGGTCGCTTTTTCTACCAAGGCATTGTACTGGAACAAGGATCTGTTCAAGCAGGCCGGTCTTGATCCTGAAACGCCACCAAAAACATGGGCTGAAGAAATTGCCTTTGCCAAGCAGATCAAGGAAAAAACCGGCATTGCTGGCTATGGCCTGCCCGCCAAGACCTTTGACAACACCATGCACCAGTTCATGCATTGGGTTTACACCAACAATGGTCAGGTGATCGACAAGGACGGCAAGATCACCATGGACAGCCCGGAAGTGCTGGCCGCTCTTCAGGCCTATAAGGACATCACGCCTTATTCGGTTGAGGGTGCCACAGCTTACGAGCAGAACGAAATTCGGGCGATTTTCCTGGATGGCAAAGTCGGCATGATTCAGAACGGTTCTGGTGCCGCCTCCCTGCTTCAGAAAACCAAAATCAACTGGGGCATTGCGCCGCTGCCTCTTGGTCCTTCGGCCAAGGGTGAGGGCACATTGCTGATCACGGATAGCCTTGTTGTTTTCAAGGGGTCCGGCGTTGAGGAAAAGGCAACCGAATTTGCCAAATTCATCACCTCGCCGGAGCCACAAGGCGAGTATGAACTTCAGGGCGGTGCGGGTCTGACACCTTTGCGCCCCTCTGCCAAGGTGGATGAATTCATCAAGAAAGAGCCCTTCTGGAAGCCGTTGGTTGACGGTATCACCTATGGCGGACCAGAACCTTTGTTCAAGGATTACAAGGGCTTCCAAAATGTCATGATTGATATGGTGCAGTCTGTTGTCACCGGCAAGGCCGAGCCTGCTGCTGCTTTGAAAAAGGCATCTGCTGCCATTGAGCAGTACAAGTAAACATCAGTCAATCGGCTGCGGCACGATGGTGTCGCAGCCGTTTTTTTGATTTTCCCGGTTCCCATGGAGCCGTTTGACTGGAGACACCAAGCCGTGGGTCAGCTTTACCTCAACAAAATCGTCAAATCCTATGGTCATTTTGATGTCATCAAAGGTGTTTCGCTGGAGATCAAAGACGGCGAGTTCATGGTGTTTGTCGGCCCATCCGGCTGCGGCAAATCCACGCTTTTGCGCATGATTGCCGGTCTGGACGCGACCACCAGCGGCGATATTGTCATTGATGGCAACCGGGTTAATGCGCTGCCGCCGGTGGAGCGGGGCATTGCCATGGTGTTTCAGTCCTATGCGCTGTATCCGCATATGTCGGTGTTTGAAAATATCGCTTTTCCGCTGCGGGTGGAAAAAATGCCGGAAGCGCAGATTCGGGAAAAGGTCGAGGCGGTTGCCAAGGTGTTGCAACTGGACAAACGCTTGCAGCAAAGGCCGGGTCAGCTTTCCGGTGGCCAGCGCCAGCGCGTTGCCATTGGTCGGGCCATTGTGCGGCAGCCAAAGATTTTTCTGTTTGATGAGCCGCTATCCAACCTTGATGCGGCGCTGCGGGCCGATATGCGCATCGAACTGACGCGCCTGCATCGACAGTTGAAAGCCACGATGATTTACGTCACCCACGACCAGATCGAGGCCATGACCATGGCGGACCGGATTGTGGTGCTGCATGGCGGCAATATTGCCCAAGTGGGCGCGCCATTGGAATTGTATCACAAGCCGCAAAATCTGTTTGTTGCGGGCTTTATTGGCAATCCCACCATGAATTTTGTGCCTGTGCTGTGCAAGGGCGTCGGCGCTGATGGCGTGACCGTTGCCTATCAGGACCAGACGGTAACAATTCCGGTGACTGGACGGCCAGATCTCGTTGGTCAACCGCTCACACTTGGCATTCGCCCCGAACATTTGAGCCTGTCCAAGGCGGACCTGTCGGTGACAGTGACGCCGACGGCCATTGAACGGTTGGGTATCAGCACAATTGCCTATTGCACGCTCCCCAGTGGAGAAGCCTATTGCGCGGTGCTGCCGGGTTCTGCTCCGGTTCACGCCGATCAGCAATTTGCAACCGGCATTTGGACCTCGGATTGCCATCTGTTTGATGGCAATGGCAATGCCCTTGAGCGGCATATTGATTGGCGTGCGGAAACCATGCCGGATGTAATGAAGGCCGCTGTTTAAGCGGCCTTCTTAATGTCATGAGTTTGATTTTTACCAGACCAGGCCGCGTGCGGCCACGGTTTCAACCCGTGTCACCACGCCATTGCGATGGAAGGTGATAAAGTCGAACAGGTTGGAGACCACGCAGGTGTGATTGGGGATGATGCGCAGTTTCTCACCAATTTCGGGCCGTTTTCCGGTGATTTTGGCAAGGTCAACGGTGCCATGCTCTTCCGACAGGCCGGTGATGACGGCCTCGGGATAATCAACGATATGGCCGTAACCACTCAAGCCGAGCAGATCGGATGTCAGCGCTTTGGAACCGCAATCAAGGATGGCGCGGTCAGGCGTTGGCCGTGAAACCACCGTGGCCAGGATATGCATGGCGCAATCGTTTAAAGTGCCGTGGCCCGCTTTTGCCATAGCTCGGTCGCTATAGATGTAAGTTCCAGCTCGATGTTCTGTGGCAGAAGGCACCAGATGGGCCGAAAACAGGCTGGGCGTGCCGCCATTGGAAACAATGGGGCAGGCAATGCCCTGCGCTTTCAGCTCTGCAATGGTTGTGGCAAAAAAGGCCTCGACCTGCGCTTCCGAATGGGCTTTGGGATAGGTCATCAACCCGCTAAACGACAAACTGCTGCTCGCGCTGATCGCTTTGGCCAGAGCAACAGCCTTCGATGGGGTTTGTACGCCGCAGCGACCGCCGCCGGTGTCGCATTCCACCAGCACAGCCAACGGCTTTTTGCCGGTGAAATAATCCGCCAGTCCCTGCACTGTTGTCGTGCTATCGGCAACCACTTTGAGAGCGGAAATACGCTCATTCAAGGCAGCCAGTCGCTCAAGCTTTTCTGATCCTAAAATATTGAAGGTAATCAGAATATCCTGAAATCCGGCATCGGCAAATATCTCTGCCTCGGTGATTTTTTGGCAGTTGATGCCTTTTGCCCCTGCCGCCACCTGCTGCTTCGCCAAAGATGGAATTTTATGGGTTTTGATATGGGGTCTAAAGCCAAGCTTATGGGCATCCATATAGGATTGCACTCGGGCAATATTGGCCTCCAACCTGCCCTCATCAATCAACGGCAGGGGCGTGGAGAGCGACAGAATGGATTGGCCGGGTTGAGGGCGTGGAAATGTCATGTCATCCGATCTCGTTGCCATGCGGATTGGCCATCATCGGCCAAATATCGCGCCTGACATTGCGGTAAGGGTTGGTTGCTGGATCATTGGGATAGGGGGTTCCCGCAGAACAGTAAAGAATCTCCGCAGCAATTTTTGAAAAGGCAGCAAAGAAATGGTTGGTGGATTTGATCACCAGAATATATTTGGCGACCGGGTCGACGCCAAGCGCGGTAAACAAGGATGGGTCATAGCTTTGTACCCGCACCGAGCTTAGAATAATATCAATGCCTTGAAGGTGAATGAGAGCGGCATCACCAAAGGGGGCAACGCTTTCGCCAAACTGCATTTCTGCATTCGGCACGAGTTTGATAATCTTCACCAATCCGTCAATCGGATTGCCGGTTCCGGGGGCTGATTTTGCGCCAAAGCGCAAAGGAATTTCAGCACCTTCGCCCGCAGCCATACAGATCTGTACTGCAATCGGGTCCCAAATCATGCCAACGGCGGTATTTTGCGCGCCCTGTGCCAACAGTTCCGCCAGAACAACAGTGGCATCGCCTGCCGTGCCGCCGCCGGGATTATCCCACATGTCGGCAATCACCACGGGGCCTTTACGATTGGCCAGAGCCTGCTCAACCGCCTGTTTTTCATTCATCTGCGGCATCATGAATGTGCCGCGCTTTGAAAACAGCTCAAGGCCGAGGGTGCGGGCAAGAGCTTCACCTTTTTGTGCGCAGTCATTGGTCACAGCAATGATTTTTGTGCCCATTTCCGGCACGTCACCGGCCATGAAACCATGAATGACAGAGAGAGAAAGCACATCGGCATCCGCTGCTTCCATTGCCATCAACCTGTCCACAAAGTTGCGCATCGGCTCTCTTGAGGTCGGAAACACATCAATCATGCGGCAATCAAACACAGACATCTGCGGTTTGACGCGACCTTCCAGCGTATCGACAGCGATCTTCCAGAGGTCTCTGGCGCGGTCGACAAAATCCGTATGGGGAAATTCCTTGAACACAACAAAGAAATCTGCGGCGTTGCAGCGTTTTTCGGTCAAATGGCTATGGGGGTCCAGTTCCGCGCAGAGCAGCACATCCGGCCCGATGATCTCGCGGATGCGGCTGAGAAAATCCCCTTCCGGGTCAAGATAGCCATTGGCGACCATGGCACCATGCAGGCCAAGAACCACGGCATTGACGGGAAGTGCCGCCCGTAACTGATCCAGAATCTCATCACGCAATCCCTCATAGGTCTCGCGGTTGATCAGCCCGGCCGGATCAGCCCATGCTGCTGTGCCCTCAATCAAGGTCCAGCCCTTTTGCGCGCAGACCTCGCGGCCAACGGTGATGGGGGCTGTGCACAGGGTTGGCGTGGCTGGGTGCTGGCCGGGTGGCGCATAAAGGGATTGTTCAAAAGCCCTCCGGTCAATGCAGATCGGCGAGAATGTATTGGTTTCCGTGGCGAAGGCTGCTGTGAAAATGCGCACGTGTTCTGACTTTCAGAGAGGGGACGACGGTGACTTATCTCAGTGTTGGCCCATCGGGTTTGGCAGATAGCCGGTAAAGCCTGCAATTTTCCATCGGCCCTCGTGCAGACGGCAGAAATACAGCGTTTGCCAGCGCATGGTATCAAAGCTGCCATCGGCCTTTTTGATGCCGCCATCGAATTTCTTGCGCACCAGTGCTGTTTCACCTTCGATCTCGATGGATTCCAGCGTTGTGGTGAAGAAAATTGCCGTGCGCGGGTCTTCATCAAAGTCCTGGTCGGCAAAGTCCCGCGCCTGACGCAACCATTCGTCACGATAGGCATCGAGATTGGGGAAGGTGAGCCGCCAATTGTCTGGGTCTGCGTCTTTATGACCGTTTATGCCGATAAAGCCTTCGGCAATGAAATCGCCCTCCACCATCGACCAGTTCGCGGCAAGGAAGGCGTCAATGTCACGCGAAACAAGCATGTCCCAGATGGCGTGGCGGGCCGTATCCGTGGCTGGGAAGGGGTTTTTGAACGGATCGCGCATCATCTCGCCTTTTATCTAAAATAATTTCATATTTACGGAAATTCTCTGGTAAAATTCCGATGAATATGATGAATTGTCAATCGGACACGAAAATAATTTACACGAGGGCCGCATGACCATCAAGCGTTACGGAACAGAAAAAGCAGGCGCTGGCGGGCAGAGATTGCCGTTTGCGCGTGCGGTGGAAGCCGATGGCTGGCTGCATGTTTCTGGTCAGGTGGCGATGGACAATGGCGAGATCATCAACGGCGGCATTGTCGAGCAGAGCCATAAGGCCATCGGCAATCTGATCGCAATTCTGCATGAGGCCGGCTATGGCGTTGAGCACGTGGTGCGCTGCGGCGTCTGGCTGGATGATCCGCGGGATTTCTGGTCATTCAACACGATCTATCAGGGCTATTTTGGCGAACATCCGCCAGCGCGTGCCTGTGTGCAGGCGTCGATGATGGTGGATTGCAAGGTCGAGATTGACTGTGTGGCCTATAAGGCCAGGCAATAGGCTCGGCTAACTTATGGATATTTTTGCGACAATTCAGGAGGAGCGTGGGCAGCTATCGCCGTCAGAGCAGCGCATTGCTGATATTCTTCTGGGGGATCTTGAGTTTGCTGTTCGGGCCTCGATTGTGGAGCTGGCTGAAAAAGCAGCCGTCTCGGCGCCAACAGTGACGCGCTTTTGTCGGCGGCTGGGCTGTCAGAGTTTTGCTGATTTCAAGATGCATCTGGCCAAGACCGCCTATGTCGGGGTCCGTTATCTCAATCCCGAAGCCAAAAGCACGCAGGCCAGTGACGTTGCCGAGGATGTGATTACCAAGGCGCAAAACGCGCTTTATCTGATGCATCGCGCCCTTGATGCCGATGTGCTGGAAAAGGCTGCCGATCGCCTGTCGCGGGCCGAGATGATCTACGCTTTCGGCTCAGGCGGTAACTCGTCGATGATTGCGATGGAGTTGCAAAACAGGCTGTTTCGTCTCGGCTCCCGTGTGACGGCCTGCAATGATCATAATATGCAGCTGATGATGACATCGGCGGCCCGCAGCAATGATGTTCTGATCGGATCGTCGTTTTCGGGCAGAAATCTCGAGCTGGCCCGTTGTTTTGAGCTGGCCCGAGAAAACGGCATTTCCACCATTGCCCTGACCCAAAGCGAAGGTCCGGTGGCCAAGGCGGCGGAAGTGGTTGTGGCCATTGATCTGCCGGAAGGTGACAATATTTTTCGCCCGACCTCAACCCGGTTTGCCTATCTGGCGGTGATTGATGTGCTGGCCAGTCTGGTGGCCTATCGCAATCGCAAGCTTTCCACCGTCACGTTGCGCCATATAAAACAACAGCTTGTAGAGCACCGCGACGGCGATGACCGTCAGGTGATGGGAGATTGACATGGTAAAATCCCTCGCCGTTGTCACAGGTGCCGCTGGCGATATTGGCCGTGCCATTGCCAGCCGACTGGCGGACAGCCACGACGTGATTGTGCTTGTTGATCGGGATGCGGACGCGCTGCATGTGGCGGCAAAAAACCTTGGGTCAGCGGATCGTTTTGTTGCGATAGTCTGCGACGTGACGGATGCGGAAAGCCTTGGCGAGATGGCGCTTGCCGCTGAGGCGCTGGGGATGCTCCGCACGCTTGTCAACAATGCCGGTGCCGCCCGGGCTGTCAGCCTGCATGATACCGATCAGGCCGTTTGGCGGGCAGATGCTGCGTTGAACCTTGAAGCACCCTTTCTCGTCTTCCGGGCATTGGAAGCGCAGTTGAAGCAATCCAGCGGTTCGGTGGTCAATATTGCCTCTGTCAATGGCATGGCGGTGTTTGGTCATCCTGCCTATAGCGCCGCCAAGGCGGGGCTTATTCATCTCACCAGACTGATTGCTGTGGAATATGGCAGGTTTGGCATTCGTGCCAATGCTGTTGCGCCCGGCACTGTGCGCACCCAGGCATGGGAGGCACGCGCGCAGGCTAATCCGAACGTGTTTGAAGACGTCAAGCGCTGGTACGCATTGCAGCGGATTGCCACTGTGCATGATGTCGCCAATGCGGTGTTTTTTCTCAGCAGCGATCAGGCCAGCGCCATTACCGGTACCTGCCTGCCGGTTGATTGCGGTTTGACCGCAGGCCAGGCGGAACTGGCGCGCACGTTTTCGCAGTCTGACAATTACTGATTGGAAGTAAGGTTGATCCGATGACTGAAGCTGCTTTTCGTCTTGAAAATACCTGGCACCCGGTTGATGGCGATCAAGGTGGTGGTTTTATCTTTTCGCTGGTCAATCTCAGTGATCAGCCGATCAGCGATTTCAAGCTGGCCTACACGACCCTGACACGGGTGAAGCACAACCCGGTCTGTGAAAACGCGGTGTTTGTCAGGCGCCATGCCAATTTCCACCAGTTTGCGCCGCCGCCGGGCTTTGTCTTGCAGCCGGGTGGCGTGTGGCGCTTTACCGTTCAGGGATTGTGGCGGCCCGCCCGCCACCGTACCGACGGGGCAAAATCGGCCTATCTGACGCTGGCGGCTGGCCAACATCTGCCTGTGGCGGTGGATGATCTGATGCTGGACGGCAGACACAGCGAAGCGGCACCGAAACTCTTGCCAGACGGTGCGCTGAAGCAGCCTTTCTGCCTGCTGCCATGGCCAGTGGACGCGGTGCTAGAGGCTGGTGACACTGTTCCCGTTGCCGTTTATCCGGCGGAGGGCACTGAGCTTGCCAATCTCAAGGCGATGCAGAGCATCAATCTGCTCTATCGCCGTTTGTTTTCAGATGCGCATGTGCCGTTTTCCCATGTTCCGGTACAGCAGGGGATTGCGCTGGTTTTCTCAAGCAATGCGGCACTGGATGCGGAAGCCTATACGCTGGAATTTGGCGACAGGATTGCCCTTCAGTATGGTGGGGCTGCCGGGTGCCATTACGGATTGTGCGCGCTTGCGCACTTGTTGCACGGGGCGCGGCTGGATCCGTTGCTGTTTCGGTTTCCCGCATCGGGCCTGATCAAGGATAAGCCGCGCTATGGCTGGCGCGGTTGCCATCTGGACGTGTCGCGGCAGTTTTTCCCAACGGCGGATGTCACCCGCCTGCTCGACATCATGGCGTGGTTACGGCTCAATGTGTTTCATTGGCACCTGTCTGATGATGAAGCGTGGCGGCTGGAAATCAAGGCCTATCCGCAATTGACAACGGTGGGTGTGATACGCGGCCCGGATGCGCCGATGTTGCCGCAGCTGGGCAATGGAGCCGAGCCGGTTGGCGGCTTCTATACACAGGAGGATGTCAAAGCCATTGTTGCCCACGCCGCCGCATTGCACATTGAAGTCTTGCCCGAAATTGATATTCCCGGCCACAGCACGGCAATTTTGACTGCCCTGCCGGAATTGGTGGACGGGCAGGAAGCGCCGGAGAGCTACCACTCTGTGCAGGGTTTTCCCAACAATGCGCTCAACCCGGCCATTGAACAGACCTATACATTTTTAGGCAACGTGTTCGATGAAATGATTGCGCTTTTCCCATCAAAACTCATTCACATTGGTGGCGATGAAGTGGCGGCCAATACATGGATGGCATCGCCGCTTGCCAAAGCCTTGATGGAAAAACAGGGACTTGATGGCACATTTGGCATTCAAAGCTATTTCATGAAGCGCATCCAGACAATGCTGGCAGAGCGTGGCCGTCACTTGGCAGGCTGGGATGAAGTGTCCCATGGCGGCGGGGTTAACCCCGAAGGCACTTTGCTGATGGCCTGGCAAAAGCCGGAGGTGGGCGTGGTGCTTGCCAGTCAGGGGTATGACGTGGTGATGACCCCCGGTCAGGCCTATTATCTCGATATGGTGCAGGATGATGCATGGCAGGAACCGGGCGCAAGCTGGGCTGGCACCGTGCCGCCATCACACACCTATCATTATGAAGCGGTTGGCGATTTTCCCGATGCGTTGAAAGCCAGAATGCGCGGTGTGCAGGCCTGTATCTGGACCGAAAACTTTCTCAATCGGGACTATTTCAACCATCTGGTCTTTCCGCGACTGGCAGCCGTGGCTGAAGCAGCCTGGACGCCGAAAGACAACAAAGACTGGTTGCGGTTTGCCGCAATCGCCCCTTTCATTCCCAAGCTTTAACGAGTGTTTCAGATGACATTTCGCATTGCCATTGGCGGTATTCATACCGAGTGCAGCACATCTTCCCCAGTGTTGATGCAGATGCAGGATTTTCGCGTCCTGCGTGGAGCAGAGTTGCTGGACGCGGATTATTTCAGCTTCATCAAGGGGGATGAGATCGAGGCGCTGCCGCTGCTTCATGCCCGCGCCGTTCCGGGCGGCCCAGTGTCCAGGGCCACTTACGAGGCATTCAAGGAAGAGTTTCTGGAGCGGTTGCAAGCAGTCTTGGCACAGGATGGGCCTCTCGATGGTCTTTATCTTGCCATGCATGGTGCCATGAATGTCGAGGGCATGGATGATGCCGAAGGCGACTGGATTGCAGCGGCACGCGCCATTGTTGGTGCGGATTGCCCGGTTGCGGCAAGCTATGACCTGCATGGCAATGTCACCCAGAAGATCATCGATCAGCTGGATATGTTTGCGGGCTACCGCACCGCACCGCATATTGATGTGCGTGAAACCATGGTGCGGGCTTGGTCAATGCTGCTGCGCGCACTCAAAACGGGTGAAAAACCGGGCGTTGTCTGGGCACCTGTGCCGGTTCTGTTGCCGGGAGAGCGCACCTCAACCGAAGATGAACCGGCTAAGAGCCTCTATGCCTGTTTGCCACAGCATGACCTGCGCGACGGCATATGGGATGCCAATTTGATGGTCGGCTATGTCTGGGCAGATGAGCCACGCGCCACGGCCTGCGCGGTGGTCACGGGCGTGAACCGACAGCAGGCGGCAAAGGTTGCGGAAGAGATTGCACAGTCCTATTGGCAGGCCCGCAACGACTTTCAGTTTGGCCCCGTCACCGGCGCTCTGGAAGATATGCTTGATCTTGCCGAGAGAGCGGAAACCCGCCCGGTCATTCTGGCTGATTCCGGTGATAACCCAACCGGCGGCGGCGTTGGTGATCGGGCTGACGTGTTGAAAGCTTTGATTGCGCGGGGTTTTGCCGGTGCGGTGATTGGCGGAGTGACCGATAAGCCTGCGGTTGACGCCTGTTTTGCTGCGGGGGAAGGCGGCGAGCTTGAGCTTAAAATCGGCGGTTCTCTCGATCCGGCCAGTCCGTCTGTTCAGGTCAGGGCGCATGTGTTGCGGTTGGATGCGGCCGATGTTGAGAGTGATCGACAAGCGGTGGTAAACATCGAGGGAAACACGGTTATCCTGGCGGCCAGGCGCAGACCCTATCACAATCTTGCCGATTTTACCCGCCATGGGATAGACCCGGAGACAGTGCGTTTGCTGGTGGTCAAATCTGGCTATCTCTCGCCTGAGCTTCAGCCGATTTCCAATCCCAACCTGATGGCGCTGACCGAGGGTGTGATCAATCAGGATATTGAGGCACTTCCGAGCAGGCGGCGGGTGCAGCCGATCTTTCCATTTGTGAAGGATTTTGATTATCAGCCTTCTGCCAAATTCTCGGTGCGGTGGGCGGATAGTTAAGCCCGGATATATCGTTGCTGCGGCTGGCGGCAGACCACCCGTTGGTTCCTCTTTTGATGAAAATTGCACAATGTTGCCAACCCTCTCAGCTATCGCGCACAATCCCGGTGTTCGGATCAGCGCGATGTCCATCTTCTTTTTTGGCCTCACCGGGGCAACCACCGCGCCATTTTTGTCGTTGATCGGCATTCATGAGCTGGGGTTGAGCAATGCGCATTATTCCCTGCTGATTTTCATCGCCTCCTGCATCAATGTCGTGGCCAGCGTGTTTGTGGGGGCGCTTGCCGACAGAATGGGCCATTTTCGAATGCCGATGATGGTTGTCAGCCTGTTTGGTGTGGTTGGCTATGGCGCGGTCTATATTTTTCCGGGGCAATTGGTGTTCGTGCTGTGCACGCTTTGCTGCCTGCCGATCTTTGGTGCCTTGAACTCGCTGATTTTTGCCAATGTGCGCAGCGCATCCAGCCACATGCCGGTGCGCGATCTGATTGCGGTCAACTCCGGCGTGCGGGCAATTATCTCAGCCTCCTGGGTGTTGGTTCCCGGCATTGTCGGCTTTCTGCTGGCAGGCAGGCCCAGTATGCTGCCCGCATTTTTATATGCCAGCCTCGGCGCTTTTGTCTGTTTTCTGCTCTATTGGCTGTTTTTGCCCAGAGAAAAGACTGTCAAACCCTTGGCCTCTGAGAGCAAATTCATCGCATCCATTGTCAGCAAAGCCTCATCTGGCCTGTTGCTGCGCCTTTTGGCGGTGGCATTGATTTCATCGATGATGCAGATGAACGGAGTTGTGTTGCCGCTGGTGATGATTGGTCCTGCCCATGGCACCAATGCCGATGTTGGCATTATGGTGGGCATTGTTGCGTTTCTCGAGATCATCTTTATTCTGTTCTGGGGGTGGATGGAACGTCTCACGTCTTCGGTGCTGACGCTGTCAATCGGTGCGGTGCTGTATTGCGGCTTTCTGTTCTTTCTGGGTTTTGCCACCTCGCCATGGCAGGTTTACATGCTCACCCCTCTCGCAGGGCTGGGGGCGGCGGCGATCATCAGCGTGCCCATCAGCTATCTGCAAAATCTCATTGCGGACCGGGCAGGGCTTGGCAGTTCGCTGATTGCCGTCAACATGTTTCTGAGTGGCGGGCTGAATTCGCTGGTTTTTGCCTTGGGAACAAAGATTGGTGATTATTCTTTCACCGCAAAGCTTGGTGCCGTCGTCGGGCTTTTGGGAGTCATTCTGATGATTGTTATGGAAAAGCCGTTCGCGCGGACAAGCCGGAGTGTTTGATATGACGCCGACCCTTGAAATCTGCGTAGATGATCTGGCTGGCATGAATGCAGCAATTGCTGGCGGTGCCGATCGGCTTGAATTATGTTCGGCTCTGGCCTGCGGCGGCCTGACCCCCTCGCTGGGGTTGATGGAACTTGCGGCAGAGGCTCCCGTTGCCGTCCATGCGATGATTCGGCCCCGTTCCGGCAATTTTGTGTTTTCCCGCGATGACGTGCGTTTGATGATCCGCGATATTGTCGCCGCCAGACAGATCGGGCTTTCGGGTGTTGTGCTGGGGGCCTCTCTGCCGGATGGAAGGCTGGACTGTGAGGCGCTTCAACATTTGCTTGCTGCGGCTGATGGAATGGATGTGACGCTGCATCGTGCATTTGATCTGGTGCCGGATCAGATGCAAGCACTGGCAGAGGCACAAGCGCTGGGCTTTCGACGCATTCTCACATCAGGAGGGAAAAAGAGTGCACCAGAAGGTCTGGATGCGCTCAAGAAACTGGTGTCAGCATCGCAAGGGCGTGTTTCCATCATGCCGGGTGGCGGATTGACGATTGACAACCTTGAACAATTCGCAGACCTTGGAATTTCCGAGTTTCACGCATCTTGCAGTCGATCTTCTGAAGTTGCGCCGACTTTGGTGAATTTTGGATTTGAGCTGGAACAACGGCGGCAAACCGATGAAGACAGCGTGCGGCAGATGAAGCAGGGCATTTCCTCCATAGCTTCGAAACGGCTTGAAAATGGTGGTGTTTGAACTGTCTTGAACGTTAAGGTTTTGGTAGCCTGACCTCATTATAATCGTCTGTGGTTGGGGGTTTTTCGTGTGATATTATCGAGTTGCACCGATTGTTGAGGCAGATTTTCGACGGTTCTGCCCTTTCTGCTCGGTACAATCGAGATTTTTGCTTGAAAAGCCTGTAAATAAGAACGAACGCAAATGTTAAATTAATAAATTCGAGCTATCCTTCTGTAAGGATGAAGTCAGGATATGCACCATATTGGAGGTGTTTGTGACAGGTGAGACGATTGCTTCGGTCGGATGTTTTGAGACTGCCCACAGCGCTGGGGTCTTTATACTGGATCAGAATGTGATGTTGCTGCCGTCTCCAGCTCGCGGCATGGTTTATCCGGTAACGGTTATGTTCAGATTAAACACAGCACCTAAAGGCGAGAGCTGGGAGGATTTTTGATGTCGACGGGTTATGTAGGACAGGGTGAAACCCTGGAGATTATCGCATTCCGCCTGCATGAACAGGAGTTCTGCGTCAAAACAACGTCCATTCGTGAAATCCGTGGCTGGGCACCCGTGACGCCGATTCCTCACGCGCCCTATGAAGTCATTGGGGTTATGAACCTTCGTGGTACGGTGATTCCGATCGTCGATCTGGCCGTCAAGCTGGGCATGGCCGGAACCGAAGCCAATGAGCGAAGCGCGATTGTGGTCACAGACGTCAATGGTATGACAATCGGCCTGCTGGTCGATGGCGTATCAGATATTTTGACGGTGCCGCTGGATCGCTTGCAGCCCCTGCCGCAGGCAACAGGCCCAAGCTCGGCTTTTTCTGATGGCATTATTGCTCAAGGCCAGACAATGATTTGCTTCCTCAATCTGGAGCGCATGTTTGGCGATGACGATGCAGCCGAATGGGGCATGGTGGCCTGATACCGAATTATCAATCAGGCGATTGAGCAGCACATTTTATCTAACACTGCCGTGCACTCCTGATGGAGTGCACGGCAGTGTTATTTTACACCGCATCAACCTGTCTCGGTTTTCCCTGTTCATCAAGGGCCACCATGATAAAATGTGCTTCTGTGACTTTCTGGCGCTCCTGTGAGAACTGACGGCGCACCCAGCATTCGACGTAAAGCGTCATTGATGTTCGGCCAACCTGATCGACAGAACAATAGATGCAGACCGTATCGCCAACTTTCACGGGACGTTTGAAACTGACTTCCTTGACGGCTGCGGTTACTGTGCGGCCTTTGGCACGCTCAGACGATTTGATGCCAGCCGCCGCATCCATCTGCGCCAACACCCACCCGCCGAAAATATCGCCAGCCGGATTGGTATCCGCAGGCATGGCCAGCGTGCGCAAAGTCAGTTCGCCCTGGGGTTCGTCAAGTTCTGTCATGCTGTGTCAGTTCCTGTCAATTTTATAGAATAAGACTATCGCGTCAGATAGCCTCAGAATGAGGCGAGGTCGATGCGTTTTCTGTGCTGGACAGCTATGCAACAAGCGGCACTGTCAGGCAGGCCTCAAAACCATCACTCCGACCTCGTGCCGGAGAGGCGATGTCAAACCGTGCATTCATCTGCTCGGCAAGGCGCTCAATGATGGACAAGCCAAGCCCCGAACCGGGCGTGGCCGCATTTATCTTCTGAAAGCGTTTGCGGATGGCGCGCATCTGTTCCGCATGGAGCGGCGCACCGCTGTTGGTGACGACAATACTGTCTCCACCGACGATTGATATGTCAACGGGTTGCGTTTTTGCCCCATGGCGCAAAGCGTTTTCAATCATGTTTCGGATGGCAATGGCAAAGGCGTCCTCGCTAACGCAGCAGAGCAATTGCACATTGTTGTCGCGTTGATAAACCAGACTATCGGCACCGGCACGGCGGAAATCTTCAACAATCAGATCAAGCACCGGCACAAGATCAACCGTCTCTCCTGTCGCCCCAATGCCTGCTTCTGCCCGGGACAATTGCAGCAGTTTTTCGACAAGTTTTGACAGTTTATCCAAGGATGTTTCGATTTGCGCGGCGCGAGCAGGCGCATCGGGTGCCTGCAAATCAGCCATCAGAAGCTGTGTCTGGGCAAGTGCGCCTGCAATGGGGGTTCGAAGCTCGTGTGCGCTGTTGGCAGTAAATTCGCGCTCTGCATCAAGGGCTGCGCGCAAGCGTGACAGCAGAAGATTGACGGAGCGACCGATCGGTTGCAACTCTCTGGGCAATGGTGTGAGGGCAATTTCCTCGAGATTGCCCCGGTCTTTTTCGCTGATGGACTGGCGAAAGATGTCGACGGGGCGCAAAGACAGACGAATGATCAGCCAGGCTGCCATAAGGCTCAGCGGCACCAGCGCAAGGGCTGGCAACATCATCGTCAGCATTGCATTCAATGTGGATTCCTCTCGGTGTTCAACGGAATCCGCTACTTGTACAAAGATGCTTTTGTCGGCGGTGGCGGTTGTATAGATCCGGTACTGATAGTTTTCCCAGAATCCTGTTTGCAAAGGTGCAGGGAACGGCCCTGTTGTCGCCTGATGGGATTGCATCAAGATACGGCCTTGCGCATCCCGCACCTGATACACAAGATGCCCATCGGATTGGGGTGCTGGACCGCTGGAACTCAGCACGGATGATTGTTGCGGATCACGCTGCATCAGATCATCCATCACCAGCGGCAACAATCGATCTCCGGTCTGCTGAAGGCCACTGTCAAAAATTTCGCCAAATTCATTCTGCATCACAACGGCACCAAGGCCGGCTGCGATCAGCCACAGAGTGGCGGTGGTGATGGACAGCCACAGGAGAAGTTTGCGGGTCATGCTGTGTGTTTTCATGGGGTCTGCCCAATGCTGTAACCCACACCGCGCACGGTTGTGAGCCTTTCGCGGCCAATTTTCTTGCGCAATCGACTGACATAGACCTCGACTGTGTTGCTTTCTATTTCCGATCCAAACGCATAGAGAGCCTCTTCAATCTGTGCCTTTGATACAATTGCGCCGGGTCTTGCCAGTAGTGTGTTCAGCACGGCCCATTCCCGGTTGGATAGGGTAATCTGTTCTGCGCCGTCGGTAATGCGTTTGTCAGCCAGGTTTATTTCGAGAGTGCCAAGGCGCGTGATAGGGCTGGGTTTTGCTGCATAACGGCGCGAAACCGCCAACATGCGGGCTGTAAGCTCATTGAGGTTGAACGGCTTGACCAGATAATCGTCCGCGCCCGAATTTAATCCCTCTATCCGGTCTGAAATCTGATCATGGGCGGTGAGGATAATAACCGGCGTCGGGCAATTTTTTGCGCGCAAGCGCACCAGAAAATCAACGCCATTGCCATCGGGCAGGCGTAGATCCAGCAGGATCAAACCATAGTCTACGGTTTCGGTGCAGGCCTTTGCATCTTCTAACGTCTTCATCCAATCGACGGCATGGCCAGCGCGGATCACATGATCGCGGATGGCTTCTCCAAGGATGCCATCATCCTCAATGAGTAAAACGCGCATTCGACCCCCGGTATTGGCTGACTGATCGCAGTGTGCCGCGTATAGGCTGCACTGCAATTTTCTATAACACTTTATACCTACAGCTTAAATGAGGACTGATTTAAGGTAACGCGGCAAGGAGGCCAGCCAATATCTGATAAAAAAAGCGCCGCGTTTTTGACGCGGCGCTAAGGAATAGTCCGGGCGCGAGGGGGCACGCCGGGATATTACAGGTTGGGTGAATGAATGAAGTTCCAGCGGAGGGGTACGCTATGCCTGTTCATTCCCTGCATGATTGAATATAGGGCCTGTTTATGACTTAAACATTAACGTAATCTAATAAAGTAAAATATTTTATTTGTTTTTGAGAGCCCCGCCTTCGAGCCAATCAATCCGGATTTTCTGCAATTCGATCAGCTGTAGAGTCTGTCTGGTTCAGTCTGAACCTGACAGACTCAAAATCTTATCTTCCATCCCCAATCATGGAAAAGGAGCGCTGAGATTACACAATGCCACCCGATCCACCTTTGACCGCAGGCCGCAAGGCTGCAACCTTGGTCCGGTAGCCGCTGGCCCGATAGGCTGCTACCGGATCAATGGCACCGCCCGCCCGACGGCGGGCCTCGGCCAGAATTGGCTCAACATCGGTGCGATAGGCGCGTTTCAGCGTTTCCGTGGCCATCAAGGCATCATTGCTATCCTGATAGCCCTCAAGGGCAATGCGATCGACCAGCAGTGCCTGCGCATAGGCCCGGCGGATTTCGTTGGCGCTGGCAATCAGGCTTTCAATGGGGTCGGTCACATTGTGCGACTGATCAATCATGTGTGCGGGATGAAAGCCCTTCACGCCGCGATGTTCCGAATCCACCAACTCATTGAACACCAGAAACAGCCGGTAAGGTTCCACCGATCCCGCATCCAGATCATCATCGCCATATTTGGAATCGTTGAAGTGGAAGCCGCCCAATTTACCGAACTGGATCAGGCGGGCCACAATCATTTCAATATTGGTGTTGGGCGCATGGTGGCCGAGATCCACGAGGCATTGGGCCTTTGGTCCCAGCGTCTGGGCAATCAGGTAATTGGTGCCCCAGTCCTGCACGACGCTGGAATAAAAGGCCGGTTCATACATTTTATGTTCGGAAAACAGCCGCCAATCTTCTGGCAGCGCCTTATAGATTTCTGCCATTGAGGCAAGGTAACGCTCAAAAGCACGGGTAAAATTGCTCTGGCCGGGGAAGTTGGAGCCATCACCCACCCAGACCGTCAGAGCTTTGGAGCCAAGGGCAGCACCGAGTTCGATGCACTCGATATTATGCTCAATCGCCTGTTGTCGTGTCGCCGCATTCACATGGCTGAGGGAACCATACTTGTAGGAATGGGCTTGATCGGCAGCATCTGAGAACGTGTTGGAGTTCATGGCATCAAAGCCAAGCCCCAGCATATCGGCCTTGGCTTTCAGCTCCTTGGGGTCTGTCTTGTCCCATGGAATATGCAGCGACACGGCGGGCGTTGCGCGGGTCAATTGCTGGATGACGCCGCAGTCATCCAGTTTATCAAAAATATGCCTTGGCTCACCAACGCCCGGAAAGCGGGCAAAGCGCGTGCCACCCGTGCCAACACCCCAAGAGGGTACGGCAACGTAAAAGTCCGCTACCTTGGCGGTAATCGCCTCGATGTCGATGTTGCTGCGTGCGAGCTTTTCACCAAGCGCTGCGTAATCGGAGTTGAGCGCTTTTGCGCGAGCATCGTTATCAGCGGCAATCACATCCGCTGAAATGTTGAAATCTGTCATCTGATCCTCCCGAGCATCCGTCAATTATCGTGTGAAACTTTGCGCGTTGCCAGCGTCAACATTGATAATATTGCCCGTGGACTTGGCCGAGGCATCGGAGGCGAGAAAATAGATGGCTTCTGCGATGTCTTCCGGGAATACATTGAGCTTCAGCATGGAACGCTTGCGGTAATGTTCCTCAAGATCGTCCACTTCGATTTTGGAAGAGGCTGCCCGCTGCTCACGCCACTCGCCGTTCCAGATTTTTGAGCCACGCAAAACGGCATCGGGGTTGACGGTGTTGACGCGAATACCGGCATCAGCACCTTCCAGCGCAAGGCAACGGGCCAGATGGATTTCTGCGGCTTTCGCCGTGCAATAGGCCGAAGCATTTGGCGATGAAGCCAGACCGTTTTTGGAGGCCACAAACACCACGTTGCCGCCAAGATTCTGACGGCGAAACAGCCGGAAGGCTTCACGCGATACGAGGAAATAGCCAGTGGCCAGAATGTCGATATTCTTGTTCCACATGGCAAGCGTTGTGTCTTCCACGGGGGCAGACGAGGCAATACCGGCGTTCGACACCAGAATGTCCACCCCACCGAACTCAACCGAGCTTTGCGAAAAGGCTGCAATCACCGCATCTTCCTTGGTGACATCCAGTACAACAGAGCGCACTGCATCTGCACCGTGGCGCTTTGTGAAGTCTGTTAATGTTGCGTCGAGCGCATTGGCATCAATATCCGCCAGCACAACGCAAGCACCTTCCGACACCAGTCGCTCTGCTGTGGCGCGGCCAATGCCGCCTGCGCCGCCGGTGACAAACGCCACCTTGCCCGCAAGGCTTTTGGGCTTTGGCATACGCTGAAGCTTGGCTTCTTCGAGCAACCAATATTCAATA
The DNA here is from genome assembly GCF_014204625.1 of Gillisella vitis. GTDB lineage: Bacteria > Pseudomonadota > Alphaproteobacteria > Rhizobiales > Rhizobiaceae > Allorhizobium > Allorhizobium vitis_F. Next base: position 518,338 of record NZ_JACHLU010000001.1, on the reverse strand, counting down.
TCAAAGGCTTCCTGTTCTGGCAGGCCCTGATATTCGGAGACGGTGGAGGCACCGCGCATCACATTGATGGCGTTGACGTAAAACTCGCCAGCAATGCGCGCCGTGGCCTTGTCCTTGGCGAAAGACAACATGCCGACGCCGGGAATGAGGAAAATCACCGGGTTGGGATCGCGGATTTTTGGCGAATTGTCGTGCTTGCAGGTCTCATAATAGCGGGTGTAATCGGCGCGATAAGCTTCCAGCGCCGCGTCCAGACCGGCGACAATGGCATCGACATCCGGGTTAGCCGGATCAAAATCGACAATCAAAGGCCGGATTTTGGTACGCAGAAAATGGTCGGGGCAGGACGTACCCAACGCGCCCAAGGGCTGCAAATGCTTGGAATTGACGAATTCCAGTACGGCATCCTGATCGTCAAAATGGCCGAGCTTGCGCTCCTGCTTGCCAATGCGACCGCGAATTTCCGGCATCAAACGGGCGGCAATGGCGCGGCGCTGATCAACAGGCAGCGATGTGGTGGCGGCACCGCCAAAAATTGTCTTGCCTTCGGTTTCCTTAGCAAACCAGATGATCGCCTTGTTGATAATCGCCAGTGTCAATTCATAGCAAGCTTTGGCGTCATTATCCCAAGTGAACAGGCCGTGGCTTTCCAGCACAACGCCCTTGGCATTGGGATTGGCTTTGACAAAGGCTTCCAGATCGAGACCGAGCTGAAAGCCGGGGCGCCGCCATGGGAGCCAGCCAATCTCATCGCCAAAAATCTGCTGGGTCAGCTCTTTCGAATTTTTCGCAGCCGCAATGGCAATGATTGCGTCCGGGTGCATGTGATCGACATGGGTAAAGGGTACAAACCCATGCAAAGGCGTGTCAATCGAGGCCGCACGCGGGTTGAGATTGAAGGTGCAATGGGGCAAAAAGCCAACCATGCGGTCTTCATCATGCACGCCCTTATAGATACCTTTCAAGGCGTCCAGCTTGTCTTGATAAAGGGTTGCAAAGCCATCCAGCTTGATGGTGCCGACATCGCCGCCGGAACCCTTGACCCAGAGGACTTTCACGCTTTGGCCCGTCAGCGGATCAATTTCCATGACCTTTGCAGACGTGTTGCCGCCACCGTAATTGGTAATGCGCTTGTCTGCGCCCAACAGGTTGGAGCGATAGAGCAGCTTGCCCGGCTCATCTAACGTGGCGGCAATGCTGTCATCCCAGCGGTTATCGAGAAGGCGTGGTTGGCCTGTCATGCAATCCTCCCAAAGTATGTTTCTTGGCCAACAGCTCTCGTTGGCCCTCCGTCTTGGGTGAAGGTATCGCGCAAGATTATCGCGGTTGTCAATCAAAAACGCTCAAAAATATTCATTGTGCGCCGCAATATAATTTATTTTGATCGTTTGTGATTGACGGCGTAAAGAGTTTATGAATTAATTGATCACAGGAGGAAGCCATGCACGAACGTGAACGCCATCGCATTATTTTAAGCGCCGTCCAGGAAAAGCCTGTGGTGACGGTGCAGGATATTGCCGAATTGACGGATGCGTCCGAGGCAACCATCCGCCGTGATATTGCGTCTTTGCATGTGCAGGGAAAACTCCGCCGGGTGCGGGGCGGAGCCGAGGCGGTGCATCCGCCCCAGCAGGGCAATCTGGCGGCACGGCCGTTCAAAGTATCAGAAACGATCAATATCGACAAAAAACGCGCTATTGCCCGCGCAGCTGTGGATTTGTGCGAGGAAGGCTCGTCCATCATCATCAATGGGGGTACGACGACCTTTCAAATGGTGCATTTCATGTCAGCGCGGCGTTTGCAGGTGATGACAAACTCGTTTGCGATTGCCGAGCATCTGGTGAAGCATTCGAAATGCAATGTGAATGTGCCGGGCGGTTCGATCTACCGTGACCAGAGCCTCATTCTCTCACCGTTTGAGAATGATGCGATTCGCAATTTTTATGCGCAGCGCATGTTCATTGGTGCGCAAGGCATCAACGCTCTTGGAGTGATGGAGCCGGATGCGCTGGTGATTCAGAGCGAGCAGCGGCTGATGCGGCAGGCGGAGGAATTGATCGTCATGGTCGATTCCACCAAGTTTTCGCGCCGCTCCAGCATGATTCTGTGTCCGTTGGACAATGTTTCGACCATCATCACCGATGAGGGCGTGTCGGATGAGGCGGCCTCCATGGTCGAGGCGGCGGGCATTAAACTATTGACGGTGAAGGTTTCGGCCTCTGCCGACAGGGAAGCGCCCCCCTCGGTCGCTTGAGGAAAAACGACCGTTCGGGGGAAGTGGTCTTTAACAGTGGGAGGAAAAATCATGAAAATATCCAGACGGCTTTTTGGTGCAGCAGCCATTGCCTTTGTTGCAACGGCAGGTGTGTCGCACGCGGCCGATATGAAAATCGCCATCGTGGTGAAATCCCTGGGCAATGGCTTTTTTGAAGCCGCCAACAAGGGTGCTGAAGAAGCGGCCAAGGAATTGGGCGGCGTCAAGATCATTTACACTGGTCCCACCACCACCACGGCGGAAGGTCAGATTGAGGTGATCAATTCGCTGATCGCGCAAGGGGTTGATGCCATTGCCATTTCCGCCAACGACCCGGATGCGGTGGTGCCTGCGCTGAAAAAGGCCGCCCAGCGCGGCATCAAGGTCATTTCCTGGGATTCCGGCGTGGCCCCGGCTGGCCGCATCATGCACCTCAACCCTTCATCGAATGAGTTGATTGGCAAAATGTGCCTGAAACTGGCCGCCGATCATCTGCCAGATGGCAAGGGCGATTTCGCCATTCTGTCGGCCACATCGACTTCCACCAATCAGAATATCTGGATTGATGAGATGAAAAAGCAGCTCAAGGACTTTCCGGGCCTGAAGCTGACAACCACCGTTTATGGGGATGACTTGGCCGATAAGAGCTATCGTGAAGCTCAAGGCATTATGTCGTCCCACCCGGATGTGAAGGTCATTGTGGCTCCCACGACCGTGGGTGTTCTGGCGGCATCGCAAGCGGTGAAGGATGCGGGCAAGATCGGTAAGGTCTATGTCACGGGTCTTGGTCTGCCTTCGGAAATGGCAGGAGCCATCAAGTCGGGTGCCACCAAGGAATTTGCCATCTGGAACCCGATTGACCTCGGCTATTCCGCAACCCAGATTGCCTATCATCTGGTCAAGGGTGATGCCACCGGCAAGCCCGGCACCGAAATCCCAACAGGCCGCATGGGCAAAGTGAAAGTTGATGACAAGGGCGAAGCCGCCATGGCCGATCCTTTCGTTTATGACGCGAAAAACATCGATCAGTTCTCGAAAATCTTCTGATTCTCCCAGTCTGACGAAGCCAAACCCGGCGACACCTGTCGCCGGGAACCCTTGAATTGTGTCTGGTGAAAGCAATGATGAGTGTTCAAACCCACGCGCTGGATGCGGCAGCCATGTCGATAACGCCGCCGATTTTGGAAATGCGTGGCATTTCGCAGATTTTCCCCGGTGTCAAGGCGCTGGATGGCGTCAATATTGCGCTCTATCCGGGGCAGGTGACGGCGCTGATTGGTGAAAACGGTGCTGGAAAATCGACGCTGGTGAAGATTCTCACCGGCATCTATCGCCCCAACGAAGGTGAGATTGTCATTGATGGCGACGTGGTGCAGTTTGCCAATGCGCAAGCGGCCATTGATGCCGGGGTCACGGCCATTCATCAGGAAACAGTGTTGTTTGATGAATTGACGGTGGCCGAGAACATCTTCATTGGCCATGCGCCGAAAACCCGGTTTGGCTTTATCGATTGGCGTAGCATCAATGCCCGCGCCAGCCAGTTGATGGCACGGCTGGAAAGCAATATTGACCCTACCATCAAGCTGAAAGACCTTTCCATTGCCCAGCGGCATCTGGTGGCGATTGCCCGCGCCCTGTCGGTGGATGCGCGCATTGTGATTATGGATGAGCCAACGGCGGCCCTGTCGCGCAAGGAAATTGATGATCTGTTTCGCATTGTCGAAGGCCTGAAGCGGTCTGGCAAAGCCATTTTGTTTATCAGCCACAAGTTTGATGAAGTCTATGAAATCGCCGAGAATTATGCGGTATTCCGTGATGGTAAAATGGTTGGTTCTGGCAAGCTGCAAACCACGCCACAAAGCGACATAGTGCGGCTGATGGTTGGCCGCGATGTGCATGATGCCTTCCCCAAAACCAAGGTCGAGATTGGCGCATCCGTGCTGAGCGTTGAGCGCTATTGCCACGAGACCGAGTTTCACAACATCTCGTTTGATCTGCGCAAAGGCGAAATTCTGGGCGTCTATGGCCTGATTGGCGCTGGCCGTTCCGAGCTTTGCCAATCGCTGTTTGGCATCACCAGGCCCGCCTCCGGCCAGTTGACGCTGGAGGGCAGGGCGCTGACCATCCGCTCCACCGCTGATGCCATTGCTGCTGGTATTGTCTATGTGCCGGAAGAGCGCGGCCGCCATGGGTTGGCGCTGCAAATGCCGATCTATCAGAATATGTCGCTGCCATCGCTGGCGCGCACCTCGACACGTGGCTTTCTCAAGGCCGTCAATGAATTTGCCCTTGCACGGCACTATGCCGAGCGGCTCGATCTGCGTGCTGCTGCCCTTTCAGTTCCCGTTGGTACGCTCTCGGGCGGCAATCAGCAAAAGGTGGTGATTGGCAAATGGCTGGCGACAAAGCCCAAGGTGATCATTTTGGATGAACCCACCAAGGGCATTGATATTGGCTCCAAAGCGGCGGTGCATGGGTTTATCTCCGAGCTTGCGGCGCAAGGGCTTTCGATCATCATGATCTCGTCGGAACTGCCGGAAATTCTGGGCATGTCCGACCGCGTCATGGTGATGCGCGAAGGCTTGCAGGAGGGAATTTTTGACCGCGACGGGCTGACACCAGAAATTCTGGTGCGTGCCGCCACCGGCAATGCGTGAGGGCATTATGAAAAACCTGTTTAAACATCGGGAAATTGTTCTCGGCCTGATTATCATTTTGTTGATTGGCGGGTTTGCCACCCGCGCTGCGGGCTTTGCCTCGCCTGCCAATCTCGCCAATATTCTCAATGATACTGCCATTCTTATCATTTTGGCTCTGGCGCAAATGGTGGTTGTTCTCACCAAATCCATTGACCTGTCTGTGGCTGCCAATCTTGCCCTGACCGGCATGGCGGTGGCGATGCTTAATGCCGCTTTTCCAGGCGCACCTTTGCTGCTGCTGATCGTGCTGGCGGTTGTTATCGGGGCCTCTTTGGGCGCTGTGAACGGTTATCTGGTCTGGCTTTTGCAAATTCCGCCAATTGTGGTCACGCTTGGCACGCTGACCATCTATCGCGGCATGGCCTTTGTGCTATCCGGTGGGGCATGGGTCAACGCCTATCAGATGACGCCAGATTTTCTGAACTTTCCAAGATATTCGCTGCTCGGCCTGCCAATATTGTCGTGGATTGCCGTCGCTGTGGTGCTGATGATGTGGTTTGTGCTGACCCGCACCAGCTTTGGCCGCGCCACCTATGCTGCCGGCGGTAATGCCATTGCCTCGGTCTATGCCGGTATCAATATTGGCCGTACGCAATTTTTTGCCTTCATGTTGTCGGGCGGGTTGGCCGGGCTTTGCGGTTATCTCTGGGTGTCGCGCTATGCGGTGGCCTATGTCGATGTTGCCAACGGGTTCGAGTTGGACAGTGTTGCGGCTTGCGTGATTGGCGGTATTTCCATCGCAGGCGGCATTGGTACCGTGGCGGGCACCGTGCTGGGTGCACTGTTTCTGGGCGTGATCAAGAATGCCCTGCCGGTGATTGGCATTTCACCTTTCGCCCAGATGTCCATTTCCGGCATCGTCATCGTGCTGGCTGTGGTGTTCAACGCCCGTTCCGAGCGCAAAAAAGGCCGGATCATTCTTCGCAACACGGCCGCAGACCATAAAACCAAACAGGTGGCAGCATGACCATCCCAAATTCGGACCTGACGACAACAAAGCGCATCATACCAGATCGTCTCGGCACGCCGTTTCGCCGTCTGCTGGGGCGGTGGGAAGTGCTGCTGTTTGGCGTGGCGGTGTTGATTTTCATCGCCAATTCGCTGGCCTCGCCTTACTTCCTCAATATCTGGAACCTGTCTGACGCCACGTTCAATTTTACCGAAAAGGCCATGATTGCCTTTGCCATGGCGCTTTTGGTGATTGCGGGCGAAATTGATCTCTCCGTTGCTGCCATTATCGCCATTGCCTCAACGGCCATGGGGGCGGCCGCCCAAATGGGGGTTGATACGCCGGGTCTGGTTGCCATTGGCGTCGGCGTCGGGCTTGCCTGTGGTGTGTTTAACGGTGCGCTTGTTGCGGGCCTGAAACTGCCATCGATTGTGGTGACCATCGGCACCATGAGCCTGTTTCGCGGTATTTCCTATCTGGTTCTGGGCGATAAAGCCTATGGGAACTACCCGGAAAGCTTTGCCTATTTCGGTCAGGGCTATGTGTTCGGGGCTTTGTCGTTTGAATTGATGTTGTTTTTTATTCTCGCTGCGATGTTTGCCCTTGTGCTGCACGCCACCAATTTGGGACGGCAGGTGTTTGTCATTGGCAACAATCCGCTGGCGGCGCGCTTTTCCGGCATTTCGGTCGAACGGGTCAAATTCATGCTGTTTGTGCTCACGGGGCTGATGAGCGGTATTGCTGCCGTGTGCCTCACCTCGCGGCTTGGTTCGACCCGCCCATCAATTGCTCAGGGCTGGGAGCTGGAGGCGGTGACCATGGTGGTGTTGGGTGGAGTCTCCATTCTGGGCGGCTCTGGCACCATCGGCGGTGTGGTGATTGCAGCCTTTGTCATGGGCCTGGTGACCTTTGGTCTTGGTCTTTTGAATGTGCCGGGCATTGTCATGTCGATTTTCATCGGCCTGCTGCTGATCATCACGATTGCGCTGCCAATTATTGGGCGCCGTATGCGCGACATGAGGAAATGACATGATTTCGACGGAAAAATATGCTTTCAAAATGCAGCTCAACCCCGGCATGGAAGACGAATATCGCAAACGCCATGACGAAATCTGGCCGGAACTGGTTGATCTTCTGCGTGACGCAGGCGTGAGTGATTATTCCATTCACCTCGATCCACAAACCAATATTCTGTTTGGCCTTCTGACCCGGCGCGGTGACCACACTATGGCGGCTTTGCCAGACCATCCGGTGATGAAGCGCTGGTGGGCGCATATGGCGGATATTATGGCCAGCAACCCCGATAACTCTCCCGTTGCCATTGCGCTGAAGCCGGTTTTTTACATGCCATGACCACAGATTATCAACGCATTGCCGTGATTGATATTGGCAAGACCAACGCCAAGGTGGTGGTGATTGATGCCGCCACTGGCCATGAGCTGGCAGGCCAGCGAACACCCAACACCGTACAGACCAACGGTCCTTATCCACATTTTGATACGGACAGGCTCTGGGCCTTCATTGTTGATGCGTTGAAAACACTGGCGTCGGTGCCGGGGTTCGACGCCATATCTATCACCACCCATGGGGCAAGTGCTGCTTTGCTGGATGCCAAAGGTGCGCTTGCCTTGCCGGTACTGGATTATGAGCACGCTTACCCGGAGGTGGTTCAAGCGGAATATCAACGCCTTCGGCCTGATTTTTCTGAAACCAGTTCGCCGCTGTTACCCTGCGGGCTCAACCTTGGTGCGCAGTTTCATTATCAAAAGACGATGTTTGCGGATGCGTTTGCAAACGTCAAAACCATTCTCACCTATCCGCAATACTGGGCGTTTCGGCTGACGGGCATTGCCGCCACGGAAGTGACATCTCTTGGTTGCCACACCGATCTGTGGAACCCTGCGGCGGCTCAATATTCAACTCTGGTGGACAGGCTTGGCATAGCGGAAACAATGGCTCCGCTCCGCTCTGCGTTTGATCGTCTGGGACCATTGAAGACTGACATTACAGAACACATCGGCTTATCGTCTCCGGTTGCGGTTTATTGCGGCCTTCATGATAGCAATGCATCGCTTTTGCCGCATCTGATCCGCCGGACTGCCCCTTTTTCTGTGGTTTCAACCGGCACCTGGATTATCGGCTTTGCGGTGGGAAGTGCTGTCACCGCACTTGATCCGAGCCGGGATACGCTTGCCAATGTGGATGCCTTTGGCAAGCCGGTGCCATCTGCACGCTATATGGGGGGACGTGAATTTGATGTCCTGACAAAGGATGTGCCCGAACAGGATGATGCGGCTGTTGAAGCCGCAGCCATGGCCGTGGTGGCGAAGGATGTCATGCTCTTGCCCAATGTCGTGGCGGGATCAGGTCCGTTTCCGGGGAGCCAGATGCGTTGGGTCAATCCGCCGGATGATCATGCACAGCGCTATGCGGCGGCATCGCTCTACACAGCATTGATGACCGCAAGCGCGCTTTCGCTGATCGGCGCTGCTGGTCCGATTGTGGTTGAAGGACCGTTTGCAAAAAACCGGCTTTATGTGCGCGCACTTGCCTCTCTCGTCGGTCGGGACGTCTGCGTGGGGCAGGGCGGCACCCCAACCGGCACCGCCGAGGGGGCGGCTCTGCTGACAGGTATAGCGGTGCCGCAGTTGCATGACATGGTTATTCCGGCTGGCCTGATGGATCTGTCGGCCTATCAACAACGCTTTTTACAAAGGCTTGGTGAAAACAGTCTGTCTGCACGCTGACGTGAAGACGCAGGCATCAACAGGGCTTGGTTTGTCTGGCAACGGTTGATAGAAAACGTCAGCCGTGTTGATGCCTCGCATCACAATCGCTCACGTTCGGGAGAGTATGCCTATGAAATTTGTCAGTTTTACCCGCCTTGGCCGCGCAGGCTTCGGTGCGCTTGTTGAGGGCGGTATTGTCGATCTCACGGGCCGACTGAGCTATGATTGCCTGACATTGAAGCAGGCAATTGTTGACGACCTTCTGGAAATCGCCCAGGATTATGCGCAGGATCGCAAGCCGGAACTGGCGTTTTCGGATGTGACCTTGTTGCCTGTTATTCCTGATCCCGCTAAAATTCTCTGCATTGGCGTGAATTATGTGGCGCATCGTGATGAAACCAAGCGCCCGGAAGTGGGCTATCCCACCGTTTTTACCCGCTTTGCCGACACGCAGATTGGCCATGGCCAGCCGATGGTCAAGCCGTCGCGCTCCAACAGCCTGGATTTTGAAGCCGAACTGGCTGTGATTATCGGACGCGGCGGTCGCAATATCGCTGAAGACGATGCGCTTTCCCATATCGCAGGCTATTCCTGCTATCATGATGGTTCCGTGCGCGACTGGCAGCGACACACATCACAATTCGCACCGGGCAAAAATTTCCCGGCCACGGGGGGCTTTGGTCCCGCACTGGTAACACCCGATGAGGTCGGCGATTATCGCAAGCTGTCCATCACCGGCCGCCTGAATGGTGAGATCGTGCAGCAGGCCACGCTTGATGATCTGATCTTTTCCATTCCACAATTGATTGCCTATCTTTCGGCCTTCACGGCCCTGTCGGCTGGAGATGTGATTCTCACTGGCACACCCGGCGGAGTTGGCGAACGGCGTGATCCTCCGCTGTTCATGAAGGGTGGCGATGTGTTTGAAGTTGATATTCCGGGTGTCGGCCTTTTGATCAACCCGATTGTTGCTGAAATGTGAATACGGGCTTTGAGTTTGTCAGGGAAAAAGGGGCTCTTTTTTCCGAAAAAGACAAATGAAAGCAAAGAAATGTGAGTGTCTGGCTGGTTCAATCCGAGCCAGCTAGACACTCAAAAAGCGTCTTTATCGACCGCACCTTTTGGTTGCTAAAAATATATACTCCCTCTATGGTGAAGTGCGTATACACACATTATTCCTGATAATTTGTCCGGTTCATATTGAGCCTGACAGACTCCAGTTTATGCAGGACAAGATGGTCCCAGTCGCTATCGTAGGATGTCAAGGCCGATTTCCTGGCGATGCCGGGTCTCCGGCTGAATTTTTCGAGCAATTGCTGGCTCGCCAGTCTTTCGTTTCGCCCGTTCCCGCTGACCGCTGGTCTGGTGCTCGTTTTGTGTCTGCGGACCGTTCTGCTGGTAAAACGACCACCGTCAGCGGTTATTTTCTCAATTATGATTATTGCGGATTTGATCCGAATGTGTTTGGTTTTGCGCCGGGAGAAATTGCCTTTATCGATCCTCAGCAACGGCTGGTTCTTGAGGTGGCCTGGGAAGCGCTGGAGCTGGCGGCGATCAACCCACGTTCTCTCGCGGGGCAGGATGTTGGGGTCTATGTTGGCGGCTTTACAACAGATCATCTTCTCAATCAGTTTTCCAGTCAGGGGCGCAGCACGATAGGGCGGTTTTCTGCTGCTGGCTCTACGCTGACCATGTTGGCAAACCGGCTGTCCTATGCGCTGGACCTGCGGGGGCCGAGTATCACTGTGGATAGCGCCTGCGCTTCAAGCCTGAGCGCCCTTGCCATTGCGGTGCGCGATTTGCAGGCGGGGGCCTGTTGTATGGCGCTGGTGGGCGGCGTGAGTTTTATGCTCCGCCCTGAATATTCGATTGGCATGGCGGCTGCTGGCCTGCTGGCCATGGATGGGCGTTCCAAGCCCTTTTCGCATCTGGCCGACGGCTATGGGCGAGGTGAAGGTTGCGGCATGGTGGTTCTCAAGCCTCTTGCCGCTGCGCAGGCTGATGGCGACCGGATATGGGCCGTCATCGAAGCGGTCGGAACGGGGCATGGGGGCCGTACAGCCGGTATATCTCTGCCCAATGGACAGGCGCAGGAACACCTCATGCGGCAGGTTTTGTCAAAGGCGAATCTGAGGGCCGATGACATCGGATATGTTGAGGCTCACGGCACAGGCACCTATCGCGGTGACGAGATAGAAGCACGTTCGATTGGTGCTGTTTACGGCAGCAATGAGCGCAGTGCCAGCCTGCCGATAGGGTCTCTCAAGGCCAATATTGGCCACCTTGAAGCGGCGGCCGGTATTGCCAGCCTGATCAAGGCCGTGATGATCTTGCAATCAAAGCGCATTCCGCCGCATGTGCTTTTGGGCCACCCGAACCCGGATATTCCCTTTGATGCGCTCGGCCTGAAACTGGCCGGCGAGGCTGAATTGCCGGGATCGAAGCGGGTTGCAGTCAATGCGTTCGGCTATGGCGGTGCAAACCTGCATGTTGTGCTGGGGCCTGCGCCGCTTGCGGCATGTCCGAATGGAAAAGAGACTATCTCTGAACGGTCGATCATGGTGCCGCTCTCGGCGCAATCCGTTGAGGCGTTGGAAGATTGGGTCATGCGCCTGTCGGTTCGGGTTGAGACTGGCGTTTCCCCCGGCGACCTTGCTTACACGCTCAGTCAAAGAGCAGGGCATTCAAACCATCGGTCGGCACTGTGGGTCGAACAAAACGCAGATGCCCTGACGCTTGCTGCGCAGTTGCGCTCAACCGCTCAGGCCGTGGATGGGCAGGCCGTCAGCGCCCCTGTGGAGCAAGGGGCAAAGACCTTGTTCGTCTTCTCGGGCATGGGGCCACAATGGCAAGGTATGGGGCAGCTTCTGTGGGAGACAGAGCCGCCGTTTCGGCGGGCTGTGGATGAGATTGATGCTTTTTTTCAGCCCCGCGCTGGCATCAGTCTGTTTGATGCAATGATCAAAAACGACATGCCTCAAACAGCGTGGACAGGTAAGTTTGCCTTGATTGCCAGTTTCACTCTGCAAATCGGCCTTGTCCGAATGCTCGCTGATTATGGTGTGACGCCAGATATATGCCTTGGCCACTCGGCAGGCGAGATTGCCGCTGCCCATGTGGCCGGACATCTGACATTGGAACAGGCCGTTGCGCTTTGCTGTATTCGATCAGATTTGCAGGACCGGCTGTCCGGGAGAGGGGGGATGATTGCCGCACGCCTGAGCCGCGTCATGGCACTGGACCTTATACAACATCTTCCCGGCATTGAAATTGCTGCCTTCAATGGGCCGGACGCAGTGACGTTGACGGGGCTGACGTCTGATCTCGCGGCAGCAGAGATCGCGCTGCGAAACAGGCATGTGGCATTCCAGCGTCTGAATGCTAATATCGCGTATCACAGTGCCGATATGGACCTGTTGCGGGACGAGTTGACCGCGAATCTGGCCGGGCTTTCGCCATCCGTGCCGACGGTGAGCATTCTCTCCAGTGTCACAGCCAGAAGGGTGACGGGATATGGCGACGACACGATGAATGCGCATTATTGGTGGAACAACATGCGCCAGCCTGTCCGGTTTGAAGAGGCGATAGAGGCGGCGTTTGGATTGGGAGCAGGGCATTGTCTTGAAGTTGGTGCCAAGCCTGTCTTGCTGGGGGCCATGCGTGATCTGGCAAGGCAACAGGCTCGGCAGATGTCTGTGATCTCGGTGCTTGACGGTAAAAATAACGACCGGGCGGCATTTCGAAATGCTCTTTCGCAGTTCTACGAGACTGGTGGCAACATCGACTGGCGTCGCATGATACCAGAGGGCGGTCTTGCTGACCTGCCGGTGACAGGCTGGAAACGTCAGCGTTTCTGGCATGAGGCCGGCGTCCAGGCACAAGACCGGCTATCCGTGCCGAGCGAGGATGTCTGGGCTGAAATGTCGTCCATCCCCCATCGATGGATTGTTGATCTCAATCGCGCTGACTTTGCCTTTCTGAGCGATCATCGCCTTGAAGGGGCCGCGGTTTTACCGGGCACAGCCGCGCTGGAGGCTGCGCTTCATGCAGCCCATGCCGCGCGGCACGATGGCGGTGCTGGGTTTCCGATCCGCTTGTCGGCTGTTCGCTTTCGAAAACCCTTTCTGCTTGAGCGGCAAAAGGGGCAAATACTGGATACCCGCCACCTTGATGGCCAGATGGAAACCTATGGATACGACCCGGCCGAGCCAGGAATGCCAGCGCCGATCCTGACAGCAAGGCTGGCTGAGCCGGATGCCCGCCCAGATGTGCAGTCCATTGCTGATCTTGCCATGCGCGCCCCCCACCGGCTCGATATGGATCATCACACCGCGCGTCTCGCCGCCATGGGCCTTGCCCATGGGCGATCTTTTCAGGTCATTCAACTCATGACACTCGCGTCTGACGGAAACTTTCTTCTTGCTCAGCTCTCTCTCAATCACTCTCTTATCCACGCGACAGCAGGTCCACATTCTGTATGCCTGCTCGACGGCGTGTTTCAGGCCGCTCTTGCCCTGACGACAAGCTGTGAACTTCTTGTCCCTGTCGCCATAGGTTCTTACACTGTTTATGCGCCGCTGCCGTCCAGTGTGTGGGTTGCCGTGTCATTTCGGGGGCGTGAAGGACAGGAGTTTCATTTCGACGCCACACTTTATGACACCGCGGGGCAATGTCTGGTTCAGCTGGAAGATATTGCCGTAAAATCACTCAAGCCGCGTTTGGCCTTGGCGGATCACGCGCCGCAAGCGCTTGTCATGCAATGGAAAGCGACTGAAACACAGCGCGAAAGCCTGACTGCACGCAGGATCAGGATCATCGATCATGAGCAGCAGCATGGCGACCGTCTGCGCGATGCTCTCCTAAGGTACGGTGCTGTGGAAGGGAGCATGGAGCGCGCTGATGCAAGCGTTATTCTGGTCGAAAGACAGTCCGGTTTTCTGGCAGAGCAGCTTGCCAGTCTTGTTGCCATTTGCTCCGATCTGTCCGGTGGTCGCATTTATCTCGTGACGCGCAATGCACATGTTGTTTCTTCAGACGACTGTGATCTCCATCTGGATCAGGCGATCGTCTGTGGGCTGGCACGGGTTCTCAATAATGAAATGCCTGAAACCAATGTGACCTTGATTGATGTGGTCGAGACAGGGGACTGGCATGATGTGGTGGCCCGGGAAATCGTCAGCGGCAATGGCAGCAGCGAAGTCGTGTTCCGCCATGGGCAACGGCTGGTGCCGAGGCTCAGTCCATTGCCGCTCGTTCGGGAACAATCCCCAGAGCCGATGTTTCAACGGTCTTCGACCTATCTGATAACCGGCGGTCTGGGCGGATTTGGTCAGCAGCTCGCGCTTTGGCTGGCTTCTCTTGGGGCAGGACATATTCTGATCACCAGTCGCCATCAGCCATCGGCTGCTCTTGTAGGGCCGCTGGCGCGCGATCTCAGCGAACTCGGGGCTCGTCTCACGGTCAAGGCATTGGACGTGACCGATAGAGCGGCGGTTCACACGCTTTTTGAGGATACAAGAGCGACAGGTTGCCCGATTGCTGGCATTTTTCATTGGGCGGGTATGATTCTTGACGGACCGGCAGGGGATATGAGTGTTGAGGACTTCCGCCGGGTGCTGGCTCCGAAAGTCGATGGCGCGATTGCCCTTGACCTTGCCAGCCGCCAACTGGAACACCTCGACTATTTCGTTTTGGCATCGTCGATGACGGGGGTGATTGGCAATCCATATCAGGCCAATTATGCCGCTGCCAATACCTGTCTGGACGCTCTTGCGTGGTCACGCCGCAAGCGCGGCCTGCCAGCGCTCAGCGTCGATTTTGGCCCGATTTCGAACGCAGGAATGGCTGCCGATCCTAAGGTTGCCGCGCATTTAAAGGCGGCTGGACTGTTGGCCATGACGCCGGAGACGGCCCTTGCAGGGTTGGAGACCGCGCTGCGGGCAGATCAGCCTCAGGTCTGTCTCTACCAAGGGGTCGATCCCGGACGGTTTTCGCGTCATGTGCCGCGCTGTTTTTCGGGCGATATGTTTTCGCACCTGTTCGGGCGTGGGCAGACATTGCCTGATGCGAAGCCAGATGTGCTTCAGAGGGTGTCCGCGCTTCCTGCCGGCGTTCGTGTCCGTCATCTCGCCGAGCATCTTCAGGATCTGTTGAGCGATGTGCTGAAATGTCCGGCAGCGACCTTATCCAAGGAAAAACCTCTTGCGCAGCAAGGGCTTGATTCTCTCGCTGGCGTGGAGCTGCAAAGTCTTGTCGACCGCGACTTTGCAATCACGGTTCCCATCACCCTGTTGATTGGAGGACAAAATCTGCTTGATCTCGGAGCAATCCTTCTGGAGGAAATTGATCGCTCATCGGTGCAGGGCAGGTGAATCCTGTGCAACATGCTTTGCGTATTTTCGAGAGACTGTCCGGTTCTATTTTTCTCTGACAAACTTTAAAAACGGATCCGCAGTCCCCGACCATATTGCAGGATTTCCCCTGACCTCATAGAGTGTCTTTATTGTTTTATGCTATCAGGACGTGAAGCGTAATGGACATGACCTTATCGGGACGGATGCGCAATCATGAAAGATGAAATTATTGAGCTGATGGCTGACTTCCTGGATGTCAAGGCGGAAGACCTGCAAGAGCACAAGACACTTGGCGATTTGAATATTGACTCCCTCGACTTCATTGAAATCATGTTCGAGATTGAAGAAAAATACGATGCGCCCATCCTGTCCGACATCCAGAAACATCGGGATGAGATGCGCAATCTGGGTGATGTGCTGCGCCTGACAGAATTATTGATTACAAAGCACAGGCAGGCAACGCCGGGCCAGGCCCATGGTTAGTACAGGACAACAACCCATTGGTGTCGTGGTGACGGGTATCGGCGTTATCTCGGCTCTGGGCAATGGCAGGGCTGCGTTTGAGGACGCGCTGTTCTCTGGCGTTTCGGGGATAGGTCGTGTCGAACGGTTCGATACGTCGACATTGAACTGTCATTTTGGGGCGGAAGCTGCCGGTTTCGATGGCGCAAATCTTGTGCGAAAAGCCGAAGCCCATTTATACGATAGAGTGAGCCTGCTGGCCATGGCTGCTGCCGACGAGGCAATTCAGCAGGCTGGCCTGAACCCGGAGACGATTGGTCCAACGTGCGGTGTCATGATGGGAACGGCTTTCGGCCCAGCAGAGGCTATTCAGGAATCGGTATTGAGATATTCTGATAATGTGAGATTGCGCCCCACCACAGTTGTCAAAATGATGTTCAGCGGACCCACAGCCGCCCTTTGCGTCAGATTTGGCCTTGAGGGTGCCTCCAGCGCCCATGTGACGGCGTGTGCCGCGTCTGGTCATGCCATAGCTGAGGCTGTTCGCGCTGTGCAAAGCGGCGTCGTGGAGGTCTGTCTTGCGGGAGGTGCCGAGGCCTTTCCATCCTCTTCACTGTTTGCCGCCTGGGATGCGTTTGGCATCATGAGCCCGGATTCAGACGCTGAATACGGGATTATGCGGCCGTTTGCAGCGGATCGCTCTGGCTTCGTCATTGGTGAGGCTGCGGCCGTCCTTGTTCTGGAGCGTGAAGATCGGGCGAGAGCCAGGGGAGCAACGATTCTGGCGGAGGTTCTCGGCTCCGGTGTTGTTTCGGACGCACCGAGCCTCACGAAGCCGACACTGCGTGGCATGGTGGGTGCCATGCGGGCAGCGCTTGCGGATTCCGGTGTGACGCCCGAAGAGGTTGGCCATGTGAATGCCCATGCGACGGCCACGGATCTCAATGATGCGCTGGAGGCGGATGCAATCATGGAGGTTTTTGGTGCGCGGGCGCAGAACATTCCTGTCAGTGCCTGCAAGGCGGCCTTTGGCCATTGCATGGGTGCAGCCAGTGCCATTGAGGCCGCCGCGACCGTGCTCTCACTTCAGCGACAGCAAGCCCCCTTTGTGGCCAATATTCGCAACGGGGAAGGAACGCTGCGGACCGCACCCGCAATGGCCACGGATGTTGCCTTGTCCAATTCTTTCGCGTTCGGGGGGCATTATGTCTCGCTTGCTTTCAGACGCGCGCAGGATGGCTTTGGTATCGTGTCGTAAAACCAGATTGGTCTGATGCGGTGAGAGTTTCGGCTCGGGCCTGACAAAGCCGATCAAGCAGGCTGGTGCTTGCCAGATCGTCAAGTGGGGTGAGTTCGAGACCCAGCCGGCAGCAAAGATTGAGCAGCTCGAGAACAATCAGAAGGGCCCGCTGCTGTGGTCCGATGTCCTGCGGGTGCTCCTGATCAATGCCTTCGCTCCACCTCAAAAGACAGGCTGATGTGCTCAAGCTGACAACAGTGCCGACCTGACGCAACAGTTCATGTTTTGCGTGCGCATCGAGCCCCGGGAAGCGATCTGATTGTGCGTCAAGCGACATCTTCAGCGCGCGGACGGGATCTTCCGGCACATCGCGCCCGTCAACAATCTCTTGTTCCACCAAGGCCACTGCTTCACCATATTGGCCTTTGATTGCCAGGCGAATGGCTTCCACTTCCGCATGGCGGGCGCGAATTGTCAGGACAATGTTCCAGAGAGTGGTGACAGGATCATCGCCGGGAAAGAGATTTTCAGGCAGGTGTCGCCTGTCCGGGGGCTGACGAAACTGGCTGCCAGCAGCCAGCAGCTCTGCAAGCGGGCGGTGATGCTCTTCCGTGACCGTTTGCATCAGATTGGCAAAGCATAGCTCGAGTGACAGACCGGCACTCTCGTTTTCTGCGCCCAGTTCTTCCTGGCTCCTATAGTCTGGCAGATTGCGATAGAAGGTGGCAAGGGCGCTTTCCAGCAGATGTATTTTTTCTATCCAGTGCTGGTCGCTCTGCCGATTGCGCAACAGAGTGATCGCCATGTCAAGAAGATCAGATAATCCATGAAGATTGTCCTGACGAGCCATAAGGCTTGCTGGCCCCCGCCATCCAATGCCCCATGCGCCTTGCATGGCTTTCCATCGCAGAGGCAGTAAAGTCGCATCGTGTGAAGAAAGACTGGCCAGCCATGCAGCACATCGTCTCATCGCGGCAGCCGCCTCAGGGCGAAATATCGGTCCCTGAACTTGTTCCATAAGGGCGAGATGGGCCAACAACCGCGACTGGCGATGCTTTAAAAGAGACGGGTCGGCCTGCATGGGATCGGCAACCACCTCTGGCCGATGTTCAGCGCCTTCCCCTATCCAGGCACCTTCGACCAGACATGCGCGTTGTCCTCGCTGGTCAGTCATTCTGACGGCACCGTTGACGAAGGGAATGATCAAACGTTCTGGCATGAAATAGGGTGCGTCAAAGGTCCATTCTGCGGCACCCCCTGTCTGGGGTCCGGTGTTTGCGAAAAACGCCAGAGTTTCGCTTGCAGAGGATTGGCAACGGCCCGGTCCAGACAGATCAAGGGCAAGTGCCAGATCGGGCAGACCCGCTTGCACCGGGGGGCAAAGTGTATTCTGGCCAAGGAGGTCGGCACTTGCGAAGAAAGGCACCGGCTGGAAGACTTTGCGGCTTCGCCATCCCGTGGAGAGAGCGTGGGGATAGTTTTGAGCCAAACATGCCCGTAGCAGCCGTGACCATGCGTCAGCTCTGTGATCTTCAAGGTAAAGCGCCTGATTGGCCAACACCGCCCCAATGACTGTGTGCGCGGGAAGATGCGCCAGCACGGTGTCCCTGAGCGGTGCGGACAATGAAGCGATAGACAAGAGCGAGGCCGGTTCTTCCGGGCTGTGTGTCCAGATCGGATGTCCGGTGACATAGGCGGCAGCGTCGCTGTCCTGAGTGGTCAGGATGGGACTGGCTCTGGTTGTCCATGGTGGACGGGTAAGATGCGAAAGACCATGGGCGAGGGCACCTTGTATCAGGTGTTTGCCATCATCTTTTCTGAACTCACTCTTGAGACTCTGAAGAAGATTGCCGTTAACCTCGAACACCTGAAACAACATGTCGCCGATTGTCAGAGAGCTGACGATATGGGTGCCAAAATCCTGAAAATAAGCGAGATAGCGCTTGGCGTTGTGGGCGCTGAAATCGCCATGAAACTCAGCACCTTCCATGCGCATACGTTGCAGCCTGAGCCGCGTCATGGCATTGCGTCCCTCTGGGGTCCACCATTGCATGATCTTGATTTTGCGATTCAGTCCGCGCAATTCAGGCGTGTAGTGTTGTGTATGGCGAATGCCTTTCAGCCGAGCCAGAAGATAGGCTGGTGCGTGCCCCTGTGTCAGGTCAATTTTGAGGCGTGTTTCCAGCTCTGCGAGCGAGTTTTCAGCCATAAATGCGCCCGATGGCAGTGAAAGAGGACCATCAATACCCGCCATGGGGCTGACCGAATAGTCAAACAGATGGCTCAGAAGATCTGCGGGGGTCTCGTGGAGAGACAGCATGGGTGGTCCCCATACGGTCGGGGCAGAAGATGGGCCGGGACTTTCTGTGATCAGCGGTTGCTTGCATGGGGTTCGCCAGGCCTGACCAGATGGAGGAAAGTGTGGTGCGAAGCCGGACAAAAGATCGACCGGGTCTCCAAGGTTGATAATCAACGTGCCTCTCCTTGCTGACACTTGCTCAAGCGGGCTGAAAATTGCCGACGATGACCAGATCGGTGGGCACCTGTACCACGTTCATCTGCATCATACTGCTGGGAAAAAGAACATTGCGAAGGGCAAAATATGTAACAGAACCGAATGAAATGCCGGCCATGGCATTCTGGAAATCGTTGGATAATATGCCTTGCAGTGTGCTGTTGATCCTGTCGGAAGCGCCACCCGTGACATTGATGGAAGGTGCCTGCGGGGTGATGTTGATCGACTGATTGGCGGCGCTACCGGACAGACTGACGGGATTGTCCGCATCGACCGTAATTGTATTGCCAACATTGCCGCTGGGGGTGAGCGACTGGTGGAGATGAAATCCGTTTGTCGCAGTGCCAGCATAGGTGCCGCCCAGATAAAGCGAATAGTTTACGGTTGTTTCATCACAACAACTGCCGTAGCTGAACGAGCCCTCAAAATGCATCTGGGGCGCAATATAGGCCGTATATCCAGCGGCCAGCGACGTGCTCTGGGGGTAAAGGTTGAAAGGTTTGCCAGCGTTGTTGAAACCTGCACATAGTATATTGCTGAATACGATCCGGGAACTGATCATGAGCGTGCAACTGTAGCCGCTGGCCGTGGGAATTGGCTCAAGTATGATGGGATCACCCTGGGTTGCCTGGCCATTTGTCATGATCAGAATCTGCACGATGATATTGCCAGAATTGGTCTGTATGACCTTGAACTGAAAGCGGGTCGGGGTCAGCGCGGGGATGTCATTCGATGCAAAATCCACCGAAACCAGTTGGTAGCGAATGCCATGGGTGGCAAACCAGCTTCTGATCTGGTCCGATAACTGTTGTGAGCTGACCTTGTCGATGACCAGATTGTTCACGGTGAAGGCACCATTGGCGAAATCGAGCACAACGGTATGCGTGCTGGTATTGATCAGGCCGTTGACCGAGGTGAGCGGAACCTGAGCGGATATGGATGGGTTGTCACCAATATTGATGGTTTGCCACGGTCCCCAGTCAACGCGCGGATCGTTCGATATGCATCCACAGGCAGCGGGTTGAAAGTCGGGACCAACAGGCAGGCTGCCCGTGCGGGTTTGCCCTGCGATGATGGCCTGTGTCACGGTGATGGTATTGGACCCCCCGGTGAAGACAAAGTGCGGCGGCCCCAGAGTGAAGGAAAAATCGGTGACGGTGCTATAATTGTCACCCCGGAAAGGAACAGGCGGTCCGCAAAACACCTGTGACATCGTCATTGTTCCAGAGCCGGCCGTCATCGTGGCAAACTGGGATTGGAAAAAGCTGTTGATCGGGTTTTGCAGAACGTTGAGCACGGCATCCCAGCCGTTGAGAACCTCTTTGTCTTGCGCCATCTGCGTGAGCAGGTAATTGAGCGTCGGGCTGTCGGTCATTGATGTTCCTTTTCGGACTTGGCGCTCACAAGATGGGGGTCAGGTTGCCAGCAATCAGCAACTCGGCAGGCAATGCCGATACCTCAAACGTCAGTGCATGACCTGAAACAGAAAGCTCCCGCAGGAGAAGATCACTCACCGCGCTCAACCGAACCCTGGTCATGTCGGATTTGATGTCTCCAGTCAGAAATTTCTCCAGTTGCGGCCTGACGATATTTTCGTAGAAGCCGTCTCCGGTCACAGATTGCGCACCTTCCGACAGGCAAACGCACTGGTCGGCACCCGTGCCCGATATGATTGTTGGGTAGTGGGCTGCGAGGTCCAGCTGTAAATGCACTGTTGAACTGGGATCGATATGGGTAAAAAGACGAAGTCCCTGATCGGCAGAGCCGCCGAAACACATAAACAGATTCGATTGATCTGTGAGGTAGACCGTTCCATTTGGATTGCTGAAGGTGCCCGAGAAGACCATTGGCTGGTGCACCTGAGTAAACCAGTGGAGCTGGCCATCATTGGGCGGCGCAGACACGAGTTTTATCTTGCCTGTGCCCTGATTATAGGCGCTCGCAATAATCGACATTGTCGCGCGAGAACTGACCTGAGCGCTGAAATCGTAACCAGCCGGATGATAGACTGGGCTGTTTTCGATTGTATCGGATGTTTCTGGTGCCGATCCCAGCACAATCTGGAGAACGGGTTGGCCGTCCAGCGCATTCGCAAGCCTTGCTTTGATTTTTGTCGCGGTCAATGTGGTTGCCGCAGCGCCCGGTTTTCGTGAAAATGTCATCAGCTGACCACTCAGGTGCTGGTTTGACAGCCAGCTTTGAACGGCTTGCTCTGCGACCTGACTGTCAATGCCGCCAGAAATCGGGCTGGTCAGAGCCATTTTGCCAGCGGTCAGGTTCAATTCTATTGAAAAAGTGAGATTGTCGTCCGCCTGATGTATCTCGATGGGCCATTGCCCGTTGAGATACAGGGGATTGTTATCGGAGATTTCAACTGGTTTTGACCATTCGACCTCTTCACTTCTGATCAGGAGCGGGTTGCCGTTTGCGCGTGCCACTGTTTCAGTGGGTACCTTGCCTGTCTGCATCTGGCCACTGTCGATGGTGAAACCCAGTTTCACCGTCTGGGCTGAGGTGTCCAGAGTGGTGGACGGTAAGGCGAGATCCGTTACGATCTTGAGAATGTCGTGCTGCCCGCCCACTTGCGCTGGCGCAAGCCAGACGAGAGCACGCTCTTCTTTAGTCAAGGTCGGTTTGGCATTCCAACGGCTCGACACGAGTGCCTGCATGGCGGCCTCGGACAAGTTGAGTGCCACATCCCATGCTTCCGCCACCGCTGGAGCCTCTCGCATCCGCGCGACAAGTGTGCTGATTTCGGTTGAAACGAGGTCACTCATCGCGCTCTTCTCTCTTTTTCCAGATGTGCTGCAAGCTGTTTGTACACATTCACTGACCGGCTGGCCCAACTCATGAGCCGGGCAGTGGGTAGCTCGGCAGCAACAAAACCACATTCTGCGGATTGTTGGTGGCGTCGGGCTGATAGACAACGGCGATCATTGTTGGCGATATTGTGCCCGCTTCGATGTCAATCTGATACGTGACCTGCCCACCGAGCGACGGATCAATGGGGCCGTATGTGAACTGGAACTTGGCTGGCATAGCAGATTTCGTCGCGCTGTTGGTTGCGGTTCCGTTTTGAAAGCTCACGCCCCCGAATGTCCCCTGTGCGCCAGCAGAGGCCGGAATCGTGACCGTATAGTTGGCGCTTTTCTGGCGGACCTGAGCCAAAAACTTTCCAACGATCAGGGAGTCGCAGGGCACCTTGGCAGTTGACATGGAGATGAGCTGATTGGCCGGGAAAAGCAGGCTTTCCAGCGCCATGATCGACAGCGGTTGGAAGCTGATCTGGTTCATGTTCTCTTGCAACTGTGCGGGCACTGACGTGGACAGCGCATCCATGAGAGCAATTTTCAGGTCATTGTCATTGCACTCGCAGGCTCCGGTCGGTTTCAGATCGCTTGATTTATCAACCGTCACCGTCGGGTTGGTTGTCGAAAATTTGACCGACTGGTTGGAACCGCTATTGAAGACCTCCAACGGATATGTTCCGGACATGGTGACATAGGCAATCGCAGAAGCATCTGTCCAGCCTGTCCAATAGGAGTGGCTGCCGTATCGAGACGTGACGGTAACATACTGTTGATACTGGAAATTCACTTGCGTGCCACCGCTGGAGACATTGGAATAGTCCAATGCGATCCCATCAGTCTGGGTTCGGGAGAATGTCAGGCCGGTAATATCCCAGGTCAGATTGTTTGAATTGGCGTTGATCCGAAAATGGGTCGGGGTTCCGTCAACTGTATACTGGTCCTTGAAAGGAACAGGGGCCGTAACCGTTCCTGAAGACATTTCAACCGACCATGCCTCGAAGTCGTTGACCGGCGGTATAGCCTCAACCACGAAATTGGTTGATCCATTATTGAAGCTGTCAACAAATATATGCTGGAATGTGAGACGCGAGCTGATCATCAGCGAAATCATGTAATCACTTGACTTGGAGTCGTCACTGCCTGTCCCCGAGACCGGACCCAACGGATTGTAGGCAACGGGTTCCGACAGAGCCAGAGAGTGCAAATTCTGCACCTTGCCGGTTGTGGCCATCAGCACCTGTAGAACATTGTTGCCCGCATTGGTGTTCATTGCGTGCAGCACGAATTTCGTCGGCGTCAGGTCGACATCAGATGCAAGATTTTTGGTGTTGATGGTCTGAATATCGAAACGAATGTCGTTCTGGGCGTAATAGTTGGCAATGGCGTCGGAAATCTGCGTGGCGTTTGGCGCAGGATCCCAGTTCGGTGGCTCCACATGAATGTTGCGCAGCACGAATGAGCCGCTTGGAAAATCCAGAGTGACGGTGAGCGTATCCTGCTTGGTGCCCTGATTCGGCGGAGGTTCGACGATGCCCTGAATCGTGGCGAGTTGAACATT
Organism: Gillisella vitis; assembly: GCF_014204625.1. GTDB lineage: Bacteria > Pseudomonadota > Alphaproteobacteria > Rhizobiales > Rhizobiaceae > Allorhizobium > Allorhizobium vitis_F. The sequence continues at coordinate 494,769 of NZ_JACHLU010000001.1, read as the reverse complement.
GGCGAAAACATAGGGGTTTTTGCTGGTAACCACCTTTGCAGGGGCTGCCCATTCAACACTGAGGGTCAGGGTTTGTGTTCCGCTCCCGCTATCGGTCAGTGTGACAGGATTGTTGCCAGACGAGTCCGTTGTCAGCTGTATGCGTGTCTCCTGAGCGGTGCTGCTCCACTTGGAGATATAATATTCATTGGTATATTTGGCGGGTGTTCCCGGTAACAAAGGCGCGGGCAGAGTGCCGGTTGTGCTCAAATAAATGCTGCCAAGCCCGAGGCCCAGCACATCTCCCTGCGCTATGACCAGTTCGTTGGTTGTCAGATCGACGGTAAAAGGCAGCGGCTTGCTGGACAGATAGGTTTTTGAGGGAATGAACGGGCTTTGCCCTGTCTGGCTATTGCCAGCAACATCAACGGAACCAACGGTGACGGAGCCGCTTTTGATATATTGCTGTACGGTTGCCTGATCGGAACTGGCGACAAATTGCAAGAGCGGATTGGTCAGATTGATTTCGATCATCGTGACAGTGCTGCTCCACAAGCCATGGCCAACAGGTGTCGGAGTGCCGAAGTAGCAGGCATTGATCGTCATCAGACCGTTGCTGCTGTTGACCGTCTTGAGATAGCTCTGGAACTGCTGATTGAGGAAAGCGTTGACAGGATCGGACAGCATACTGAATGCGGCATCCCAGCCGTTCAAAACAGCCTGATTTTGATACATTTGTGCTTCGAGATAACCAAGGCTCGGTGTGGAGCTTGGCGCTGCGGCCAAATCAAGTGTGTCATCATCCGGCGACGGGGCAGCAAACAGGGCAAACGGTTCCACTTTGCGCGCGAGCTGCGTTCGCCTCATCATGTTCCGCAAGGACTGTATTGGATCGTTGTAAATTGCAGTGATGTGGAACTCGAGTTCGATGTCCACAAACAGATCGTCGAAGGCGATGTCCTTGTTGGTGCTTTTGGCTGGCAGGCTGATGTTCCAGTCGGTGAACGGCGTGATATGCGTCACCTTGTCGGCAAATGTGCCGACATTATTGCCAAATTTGGTTGCTCCGGTTTTTACGTCGTAGACATAGGGACCAAAGGCGCGCCGTGTTGATGTAAACGTTCGGGATTGGCGTTCCGGGTCGCGGTCCAGAAATGGATAGGCCTGTGTATCAAGCGCAATCTCGACATCGCCAGATGCCGTCGATTTCACGCCGGTGATCCTTGGCACTACGCGGTCAATGCGCACCATGACGTAATTCAGAAGTGCCGGATCAGAGGGATGCACGGTGATGCGTTTGAAATTTCCATTGATAAGCTGCTTGTAAGGGATCGACGAAACCTTGACGATAATCGGCTGGTCGACTTTTTGCGGCGGCGGATTGAGGTTCTGGATCGCATTGATAATACTGGCGTCTTGCGCCGAAATAGCGGCAAGAAGCTGATTAAGGGAGAAAGAGGTGATCGGCACAGGCTCACCGAAATAGGTGAACTGAAGGGCACCATTCTGATTTTGCAGAACCTTGGCCAGTGTACTCAGAACCTGCTTGAGCTGAAATTGCAATTGCCCTGTCATGCCGATCAGGTCGATCCTGGCAAGATCTGGTGGCCGCGACGGATTGCTCAGATTCAGTGAGTTTGTCAGCGCCGACATCTTGGCCTGCTGCTGGCTATTGATGGTTTTCAGGCGTTGATTGTTGGCGATTTCCACCATCAACTGGCTGGCCTGGGCCTGTGCGTTCAGCAGAGCGGAACCGATGATGACCAGATTTCTGGTGGCAGCAATCAGGTTTGCCTTGTCCTGTTGCAGACTGCCATTGGTCGGCACGTTTGCAAGCGCGGCTTCAACATTGTTCGGAATCATCGCCAGATCAACCTGGCTTGGAAGCTGCATCGTCCCTGCGTTCGCGGCAGATTGAATGGATGTACCCAAATCGTTGATCTTGCCGATGTCTGCCGTCACGTCTTCAATTACGCTCAACTGGCTGATGACATCCATCACAGATTGAAGTTTTTCATAAACATCCTGCAATGCTTCAAGCGCGTCGAGAACGCCCTCTTTTGCAGCGCCAGGTATACCGGCAAAGGCCACGCCGAGGCTGAATATCCCTGTGACAATGGACATGGTGGCCTTGAACACTTCGTCTTTTTCGTACTGGACATAGTCCTGTTCAAAAACCTGAATGATGCCTGGAGGCGAGCCGAGGTTACTGATGCGTGCCTGCTGACTTGAGAGCTGGCCCTGCAACTCTTTGATGTTTTTCAATGTAGTTTGCAGCTGAGAGTCAAGCTGTGCAATAATACTGGAATAGTATTGATCCATGGAGCCGCGTCCCTCGGACAGGGCTTTGAAATACTGCGTCAGAACGCCGCCAATGCTGCGAACATTGTCGTTTACAGCGTCAATGGACGTCATGATTTTGTAGCTTGCAACGGTTGTCATCAGCTGGGACTGGTATGATGCAATCTGGCCGCTGATCTGCTGTGCCTGTGTTACCAGATCTCCCACATATTTTGAGTAGCTGTCATAGGTAACATACGGCACGAAAACCGTTCCGGCACCGAAGTCAGCGATCGAATTGGCAAGATACAGTGCGCGCACGCGCGCATTGGCCAGGACCGGATCGGTTGTATTGGCAGGAATGATCTGCGCAAGCCAGTTCAGATAAGCGACTTCCAGCCCCGTAACGACGCTGGAATTCGGTCCTTGCGATTGCAGCAATGCCTCACCAGCGACCACCGAAAACTCGACGCTTTGAGAGTGAGCAATCAGTGTCGCCTCGCTTGGAGGATCCGTCAACACACTGTTTATGTGAACCAGATAGCGCTTTGTCGCAGGATCGACGTCTGGGGGAGTCTCCATCAGAAAACCGTCAAGAGCAGTTTTACGATTGACGGGTGTTGTTCCGTCTCCCTGAAAAATCAGGGCACCATACATGTCCTGACACGACAGAGTGAGAGTGTTGAGGCCAGCGTCACTCATGGACATGACAGGCGTTTGCGCCGCCTGTGTTGTGTCGATGATCTGCGCCACGAGCGTTACATTATCGGAAGGAATGGTGATGGGATCCGCGCCGATCTGCGAGGTTGCCTGAAGCACCTGTGCAAAGCAGGAAAAGCTCTGCATAGGGTAGGATTCCCCAATGATCTCAGCTCCCATGATCTTGACTTGTGCCAGATCGACCCGTTCCTGATATATATCAATCACGGGTGTCGCTATGCCGGAGGCCCAGGAATCGGTGGTTTGTGGGAAAATCTGGGACCAGTCGTAATCGAGCGGTCGACGCAGCGGAATCATCACGGAATTTCCGAATTTTTGCAGCAGGCCACCTGCAACAAGACGATCCCATGGACCTTGTACCAAGGCATTTGGCATCAGGTTTGCCATGGGCGTCAGTTCGCAGGCGTATGTGGTCTGCGCCGTCAACGCGGAAAGGAGAGCATAATCCCGTGTCGCGGCAAAAATGCTGGCCGTCCCTTCCGGCACATAGCCGTTGGCCCAGGCACCTTTGGCAATTGCCGTAACCAGCGCCTCATCACGGCTTATGGTTGTAAGATTGCCATAGAATTGAACAAAACCAAGGCCACCGTGCCCGAGAGGTGACGTGTATATTTCCCAGCTGTTCGCAAGCGTTCCCGATACCGCCATGCGGCCGTTCGGCTGCCGGGTTGCTGCCAGATCAAACTGGTCTTGCAGATATTTAAACTTGGCATCCGGGTAGGAAAACACCTGGACAAGCTTGTCACCATTCAGCACTTTGGTGACAAAGTGAGTGCCAATCTGTGCCATGGCACTCAGGTATTTCTGTGCATCCGGCAGTGTAAGCTTGCTATCATAGAGTGGAGATCCCGCGACAGGGGCTGTTGCAGGCGGAAGCGCATTGACGATGGCAAGCGCCTCGGGTGTCAGAACATCCTGTCGGGCTTGTGACTTGTTGCCATTGGTATAGTCACCCGTTGTCACCGACGCGCAGCGCTCATAGACGACGAGCATGTAATGTCCGGCATTCGAAAGATTGAGCCCCAGAAACGCACTTGCGGCCGCCATTGCCGTTTCGCTGTCGGCATCGTTCAGAGCCAGTTGGCCAGACGGCACCTCTATATTTTGTGGGTCATTGGACGCCGGCAAGACGTTGTATTCGTAGATTGTCGACAACAGAGATTGGGCGCTGGTGTGGAGCGTGATGACAGGCGTGCCTGACCACAAACTCATATCGCACACAGTGTTCACTGAATTTTGCGGCTTGAGCGGCGATAGCAGAGGTGTGAAAAACGGCGTTTCCGAGCTGCCGTCGGGGGCCCAGACAGGCTTGTAGCCGAAGAAGAGATTTGCTGCTGTGCCGATGGTGATCGCGTTGGTCATAGTAGCCTCTGTATCTTGAAATGCCTGCGCCGACGTGCCGAACCCGGGGCGCTGGCAGTGAGAATGGGAGATGCTTTCAAATCATGCAAAAGCCTGGCGGAATCTGTGGCACCATCAATGGGTTGCCAGATTAAGCCATGTTAAATTGAGCCAGCAGAGCGGATCCTGACAGACTCCAGATTTGTTTGTTTTCGCATCGGATTTATCCGAAAATTGGTTCCCATTTTTCGGACCAGAATTGCAAATTGACGTCATTGAAATTGTGTCGTGCTGGCAGCGTCAGACGCGGTCAGCCCAAAATGCGCCACACGCCCTCCTCATGCGCGAATATTTTCGTGACGCAACCAATAATGTACAGAGGATGAAAAGTTCTGCAACTTAAATTTTATGATCCACCCAGAAATAATCGCAGTGCATGTGGTGCCTTTGCAGTGGCCATCAGTGCGTTTCAGAGCGCGCACCAAAATGAGCATCGTCTTGCCTGTTTCACAGTAGGGCAAGAATTGGCTGACTCAATTTTTGGTTGACAGTCTTTTTGAAACATATATCAATAGGTGTATCAATTATTCGAAATACACCAATGGTTGCATCTTCCATCGGATGAAATGATGGTTGAGAGCCCGTCTGGTGCAATCTGAACCTGACAGACTCGAAAATGTGCTGAAGCTGTTCTTATGGGGTGCCGTGACATGAATTTTACAATCCGAACCTCTTTGCACGATCCTATTCTGCGGTATCTCAATGATTTATCACAGGCGATCGGTGAGCTTTCGGTTGATGATATTGAGGTCTGCCTGCGGCCTGTCGTGGATTGCATGAGTGCCGGGGGCACTGTTTTCATTGCGGGCAATGGCGGGAGTGCAAGCAATTCCATTCACATGGCAAGTGACTGGTCGATTCATACCAGATCGTATTCGCCTATGCCGCGCATCGTTGCGCTTGCCGAAAATATTGCCCGTTTGACTGCGCTTGCCAATGACGTTTCCTATGAGGATGTCTTCGCCGAGCAACTTGGCGGTGGCGTTGCTGGAGATGTCCTGCTGATCCTGAGCGTCAGTGGAGATTCGGAAAATCTCGTCAGGGCGGCTCGGGAGGCAAAGCGACGTAACATGACGGTTGTATCGCTCCTTGGCAGAAAAGGTCTATGTGCCGATATTTCGGATTTTTCCATGTCAATGGGAGATGCGGATTATGGTCTTGTTGAAGATCTTCATAGTGCTTTCACGCATATCGTCGTCAGAATGCTGAATGGTGGTCAGTCTCGCAGACACGAAAACCAGAAAAAATACACATTAAAGCCCCTGAAAACGGCATAGTTTCAGACGTTCTATCAGAAAATCGGCAGCAGTATCGGCTTGCGACGGCAGCAGGCGATGGATTTTTATGTCTATAATTATCTTGGAATAATTCATGTCTCACCAAGTATGGTCCATCGGTTTAGCGTCATCATCGAATATCATGGATCTTGGAAATAATATTTCAAAGCTCCCAATCCTATCTGCTGCCGATATACTTGATGTTAAGGCGGGCTTTGTTGCTGATCCGTTTCTGATCAGGAACGACGATAACTGGTATCTGTTTTTCGAGGTTTGGAATGATGATGCCGACAAGGGCGAGATTGCTCTTGCCGTCAGCAAGGATCTGGGCGAGTGGCGCTATTGTGGTATCGTCCTGCGCGAACCATGGCATCTTTCCTATCCGCATGTCTTTTCCCATGGCGGCAGTTTCTGGATGACGCCCGAGGGTCTGGGTGCAGGCGCGGTTCGACTGTATCAAGCGACGGATTTTCCATACCGATGGCGGTATCACTGCGATCTTTTGCCTGTTCCATTGGCTGACCCCACACCGTTTTTCTGGCAGGATCACTGGTATCTTCTGGGGTGCCCGAATTTCAACACGCATGATGCGCTGACGCTATATACGTCCACGCAACCGACGCACGGCTGGAAAGAACATCCACAAAGCCCGATTCACCTCAATGATTCACGGCGGTCAAGGCCAGCCGGGCGCGTATGGCTTGGCAGCGGTATGCCGATCCGCTGGGCACAGGATTGTCAGCCCCGCTATGGCACGGCAGTCCGTGCATTTGAAATGAATGTACTGAGCCCGACGCATTATCATGAAAAAGAGATTGCCCAGGTTCTTTCCCCGGGCACTGCCTCCTGGAATGTCGGCGGGATGCATCATATCGATCCGCATGTGATCAAGAACGGGCAGGCGGCCTGCTGGATTGCAGCTGTCGATGGCTTTCGGGATTCGGAGGCGGCATGACGGATCTGCATATCAACGTTTACGCACAGAATTATGGTTGGCTTTTCGAAGATTTGAAGCGGCATTTCACATCTGTCGCGCGGCCGGGGCTTAAAATCACCGCCTCCGTCTCGCCTGACCCTGATGCGGATCGCTGGATCGCATTGAGAACAGCGGAATCCCATCTCAGCCCGGCACCTTGGGCAACGGTGACATGTATCCATGATTTCTTTGACGATCCGGGTCTCTACACGCCCACTGGTGCACGTCGCGGCATCCACGAGGCGGGCGCTGTGTGGCTTTGTCATCCGGACATCCAGACACTTCTTGCACGCGATGGTGTGGTCATTGGTGATCGTCCTGTCCTGATCCGCCCGATTGGTGCACTTCAGCTCTTCAAGCCGCGGCTGGCGCTGGAGCCCAGATTCAGGATCGGCTGGATCGGTCGCAATGACCCAGTCAAGCAACTGCCTTTGTTCATCAAGGTTATCGCCGCAGCACAGAAAACGCAGGATATATTCGACGTTGTTCTGGTCGGAGAGGATCTTTCGCCCATCGAGGCTGAGGTTTCGGCGCTGGATGTCAAGGTTCATCACATTGATCGGCGCGTTGTGTCGATAGAAGAGTGCCCTCCTGCTTACAGCAGCCTCGATGCCCTGGTGATTACCAGCAAAAGCGAGGGCCAGCCAATGGTGCTTTTTGAAGCTCTCGCCTGTGGCGTGCCTGTTGTTTCAACTCCGACGGGCTGGGCAGAGTGGTTTGCAGGCAGGGTTCCAGACTATGTGCAATTGGCCGAAAGTCCAGATCAATTCGCATCGGCTTTATTGCGCATACGCCAGTCTCGACAATCTCTTTTTGCAAAACGTTTCGAGATGGCGGCAGCCGTTGAAAAATGGCGACTGGAGAACTGGGTTGATGCATTGGTTGCGCTTGCCTGCGGCCTTGAGAGAGGGGAGCGCTCATGAGCCCTCCACGTCTGCTGATCCTGTCACCACACTCCGATGATTCTGCGTTTTCCATCGGCGGCATTCTCGCTGCAAAAACAGCATTTCATGGATGGAGCATCCATCAACTGACTGTTTTTGTCGGGAGTATTCATGCCCCTTATGCGCCGCAACACACAACTGAAGAGGCGATAACGGCCCTTCGTTGCCGTGAGGATGATGCCTTCTGCATGTTCCACGGGATACAGCTTGACCGGCTGGAATTCAAGGAAACCCTGCTGCGGGGTTACCCCTCTATTCCGGCAATCTTTGCCGTCAATGAGCCACAGGATGATCCGATTTATGGAGCGGTTTGTGAGGCCGTGCAGGAGGCTGTTTCCGGTTTCGATCTTGTTCTGGCTCCTTTGGGCATTGGGGGGCATATTGAGCACATCATGGTGCGAGAAGCCTGCCGTCAGCTTTGCAGCCATGCGCTTTTCTATGAAGACCTTCCGTATGCCGGTGATTATTCCAATCTCCAGCTTGATGCGTTTGTGGCATCGGTGCTGCCGGGTGCGCAATGCCGGACTTTCGACATCAATCAAGGGCTGGGTATCAAGGTGGAGCGCTTGCTTGGCTATGCTTCACAGGTCACAGCGCGCGATCTGGACAAGGTGATAGGCTATTCCTTCGTGCGGCGCAGTGCTGCTGATGTGGCCTGCAAGCCCGGCGGTCAGACTGGCACCTCCTTCGGCCCGGTCGAGTTGCTGTGGGGACGCGCAGATGTGCTGGCGCGGATTGATCACGAAGGGCGCATCTGATGTCATTGAAGAGTGGCCGACCTGTTTTTGCCCTTGTCGATTTTGACGGAACCCTGATGGATTCAACCGCCGATCTGGTTGAGTTGACGCGATTGACGCTGGCAGAGTGGGACATCTATCCCGATCCAGTTGAAATGGCGAGCTTTTTGGGGCTTCCAACCCGCGAAAGGCTGCGTCGCCACGGTGTTGCGGCAGATGCTCTGTCTGAGGCGGCAGCCCGTTTTCTGCATCACCACACGCATTGCAAATATCAGTTGTCCAGTCCTATGCCCGGTGCATCTGAGTGGCTTGGCCATACCCCTGAGGTGCCAAAATGGATCGTCTCGGCCTCTCCCTATCCGGCAGTCATGGCAGGTCTAAGGTACCACGGACTGGATGGAGCTTTCAGCCACATTCTCGCAGCACCCCCACATGCGGATGGCATGGATAAAATCAAGGCATTGGCACCGCATCATGGCCTGCTGTCGGGATTTGCGTGCTGGATGCTGGGAGATCAGGAAAATGATTATCAGGCCGCGCTGAGCCTTGACGCCCGATTTGCCCTCATGGGCAATGAAAGGAATAGCGCTCTGAGGCCGATCGCCGACCGGATCCTGAACTGTTTCAATGATTTACTGACAATGCCTCTGGAGTGACAATGGACAGCGTCGCAGTCATTACACCGACAATTGGCCGTATGGCCGGTCTTGAACGGTGCCTCAATTCCGTCTCGCAGCAGACGTATCAAGGTTCGATTGAACATTGGGTGGTCGGTGATCATCTGCCGCCCGACATCGAAGCGGACGTTGCGAACCTGTGCCGAAGATATGGTGCCCGCTTCCGAAATGATCTGCGACCGATCGAAACCGCGTATCAGCCAGTACGAACGGGTCGCTTGCGCAATCTTGGTGTGGCAGAAAGTGTTGCGCCTCTGGTTGCCCATCTTGATGATGACAATACATTCGACGCAGATCACATTGCCAGTCTTGCCGAGTTGCTGTCAGCAAAACCCGCGCTCGATATTGCTTTCAGCTGGCGACGAATGCTTGATGAGCACGACAGGCCCATCCCCCTCTATTCTTATCCCTGGGTCATATCGCATCGTCCGGTCATCGCCAGAGAAGTCTTCGATCTGTTGGCAGCCGAAGGTTTTTTCGAGGCCGGAAGCGCGATCATCCGCGATCGGATACCGGATGCAGCCGGCGACCTCAACCACATCGATTCCAGTGAATGGATGATGCGCCGGCATGTCTTTGAGCGGGTCCGGTTCTGTGAAACTGCGACGCCCCGCGAAATGATCTATCAGTTCAGCGAGGATTATCTTTTCTGTCGAGATGCCCAGGCCGCCGGTTTTCAGTTTGGCTGCACCGAACATGTCAGCCTCAATTATTATCTGGGAGGCTATGGTGGTGCATGTGCGTGAAACGCGGCTGGCCTTGACAGGCTATGCCTTTCAGACGCAACGGCTGCGTCAGGCGATTGCAGCAGGTTTGCACTTTGACCATATCGTCGAGTTTGATGTGCGCGATGATGATTATGCGCCCATGCTTTCGGATTTTGCGCCCGATCTGGTCATCCAATACGGCAGTGAGACCACCGATGAGCCTCGGAAAACTCTCAATGCGCGTTACCGGCTGGCACCATCGCTCGCGCCGACTGTTTTCGCTGAAAATGCCTGGCTGCCTCAAAGTGCATATATCTATCTTGATGAACGCGGCCTTGCAGACCAGAGCACGCTCCATGCCATGACGTTTGAGCAGCTAGGTCCAGTCAATGATGTGGCACTGAACGCAAGCATCGAGGCCTATCGGCAGATGGCACTCACGGCTGATCAACCCTCCGAGGCCGAGGGTTTTGTGCTGCTGTGCCTTCAGGTGCCCTCGGATACGGTTATTCAGCGGGCTTCGCCTTTCCGCGAGATGCAGCAACTCATTGATACGATTGAGAATGCATTTTCTGGAATCCCCCTCGTGGTGCGTCCTCATCCCTTCGATCCGCTGGAGTATCAATGCCGGCATGGCGCGCTGCATCGTGAGGGTCTGGTTGGCGACTGGATCAAACGGGCGAGGCTGGTTCTGTCATGCAATTCAACGACGTTGATTGAGGCCATGGCTCTTGGTGTTCCGGCTGCGGCCATGGGACGGGGAATTTTCTCTGGCAAAGGTGTCTGCTGGGAATGGGATGGCAATCAAAATTCTATCCCCGATGCGCTGAATTTCACGCCTGACAGGGAAAGAATTGACAGGTTTTTATGGGAGCTGGCGAGGCGTCAGATTCCGATCACAAACAATGTGCCAGATCATACCGCGCATAACCCGGTTCTGGCCCGGATAAGGAAACGCTGGCTGTGAAAGTGCTCATTCTGGCCGAATGGCTTCGATCTCTTGGTGGTTGTGAAACCTTTATCACCAGCCTTTGCCGTGGCCTGCGACTTGCTGGCATTGATGCGTCCGTTTTTCTGGCCGCTGACGACATTCATGAGCGTTGGCACGCTGAACTTGGCGAGAATCTGACAATGACGCCTGCTGGCAAAGATCCTCTGACAGAGCTGCGCCATCATGTCGACAGGCTGCGTCCCGATCTCGTTCATGCCATTCCCATGGAGCAGACGGCCATCGCCTATGCAGCAATCGGTGATCGACCTCCGATGGTTGGCACTGAGCCAAGTGATGGGAGTGAGCGGTGCTATTGGCCAATCTATGGACCGGATATGGCAAAGGCTGTGACCCAACTGGTCGCCCTTCATTGTTTCAGCCTGCGGGCTGTTGGCAATATGGAGCGCAGATTTGGTTATCGAGGGCCATCAACGGTCACCACTCCGGTTTGCTTTTTTCCAAAAGACCGAAAGTTGTGGAATCGCCAGACCCCATCGCTTCGCCTCGTGGGCTGGGGAAGGCTGTCTGTCGAGAAAGGCTGGACGTCTCTCATCGAATCCATGGCGGTGCTGCGGCAGAGGTTTGGTCCATTGGAGCTTGATATTTGGGGCAGCGGTCCTCTCCAGCCGGTTCTGGAGCAATTGATCATCAGTTGCGGTGAGGGCGAGCGTGTGCATCTTCGCGGCCCATATGCCGATCATTCGACATTGGACATCGATCAATATGATGCCGCAGTGTTTCCCAGTCTTTTTGAAGGCTTGCCTTATGCGTTTCTGGAAGCGCTCTGGGGTGGGATTCCCGTTGTCATGTCGCGCATAAGCGGCGCTCCGCAACTTGTGTCCGATCCCCGACTCTGCCGTCTTGTCGATCCGTGTCACCAAAGCCAGATCATCGATGCGCTCGCGGGTATCTATGAGGATTACGGCAATATGGCGGGGTTTGCTGCCGCCAGAAGAGCAACGGTTGCACAACACTGTCAGCCTGCTGCTGCCGTGACGTCCCTGATCGATCTTTACCGCCTGGCTTTGTCAGCCGCCTGAAGCAAAGGAATTCTCGAAATGCCTGGTCGAAGCACTCTCGTTACCGGTGCCAGTGGTTTTATCGGTAGTCATCTCGTCACGCAATTGCTGGAAAGCGGTGATCGCGTGCGTGCCTATGTTCGCTATAACGGCAGGGGGACGGCCGGTCATCTTGACCTGCTGCCGCCTCATCTTCGGCGTGAGGTTGACATTGTCTTCGGTGATGTCACCGACCCTTGGTCTGTGCGCGAGGCCATGCGTGGCTGCGGGACAATTTTTCATCTCGCTGCGTTGATTTCCATTCCCTATTCCTACATTGCGCCGCACTCCTTCTTTGAGACCAACACCATGGGGACGCTGCATGTGCTTGAGGCCGCCCGGCAGCAAGGCGTTGATCGCTTCGTTCATGTTTCAACCAGCGAATGCTATGGTACGGCGCAACAGGTTCCTATCCCTGAAAGCCATCCGATTATTGGTCAGTCACCATATTCTGCGTCCAAAATTGGAGCAGATCAGGCCGCCACAAGCTATCATCGTGCGTTTGGTGTCCCGCTTGTCACCGTGAGACCCTTTAATACCTATGGCCCAAGGCAATCCATGCGTGCCATCATTCCCTCGATTATCGTTCAGGCACTGACCACCGGCAAAGTCAGAATAGGTGCTTTGACACCAACGCGGGATCTGACGTTTGTAACAGATACGGCACAAGGCATGATTGCAGCATCAGGTGCTAGTGATGACGCCCTTGGAAAGACCTTCAACCTTGGCAATGGCAAAGAAATTGCAATAGGCGCGTTGGCAAAGCGCCTGTTGGCTCTTCTGGCGGAGGAGGGGTGCACGGCAGAGCTGGAACATGATCCAGAGCGTCTGCGGCCAGAGCGAAGCGAGGTAGAACGGCTCTGCGCCGATGCAGGGCAAGCAGCCGCAATGCTCGGCTGGCGCCCTGAGGTTTCCCTGGATGAGGGATTAAGGCGAACGATAAGCTTTGTTCGTGCCAATCTTGCAACATTTCATCCTGAAAGGCTCCTCCCATGAAGGCTGTTATTCTTGCTGGCGGTAAAGGCCGCCGCCTGCACCCTTTTACCGTTGCTTTTCCCAAGCCTCTTGTGCCGGTTGGCCATCAGGCTGTGCTGGAGATCATTCTGCGCAGACTGGCCGCTGCCGGCGTGCACGAAGTGATTTTGTCGATCGATCACTTCGCTGAAATGATCATGGCTTATATTGAAGGCAATCCGTCGCTCAGGGCGCTGCTTGATATAAGCTATGCCCGTGATGAAAAACCGGGCGGGACCGCAGGGCCGCTGGCCGATATTGCAGGGCTGGACACACCTTTTTTGGTGATGAACGGCGACGTGATGACCACGATTGATATTGCCGATCTTATTGCTCACCACAAGGCCAGTGGTGCTGCGGTGACAATTGCTGTCCATCAGAAGGAAGTTGCAATCGATCTGGGCGTGCTGGACATTTCCGGCGAGAGAATTGTTGGCTATCGTGAAAAACCGAAGCTCAATCTCGATGTTTCGATGGGTATCTACGTCTATGAGCCACGCGCCCTCAAGTTTATTACAAAAGGTGACTATCTGGATTTCCCGGATCTCGTTTTAAGATTGCTGGCTGCCGGAGAGCATGTGGGGGCTTATGCAACGGATGCTTCATGGCTCGATATTGGCCGACCAGAAGATTATGCCAAAGCTCAGGCGCTGTTTGGTGACGGTGGATTGGGCGCATGATGACAAACTGGAAAATTCCGCTGGCCAGCACGGTTATTGGTGAAGACGAGATTGACGCTGTCAGCGATGTTTTGCGATCTGGATGGATTACATCTGGAGAGCGAACGGCACAATTTGAAGCCGCGTTTGCCGCAAAGGTTATGGTTGACCATGCGCTTGCCGTTTCGAATTGCACAATGGCCTTGCAACTGGCCTATCGTGCACTGGGTGTCGGGCCGGGCGATGACGTCATCGTGCCATCGCTCACCTTTGTTGCCACTGCAAACGCTGCGCACGCGCTTGGGGCTCGTGTCATCTTTTGCGATGTTTGCTCAGAGCATGATTTGACGATTGATCCATCTGACATCCAGCGGAAATTGACCGAGCGGACGAAGGCTATCTCCGTGGTGCATTACGCAGGTTATGCCGCACAGATGGATGATATTGTTGCGCTGGCACAGGGAAGCGGAGTGTCAATCATCGAAGATTGCGCCCATGCTCCGGGCGCAACCTATCGCGGCGTGCCGCTTGGGTCGATCGGAAAAATCGGTTGCTTCTCATTCTTTGGCAACAAGAATATCACCACCGGAGAAGGTGGAATGATCACGACCAATGACAGTGATTTGGCGGCCCAAATACGGCTGCTGCGTTCCCATGGGATGACCACCGGCTCCTGGGATCGCTTTCGAGGGCATGCTTTCAGCTATGACGTTGAAGCCGCTGGTTATAATGCGCGCTTTGACGATATGCGTGCAGCGCTGGGCCTTGCACAGCTGCATCGTCTTGACGAGATTAACCGGCGGCGCGGTGAACTTGTCCGCCGCTACCGCTCGCTCCTGAGCAAAGTCGATGGTTTGACCATTCCTTTTCTGGATCGGGATGAGTCCGCGTTTCATCTGTTTGTGGTTATTCTGCCCCTTGGGGTGAGCCGCGAACAGGTGATGAAATGCATGGCCGCAGAAGGCGTCCAGACCAGTATTCACTATCCGCCTGTTCACCAGTTCAGCATCTATGCCAAGGACTCCGGTGCCGCCAGCCTACCACGGCTCGACAGTATCGCCTCCCGGATTCTGACTTTGCCGCTCTTTCCCCAGATGAGTGAAGCCAACGTGGATATGGTCGCGGATACCCTCATTCAAGCCCTTGGGAATGCCGACACCATTTGACCGTAAAGTGGAATCGGGTTTTCCCTGATAAACTTTGACAGGCGGGAGTGTTAATTGGCACCCAACAGGTCAGCATCACCGGCGTTTTCTTTCAGCTCTACGCCCGAAAGCTTCAGGCGCAGCGACTCTTTGGTCAGCCATGCAATTTTTTCGGCGGCCATTTCATAGCTCAAGCCATCATCGTGAATGTTGGAGATGCAATTGCGCGCACTATCGCGGCAGCCAGGTTTCGGCGCAAAGGTAATATAGGCCCCCAGACTATCAGGCACACTCAGGCCCGGTCTTTCGCCCACCAGCACAATCGCCACCTGCGCGCCATAAGCGGCGGCGGCCTCATCGCCAAAAGCCACCCGCGCCTGCTGACCCAGAATGACCGGGGCAATGGAAAAACCACCAAGCCGACGCGCTGTTGCTTTGTAGACCGCTGCTGCATGTCGTTGTACGGCCGCAGCCGACAGGCCGTCGGCAATGATAAAGGCAATATCATAGCTGCCTGCTTGCGCGGGAAGATCAGCCGGATCGGGGCGGCGACCAAGATCGGGTCTGGTCAGATAGGTGGCCCGGTCTTTGGCCAGAGATCGAACCAGAACCGTTTCCGTGGGAGCAAGGGCTGAAGACAGTTCAGCAAAATCCACTTCTCCATGCACTGCGTCGCGGGCACGGGCGTGGGCAAGCTGAAAATCCAGCACCGATTGCGTCGTCATGGCGTCGCCTGTTCGGCCAATGCCGATGCGCGCGCGGGTGGCATTGCGAAAGCGAGCAAAGGGATCAAAATCAACGGAATTGCTCATGCTGAAGCCTTATAGGACAAGAGATTGCGCGCTAATGCATTGGCCTGTGGCGTCGGGGCCAGCCGGCCCAGAGGATCAACCAACCCCATGCGCTTCAGCCATGCTTCAAACTCTGGCGCGGGCGGCCGGTTAAACTGATGCCGCAGCCCGACAATGTCGTGATAGGACAGGCTTTGGTAATTCAGCATCACATCGTCCGCACCCGGCACAGCAATCAGGAAATTCACTCCGGCCACGGTCAGCAGCACCATCAGATTGTCCATATCATCCTGATCGGCTTCGGCATGGTTGGTATAGCAGACATCAACGCCCATCGGCACGCCCAACAGCTTGCCGCAAAAATGGTCTTCCAGACCCGCGCGGATGATCTGCTTGGCATCATAGAGATATTCAGGCCCGATGAAACCGACGACCGTGTTGACCAGCAGCGGCTTCACCGCCCGCGCAACGGCATAGGCCCGCGCTTCAAGCGTCTGTTGATCCGCACCATGATGGGCATCTGCCGATAATGCGCTGCCCTGTCCGGTTTCCAGATACATGACATTGTTGCCCACGGTGCCGCGCTTCAGAGACAAGGCTGCCTCGCGCCCCTCATGCAGCACAGCCAGATCGACACCGAAACCCTGATTGGCGCGCTCAGTGCCAGCCACAGACTGGAACACCAGATCCAGCGGCGCGCCCGCCTCAATGGCCTGAATTGATGTGGTCACATGGGTCAGAACGCAGGATTGCGTTGGAATTTCAAAGCGATCCCGCAACCGATCAAACAGGTGCATCAAGCGCATACAGGCATCGAGATTATCGGTAGCCGGATTGATGCCAATGACGGCATCACCAATGCCGTAGAGCAATCCATCCAGAGTGGAACCTGCCACGCCTTCAGGATCGTCGGTGGGATGGTTCGGCTGCAACCGGCTGGAAAGACGCCCAAACAGTCCAATCGTGGAGCGAAACCCGGTGATGACGCTGCATTTTGCCGCAACCGTAATCAGATCATGATTGCGCATGATTTTAGACACGGCCGCCACCATTTCAGGGGTCAGACCGGGAGCCAGCGCGGCCAGAACCTCGGTGGTTGCTTCGTATGACAACAGCCAGTCACGGAACTGACCGACGGTCATGTGGGAAACCCTGGCAAAAGCAGCAGCATTGTGGCTATCGACAATCAGCCGCGTCACCTCATCCGCTTCATAGGGAATGAGGGCCTCAGTCATAAATGTCTTTAACGGCAGATCGGCCAGCAGATAGCGGGCAGCCACTCGCCGCTCATTGCTGGATGCTGCGATTCCGGCCAGTTGATCGCCGGATTTCTGCACTGACGCACAGGCCATCAGGCTCTTCAGATCATCGAACACATGCCGTTCGCGCCCAAGGATGATCGAATAAGATGCCATTATAATCCCCTGTCAGCATGGTCAGAAATCATGCAATCCGACCCGGTGTTTGCCGTTATCTTGATCTTCAAAGCAATAATATCATGGCGTAGAGCCAATGGCCTACGACAAATCCAAGAAAGCAATTCATATGCCACGCAGGTGACAAAAAGTGAAAGCGTGACTGGGGGGTCAATACCCCGTCATTTCCAGATAGCCAGCGCCGCTGTGGCTTCCTGAAAAATTGATGGGCCCTTCCCAATAGGGAAAAGCAACAGCCATCCAGCTTTGTGCATTGAGCGGATGCGTGACAATGTTCAGCCCCTTTTCCGGCAATTCCAGCCGCCATTCCACGGGCACATCACGCCCCGCAACGGAAACCTGCTTGAGTGGCGTCAGTTTCAACGCGCCGGGCTTCAGCAATTGGGTTGCCCCGTCCGCGGTGATCCATGTGGCAACGGCGTCATCCCTGTTTTTACCGCGCACGTGAAAGCCCGTCAGTTTGCTGCCATCGTCAAAATGCAGCGAAAACCAGTCCCAGCCTTTTTGATCTGCGCTCAAGGGTTGTGACGACCATTCACGGTCCGCCCACGCCTTGCCTGTCACGGCAACATCCCCGTCTGGCAGGTGCAGAGTGCCTTCAACCGCGTAAAATGGCTGGGAATAATAATAGCTTGCCTGCCCTGATGCCGATTTGACCGAATAGCCCTTATCGCCTTGTAACACCAAAGGTCCATGAGCCTGAAGGGAGAGATCGTAGCCGAAACTGGCACCACGTGCTGTCAGACTGATCTTTGAAAGGGCATCCTGAGAGGTCGCAGTCCCCGTCATCGCCCAGTCATCAATCCAGGCATTGAAAGGGGAGGCGATCACACCGGCCTGACCGATGCCCCCTCTGGCAAATTTTTCGGCAACGTAATGATGATTGGCAGTTGTGAGCGCCGCATGAGCCATCCAGATTTGCGGACTATCCCAGCCGGATGTGTCGCCCGGGGCGAGGGCGGAGCGAAACAGCGTCCACTGCACCCCGTAATCGCGCCCATCGGCCCCCTTCAGATTGGCGGTGACATACCACCACTCAATGCGAAAATCATTGTGCGGGCCATGATCCTGCGGAAAGGACAACACACGCCCCGCCTGTGGCACGGCAAACCCACCACCGGCGCTGGACCCAAGCCCGGCAAAGCCCTGCGCCAGTGCAAAACCGGCACCGAGCATCCAGAACAGGCAAAGCCAGATCAATCGCATCAAACTACCGTTCATTGGCAAAAACCTTCAGCACATCCGAGGGCTTGAGCCGTGCAATGGTCAGCAACGGCAAAAGTGCCGCAAACACCGCGGCGAAGAGCGTGAGGCCGCCAAGAGACAGCCATTGCACGGGAAAAATATGCATGGGCAGCCGCCAGCCAAAGGCTTCGACATTGACCACAGCAAGCAGCACCCACGCCAGTGCCAGCCCGGCGGGAAGGGCGGCCAGCATGGTGAACAGCGCCAGCGCCAAGGTTCGGCAAAGCTCCAGCATGACAATTTTTTGCCGAGTCAGCCCCATGGCCCACAGCGGCGCAATCTGGGCTATTCGCATACCCGACAGGGTCATCAGGCTGGCAAACATGGCGAGACCCGCGACCCCAAGGGTCAGCACGTTCAAGGCAGCGGTAACTGTAAATGTTTTTTCAAAAATCTCCAGCGAGCGTTGTTTGATCTCGGCTTGATCAACAACATTCTGTGGTGGCAAATCAAACTCTGTCATCAGAGCTTGTCGCAATGGGCTGACATGATCCGGGGCAACCCGCACACCAAATCTCAAGCGGGACAGATCGGAAAAACGATGCACAAGCTCCCGTTGGGAGATCATGACCTCCTCATTCGGATTGCCATAATCTGAATAGACTCCCAGCACTTCGGTTTTCCAATCGCCCGGCAGGGTGATGGCATCGCCCGGCTGGATATGGTTCCGACGCATCATCTGCTCGTTGATCAGCACACCTTGGCCCTGCGCCAGCCTGTCCCAAAGCTGAGGCGATTGGACAATCATCGGCCAATGCCTGCGATAGGTCTCATCATCAACAACCCCGTGAATACCGACAGGTTTGCCAGACACCCGCGCTTCTGTGCTCCAGATCGGCAAGACTGCATCCGCGCGTGTGGCAAGCCATGTCTGAAGTCGCGTGGCCTCGGCGTCATTGCGTGCTGTGACGTAAAGTTCTGCCGCCAAGCGCTGATCAAGCCAGCCAACAAAGGTCAGCCTGAAGCTCGATACCATGGTGCCAACTCCGACATTGGTGGCCAGCGCCAGCAACAGTGCCATCAATGCCAGTGACAAACCCGGCAATTGCTGGCGTGTATCAGCAAAAAACCACTGCATCACCGGGGTTTTGGCGATCCCCTGCAACAATCGCAGCAAAGGTACCAACATCACGGGCAAGGCCAGCGCTGATGCCAGCAGCAAGGCAGCCAGTGTGGCAAAGCCCATCACCAGGCCATGGCCGAAGTGCATCATGATCCCGGTTGCACACAACAGCAGGATTGCGCCTGCGGCCTGAAGTGACCACGCTGCTTCCGATGCCATGGCCAGTGCGCGCGGACGCGCCGAGGCCAGAAGCGGCATATGCCACACCTGCCAGAGGCTTTGTCCCGCAGACGCAAGCGTGCCCGCCACGGCAATGAAAATTCCTGTTGCCCACCATTGTGGACGAAAGGCCAGCGCACCGGGAATGTCGGCCCCATAAAGCCCCCGCAATGTCACCGCCACATCCGGCAACAGCACCGATGCCACCAGATAGCCCATGGCGACCCCGGCAACACCGGCAAGGAGGGCGAAAACCAGCAGTTCCAACAGGAGTAACAGCAGTAATGCCCGCGCCGACAGCCCTAGTGACCGCAGAATACGGAAGGTCGAGCGCCGTTGCTCAAACGCCAGTCGCACGGCGGCATAAACAATAAACAGACCAACCACAAAAGACAGCAGCCCGAATGCTGTCAGATTCAGATGAAAGCTATCGGTCAGACGCGCCAGATCACCTTGTGCGTCGGGTGCTTTCAGGCGGAGGTCCGGTGAAAATCGGGCCAGCTCATCGGGGTTAATGGCCCGCTCCGGCGACACAACAAGTCGGCTGATCTCTCCATTTCGCCCCAAAAGCGTTTCTGCCCGGCCAATATCGGTGAACACGGTGCCGAAAGGCAGATCCTGCACCACTTTTAACGGTGGTGTCTGGCGTTGATGCAAGGCATCGGCTGTGGCCTGAGACACCACCCACTCCCCCGGAGACAGCAAAAACCGGGCAATGTAACCATTGCCGCCCAGATCAACCGGCTGTGCCGGGCTGGGCAAGGTCAGCGGATCAATGCCAATCACCCGAAGACGCAACGGGCCAATACGACTATCGCCCTCCAGCACGGGCGACACTTCAAAACCGGCGCGTCGCAAAGACACATAGGTTTGCAAGGCAATAGGCCGACCATCCCGATTGATGATTTCAAACAGCTGATTTTGCCCCAGCATCGAGGCCGCGCGGGCATAGGATGCGCGGGCCTCGGCATTGATGGCCTGAACGCCAGACCAAAGCGCCGTTGCCAGCGACAGTCCCAGCAGCAACATTGCCAGTTGCAACGGTTTTCTGCGCCAATGGGAGAGCAGGGCGGAAAAGGCTGTGCGATACATCACGCAACCAGGCCTGCGCGCAAATGAACCTGCCTGCCCAGCATCGCAGCCAGCCTTGGTGAATGCGTGACCATCAACAGCGCCGCACCTGTTGCCTGAACCAGCGACAACATCAGCGCCATCACCGCATCGCCAGTTGTTTCATCGAGATTGCCGGTTGGCTCATCCGCCAGCACCAGCTTTGGCCGCACCGCCAGCGTGCGCCCAATTGCCACCCGCTGTTGCTGGCCACCCGACAATTGTTCGGGATAGCGGGTCAGAAGAGCGGAAAGCCCAAGCCGATCCGTGAGTTCGGCTTGCCATGCGGGGTCGTATCGCCCGGCCAGCCGCGCATGAAAGCCAAGGTTCTGTTCAATATTCAACGATGGGATCAGGTTGAATTGCTGAAAAATCAGACCAACACTGTTGCGGCGCAATTTTGCCCGACCAGCCTCGTCCAGGCGCGAAATCTCCTGCTCATCGACCACGACATGGCCGGAATCTGCGCCATCCAATCCGCCTGCCAGATGCAGCAAAGTGCTTTTGCCACTGCCGGATTCTCCCGTCAGGGCCATGGTTTCGTTTGTACCAAGCGAAAGACTGACGCCCTTCAGCACCGCCAGCGGCCCTTCAGATGTGGCGTATGTCTTCGTTACCGTATCCAGCAGCAGCACCATCAATCTCATCCGGTTTTTGAGGCGGTTCATTGCGCCTGTGCAGCATCAGATAGCGCTCAGGCCCCGATCAGAATAGCCCGCATCCCATCAAAAACACTTGCTCTGCCAAATCAGGTAAACTCGACACCAATTTCTTTGAGCTTGCGCCAGCGCACCACACAATGATGCCTGTCGCCATCATCCATCAACAGATCAAACGTATCGGGAATATCCAGCAGATTATCCGAGGCGAGCTTTGCCCCTGCTTCAGAGAGATTCTTGACTGTGCAGCTCATTGTGGAATATCCGTTGTTGAGCACAATCAGCGCCGCCCTGAGCGTTCTTGTCCGCCGGATTTTGCGCATTTCCGTCATCACTATACCCCTGTTCAACGCTGCCCTTTTTTGAAGAATCAAGGCAACGGTAACGCCGGGCGCTTTATCTCAAAAAATATACGGCTTTTCCAGCATTACAACTCAAGGGCGTCTTTCAGCGCCAAACCGTCCCGCACCCTCAAATCCAGATCGGCTTCAATATGATCAATATGATGGAGCATCAACGCACTGGCCTGCACCGCATCACGCCGGGCCATGGCCTGCAAAATGGCCTCATGCTCATTGTGGCCACAGCTTGAGGCTCCTGAGCCGCCATAAAGGGCGATGACCAGGGACGAACGCGCCACCAGTTCATCCATGAATTTTTGCAGGATGGCATTGCCCGCCACCTTGGCCAACAGCAAATGAAAATCGCCAGACGCTTTGATTTCCGCCCGCCGCGCCGCCGGTCCCCGCTGGTGAAGATGCAGGGATTCCTCTTCCAGCTGCCTGCGAAAGGCCAGAAGATCCTCATCCGTCAAACGCTCAATCGCTGCCGTCATAATGCCCGGCTCGATCAGGCGACGCGACGCAAACACTTGCCTTGCCTCATCGGGTGACGGATTGGATACAAAAGCCCCCCTGTTTCGTTCCGTCTTTATTAATCCTTCGAATGCCAACATCTGCAAAGCACTGCGAACCACGGTGCGGCTGACATCAAACAGCAGCCCGACCTCAGCCTCAGACAGCTTGGTACCCGGTGTCAAACGCCGATCAATAATTGCATTTCGGAGCGATTCGCGGATGATAAAGGCGCGATCTTCAATATGTGTGTCTGAAAAACTGATTTTGTCGTCAAGGGTCATAATATCATCCATGCTGGTAAGGTGTATATTACATCAGCGTTGAAAATGCACAACAGCTTGATTGCCAACACGATGACGCATGATTGCATACAATTTTGTCATTCCTTTAGAACAATCGCCAATATTTTACGCAATGCGCTCCGGCTGAGGAAGGTTGATCGCGCCCGTGTCCAGAATTGCAATATTTAACAAGTGGTTATGCGGTGATCGCCAATCTGGCACGCCACATGCATCTCTTGAGGCGGTCACAGGGGATCGTCGCATGAGAAAAGCCAGCGCCATTGATATTGCAGCCGTTTCAAAAATCTATGGCACCACCATTGCCGTGGATAACATCAGCCTGAAAGTGGCGGCTGGCACCTATTGTTGTCTGCTTGGCCCATCTGGATGCGGCAAAACCTCAACCTTACGGATGATTGCCGGGCATGAATCCGTCAGCAGCGGCGATATTCTTCTTGGCAACACCAATATCACCGATCTTGCCCCTGCCGCGCGCGGCACAGCCATGATGTTTCAGTCCTACGCGCTGTTTCCTCACCTTGATCTGGTGGATAATGTTGCGTTCAGCCTGAAAATGAAGGGTGAGGACAAGGCAGTCCGTCAGGCCAAGGCCATGGAAATGCTGGCGCTGATGCAGTTGGAGGCCTATGCCAGCCGCAAGCCGGCGCAGCTTTCCGGCGGGCAGCAGCAGCGGGTGGCGCTGGCACGGGCGCTGATTACCGACCCTGAAGCGTTGCTTCTGGATGAGCCTCTCTCGGCCCTTGATCCATTTTTGAAAATCCGGATGCGGGCCGAGTTGAAAAAACTGCAAACCTCGCTTGGTATCACGTTTGTTCACGTCACCCACAGTCAGGAAGAGGCCATGGCGCTGGCGGATCTGATTGTTGTGATGAACAATGGAAAAATTGAGCAGGCGGCAGCCCCCCGAATGATTTTTGAGCGCCCTGCCACCGCGTTTGTTGCGCGCTTTATGGGCGACCATAACGTTATTTCCGGCAGGGTCACGCAGGTTTCTGAGCAGAGTGTGACAATCTCCGTTGCCGCTGGCGCAGATTTTGCGGCAACGGGTGCCGCCATGGTGGGTGAGCCTGTCGACATTGCCATTCGCACGGATCGCGTTCGCATTGGTCAGAGCGATGGTCCCGGTCTTGGCTTTACCGGCTCCATCACCAATGTCGAATATCGGGGAGCCTCGGTCAAGCTGATGCTGAATGGCGCAGGCGTCGAGGATTTTACCGCAATCTTGACCGATACCGCCTATTTCGCCAATCCCGTCAAGGTTGGCGAGGCGATTTCCCTCTGCTGGGACAGCGAAGACGCCATTGTTCTTGGCAAAACCGCTCTCGGCAAAACAGCCCCCTGAAACATCCATAAAAACCAAAATAGAGGAGAACTTTTATGACTGAAACCAAACAGACAAAGCCCGGCGTGAGCCGTCGTGCGCTGCTGAAAACAGGTGCGGCAGCGGCCGGTCTGGCGGCTGGCTCCGGTGTCATCACCGGCTTTCCCACCATCTGGGCCCAGACAAAAATCACGCTTCGCCAGTTTGGCACCGGCGTTTCCAACATCAATGCCATCGCTGAAAAGTGCAAGGCAGATCTTGGCATTACGCTGGAAATGACCGCAACCGATTCAGACGCTGCCGCCCAGCGCGCCGTCACCCAGCCCAATTCCTATGACATTGCCGATATTGAATACTGGATTGCCAAAAAAGTCTTCCCGGCTGGCGTTTTGCAGCCGATGGACGTCAAGAAGCTGAAGTATTTCGACAAGATCGTGCCCTTGTTTATCAATGGCAAACTGAAGCCAGACAGCGTCATTGCCCAGGGCACAGCCCCTCACACCGTTGGTTTCGTTGAAAAGCCCGGTGCCAAGACGTTCGCCAAGGCACCGACCGAATGGATGACGATGGTTCCGACCATCTATAATGCCGACACGCTCGGCATTCGCCCTGATCTGGTCGGCCGTGACATCACCAGCTGGGCCGACATCATGGACCCTGCCTTCAAGGGCAAGACGGCCATTCTCAACATTCCGTCCATCGGCATCATGGATGCGGCGATGATCATGGAAGCCATGGGCAATATCAAATATGCCGACAAGGGCAATATGACCAAGGCAGAAATTGATAAAACCATCGATTTCATGATCAAGGCCAAGCAGAATGGCCAATTCCGCGCCTTCTGGAAGAGTTTTGATGAGAGCGTCAACCTGATGGCATCCGGCGAAGTGGTCATCCAGTCGATGTGGTCTCCTGCCGTTGCTGCCGTGCGCTCCAAAGGCATCGCCTGCAAATATCAGCCGCTCAAGGAAGGCTATCGCGCCTGGGGCGGCGGTCTGGGTCTTGCCTCGCATCTCAAGGGTGCGCAGCTGGATGCCGCCTATGAATATATCAACTGGTACACGTCCGGCTGGGTTGGTGGCTATCTGAACCGGCAGGGCTATTATTCGGCCTGCATGGATACCGCCAAAAACTTCATGACGGCTGATGAATGGGGCTACTGGATCGAAGGCAAGCCTGCCCAGAGCGACATTGTATCGCCGGAAGGCAAGGTGATGGAAAAAGCCGGTGCTGTGCGCGATGGCGGCTCCTTTGAAGACCGCATGGGCAAGGTTGCCTGCTGGAACTCGGTGATGGATGAAGACCGTTACATGGTGCGCCGCTGGAACGAGTTTATGGCCGCCTGATGCAAAACAGTCCCCGCCTTTGCGGCGGGGGTACTATAGCATCGTGCCGTAAATCAGAGTCGGCACGATGCTATAGCTTTTTGTTTTTGCATCGGATTTTCCGAAAACCGGGACCACTTTTCGGTCCGATGCTCTATTTCTGCCCGCAAAGGAGAAGATCAATGGCAACAGTTCGGTTTCTGGGTGTTGGCGAGCCAAAGCCAAGGCGCGTGCTTCGCCTGCCGTCGTGGCTGCCCGCCTATGTGCAGGCCGCACCACTGGCCCTGATCCTTGGCGGTTTTTTGTTGTTGCCGATCTTGATGATCGCCGTGGTCAGCTTTTGGGATTATGATTTTGCCCAGATGTATCCCGGCTTCGTGACCTTCAATTATACAGAAACCCTTGGCTCGTGGGTGACGTGGAAAACCTATCTGAATACGCTGAAATTTGCCGTGATTGTCTGGGCCATCACTCTGTTTATCGGCTTTTGGGTTGCCTATTTTCTGGCCTTCCATGTTCGCACGGCGGCGATGCAAACAGTGTTGTTTCTGGTCTGCACCGTGCCATTTCTGACTTCCAACGTCATCCGCATGATCTCGTGGATCCCTGTGCTGGGCCGAAATGGCCTCATCAACCAGACACTGGTGGGGGCGGGCATTCTGCCGCAACCGATTGAATGGTTGCTGTATTCCGATTTCGCAGTCGTGCTGGCCATGGTGCATCTCTACACGCTGTTTATGGTGACGCCGATTTTCAACACTCTGATGCGCATTGATAAATCCCTGGTGGAAGCGGCAAGAGATGCGGGTGCTTCGAGCTGGCAAATCCTTACCAATGTCATTCTGCCGCTGGCCAAGCCCGGCATGGCGATTGGGACAATTTTTGTTGTCACACTGGTGATGGCTGATTTTTCGACCGTGCAGGTGATGTCCGGTGGTCAGAGCGCATCGGTGGCCTTGATCATGAAAAACCAGATGTCGCTGCTGCAATATCCGGCAGCCGCTGCCAATGCCGTGGTGCTGCTGGTGCTTGTGCTGCTGATGGTCGCCGGAATCCTGCGCATCGTTGATATTCGGAAGGAGCTTTAAGCCATGGGTCGGGAAAAGCGCAGCCGTGAATTCTATCTTCTTGCGGTATTTTTTGCAGTTTTCGTGCTGTTTTTATACGGGCCACTGTCTGCGATTGTCATCCTGTCCTTTCAGGGTGAAAACGGCGGCCTGACCTTTCCGCTCAACGGCGTTTCGCTTCACTGGTTTGCCAATCTGTTCGAAACTCAGGCGGTGGGTGACTTTGGTGGGGCCGTCAAGCGTTCGCTGGCGCTGGGTCTGATGGTCATGGTTGTCACGGTTGTCGTGTCACTGTTGGCGGGCCTTGCGTTTCGGCGCAACTTCTTCGGTGCCACTGCGCTGTTTTATCTCGCGGTTGCCAGCCTTGTTGTGCCCTCCATCATCATCTCACTGGGGATTGGCGTGGTCTTTCAGCAATTGGGCTTGCAGCCAAGCTGGTACACATCTGCTTTTGGTGCTCATCTCACATGGACCTTGCCCTTTGGCGTGCTGATCATGTTTGCTGTGTTCAACCGTTTTTCACCCGCCTATGAGGAAGCGGCGCGAGATCTGGGGGCCTCGGCCTGGCAAACCTTCCGCTATGTGTTGCTGCCAATGATCGCACCCAGCCTGATCGGCGTCGGGCTGTTTGGTTTTTCGCTGTCCTATGACGAATTTGCCCGCACCTTGATGGCGGCTGGCACGTTCAATACCCTGCCATTGGAAATCTACGGCATGACCACCAATGTGACGACGCCGGTTCTCTATGCGCTGGGCACTGTCACCACCGTTTTCTCGTTCCTCGTCATCCTCTTTACTCTTTTCCTGATCCGACGGGTCAACCGAAATCGCGGCGCGGCCTGATTGGACATCTCATGCGCATTGTTCTTGTAAACCCCAATACCACTGAAACCATGACCGCGACGGCCGCCGATGCCGCCCGCCGGGTTGCGGCAACGGGCACAGACATTGTGCCCAGAACATCGAAAATGGGACCGGCCTCCATTGAAGGCTATTATGATGAAGCCCTTGCTGTTCCCGGCCTGTTGCATGAAATTGCCGCAGGCGAACGGGAGGGGGCTGACGCTGCCATTATCGCCTGTTTTGATGACACCGGCCTTGATGCGGCCCGTGCTTTGGCAAACATTCCCGTGATTGGCATTTGCGAGGCGGCAGTGGCAACGGCAAGCTTCATCGCCCAGCGCTTTACCATCGTGACAACCATGGAGCGCTCACGCCTGCCGATTGAACATCTGGTTCAGCGCTACGGAGCTGCCGGCCGCTGTATTGTCAGGGCTGCGGATATTCCCGTGCTGTCGCTGGAAGATCCCCATTCCAACGCCTTCGAGCGGTTGAGAGCTGAGATTGCCATGGCTCTCCAACAGGACCGTGCGGATGCCATCATTTTAGGATGCGCTGGCATGGCGGATTTGACGCAAAGATTTCGAGCTGAATTTCAGGTTCCCGTGATTGATGGCGTGGCAGCTGCCGTCAAACAGGCGGAAGCCCTGATGGCGCTTGGCCTTTCAACCGCAAAAACAAACGCTTATGCCGTGCCAGTGAATAAGCATTACAGCGGCATTCTGTCAGGTTTTCAGCCTGAGCTTTTCAAGGGTAAAACGCAGGCTTGATCCGTGTATTAAGCGCACGCCGCTCTAAACTGCAATGTCCATCGATGGTGCAATTGTTGCCCGACTGGATTGCCTTAAAAGCAGGTTTGTAATTCGATCGCGGTCAACCGCCTTGGAAAAGAGAAAGCCCTGTCCTCGAGTGCAGCCCAGGCCAGCCAGAAAATCACACTGTTCCTGTGTTTCGATGCCTTCCGCAATCACCCGGAAATTCAATTTTTCGGAGATGGAAAGCAGAGCTTCGACAATCACAGCCGCCGAATTTTCATTCATCATACGCTCAATGAACAATCGATCGATTTTAATGATGTCCAAGGGGACCGTCAAAAGATGCGTCAGCGATGCAAAGCCTGTTCCGAAATCATCCAGAGCAACCGCCATTCCGGCCTCGCGCAATTGGGTGATCTGGCCCACAACAGATTGTTCGTGTCGGCCAAGGTAGATTGACTCTGTCAACTCGATGACAATTCGATCCACTGGCACGCCCGCGTTGTCTAGCACGGTAATGATGTTCTGGGTTAACTGGCCATCAAGAAAATCGCCCGCCGAGACATTCAGACCGATACGACCAAAATACAAGCCCAGATCCATCCATCGCCGCGCGTCTCTGGCAATAATTCCCAGCACTCTGCCGGTCAATTCAGCGGCCAGCTTCACATCACTGGTCGCTTCATGGAAATGCGATGCCGCAATCACATCGCCGCCCGGTGTCGTCAGGCGGCAAAGAGCTTCCAATCCACAGACCTGGCCAGTTATCAGATCCACAACAGTTTGATAATAAACGTCAATGCGCCCTTCTCTCAACCCTTCTGCCACCTGTTGAAAGGCATTGAAACGCTTGGCAATGCGCGAGCCCGTACCACGAGAATATTCCACGAACTGGCCCCGGCGCATTTCTTTTGCGTCGTAAAGCGCAAAGTCCGCATTCTGCCGCACTTCTTCAACGGTCTCACCAGCGCGCGCAACAGCACCGCCGATTGTGCCTGCCGGATAAATTGTCTGCCCGGCGCAAAAGCATGGTGCTTTCAGGCTATCGAGAATGTGCGCTGCAAAGAATCCCAGATCAACGCACTCATCGCCACGGACAATAATGGCAAATTCGTCGCCGCCCAGCCGGAAGGCGCAATCTGCACCGCTCAAAACCTGAAGCCTGCGGCCAACCGTCTGGATCAGATCATCCCCTGCCTGATGTCCAAATGTATCGTTGACCAGTTTCAGATCATCAAGATCCATCAACAGCAGGCCCCAATGCTTTTTCTCGGCATTTTCCAGTGCAATCACTTCATTAAAGCGCGTTCGGTTGGGCAGGCCTGTCAGGGCATCCGTATGCGCGATGCGTCGTCGCTCATTGAGGCGCAGCTCCCGATCAAGGCCGATTGCACAAAGGTGAACACAAGCCGCAACAATGGCCTTTTCAAAATCACTCGGTCCTCGCTCCCGAAAATAATAGAATGCGAATGTCCCAAGCACTTTGCCATCAGAGATAATCGGAGTTGACCAACACGCCTTGAACCCCAATGGCAGTGCCAGATGTTTGAAAGGATGCCAGAAAGGATGGGTTGCAATGCTTTCGACCAGAACCGGCTCTTTGCGGAACGCAGCGGTGCCACAAGAGCCTATGCCTTCGCCCATTTTCAATCCGTTGATGGCGCGGGCATAATCTGGGGCAACAGAGGGGCCTGCCAGATGCTGAAGGCAGCCTTGATCGTCCAGTGTCAGCACGGATGTCACAATGTCTGGAACCATATCTTCGACAGAGCGACAGAGAAAGTCAACGGTTTCAGCAAGAGGATCACCCTTGGCAATCCGCTCCAGGATCATATTCTGAAATGTCGTTAACATTGATTACCTGCCCCGTTTTTCAATGCGCTACGTTAGATATAGCTCATTAACGAGGAGTTACAATCGCGCCAACTCAATTTCCCGTCTATATTTAGGGTAAAAAAAGTCATATCAGCGATGGCGGATGCAGTGTGAAAGATGTGCGGTTTGTGTGTCGAAAATGACAGTCACAGGCTCACCTGCCAGACGCTTGACCGTGTCAAAGCAGACAAGGCGCATCCTGACGATGCGCCTTGTCCAGTGAGATGCCCTTTTCATCTGAACCGGACAGCCTCTCGGCAAAGTTCAGTTCATGCCGAGCAGGCGGGGCAGTACAAGACTGATTTCAGGGATATATGTCACCATCATCAAAAACACCAATGCGGTCAGCAACCACGGCCAGGTTGCCCGCGTCACCTCCGTCAAGCCAAGCTTTGACAGCGACGATGCAACGTAGAGATTGAGACCGACGGGTGGGGTGCATAGTCCGATCTCCATGTTGACGATCAACATGATGCCGAAATGCACCGGATGGACACCAAGCTGCACGGCGACCGGGTACAGGATTGGTGCCATGATCAGTACGATAGCCGACGGCTCCATCACCATACCGATCAGCAACAGCATGATATTGACCATCAGGAGGAAGCCGATCTTGCCAAGGCCAAGATCGACAATCCAGGCAGAGAGCATCTGCGGGATCTGTTCGGACGTGAGGATGAAGGCAAACATCACGGCATTGGTGATGATGTAGAGCAGCATGGCTGACATGGCAGCCGATGTCAGCAGTACCTTGGGCACATCGCGCAGGCCTATATCCTTATAGACCCACACGGCAATGACAAAGGCATACACGGCTGATACGGCTGCCGCTTCTGTGGGCGTGAAAATGCCGCCATAAATGCCGCCCATGATGATGACGATCAGCAACAACCCCCAGATGCTTTCCCGCAGCGCCGAGAGGCGTTCGCGCCATGTGGCGCGGGCCATGCGCGGGTATCCGTTTTTCCAGGCGCGATAGGTTGTTGTGCCACCCAGCATGGTGGCCAGCATGAGACCTGGAACAACGCCTGCCATGAACAGGGTACCGATGGATGCCGACATCACCTCTTCGCCATTGGCGCCGGTGACGACCATGCCAGAGGTTGCCACGGAATACATAACCATAACAATCGACGGCGGAATCAGAATGCCGAGGCCACCGGCCGTTGCCACGGTGCCGACGCCAAATTGTGGCGGATAGCCCTGTTGCACCATGGCCGGGATCAAGATTGAGCCAACCGCCATCACGGTTGCAGGGGACGAGCCGGAAATCGCTGCAAAAAGCGCACAGGCCAGAACCGCAGCAAGCCCCATGCCACCATACCAATGCCCGACAAGCGACGTGGCAAAGCGGATCATGCGACGGGCCACGCCGCCATGGGTCAGAAAATTGCCTGCCAGAATGAAGAACGGGATTGCCATGATCTCGAACTTCTCAATGCCGGTGAACAACTTGAGGGCAATTGAATCCATCGGGATCTGGGTGAAGGCGAAAAGAAAGGTGAAAACGGTCAGACCGAGCGCAATCGACACCGGCATTCCGGTCACGAGCAGCACGGCGAGAATTGCGAAGATGATTACTGCGGTCATCGATGGGCCTCCCCGTTGGACTGATCAGCATCCTCATCCAGCCCGTCGACCGCAGCGTGATCGTGATGTGCCACTTCGCCCGTCTTGAGGAAATGCCAGAGCGCCTGAACAAAGCGGAAGCACATCAAGGCTGAGCCAAGCGGCACGGCCAGATAGATCAGCCACATCTTGATCTCGAGATCAGGTGACACCTGACCGCCTTTTGCCACATGATAGACGAAGTCTGTCCCGATCCAGGTAATGATGGCCGTGAACAGCACTCCGCCAGACATTGAGATGATGGTGATCATCTGACGTGGTTTGCCCGATAGTCGCTCGACCAGAATATCGACGCCGACATGGATGCCTGTCCGCACACCATAAGCGGCACCGAACTTGGCCATCCAGACAAAAAGATAGATACAGGCTTCCTGCGCCCAGGTGAGCCGGATGCCGTTGATCGCCTTGAATGCCTGGCGACCGAAGGACTGCAAGGCGGGCATGTCATAGGTTCGGGCGAAGCTGACAATATCTGCCGCAAACCCGATGGAAAAACGGTGTACGACCGCAACGAAAATCAATGCGACGGCAATCGCCATCAGCAAGACAATCAAGGTTTCTTCGAAGCGATCGAGGATACGCAGAGCCATGGCGAGTTCCTCTTTTTAAAAGGGGTGCGCGCAAAAGCGTCACACCCCCGACAAGGTAGGGCTCCTGCATAATTCGTTAAATCGGAATCGATTTAAGGAGAAAATTATGCAGCAGATTAAAAGTGTTACAGCGACCTTTGTGCGCCATATCTGGTGAGAGGCGCTGTAAGGGGGGCAAATGATCCGTGGCTGCCTTTTAATGGCCGAGAGTTGCTTTAACCTGCTTGAGGAGGTCTGCACCGATGCGGCTGGACATTTTCTCATGAACCGGATTGAGCACTTCGACGAATTCGGCACGTTGTTCGCTTGTCAGATTGTGCCATTGTGTCGTGCCAGCTGCTTGCATGGCTGCCAGAGCCTTGTCGTTTTCTTCCTTGGCAATCGAATTGGCGTAGACGGTGGCATCAGCCATGGCCTTGTCCAGCTGGCTGCGAATGTTTTCCGGCAGGCCATCCCAGAACGCCTTGTTGACGATGACGGCATAGCCCAGATAACCATGGTTGGTGAGCAATGCGTGTTTCTGCACCTCGTGCATTTTCTGGGTGTACATGTTTGACGGCGGGTTTTCCGTGCCATCAACAACGCCCGTCTGCAAGGCCTGATAGACCTCGGAGAAGGCCAGAACCTGAGGCACGGCACCCAGAGCCTGCATCTGTGCCTCAAGGATTTTTGAGGATTGGATGCGCATCTTCAGGCCAAGAAAATCATCGGGATTCTGAATGGAGGAGTTTGCGGACATGATCTTGAAACCATTATCCCAATAGGCCAGCCCTTTGATGCCCTTGTCATCCAGTCTCGCAAGCAGACCCTTGCCAACCTCTCCATCGGTGATCTTGCGCAGATCGTCATAGCCATTCATCAGAAACGGCAGATCGAAGACCTCGAATTGCTGAACCCCGAGTGGCCCGAATTTGGCAAGCGATGGCGCCAGCATTTCGACGGCACCGAGCTGGAGTGCTTCCAGTTCTTCCTTGTCTTTGTAGAGCTGGCTGTTGGGGAAAACTTCGACCTTCACCGCACCTTTGGTATAGTCTTCTGCCAGTTTCTTGAACTTTTCAGCACCCTTGCCCTTTGGTGTGTCCGGTGCGACGACATGGCTGAACTTGATGACGATTGGATCTGCGGCCCATGCCGGCATGGCAACAGACAAAGCAAGAACAGCGGCGCTGGCCAGACCAGCGAACGTGCGACGTGACAGCATAGATAACTCCTCCTCGAGTCAGTCGCCCCCCTGGCGACCTTTCTATCCCTTGCCACTGTCGCCATCCCATCGCTATTGTGGTTTTCCGCAATCGGGTTGCAGAAGGGGCAGCATACTCGGTTTCTGCGTCTGGGGAGGGTGAAACACTGAAAAAGCAGAGGAGCACATCGGCAGATCCGTGGATAGATGGCCCGTCGGCTTCGGTCAGACGAATCGATTGGCAATCCCTTGTGCCGCTGGCGGCCATTCTGGTTCTTGTCTGCCTGGTTTCAGCGCTGGTCTGGATTGTCAATCGCAGTGAAGCCGATCAGGCGCGCATAAAGCTTGCAACCGACGCGCTCTGGGTTGAACAGACGCTCCGGTTCCAGCTTTCAATTGACGAGGATGCGCTCACCCGTCTGGCGCTGGATGCATCGGCCGCTGTCGACCCGTCAACCCTTGATGCGCGTGCGCGCCTTCATGTGGCCAATCATCCCGAAGTTTTGTCCATTGCCTGGTTTGATCGGGAAGGGAGCTTGAAGCACGCCGTGCCAAGCCTCAATTCCAACGGGATCATGCCGCTGGTTGAACGCCTGATCCGCTCTGGCCATGCCGTCAGCGCCCGCCCGGTTTATAGTACCATTGAGAACCAGACTGTTGCCATGGCCATCCGTCTGGATGATGGCGGTGCCATGACCATGACGATCTCTGCGCCTGCCATGCTGGACCGGCATATTCCGTGGTGGATTGCCGAGCAATACGGTGTCGAGATTGTCGATTCCGGTGGCACAGTGCTGGCCAAGCGGGCCAAGCTGGTGCCAGAGCCAGACAATCCCAGTCATACCATTCTTTTTGATCCACCCTGGCCTGGCACCGTTTTGCGCATTATTGCCTATGATGCGTCAGCGGCCTTTGCCAATACGCTGTTGCTTGCGGCCATTCTTGGCCTTGGGCTGTTTACGGTTCTGGCTCTGCTGGTTCTGCACCGCAGCACACAAAGACGCAGGCGGGCGGAATTACGGCTGCAAGGTGAAATGGCCTTTCGCCGATCCATGGAAGAAAGTTTGACGGTGGGCTTGCGTGCCAAGGACCACCAGGGGCGGATTCTTTACGTCAACTCCGCCTTCTGCCATCTGGTTGGCTGGCCTGCGGCGGAGCTTGTCGGGCATGTGCCGCCCATGCCCTATTGGTCGCCAGACCATCTTGATGAAACCATTGCGCGGCAGAAGGCCTTGTCGACGGGTGGGGCCGTGTCTCAGGCCTTTGAAACCCTTTTTCGGCGCAGCGATGGTAGCGAAATCAATGTGCAGGTCTATGAGGCCCCTCTTATCGATGCTGATGGGCAACACAGAGGATGGATGGGGTCGGTGATCGATATAACTGAGGCCAAACAGTCTGCGCGGCTGGCGCGCGCGCAGGATATAAACATGGCGCGTACCGGACGTCTTGTAACATTGGGAGAAATGGCCTCGACACTTGCCCATGAGCTTAACCAGCCGCTCTCGGCCATTGCGGGCTATGCCGCAGGCATTGGCAATTTTCTCGATCGAGATGTGGTTGATGTTGGCACGCTGAAGGGCGCTGTGGACAAAATATCCCTTCAGGCCAGCCGGGCAGGGCAAATCATTCGGCGCATTCAGGATTTCGTCAAGAAACGCGAACCGCATTTCAGCCCTCTGCTGGTTGAAGCGGTGATCACTGACACTGTTGGCTTTATGGCAACCGATGCCGCTGACGCAGGGGTCCATATCATAACCGAGCTACAGGCAACGCAAGCCGTTCTTGCGGACCGCATTCTGCTTGAACAGGTTTTGATCAATCTGTTGCGCAATGGCATGGAGGCCATGGCTGATCATCAGGAAACGCCCCGCCGGCTTGTTGTCAGGCTGTGGCAGGACGCTACCCGTCAGGTTGTAATCGAGGTTGAAGATCAGGGGCATGGCATATCGGCCGATATGTCTGAGCGTTTGTTTTATGCGTTTACCACCACCAAAACCGAGGGCATGGGCATGGGGTTGAATATCTGCCGAACGATCGTCGAGATGCACAGGGGCAAACTGTCCCATCGGCCTGCTGCGCCGAGAGGCACGGTGTTTGTGCTGACCTTGCCCCTCGCCGATAGCACCGGCAGAGGTGATGTGAAGCCATGACGGGTACGATTCACATCATTGATGATGAGGATAGCATTCGGGATTCGCTGTCCTTTCTGTTTGCTTCCCGAGGGCTTGCCACCCAGACCTGGCCATCGGGTGAAGCCTTTCTGGATGCCCAATCCGGCAATGCCCAGCCCGTGAACGATTGCCTGTGTGTGATCCTCGATGTCCGTATGACTGGGCTTTCGGGCCTTGATGTGTTTGAGCGGCTGCGCGCGCTGCACTGGGAGGCCCCGGTTATTTTTCTCACCGGCCATGCCGATGTGCCGCTTGCGGTACAGGCGTTGAAAGCAGGTGCCTTTGACTTTCTGGAAAAGCCCTTTAATGACAATCATTTGGTTGATATTGTTCTGAGTGCGACGGAGACAATCGAAAAGAAGCTTTTGAAAAACGAACAGCAACAGATGCTGTCTGGCCGGATTGAAACGCTGTCATCGCGGGAGGTTGAGGTGATGCAACTGATGCGGCAGGGAAAACCGAACAAACAGATTGCCCATGACTTGAACATTGCCATGCGAACCGTTGAGGTTCACCGGAGCCGTATCTTCAGCAAAATGGGTGTTCGCAATGCTGTCGAGCTTGTGGCCATGCTGTCTGATGTCAGTCGCCCTTAACAGATTGCCATAGGATTCTAATGCGTCATCACATCGTGCCGCTTCGACAATGATGCATACATTTTGCCGCCAAAAAACCACCTCCCGATCACGGTTTCTGGGTTTTTGTGCATTTTGGAATGTATGCTTGTATTCTTGAATATGCATCTGTAACAGTCTTGCCATGAGGTTTGGGTGGATACGGGGTGATTGATGAAACAAACTGAAGCAGCAACCCATGGTCGCCGGGCGGTAATTGATCTGCGGGAGAAAATCCTGAGCGGAGAGTTGCAGGGTGGGATGCGGCTTTTCGAGGTTCCTTTGGCTGAGCTGTTGCAGATTTCGCGCACGCCGGTGCGCGAGGCAATGTCGAGGCTGGTGGAAGAAGGGCTGTTGGACCGCCTGCCGAATGGCGGCTTCATTGTGCGCCGGTTTCGCTTTAGCGACGTGGTGGATTCGATTGAGCTTCGTGGTGTGATGGAAGGCATGGCTGCGCGTCTGGCGGCGGAGCGCGGTGTAAAGCCCGATGCCATGAACGCCATCAAACACACTCTCGAGCAGTTGGATGGCTGTTTCGGAGATCACTTCGATGACGTTGATTTTGACAGCTATTCCGATCTCAATCAGATTTTCCATCAGCAAATGGCAGCGCTTGCGGCAAGCGATATTGTTCGTCGGGAAGTGGAGCGGGCCAGCGCCCTGCCGTTTGCGTCGCCGTCGGCCTTCTTGCCAACCAGAATGAATGTCAATGTTTTTCGCCGCTCGCTGTGGACTGCGCAGGAGCAGCACAGGGCGATGGTGCGGGCCATCGAGCTGCGTGAAGGCAGTCGGGCCGAGGCCATTGCTCGTGAACATGCCCGCACGGCACGGCACAATCTTGAATACATCTTGAATGAAGATCCCAGCCTGCTGGAGAAGGTCAAGGCCCTGGCGCTCATTCAGGGATGATGCAGCTTTTCCCTTTGATTTAACAGAATTTTGCCGTTTCCCCCTGATTTGAACTCGAAAAATTAATGGTGTGTTTGAAATTTTGACTTGCAAATCATAATTGGATAGGCATTTCATGTATACATGCAGCGGGCATTCGGAGTTTGGGAGTGCCCAGAATGCTGTTCCTGTTCATACAGCCGTCGAGATTTTCAAGGGAGGAAATTCAATGACCAAGGCAAACCTCACCAGTGCCATTGCCAAGGCTGGCAACACTGTTGAAATGCTGCGCAATTCCAAAACCGGGATTTATGTTTACCCGGTTGTCGCCTCCGAATTTACCAATTGGCGCTCCGAGCAGGCCGCATGGCGCAATTCTGCGGTGCTGTTCGATCAATCGCACCACATGGATGAGCTGATTGTCGAAGGCCCGGATGCTTGCGCCTTTTTGCAAAGCCTTGCCATCAACAGCTTTGCCAATTTTGGCACCAATCGCGCCAAGCATTATGTGCCGGTGACGCCTGCGGGTCATGTGATTGGCGATATGATCATTTTCCGCGAGCGGGAAGACAAATTTGTGCTGGTTGGTCGTGCGCCCACCGCCAATTGGTTGAAATTCAATGGCTCTCTTGGCAAGTATGATGTAAAGCTGACCCATGATCCGCGTTCGCCATCGCGCCCTGAGGGCAAGCTGGTGACGCGCGTTCACTACCGCTTCCAGATTCAGGGGCCAGATGCACCGAAGATTTTTGAGAAAATCAACGGCGGTCCCGTGCCAGACATCAAGTTCTTCCATGTGGACTGGATCAATGTGGGCAACAAGAAAGTACAGGCGTTGCGCCACGGCATGGCGGGCGCGCCGGGTCTGGAAATCTGGGGCCCCTACGAGGACAAGGATTATATCCGCGACACCATCATTCAGGCCGCCATTGATGTTGGCGTTGATCTGCATCCGGTTGGCAGCCGCGCCTATTCGACCAATACGCTGGAATCCGGCTGGATTCCGTCGCCACTTCCGGGCATTTACACCGGAGATGAGTTGCAGGCCTACCGCGACTGGTTACCAGCAGACAGCTATGAAGCTGTCGGCTCGATTGGTGGCAGCCTCGTTTCCAGCAATATCGAGGACTATTACGTCAATCCGTATGAGCTGGGCTATGGTGTATACATCAAGTTCGACCATGATTTCGTGGGCCGTGCAGCCCTTGAAAAGATCAAGGACAATGTGAAGCGCAAGAAGGTCACGTTTGAGTGGAACGCCGAAGATGTGGTGCGGGTCATCGCCTCGGCGTTTGAGCCGGGCGGTGAGAACTACAAGTGGATCGACTTCCCCCAGCCAAACTATGCATCGTCCAGCGCCGATCTGATCCTGCGCGATGGCAAGCAGGTGGGCATGTCGATGTTCAATGGCTACAGTTACAATGAACGCTGCGTGTTGTCGCTCGGCGTGGTGGATGTGGATGTGCAGGAGGGCGATATTCTGACACTGGTGTGGGGTGAGCCCAATGGTGGCTCGGGCAAGACCTCGGTTGAGCCCCACAAGCAGACCCAGATCCGTGTTCGCGTCGCGGCAACACCTTACGCCGCTGAAGCGCGTGAAAACTACGCTGAAAGCTGGCGCACAAAGCGCGCTCTGTAAAGCATAATCCAGAAAATCCCCCTATGCTTGACCGCATCGGGGGATTTGTTATTGCGCTTTTTGATTTTATCTCAGTCGTGTCGCTGCGTTGCGCTCAACAACGACGTCAACGTCTCTGGTGCCGCCAGAAGGGCGGCGGATGTGTCGCGGTAAATCACCATGCCCCGATCGAGAACAATGGCGTCATCGGTGAGCGGCAAGATCTTGCGGGCTTTCTGCTCGACAAGAATGGTGGAAAGGCCTTCCTTTTTGACAATATTGTCAAGCGCTTGCAGCAACTCATCGACAATGATCGGTGCCAGCCCTTCCAAGGGCTCATCCAGCAGCAATAAAGCCGGATTGAGCATCAAAGCGCGGCCAATGGCCAGCATTTGCTGCTCTCCACCCGAGAGTTGATTGCCCAGATTACGCTTTCGCTCTTGCAGGCGCGGAAACATGCCGTAAACCCGCTTGAGATCCCATGATCCGGGGCGGGCGGTGGCGGTGAGGTTTTCCTCGACCGTCAGTGAGGGGAAAATATTGCGCTCCTGCGGCACCCAGCCAATGCCGATGTTGGCCCGTTGTTCGGGCTTCAATCGGGTTATATCATGGCCCTTGAAGGCAATTGTGCCGCTGTGGTGGGTGGTAACGCCAATGATGCTGTTGAGCAGCGTGGTCTTGCCGGTGCCATTGCGCCCCAACAATGCCAGTGAGCGGCCGCTTTCAAGGCTGAGGCTGATGCCGTGCAGCGCATGGGCCTCGCCATAGCCCGCAATCAGGCCGTTGATGGTGAGAAGATCGCTCATGTGGCATCGGCCCCCAGATAGATTGCCTTGACATGCGGATCGGTGGAAATGTCAGCGACGCTGCCTTGCGCAATCACCTGACCGGCGGCCAGAACCGAAATCTGATCGGCAAAGGAAAACACCAGTTCCATGTCATGCTCAATCAGCACAATGGTGACGTCATCGGGCAGGTTGCGCACAATGCCAAGCACTTCATGGCGCTCATCTTCCGGCACACCGGCCGCCGGTTCGTCCAGCAGCAACACTTTGGGCCGCATGGCGATGGCCAGGGCGATTTCCAGCAGCCGCTGCTTGCCATAGGGTAGCCGCTGGCTTGGCTCGTCCATCACGTCGATCAGGCGAAACTGCTCCAGCAGGCTTGCGGCCTCATCGGATGTTTCGCGGTATGATGACAGGGATTTCCATAGGCGAGCACCATCACCACGGCGCTGGTTGAGGGCAATCAGCAACGATTCAAGTGGTGTCAGATCGGCAAACAACTGGTTAATCTGAAAGGTTCGTGCCATGCCCCGCTGCACGCGACCATGAATGGATGTCTGGGTGATGTCCTCGCCTGCCAGCATGATCTGGCCGCTGCTGGGGCTGAGTGCGCCGGTCAGCAGATTGATCAGCGTGGTTTTGCCCGCGCCA
Organism: Gillisella vitis; assembly: GCF_014204625.1. GTDB lineage: Bacteria > Pseudomonadota > Alphaproteobacteria > Rhizobiales > Rhizobiaceae > Allorhizobium > Allorhizobium vitis_F. Next base: position 455,213 of record NZ_JACHLU010000001.1, on the reverse strand, counting down.
TTGGGACCAATCAGGGCATGGCGCGCTCCTTTTGCCAAGGTCAGCGAAACGTCATTGGTGACGGTGAAAGCCCCGAAATACTTGTTGAGATGGCGGGTTTCAAGTGCGGGGGTCATACGTCCTCCCTCGTATTTTTCCAAGCATCTGGATGATCTGCGCAGGCTTGATCCTGTCCCGGCCGATCAAAACCAATGCCACCAGAATAAGTCCGACCCAGAACATCCAGTATTGCGGTGTCATCACCGAGAGCCATGCGCGCAGGATCGAAAACACCATGGCCCCCACCATGCCGCCATAAAGATAGCCGATGCCGCCAATCACCACCACCAACAGCACTTCGGCTGAGCGGTGAAAAGCCAGCACATCGGGCGAGACAAAGCTGGTGGTTTGCGCCAGCAAGGCACCCGCCATACCGGCATAGATTGCGGAGATGGTGTAAATCACCACCCGCCGTCCATTGGTGGAAATGCCCAGCATTTCTGCCCGACGCGGATTGCGCCTGATGGCCTTCAGCGCCAGGCCAAAGGGCGAATTGACCAGCTGTCTTGCTATCATCGTCAACAAAAACAAAGTGATAAGGCAATAGAGATAGCCGATCCGCCCCCACAGGTCGAACTCGAACAGGCCCAATACCGGCGACATGCTAATGCCGCTGAGGCCATCTGCGCCGCCCGTCAGCCAGGCAGCCTGATTGGCGGCTTCGGCCAGCAACATGCTGACGCCAAAGGTGGTCATCAACCGGGTGAGGTCTGATCCGCGCAGCACCAGAAAACTGGTGGAAAGCCCAAGCAGCCCGCTTAATGCACCGGCCACCAGCAACCCAAGAACCGGATCACTTGATAACTGAAGCGAAAACAGGCCCGCCGCATAGGCCCCAAGGCCAAAAAAGGCGGCATGACCAAGGGACAGAATGCCCGCATAGCCAACCAGAAGATCCAGCGACAGAGCAAACAGCGCCAGAATGGCAATCTCGGTCAGCAGCAGCAGTTGACCGGGCAGAAGAAAAGCGGCGGCGAAAGCGGCAATCCAAAAGCCGATTTCCAGCAGAGGCCAGCGCTCCTTGCGTTTCAGAATCTGCGCCGCTTTGCTTGCGATTGAGACAGCCTGGGTCATGAATTGGCCCCCCGCGCAAAAATTCCGTTGGGACGCAGGATCAGAAACAGGATCATCACGGCGTAGATGATGAAAGCACCAAACTGAGGGATATAATATTTGCCTGCCACATCGGCGATACCCAGCAGAATAGCCGCAGCAAACGGTCCGGTGATGGAGGATGTGCCGCCGATGGCCACAACAATCATGAAATAAATCAGATATTTCAGGGGGAAATTCGGGTCCAGCCCCAGAAGCTCAACACTGAGCGCGCCCCCTAGTCCCGCAAGCCCGGAGCCAAGCGCAAAAGTGAGCATGAAGATCAGCGAGACATTGATGCCCAGTCCGCGTGCCACCCGCCCATCATCGACGGCAGCCCGCAACTGGCTGCCGATTCGGGTTTTGGTCAAGGCCGTTTGCAAGGCGATGGTGATGACAAGGCAAATGGCGATGATAAACAGCCGGTAACGCCCGACCTCAACGCCCCAGACTGTCAACCTGCCGCTTAATTCGGCTGGCAGGTTGATCAATTGTTGCTGGCCGCCCATGGCGTAATCCACCCCGGCAATGGCCATGAACACCAGACCAATGGAAAACAGCACCTGATCCAGATGCGGGGCAGAGTAGAGCCTGCGGTAGAGCAGGGTCTCCAGCACCACGCCAAGAGCAGCGCTTGCGAAAAATGCCGCAGGCAGGCAGAGATAGAAGGATAGCCCAAGACTATTCATCATCACCACCGTGACATAGCCCCCCGCCATGGCAAATGCGCCATGGGCCAGATTGATGAAATTCATCAAGCCAAGGGTCACGGACAGACCGCAGGCCAGCACAAACAGCAACATGCCATAGGCAATGCCATCGACAACAATGGTCAGCATGATTCCTCACAAGGCCTTTGTGCACCCTTGCGGATGCACAGACTAAAGTTTGTCGGGGAAAGTTGATGCCGGTTTCCTGAAAAGACAAACGACAATAAAGTCTGCGTTATGGGGCAGGTGTGTTGGGATCGCGCACCTTCGGATAGGTGGCAAATTCCACATTGTAGAGCTGCCCACCAACATCCTTCACCTCGCGGATATAAATATCCTGCACCACATCGCGGGTTTTGGCATCAATGGTCATCTGACCGCGTGGGCTGAGCCAGCTCATGCCTTTCATGGCATCCAGCAGTTTTGTGCCATTGGTATCGCCCCCCGTTTTTTCCAGCGCAGCATAGGCCAGATGCATGGCATCATAGCCGCCGACCGCCATGAAATTGGCCCGCATACCCTTGTTTGCCTTGGCAACTTCGGCCGTGAACGCCTTGTTTTCCGCACTTTCATGGTTGGCGGAGTAAAAATGCGAGGTGATGACGCCAACGGCTGGCGCGCCCATGCCGTTCAGCAGATCATCATCAGTCACATCGCCCGTGGCGATCAGCTTGATACCTGCGTCCCGCAAGCCACGCTCGACAAACTGTTTCATGAAGATCGAGCCGACGCCGGAGGGCACAAACACAAACACCGCATCCGGCTTGGCATCGCGCACACGCTGAAGAAACGGGGCGAAATCCGGGTTCTGCAACGGCACCCGCACCGATTCGATAATTTCCCCGCCATCCTTTTTGAACTGATCGGTAAAGCCTTTTTCAATATCAATGCCGGGACCATAATCGGACACCAGTGTCACAATTTTTTTCAAGCCGTTTTTGGCAGCCCATGTTGCCATGGGACCGGCAGATTGTGATCCAGCCATGCTGGTGCGCACGTAATAATCCGATTTTTGCATGATGGCAGAGGTGGTTGCCGAGGTGATGATGGCAGGCACCTTGGCCTGCGACAGAACCGGAGCCACAGACAACGCAAGCGGCGTCAGCCCAAAGCCCGACAACATCGCAACACGATCGTTCACCACCAGTTCCTGGGCAATACGGCGCGTCTGGTCGGCAGAACCGCCATCGTCGCGCAGCACGATTTCGACTTTTTTGCCAGCCACAGTGTCGCCGTGGAGCGCGACATAGGCACGAACACCAGCATCCACTTGTCTGCCAGTGGATGCAAACGGGCCTGTCATGGGCAAGATCAGGCCGATTTTGACAGTGTCAGCCGCCAAGGCTGTTGTGGCCAACAGTGTCGACGCCAATGTTGAGGTAACTGCACCCACTATAAATGTACGTTTTAACAGCTTCATGTGTACTCCTCCCAGAGACAATTCCGTGTTGGCCCGTCATCGAATTAAGTCATTGAATTAAGTTTGCAATGCAAAAGAGTTGACTCGTTGCAAGGCAATATTGAGCGCCTTGCCTTCTTGTCGTGCAACGTATCCTTCCTCGAAAAATGTATACATAAATAGTGTTTGCGCAAGGGGCTTTGTGAGTGGCTGCCCCATTCGGGGCAACAATCGTCAGGTGTCTGTTGAATTGCTTTGACGAATGTTTGTTTTCCACCATCATAAACCTGTAGCAATTTTAACCGAAAACAACTGTCAGGGTTGCGTTCAGGGGCTAAATTTCCTAGGAGGCGTATCCCTCGGTGTTTTTCCTTGAAAAGGCGTGGCATACGTGATCCAGACCCCTTTCTACCTGATCGATAAAAGCAAACTGCTCCAGAACATGGAGAAGATTGCGATCCTGCGCGAAACGTCAGGTGCAAAGGCGCTGCTGGCGCTGAAATGCTTTGCAACATGGTCGGTGTTTGATCTGATGCGGGAGTATATGGATGGCACCACGTCATCCTCGCTCTATGAAGTGCGCCTTGGCCGTGAAAAATTCGGCAAGGAAACCCACGCTTACAGCGTGGCCTATGGCGATAACGAGATCGATGAAGTTGTCTCTCACGCCGACAAGATCATTTTCAACTCCATTGGTCAGCTGGAGCGCTTTGCCGATAAGGCATCCAACATCACCCGCGGCTTGCGGCTGAACCCGCAGGTCAGCTCATCCAGCTTTGATCTGGCCGATCCGGCCCGCCCGTTCAGCCGGTTGGGTGAATGGGATCTGCGCAAAGTCGAGCCGGTGATGGACCGCATCAGCGGTTTCATGATCCATAACAATTGTGAAAACAGTGATTTCGATCTGTTTGACAAGATGCTGGGCGAGATTGAAAGCCGCTTTGGGCCGTTGCTCAAGCGGGCCGAATGGGTCAGCCTTGGCGGCGGCATTCACTTTACCGGCGAGAATTATCCGCTGGAGCGCTTTGCCAAGCGGCTGAAGAAATTCTCCGGCGATTATGGCGTGCAGGTCTATCTGGAGCCGGGTGAGGCATCGATCACCAAGAGCACGACCTTGGAAGTGACCGTGCTGGACACGCTGTATAATGGCAAGGATCTGGCTATTGTCGATAGCTCGATTGAAGCCCATATGCTGGATCTGCTGATCTACCGCGAAAAGGCCAAGATTGCGCCGAATGAGGGGCCGCATTCCTATATGATTTGTGGTAAATCATGCTTGGCAGGCGATGTGTTTGGTGAGTTTCAGTTTCCTCAGCCGTTGAAGATTGGCGATCGCATTTCCGTTCAGGATGCAGCGGGCTACACGATGGTGAAGAAAAACTGGTTTAATGGCGTGAAAATGCCCAGCATCGCCATCAAGGAACTGGATGGCAGCATCCGAACTGTTCGTGAATTCGACTATTCCGATTTTGAAAAGAACCTCTCGTAAGGTTCAAACAGAGATAACCCAAGGAGATCAGCAGGCATTATGAAGAAGAATGTTCTCATCATTGGCGCGGGCGGCGTCGCCCAGGTTGTTGCCCATAAATGCGCACAGAATAATGATGTCCTCGGCGACATCAATATTGCGTCGCGCACCAAGGCCAAGTGTGACACGATCATTGCCAGCGTGCATGAAAAGAAGGCGATGAAACAGCCGGGCGTGCTGGAAGGTCACGCGCTGGACGCGCTCGACATCGAAGCCACCAAGGCTTTGATTGAAAAGACTGGCTCGCAAATCGTTATCAACGTTGGCACTGCCTTCCTCAATATGTCTGTGCTGCGCGCCTGCATGGATACCGGCGTTGCCTACATCGACACCGCCATCCATGAAGAGCCCAACAAGATCTGCGAAACCCCGCCATGGTACGGTAACTATGAGTGGAAGCGGGCCGCAGAATGCGAAGAGAAGGGCATTACCGCCATTCTCGGCGCTGGCTTCGATCCGGGCGTGGTCAATGCCTATGCCCGTCTGGCCAAGGACGAATATCTGGATAAGGTGACGGATGTTGACATTGTTGACATCAACGCTGGCAGCCATGGTAAATATTTTGCCACCAATTTTGACCCTGAAATCAACTTCCGCGAATTTACGGGCGTTGTCTATTCGTGGCAGAAGGGCGAATGGCAGGTCAACAAGATGTTCGAAATCGGCAAGGATTACGACCTGCCGGTGGTTGGCACACGTCGCGCTTATCTCTGCGGCCATGATGAAGTGCATTCGCTGTCCAAGAACATGGACGGTGCTGATGTGCGCTTCTGGATGGGTTTTGGCGATCACTACATCAACGTCTTCACCGTGTTGAAGAACATTGGTCTTCTGTCGGAACAGCCCGTGAAGCTGGCCGATGGCTCTGAAGTTGTGCCGCTGAAGGTGGTCAAGGCTTGCTTGCCTGACCCATCGTCGCTGGCACCTGACTATGAAGGCAAGACCTGCATTGGTGACTACGTGAAGGGTCTGAAGGACGGCAAGGAAAAGACCGTTTTCATCTACAACGTGGCTGACCATAAGGAAGCCTATAACGAAGTTGGAAGCCAAGGCATTTCCTACACCGCTGGCGTTCCGCCTGTGGCGGCTGCCATGCTGGTGGCAACCGGCGAGTGGGATGTGAAGAAGATGGCGAACGTGGAAGAACTGCCCCCACGTCCGTTCCTCAACATTCTCAACCATATCGGTCTGCCAACCCGGATCAAAGACGAAGACGGCGACCGCGCGCTGGACTTCTCGTAAGATTAAAAAACGCCGGGCGTGTGATGCGCCCGGCGTTTTCGGTTTGCTGTCTATAAAGCAAGGCAGCCTGCCTGAGTGGTGTTGTTTTCGCTCACGCAATGTTTGTCTGCTCTTGTGAAAAACACCTACAGCATTGGACCTCTTCCTTGATTGGCGGCTCGATGATCGGCCTGACGGTCAGGCAACGATCCTGTTGCTTGTCACGCCATAGTCCTGCGAACTTGCAGACTGGGCCGCAGCAGCGTCTGCAAGACTGCTGACTTCGTTGAGACGGCGGATCTGATCCTCGGAAAGAGTGATGGACACTGCGCCAATATTGGCTTTCAGCTGATCGAGCGATCTCGGACCGATCAGCGGAATGCTGCCATGGCTGATGGACCAGGCGATTGCCACGCGATCCGGGCTGGTTTCGAGTTCATCGGCAATGGCGAGAACGGTGTCGAGAATGCGGGTCCGCTGCTGGCTGTTTTCCGCCTGAAACACCCGTCCGCCCATCTTCTCGGCGCGACCTGTTTCGCCTTTCCGATACTTGCCCGTCAACACGCCACCACCGAGCGGGGACCATGTGACGATGCCAAGACCAAGCGCCTTGGCGGCAGGGAACAGATCGGCCTCAGGTTCACGACGCACGAGGCTATGCTCGAATTGGGCAGCCGCAATTGGCACGGCGCGGGTCAGTTCGGCAATCGTCACCGCGCGCGAAAGCCGCCACGCAGGAAAGTTCGAGAGACCCGCATACAGGATCTTGCCTGCGCGTGCGAGATCATCAAGCCCGCGGACAATTTCCTCGGACGGCGTCAGCCCATCGGGATGGTGAACCCAGAAGAGATCAATGCGATCGGTCTTCAGCCGCTTCAGGCTCGCTTCCAGTGAGGCCACCATGGCCTTGCGGCTATTGCCGGTCACCAGACGATTCGCATCCGGGGCGGCTCCGCTGGTGTATTTGGTCGCCAGCAGAAATTGTTCACGCCGACCGCTCAACAGCTCCCCGACAATCTCCTCTGACTGCCCGAACTGATAGATGTCGGCCGTATCAATGAAATTGCCACCAGCCTCAGTATAAGCGTTGAAGATATTGGCGCTTTCCTCTGCTGTGGCACCATGCCCCCAGCGAGTCCCAAAATTCGCCGTGCCGAGCGCAATCTGTGAGACGCGAAGGCCGGTGTTTCCAAACAGGGTGTCATTCATGGTGTTTCCTTCCCGCGAGAGGATCAAGCCAGTTGCGGCTGATTGATGGTTTTGGATTTCTGGATCGCAAACACGGCGACCGCGGCAGCCATGCAAATGGCCCCGGCAATATAGAAAGTGGGCAGATAGGTGGCGTAGACGCTACGGGTCAATCCGGCACCCCAGGCGGCCATCGCCGCACCGATCTGATGGCCAAAAAACACCCAGCCAAAAACGATGGTGGCATTGGCACCAAACTTCTCGCTCGTGAGCTTTACCGTGGGTGGAACGGTCGCCAGCCAATCCAGGCCATAGAACAGGGTAAAGAGGCTCAACTCATAGAACCCGAAATCTGTATAGGGTAGATAGAGAAGCGAGAGACCACGCAGACCATAATACCAGAAGAGCAGCCAGCGACTGTCAAAGCGATCGGATAGCCAGCCCGAACCGATGGTGCCGACGAAATTGAATGCTCCGATTGCCGCGAGCATACCGGCCGCAGTGACAGGGGCGATGCCGAAATCACCGCAGATCGCCACCAGATGAGTTTGAACAAGACCCGTCGTGGTCGCCCCGCAAATGAAGAATGTACCGAACAGTATCCAGAACGACCCGGATCGCGCAACAACCCCAAGTACACGGACAGGCGCAACGAGCGTGGCCAACAGCGAAGCAGCCTCCGGCTCCGGCGCAAGCGCCTCGGATGCCCCGTAAGGCAGAAGGCCGACATCTGCGGGCCTGTCGCGCATCAGCAGAAGGACGATGACCGAACTCAAGGCAAGCATCGCCAGCAAAAGGCTCAAGGCGATACGCCATCCCCAGGCCTCGGAAAGAGCAGCGAAAGCCGGCAAAAAGAGGACCTGTCCCGTCGCAACGCTTGCACTCAGAAGCCCGATCACAAGGCCGCGCTTTGCAACAAACCATCGTGTTGCGACAGTTGCACCCAGCACCATGGCCGTGAAGCCAGTTCCCAAACCGACAATGACACCCCAGAGCAGGAAAAGCTCTGTCAAGGTCGTCATGGTAAACGAGCCGATCACACCGGCTGCAATCAACAGGAGTGCAAACACGGATACGCGCTTCACACCGAAACGACTGAGAAATGCCGCCGCAAATGGACCAACTGCGCCGAACAGCAGAAAGCGAATGGCGAATGCTGCGGAAATTTCGGCAACGCTCCAGCCAAACTCTTTCTGCAAGGGGCCGATCAGAACGCCGGGCGCGCCAACTGCACTTGCGCCCACCATCATGGTAAGGAACGTCGTCGCAACAACAAGCCAGCCATAATGGATGCCTTTTTGCGAAATATAGTGTGCGACTGGTGCAACATGGGATTCAGGCATGACAAACCTTCCTATATGTGGGTATATACCCACATAAGATCAAAAATTCAGATGGATCGAAGAATGTCCTGCAAAGCCGTGATCTTCACCGGCCCAAGCCTGGCTTCCATCGCGTTTTGGCAATCATCCCAGATTGGACTTGCTTGCGCAAGTAAGGCCGCACCAGCGCTGGACAGCCTGATGGTCGATTCGCGCTGGTCACGATCACCGCGTCCAGCTTCCACAAAACCCATACGTTCCAGAACCTTAACATTTCGCCCGATCGTTGAGCGATCCAATTGCACACTGTGCGCAAGATCAGTCATGCTGACAGGTTGAAACCGCTCGATGCGGCGGAGCAGCGAAAATTGTGCAATGTTGATTCCAAACTGAACCAGCGCCTCATCATAAAGTGAGGACACCTTGCGGGCCGCTTCGCGCAGCATCATCGAATAACAATGGGTCATTTTTAGGGGTATATACCCGTATAGTCATTCTGTCCACCTTTATTGATTGCTTTGAGGCGCAGGCGCGTGCATCGATCTAAACAAGAGATTCATCTGAAGTTGGCAAAGTCGATGCATAAACAAAAACCTGATGCATGAGATAGGATCAACAAGACAAGTCTCTTCGCGTTGGCTCTTGATTAGATGCCACTCATCATATATAATTTCTATACAACGAACTGAGATGGTGTCATGAAAGTCACGAAAGAAAAGGCAGAGGAAAACCGGAGGCAGGTCATTGAGACCTCCAGTCGACTGTTTCGTGAAAAGGGCTTTGACGGCGTCGGGGTAAACACGCTCATGCAAGCTGCGGGCCTGACCCATGGCGGCTTCTACAAGCAGTTCGAATCCAAGGACGACCTCATTGCCAAAGCGACGAAAGCAGCGCTCGATCAGACTGCGCAGAGAATGTCGTCTTTGATCGGGCAAGTCAGGCCTGCATCTTCCGATTTTCGGCACGATGCGCTCGAGAAGGCTGTTGATCTTTATCTGTCCGCCCAGCATCGTGATGGCGTTGGAGAGGGCTGCGCTTTTGCAGCACTTGGTGCCGATGTCGCGCGTCATGGTCCCGAGGTTCGCAAGGTCATGCAAAGCGGCGTCGAGGAACAACTTCAGTTGCTGGAGTTGCTTGTTGAGGCCAAAGGGCAGAGTTCCGGTCGGGAAGCAGCGATTGCGACCATGGCGACGATGGTCGGCGCATTGGTCCTGGCGCGTGCCGTTGAGAACACAGCGCTGTCCAGCGAAATCCTGGAAGCTGCGTCCAAATCCATCCTGGAGACGTAAACACAACAAGAGAGAGTTGGCTCGGGATCTTTGAAGAGGGATTGATAAGTTCAATGTTTGCGTGAGTTCGGCTTACGTCTTTGGTCCGAAAATAAAAAAGTTTGGAGTCTGTCTGCTTCAATCTGAACCTGACAGACTCTAAACCTGACAAACTCTAATTCACATCAGCTTTTACAAACTGTCGCAATTCTGGCGTCTGCGGATCGGCAAACAGATCGCGGGAGGCACCAGACTCCCATATCCGTCCCTGATGCATGAAAATTGTCTTTGTCGCCACTCGCCGGGCAAAGCCCATTTCATGGGTGACGAGGATCATGGTCATGCCGTTACTGGCAAGTTGCTCCATCACTAACAGCACTTCCTCGGTCAGTTCAGGATCAAGCGCAGATGTGACCTCATCAAACAGCATGACCTTGGGCTGCATTGCAAGAGACCGTGCGATTGCCACGCGCTGCTGCTGACCGCCAGACAGTTGGTCGGGATAGGCATCGAATTTTTCGGACAGACCCACCAGTTTCAACACGTCGTTTGCAATGCCACGGGCCTCGCTGCGCGCAACATTTTTGACGATGCGAGGGGCCAGCATAATGTTTTCACCAACACTCAGGTGAGGGAAAAGATTATAGCTTTGAAACACGATTCCGACATCGTTGCGCAGGCTGCGCAGTGACTTGGCATCGCCACCCAGCGCATGGCCGGCAATTTCAATCCGACCGGAATTGATCTTTTCCAATCCGTTCATGCAGCGCAAAAGCGTACTTTTGCCGGAGCCGGATCGACCGATCAAAGCAAAGACCTCACCACGCCCCACAGACAGGGACACGCCCTTCAGAACCTCAAGGGCTCCGAAGCTCTTATGGACATTTTCAACGATGACTTCCGACATGGAGTCTCCTTTCCAGCCAGCGTGAAAGCTGGGATAACGGATAGCAAACAGCAAAATAGAGAATGGCGACCGCAACGAAGACCCGGAAAGGCTGGAACGTTGCATTGTTGATGAGGGTTCCAGCGCGGGAAAGCTCGACAAAGCCGATGATCGAGGTAACCGAGGTGTTCTTGACCACCTGCACGGCGAAACCCACCGTTGGCGGAAGCGATATACGGATTGCCTGGGGAAGAATCACGTAACGATACTGCTGGAGAGGCGACATGGCCAACGATTCTGAGGCCTCCCATTGCTGTTTGGGCACCGCCTGAATGCAGCCACGCCAGATTTCAGCAAGGTAGCCCGAGGCATAGATTGCCATGGATGCGCCCGCAGCCAGCAACGGCGGCAGTTCAAAGCCCGCAAGGCTCAGTCCGTAATAGGAAAGGAACAGGATCATCAGCACCGGAATGCCCTGAATGACCTGAATATAGGTGGCGGCAGCAATCCTGATGGATGACGTGCGGGATGTCCGCGCCAGAGCAATCATGAAGCCCAGAAGGCCGCCAATCACAAGGGCGATGATTGTCAGCAATACCGTCCATTGCAGGGCCTGGAGCAGGAAGCCGAATTCGCTGAAGCCAAAACTGCGAAGTGTCATGCTCCCACCTCCGGTACTGGCGTGAATGTACGACGCGCAACCCGCCGACCAAAAAGCCACATGCCCAAAAGGGCAAGTGCAGCGCGCAGCATCAAGGCGAGCGCCAGATAGATGCCTGTGACGAGAATATAGACCTCGAACGAGCGGTACGTCTGGGATTCCACAAAAGCCGCAGCGGCTGCAAGTTCACGGGTCGAGATTGCCGAGCAAATGCTGGAGGCCAGCATCATCAGAACAAACTGGCTGCACAAGGAAGGGTAGACCTTCGAGATTGCCGGGACCAGAATGACATAACGAAAGATCTGAAACCGGGTAAATCCCAGGGCTTCACCGGCCTCGATCTGCGATTTATGGATGGATTCTATGCCTGCGCGAATAATTTCCGTGGAATAGGCAGCCAGATTGATGGTCATGCCAATCAGGGCTGCTGTATCTGCGCCCACCCGCAATCCCAGACCGGGCAGCCCGAAATAGACGATAAAAAGCTGCACCAGAAATGGTGTGTTGCGAATAATCTCCACATAGGAATCAACGAGGAGACGAACCGGTTGCCCCAATGTGGAGCGCACAGAGGCAAGGATTGTTCCTGCCAATGCTCCGAGCAGGATCGAAATGGTCGAAAGCTTGATGGTGAGCCAGATGCCGGCCAGGATTTCGTCCCGATACGGCAGCAAGGCCCCGAACTGGAAAGTGTATGACATTGTCGCAGGCTCCAAAAGGGATTGCCTGCCGTAACCGCGTGTTTCGGCAGGTCTGCTGGCCGTCAGATCAGAATGTCGGCAGAACCGGCATCGGGCGGCCTGTCCATTTGATGGCGATCCTGTCGAGATCACCGGAAATCTTCATCAGGTAGATAGAGGTATTCAGCCATTGGCGAAGCTCGAAATCCTGCAACTTTGTCGCCATGGAATTGCCCTGCTGAAAGAAGGTGAAACCCACCTGCAACTGAACGTCAGGCCGCTGCTTGATGATGGCCTCACCGACGGTAGATGGCAAGGCAACCGCGTCGGCCTGTCCGGCGATGACAGCCTGAGCGGCGGTCGAGTCATCTTCGAAGACGACAATGTCAAGGCCCGGAACCGCTGCCTTGCGCAAGGCTGTTTCCTGTGATGAGCCACGGTTGACGGCAACACGCTTGCCCTTGAGATCGTCCAGTTTTTCAAATTTCTGGCCGGGACCAGAAATGATGTCCATGTTGAATGCACTATAGGGTTGAGTGAACATCACGGTTTTGGCACGCTCTCCCGTCGGGGCCAGAGTGGCCACCAGAAAATCGACTTTGCCGGTTTGGAGTGCCGGGATGCGGGCGGGCGGTGTCAGTGGCACCAGTTCGACCGGCAAAGAGAGATAGCCCCCCAGAACATTGGCGACATCGACGTCGTAACCCGTTGGCTTGCCTTGTTCATCGACCATGCCCATGGGGGGAGCGCCAGTCACAACGCCGATGCGCACCTTGCCTCTGGCAATGATGTCATTCAGTGATACGGCTTTTGCTTCGCCGGCAAAACCAAGACCCGCAAGTCCCATGGATACCGCAGCAATCGCTACGCACATATATTTCCGCAATCCCATCATAATTCCTCCGTTTGATGTTATGACTTGCGTATTCAATGCATGGCAGGATGTCCGGTATGCCAAAGGTTGAGCCGTAAAAACCGTGACAGCACAACAGTTTGATGTGTGTCATCTCGACTCACCAGATCCTCTGCGCCCGTTGTTCTCCTATGCAACATCACGCCTGCCCCCTGATGCCCTCAGCAATCTTCTTGTCGTCTCCCACCATAAAGGTTATCGTTAACCTCATCGAATGGTATCGATAACATTTAATCGGGTCAAGAACCCATGACAGGAAAATCGATATGGTGCATGTACGGGGAAAAAAGGTCGTTACCCTTCTCGATGTTGCCGAGCGCGCATCGGTGAGCAAAATGACGGTGTCGAAGGTTCTTCGCAACGTTGGCAACATATCGGAACCCACCCGCAACAAAGTGCGCGAGGCAGCAAGAGAGCTTGGCTACGTGCCAAATAGTCTGGCAGGCTCATTGAGTTCGCGCAAAAGCCAGTTGGTGGCTGTCATCATTCCATCCATGAGCGACATGGTTTTCTCGGAAGTCTTGAGCGGTCTCACGTCAGTTCTCAGAACGCAGGGCTTTCAGACCTTTATGGGGGAGTCGCATTTCGACCCGCAGAACGAAGCATCGCTGCTCAGTGCAATGCTGTCGTTTCAGCCAGCGGGTCTGCTGCTGAATGGGGGCATGGTGCGCAATGCAGAAGCAAGCCGCCTGCTTGAAAAGCGGCATTGTCCCGCCATTCAGCTTTGGGATTGCGAGAGTGGGGAACTGGATTTCAGCGCCGGGCCGTCTCATGACGAAGCTGGCCGTCTCGTGGCCAGGCACTTCAGATCGCGCGGCCTCTCACGCATCGCGTATATTGGCACCGAACTGGAGAAGGATCTTTGCGCCCGCCGCCGCTATCTTTCCCTGCAATCGGCGCTCGCGGAAGACGGGCTGACGTTGATTGCCGAAACATCCGGGTCAATGCCAAGGCAGGCAATATCGGGACGCCTGCTGACGGAACGCCTGATTGCCGCCCATCCTGATGTTGAAGCCATTCATTTTCTCAACGATGCCATGGCATTGGGTGGTCTTGCCTATCTGCATGAGATTGGCGTTTCGGTTCCACAACAGATCTCCGTGATCGGTTTCAACGGGACATCAATCCCCAACACCGTTCGCACAAAACTCACGACAGTCGATGTGCCCCGGAACGCAATCGGCGAAGCCGCCGCAAACGCTTTGTTGACGATCATTGCCGGTCATCAAACCCATCGTGCGTGGCGAGCCCCGATCACGATTGTTGAAGGCAACACCACACACCCGGCAGGATGGATTCGCTCTGACTGTTGATCAGGACGCTCAGGGAGACATTGCTGCTCAACGCCCTTGGCTACTCAATGTCCTTGGCTACACAACGCCCTTGCTCAAAATGAAACATCCGTAAGGGCCGAGATCAGAGGTTCGAACAATGGCGAATGACGATTTTGCCTCGGCGTAAAAGGCAAATCGCTCCAGAGCGTCGATTTGAATCGTTCGCCCCTCAGCCTGGTCGACCACACGCTGGATCGTTGCGAATATCGACACTTGTGCTTCAGGATCGCCAACCACCTGCATCCTCTTGACTGGGGCCTCGACAAATGTGTCGAGAGGGAAAAGAGTGAGGATGGCTGCTGTGGCGGTCTCCAGATTGCAGCCGGACAGATTGATAAGTTTGCCATATGTCGTATGCTTGGCAATCGTCTCTGCCGGATGATTGATGTCGCAAAGCACCAGCTGGTCCCCGTGCCCCATCAGCATCAGGACATGCAACAACTCTGCATTTAAAATAGGATCGATTCCCTTCAGCATGGACGTTGCAACTCCTTTGAAACTGTAATCTCTTCACGACTTTTGAGTATTTCGTGATGTTTTCTTGCTGAATCTTGGTTCAAGTGACTGCATCAGTCAGGTTGCAACCTGAATTTACAACGTTTTGCGATTAAAATTGCATTTTACGATTGCATTGATGTGAGTATCAAAAATATTTACTCGAAATGCAACAACTGACTTTACCAAAGCAAAACATTGTGTGAAGTTCAGTCCGAGGAAGGCAGTTTTCGGAGGACGGCGGTGGGATGGAGGTCTCATGCCCGTGCAGCGTTGCGGAATGTTGCTTCATGTCGTGCGCAGTGCGCGACGTTCTGGGAGGAGAACTGATTTTGGCATCGATGAATATCGCCAATGTTGGCAAGGCCTATGGTAGTCTGACAGTCATCCACGGCGTTTCCATCGAGATCCCCGATGGTGAATTTGTTGTGCTGGTCGGCCCATCCGGCTGTGGCAAATCAACGTTGTTACGCATGGTTGCCGGGCTGGAGCCAATCACGTTTGGCGATGTGGTGATCGATGGAAAGGTTGTGAACGACCTGCCGCCGAAAGATCGTGACATTGCCATGGTTTTCCAGAGTTACGCGCTGTATCCCCACAAGACCGTGGCGGACAATATGGGTTTTGCCCTGAAAATGCGCGGGGAAAGCAAAGCCTCTATCGATGAGCGCGTGCGCAAGGCTGCCGACATTCTCGATCTCACGCCTTATCTGGCGCGTTATCCGCGCCAGCTGTCCGGGGGGCAGCGACAGCGTGTGGCAATGGGCAGGGCCATTGTTCGTGACCCCAAGGTGTTTCTGTTTGACGAGCCACTTTCCAATCTCGATGCGAAACTGCGGGTGCAGATGCGGGCCGAGATCAAGGAATTGCAGCGCCGACTGGCGACAACAATGATCTACGTCACCCATGATCAGGTGGAAGCCATGACCATGGCGGACCGGATCGTGGTGTTGCGCGATGGCCGGGTTGAGCAAATCGGCTCGCCACTCACCCTTTACGATACGCCTGCCAACATGTTCGTGGCCGGTTTCATTGGCTCACCGTCGATGAACCTGATCAAGGGACACATCCGGGCCACTGGCACCCCGTATTTTGAGACTGAAGACGGTGTTCAGCTTCCTTTAAATTCAGCGCCTGCCGGATCGGACGGCCAATCGGCATTTTACGGCATTCGGCCAGAGCATTTTGTGCTGGGTGGCGATGTGACTGCCCATGTCACGGTTCTGGAATCAACCGGAACCGAGACGCAGGTGTTCGCCAAGCTTGGCCAGCAAAAAATCATCGGCGTGTTCCGCGAGCGGCTGGTGGAGCCAGCAGGCGGGACGATTGCCATGTCGCCCAATCCGGCGATGGTTCATCTTTTCCATGGTGAAACGGGGTTGCGATTGGGGTGATGCTGGCAGCGATTGCCACGGGAGGGGCAATGCGCATGTCGGTTTTCGATAGATTTGAAACAGGGAGGAGACAGGTATGAAAGTCAGCGAATTCGAGAGGATGATGGCAATCGGCCTTAGCCGTCGCGCCATTCTAAAAACCGGAGCCAGCCTTGGGGCCGTGGCGGCCACCAGCGGCTTGCTCGGTGCCGGGACAGCATATGCCGCTGATGCCTCTCTGCGGTCGCAAATCCTGCAAATTCCCGGCGTTGGCAAGGGCTCTCCCACCGATGCCGATTGGCAGAAGGTTGGCGAGATGTGCCTTGAGGCCACAAAAAAGGCGGTCAAAAAAGGCGAATTTGCAGGTGTTGAGCTGTCCTTTATGGGCCTGAACAATCAAAACCTGCACAATGTGCTGTTTCGTGGGTTTTTGAAGCCATGGGAGGACTATACCGGAGCGAAAATCACCTGGATCGATCTGGCGCAAGCCGATTACAATCCGCGTTTGCAGCAGGCAATTGCCACCGGCACCGTCGATTTCGACATTCTCGAAATGGGTGCGCCGTTTGAAGGAGATGTCTGCGGCAAGGGACTGGCCTCGGAAATGCCGGATTGGGTCAAGGCGCAGATCGATATGGACGATTACGTCGATTACCTGAAAGCACCGGTTGGCACATGGAATGGCAAAACCTACCGCATTTCTGTGGACGGCGATTGCCACAACTTCAACTACCGCAAAGACTATTTTACCAATGCCGATTTGGCCAAGGCCTGGAAAGCCGAAGGCCATTCGGGCGAATGGGGCGTGCCAAAAACCTGGCAGCAGGTGCAGGAAGTCACCAAATTCCTCAAGGGCAAGAAAATTGCTGGTGCTGATGCCATTGGCTATCTTGATGCGCCCAAGGCCTGGGGCGGCTTTGGTTTCTACTTCCTCGGCAGTCGCGCGACGGCTTACGCCAAGCATCCAGACGACAAGGCCTGGCTGTTTGACATCGATACAATGAAGCCACGCATCAACAATCCGGCCTGGGTGCGCGCCATTCAGGATGTGGTCGATGCCCTGCCATCGGAAGCGGGCGACCAGTTGAACGCAGACCCCGGCACCACCGCATTCCAGCAGTTTCTGGCGGGAACAGGCTCGATGGTGTCCTGGTGGGGCGATGTCGGGCAGAGCGCGCAGACCAGCGATAGTTCGGTGGTGGGCGACACGATTGCCTTCGACATTCTTCCCGGCTCCGATGACGTTTATAACGCCAAGACTGGGCAGTGGGAAAAGCTGGCGAGCGGGCCAAACCATGCGCCCAACATGGCCTATCTCGGCTGGGGCATTTATGTCATGGCCCGTGTGGATAAGGACGAAAAGAAAAAGAAGGCTGCCTGGAGTGCGGCGGCCCATCTTGGTGGCAAGGATCTCGCCTTGTGGACGGCGGCCTATCCCTCCGGCTTCCAGTGCTATCGCAAGAGCCAGTTCGACATCACGGAATGGGTCGCTGCTGGCTATGACGAGGGCTATATCAGCAATTACCTTGCGTCTCAGTCGAACTCCTACAATCACCCGAATGCAGCGATTGAGCCGCGCATTCCCGGCATCTTCCAATATTACAGCGTCGCGGAAGACGAACTGGCCAAGGTGTTTGCGGGACGGGTGAAGCCGCAGGAGGGGGCCGACGCTATTGCGGCTGCCTGGGAAAAGATCACCGATCAGCTTGGGCGCGATAAGCAGATCGCACTTTACAAAGCCTCCCTCGGCCTTTGATGGCCAGACTATCGCGGCAGGCAAATGTCAATCTTTGCCTGCCGCGGCATGATCAGCCAAAATTGATCTTGGCTGCCGGTTTATACAGGGCGCTTGCCCAAGGGTTCGCTGATGTCTGATACGACTATGCCTGTCATTCGCCCGAACGAGGTGCCGCAGACCCATGCCCGGCGTGGCCGCCTGTTGCTGGCGGCCGCAACGGTGCTTCTACTCGGCGTGCTTGTGTTACAACTTCTCGATGCGGCCGGGATCACGGCGTTCGGCCTCATCAGTTGGCGGCCATTGCTTTACGCCTATATTATCTGGGCGGTTACGCTGTGTGTCGCCCAAATTCTCATTCGTGGGGAAGCTGGGCAAAAGGCAGTGTTCGTTCTGCCTGCGGTGCTGTTCACTGCGGCCATGGTGGTGTTTCCCACCGTTTTCGGCCTCTATATCGCCTTTACAGACTGGAACCTGAGTGCTGCCGCTGGGCGACATTTCAACGGTCTCGATAACCTTCGCACGTTATTTTCCGATTTTTACTTCTGGAACGCGCTTTTGAACATGGTCTATTATGTTCTGGCGGTTCTGGTGCAATATGCCATTGCCTTTGGTCTTGCGCTTTTGTTGAATGCCGAGATCAAGGCGCGTAAATTCTTCCGCGTCGCCTTTCTGTTGCCGCTGATGCTCAGTCCGGTGGCCGTCAGCTGGATGATTGGCAAATCCCTGATGGAATATCGTTTTGGCCCGGCTGCGACCCTTGCCCGGCATCTGGGATGGGACAATCCTGCCTTTTTCTCCACACCTTGGCTTGCGCGTCTTTCGCTGATGGCCATGGATGCCTGGGTCTCGATCCCGTTCATGATGATCCTGCTTCTGGCCGGATTGCAGGCCCTGCCGATGGAGATCAAGGAAGCGGCCAAGGTCGATGGTGCATCCGGCTGGCAGAGCTTTAAGGAGATCACCTTTCCGCTGATGCTGCCTGTCAGCATCACGGTGATTATCCTGCGGGTCATTTTCCAGCTCAAGCTTGCGGATATTGTCATCAATGTCACCGCTGGCGGTCCCGGCGGTGCCACTGACACCGTTTCCAGTTTCATCTTCCGCGAATATCGGGATCGCTCGAATGTCGGCTACGGCACCATGCTGGCCGAATTTTATCTTGTTCTCATCATCATCTTCGTCTCGCTCATCCTCAAGATGACGAGCCGCTGGCTGCAACGTTCAAACTGAGGCGCTCACCATGGCAATTGACAGTATCCGCCATAACGGCGCTGAAAACTCCGCTGGATTCCGGTTTCGCCGCCCTCGATTTCTCACAGGCAGCCTGCTGATTTACGCGGCTCTGGTGTTCTGGGCCTTTATCTCGCTGTTTCCGATTTACTGGACCATCACCACATCGTTCAAGACGGCGGTGAACGTCACGCAGGGGCACCTCATACCCTTTGTGGATTTCACCCCGGACTGGAAGGGCTGGCGGTCACTTGGCCTTTCGCCGGATACAATTTTTGTGGCCTCGACAGTGCGCGACGAATTTCTGCGGCGGTTTCTCAACAGCGTCATCGCCTCGGCGGGCGCATCCTTTCTGGCTGTGGTGATCGGATCGCTGGCGGCTTATGGTCTCAGCCGGTTTTCCTACAAATTTCTTTGGCTGCGCAACAAGGATATTTCGTTCTTCTTCCTGTCCCAGCTCATCCTGCCGCCCGTTGTGCTCGCCATGCCGTTTCTGGTGCTCTACAAGCACCTGATGCTGCTGGACACGCTGACGGGTCTGGTGTTGGTCTATACGCTGATGGTGCTGCCAATCGTGATCTGGATCATGCGCGACCAGTTCGACACGATCCCGGTCGAGCTGGAGCAGGCAGCATTGGTGGATGGCTGCTCGATCTGGGGAGCGTTTATGCGCATTGTCCTGCCCATTGCCTTGCCGGGCATGGTAGCCGCCTTCATTCTGTCGGTGATCCTGTGCTGGAACGAATATTTCTTCGCAGCGCTGCTGACCAGCTCCAATGCCAAAACATTGCCGGTCATGGTGGCCAGCCAGACGGGCTCGCAGGGTATCAACTGGTGGTCAATGGCGGCCATTGCCACTGCCGCCATCATGCCGCTTGTGCTGGTCGGTATTTTTCTGGAACGATATATTGTCAAAGGCTTGACCGCCGGTGCGGTCAAATAGGCCGTTGCGCTGTGCAATCACAAGGAGCTTTTCATGCTGAAAAATATTCACCCCGCCTTGAATGCCGATGTGCTGCACGCGCTGCGATCGATGGGCCATGGCGACACGCTGGTCATTTCTGACAGTAATTTCCCCAGCGACAGTGTCGCGCGCCAGACAGTGCTGGGCCGCCCGCTTTCCATGGCCAATCTGTCTGCTGCCGAAGCCGTGCGGGTTTTGCTCTCGGTTTTGCCACTCGATACGCCCCTGCAAAATTCGGCGGGCCGTATGGAGGTGATGGGCGCGCCCGACGATATTCAGCCGGTGCAACAGGAAGTTCAGGCGGAAATCGACCGTGTCGAAGGCAAGCCGACGCCGATGTATGGCATTGAACGGTTTGCGTTCTATGATCTTGCGAAAAAAGCGTATTGTGTGATTTCCACTGGTGAAACCCGCTTTTACGGTTGCTTCCTGTTGACCAAGGGTGTGATTCCCCCTTCAGGGACATGAGGAGGCACCATGAGCAAAAACGTTTCGATCCTTGGAATCTTTGTCGCCGATACCGCCTATCTTGCGGCACGCATGCCCCATGTGGGTGAAACCATCACCGGCAGCGGCTTTTCGGTGGGGCCGGGCGGCAAAGGCTCCAATCAGGCGGTTGCAGCGGCAAGGGCCAGCACAGGAGAGGGGAATGGTGCCAGCGTCTCGTTCATCTCCAAGATTGGCCGCGACACCTTCGGCGATCTGGCGCTGAAGACCTATGCTGACGCTGGCGTGGTGCCAAAGCTGACGGTGATGGAGGATCAGCCGACCGGCGCGGCTTTCATCTACGTCAACGACAAGACCGGCGACAATGCAATCATCGTTTATCCGGGGGCTGCCGGAACCATGACCGTTGATGATGTCGAGGCAGCGCGAGAGGTGATTGAAGCCAGCGGAGTTTTCGTAACGCAACTGGAACAACCGGCAGACGCCGCCCACCACGCTCTGACGATTGCCCGTCAGGCAGGCGTGACCACGATCTTCAACCCAGCCCCGGCAGAGGCTTTTCCTGAGGCGATCTACGGGCTGTGTGATTATATCATCCCCAATGAAACCGAAGCCGCAGCTCTGGTTGGTTTTCCACTTGATACGATTGAGGATGCCAAACGGGCAGGCGATGTGCTTTTGCAACGTGGTGTCGGCACGGCAATCATCACGCTGGGCGGTCGAGGTGTGTTGTTTCATAGCCCCGATGCCTCGATTGCCGTTCCGGCTATCGCTGCCGGGCCGGTCATTGACACAACAGGGGCAGGGGATGCGTTCGTTGGTGGTTTTGCAGCAGCGCTCGCCGATGGGAAAAGCCCGGTTGATGCTGTTCGCTTTGGCTGCGCCACGGCGGGCATTGCCGTGACAAGGCGCGGAACCGCCCCGGCCATGCCGAGGCGCGATGAAATCGAAGCGTTGCTGTCCCGCTAGAGTCTGTCAGGTTCAGATTGAACCAGACAGATTCTAAAGCCTGTCCCAGTGAATAGGATTCGCTGCGACAGGCTTTAGCTCTTTCTTTTTCGCATGTACGTTATCGTTTTATTGAGGACAATAAAACGCGACATGCTGTAACATTCTTTGTTTTCGTTTGTCTGATCAGAAAAACCGGGCTCCACTTTTCCTTAACAAACTCTAACGCAACCGCAGTCTGGCTTGAAACGCTGATGTCATTTTTTTGCTTTACAAATCACAATAAATTTGTGAAGTATGAAGTGAAGCGATGAAAGTGAGCCAGAGCCGTGACCCAGCTGAAATTTGCAACCCGTCTGAATTCTTTTGCCTCTTGCCCAAAAGCAGAATGGCCGGATCTCTCCGGTAAGCCAACCATGCTACAGATGGCAAAGCGCGCCGCGAAAGTTGAAGGTCTGACGGATCTTGATTTGAATTATCCCGATCACGTCGGCGAGAATCCGGCTGTATTGGCACGGCAGATTGGCGATATGGGCTTGGCAATCAATGGTTTTGCCATGCGTTATTACACCAATCCAGCTTTCAAGATCGGGGCATTTACCAATCCCGATCCTGCGGTGCGGCGTGAAGCCATTGATCTCACAAAGGCAGGCATTGACGCCACCCGCGCGGCCGGTGCCAGATTGATGACGCTCTGGCTTGGTCAGGATGGTTTCGATTACGCTTTTCAGGCTGACTATCACACACTCTGGCAACACGAAATTGACGGAATCCGTGAAGTTTGCGCTCACGACCCGGATTGCCAGATCAGCATCGAATACAAACCAAACGAGCCGCGCTCCTACAGCCTGATGCCGGATGCGGCGACGACCTTGCTGGCCATCAAGGATGTTGACATGCCCAATCTCGGTGTCACGCTCGACTTTGCCCATGTGCTCTATGCCGACGAACAGCCAGCCTTTGCGGCGGCCTTGATTGCCCGTCACAGCCGTGTGCTCGGTGTTCATCTCAACGATGGCTATGCCAAGCGCGATGATGGGCTGATGGTTGGTGCGGTTCATACCCAGCAGACCATCGAGCTTCTGCGCCAGATCCGCAAAGATGGTTATGATGGCGCTATTTACTTCGACACCTTCCCGGACATGACCGGCCTTGATCCGGTGCATGAATGTGAGGTCAATATCCAGACCGTGAAGCGCATGTTGCGGATTGTCGATCGTCTCGATCAGGACAATCGACTGTCTGGCGCTGTTGAGCGCCAGGATGCGGTGTCTGCTCAGGCGATCGTGCAGGAACTGATGCTGGGCTAAAGCATTTGTTTTTACGCATTTCCGGACGAAAAACCGCTCGGCACTTTTTCTGGAAATGCTCTGAACCAGCAACACCAAAATCAGCGAAATTTCAAACCTTTGAAAATAAGGCACGCCGAAGGCGTGCCGTGTGACACCACCCGGGAGGAACCGATGAAGTCCATGATGAAATTGACTCTTGCAACTGGCCTTGCCGCCAGTTTTTTGTTGAGCGCTGCCTTTGCACAGCAGCTTGCGCCGCTCAATTCCGACACCGAAAAGGACCGGATGGATTGGTCTGAGCTGGAAGCGAAGCTTGGTCCATTTCCAAAGCTTCCCGAGGGCACCAAGGCCGGGGCCGTCTCAAAGACCCTGACCAACGAATATTGGCGGTCTCTTGGCGAAGGCTATCAGGCGTTTGGCAAATCGAAGAACGTGCCGGTTGCCTATCAGGCAGCTCAGAGCGAAGGCGACCAGCTTGGTCAGTTGACCATTGCCGAGGGCATGATCACGCAAGGCTATAATGTCCTTCTGGTATCCCCCCAGACGGATTCCAATCTCCAGCCGGTGATCGAACAGGCAAAGGCTGCCAGGATTCCTGTTGTGGATGTCAATGATGCGGTGATTCCGCAGGCAGAACATTATGTCGGCAACGTTCAGCGCGACAACGGTGTTCGTGTTGCCAAATGGTTTATCGCTAACCGTCCGCAGGGCGGCAAGGTCGCCATTATCGAAGGTCAGGCCGGTGTTTATGCCGCCGTGCAGCGCACTGACGGCTTCAAATCCACCATTGGCGCAGACAGCAAGTTCAAGGTGGTTGCCAGCGTTCCCGGCAACTGGGATCGCCAGACCTCCTATGATGCCGCCACCAACATTCTCAACCAGCACCCTGATTTGATCGGTTTCTATGCCAACAATGACGGCATGGCGCTGGGCGTGGTTGAAGCCGTCAAGGCCGCAGGCCTTGCAGGCAAGGTTGCCGTGTTTGGCACGGACGGTATTTCTGACGCCTATGCCTCAATCAAGGCTGGTGAGTTGACCGGTACTGTCGATAGCTTTCCGGTCTTGACCGGCGAAGTGGCCATGGAAACCGCGCTTCGTCTCGTGGCTGGCCAAAAGCTTCCGCGTGTGGTGGCCACGCCGCAGGCGCTGATCACGGCTGATAATCTCAGCCGCTATCAGGGCAAGGATGTCAACATTCGCGCCGTGCTGATGGAAGACGCCAAGGCTGGCAAGTAACAGACGTGCAGCCGATGCCGAACTTGGGTTCGGCATCTCTGGGCCTTGCAGGAGGAGGCGGTGATGGTTCCGCGATTGGGTTTCGATACGATCTCGAAGAGTTTTCCGGGCGTAAACGCGCTGACAGATGTGAGCTTCAAAGTTGCGCCCGGCGAAATTCACGGATTGCTGGGTGAAAACGGTGCGGGTAAGTCTACGCTTCTGCGCATTCTTTCCGGCGTCTTCCGGCCAACATCCGGCACGGTTTTTGTCGATGGCGAAGCCGTGACCTTCCGTAAGCCCCAGGACGCCCGGCTTGCTGGCATTGCCATGATCCACCAGGAACTTCAGCAGGTGCCGCATTTGAGTGTTGCCCAGAACATGTTTCTTGGCCACTCGCTCACCCGCATCGGTGGGCTGTTCGTCTCGCGCAGCGAGCAGGAAAAGCGCGCAGCCGAGGCCTTGTCGATGATTGATCGCAGCATTGATGTTTCAGCGCCAATCTCCAGCCTGAAAGTTGCGCAGCGGCAGATTGTCGAAATTGGCCGCGCCTTGCTCGACAAGGCCAAAGTCATTGCCATGGACGAGCCGACATCAAGCTTGACACCCAGCGAGTTTGACCGATTGGCGGAGGTGATTGCCAATCTCTCAGCCAGCGGCGTCTCGATCATCTATGTATCACACAAGATGGATGAGGTTTTTCGGATCTGCCAACGGGCCAGTGTCATGCGAGACGGCAAGCTTGTTGGTGTGGTGGATATGAAAACCACATCCGAAAAACAGGTCATTGCCATGATGGTTGGGCGTGAACTGATGCAGGAGACGCATAATTCATTCGCCACCGACCAGATCAAGCTTGAAGCGCGCAATCTTTCATCCGCCACCAAAATCAAAGAGATTTCCTTTTCACTGCACAAGGGTGAGGTTCTGGGTATTGCCGGGCTTGTCGGCTCCGGGCGCACAGAGCTGTTGCGGCTGATTGCCGGTGTTGATCGCCTGAGCGGGGGAGCAATTGCAATTGACGGTAACGTTGTGAGCCTCGCCAACCCGCGCGACGCGATTGCGGCAGGCATTGGCCTGGTCCCCGAAGAGCGCAAGCGGGAAGGCATCATTCCCTTGCGGCCAGTCAGTCTCAATATGGCGTTGGCCTCGCTCCCCAGCTTTTCCACAGGCGGCATCATCAGCAAGGGCAGGCTGCGCGCCAGCGCCAGCGACCTGTTGAAACGGGTCAATCTGCGCCCGTTTCAGCTCGATCGCCCCATCCGGCTGTTCAGCGGTGGCAACCAGCAAAAGGCAATCATTGCCCGCTGGCTGGCGGCTCAATCGCAAATTTTGCTGTTTGATGAACCCACGCGCGGCATTGATGTCGGAGCGAAAGCCGAAATCTATCAGTTGATCGAGACCCTGGCCAGCGAAGGCTGTGCGATTATCGTTGTGTCTTCGGAACTTCCAGAGGTCATACGCCTATCCGACCGCGTGCTCGTGATGCGGGAAGGACGGATTGCTGCTGAACTCACCGGCGACCAACTGACCGAAAGCACGATCGTGGCGCACGCCATTCCGGGAGCGATTGCCGGTGCGAAACCCGGCCTGGTCGCAAACCCCGCGTAAAATTTGAGGATTTTTGTCATGACCGCCACTTCGCCCGCCGTTGCCCCTTCAGCCCCGGCTTTTCGCCGCTTTTCTTTCTCTTTGCGTGACGCAGGAACCCTGATCGGTCTCATTGTCATCATGGCGGTGTTTGCAGCGCTGGTTCCCGGTTTTCTGTCAGAGCGCAATCTCACCAACATCCTTCAGCAATCCAGTATCAACGCCTGTCTCGCTCTGGGCATGACGCTGGTGATCATTTCTGGCGGTATCGATCTTTCCGTCGGGCCAACCGCCGCCATTGCCGCCGTCATGACCGCAACGCTGATGCTGGGAGGGACACCCATTCCACTGGCGATTCTTGCGGGGCTTGGCGTGGGGGCTGTTTGTGGCTTCATCAATGGTGTGCTGGTTGCCTATGTTGGTTTGCAGCCTTTTATTGTGACGCTTGGTACACTCAGCACCTACAGGGCGATTGCGCTGATTTTCACGGGAGGCAATCCGGTTTTGGGTATTCCTGCCGGGTTCCGGGCTTTGTTCAATGGCACGCTGTTTGGTCTGCCAATCCCGGTGTTGATTGTTGCCGGTGTTTCGGTTGTGGCCTGGATACTGCTGAAGAAAACGCCGATTGGTGAATACCTGATGGCGGTTGGCGGCAACGAGGAAGCCGCCTATGTGGCTGGCGTTCCAATCGCACGCACCAAGATCACCGCCTATGTGATTTCCGGCGTGCTGGCAGCCCTTGCCTCGCTGATCCTGATTGGCCGTCTCGGCGCTGCTGAACCCATTCTTGGCAATCTCTGGGAGCTGGATGCGATTGCGGCAGCCGCCATTGGTGGCGCTTCACTGATGGGCGGCAAGGGCAGCATTGTCGGCACCATTCTCGGAGCCATTATTCTGGGCGCAATGCGCAACGGTTTGACACTGATGAATGTTCAGGCCTTCTATCAACTGCTTGCCACTGGCCTTATAATCCTCGTCGCAATGATGATTGATCGCGCGACAAGGGGACGGGAATGAACACTGATAGCTTTGACATGAAGGCGGTAGGGCCGCGCATCCGAATGATGATGCCGACGCTGACGCCACTCGAAGCAAAAGTCGTTGATACAGTGTTTGGTATGCGGGATTTCAGCGAGGAAACCTCGCTGAAACAGATCGCGGAAAACGCGGGCGTCTCTGAGGCCATGGTGGTGAAGATCACCAAAAAACTTGGCTTCTCGGGCTTTCGGGATTTCCGCTCGTCGGTCAGTCAATATAATCGCCAGCCAACCACCGAAATGCATCAGGAACTGTCCGTTGATGACACGTCCCTCGAAATTGTTCAGAAGGTTTTTCGCACCTCGATTCATGCCCTTGAAGAGACGCTTGCCATTTTGGACATGGCGGCGTTTGATACGGCCGCTGATATGATCCACAAGGCAAAACACCGGGATTTCTATGGCGTCGGCGGCTCGGCACAAATCGCGCGGGATGTGGCCCACAAATTTTTAAGAATCGGCGTGCGTGCCAGCGTATTTGATGACTCGCATATGATGCTGATGTCTGCGGCCCTTCTGGGAGAGACGGACATAGCGATTGGCTTTTCCCATTCCGGTAATACCATTGCGGTCATCGATGCTCTTCAACTCGCCCGCCGACATGGTGCCCGCACGATCGCCGTGACCAATTATGGTTCGTCAGCCCTTGCCCAGTCTGCGGACGTGGTGTTGTGCTCCACCGCACAAGGCTCGCCTTTGATGGGCGAAAATGCTGCCGCACGCATAGCCCAGCTCAATATTCTCGACGCTATTTTCGTCGCCGTCGCCCAGCGCGATTATCAGGCAGCCGAGCGCAATCTCGACCGCACCATGTCTGCCGTCACCTCCAAACGCAAAGATCGCCTTCCATGACATCTTCCCCCATCGTTACCGTTTTTGGCAGCCTTCACTATGATATAGCGGTCTTCGGCCCAGACCGGCCGCGCAAGGGCGAAACGGTAACAGGCACGTCCTGGCACCCCAAATTCGGTGGAAAGGGCGGCAATCAGGCGGTTTCATCGGCTTTAGCGGGAGTAGCGACCTTTATGATCGGGGCTGTTGCCGAGGATGAATTCGGGCGGTTTCTGCTGGCAACCCTCAAACACCGGGGCGTTGACGATCGCTTTGTGCGGCGCGACTCATCAGCTGTTGGCAACGCATCCACGGGCATGAGCGTGGCAATTTTTGATGCGCAAGGCGATTATGGCGCTGTCATTGTCTCCGGCACCAATCTGACGTTGGGTGATCATGACGTGGCTGCGGCCGCAGACCTTTTGGGCCGCACCACGGTTCTGGTGTTGCAAAGCGAAATACCAGACGCTGCCAATGTTGCAGCGGCAAGGGTGGTCAAACAAGCGAGTGGTCGGGTTCTGATCAATGCCGCACCCGCACGCCCCCTCTCAACCGATCTTGAAGCGTTCATCGACATCATCGTTGTTAACGCAATTGAAGCGGAAATGCTGGCGGGCGTGCCCGTTGTCGAGACCCTTGAAGGTGCCTTGGAGGCAGCAAGGAGGCTCGTGCTCCGGTTTCCCGAAGTTGTTGTCACGGCAGGCGGGGCGGGCGTTGCCTATGCAAACCAAAAGGGAGAAGAGATCGTTCTACCAGCCTTGAAGGTCAAGGTCGAAAGTACGCATGGTGCCGGCGACATGTTCATCGGCGTTCTCGCGGCGGAAATTGCCCGCGGCAAACCCATGCAGGACGCTCTCTCAAATGCAAATACGCAAGCCGCAAAACTGGTCGCAACACCGGAAAATATGCGTTTTAATGACGTGTCATGAGGCATTGGTGCAGCAATCAGTTCCCTGACGGAATTGGTATGCGGATCAAGTCTCAACCCTTTCGATCTATGCGCCAAGGCAGAGGGGCAACCCCACGACAAAGAACAAGCGTCGTATACGATGAGTCTGAACCTGACAGACTCATCGTTCCTTTGTTTTCGATTGTCGTATACGGAAAACCGGGTTCCACGTTTCCCTGATAAACTCTACAGCGCCTTTCACCATATATGGCGCACGGCGCTGTAGCTCTTTAATATCTGCTGCATAATTCCTTACATCGATTCCGATTTAAGGAATTATGCACTAAAGCCTGTCGCGGCGAATAGGATTCACTGCGACAGGCTTTCGATCTTATTGTGTCGCATATACGTTATCGTTTTATTGAGGACAATAAAACGCGACATGCACTAGGAAAATTAATGGGCATTCAGGGTGACAAGGAAGTTCCCAACCTGTCGAATGCCGGAGAAGCCCGTAACCTCAGGAAAATCCTGGGTCGCCTTTATATTCGGGAAACGCTCAGCCAGAACAATCAGGGCCTCCTCAAGCTCTGCCCTGGCCAATGCTTCTCCAAGACAACGATGTGGGCCACCACCGAAAACGGGATGCCATTTCAGGTGTTGGCGCATTATATCGAACCGTTCGGGTTCCGAATAGAGCCTCTCATCTCTGAGGGCCGACATGGTAACCAGCGAACACGCTTTGTTGGCTGGCAGAATACGCCCATCCAGTTCTATGTCCATAGTGGTCACGCGGGGCACGGAGCCCACGGCCGGTTCGTAGCGAAGGCATTCCAATACAGCGTTCGGAATCAGATCATGATTTTCGACAATCGCTTTCCATTGATCCGGATGCTGGAGAAGCAGCGAAAGCTGAATGACCATGGCGGATCGGGTCGTGTCGCTGCCCCCGACAATCAAGGTCATAATTTGGGTGATTGCTTCTTCAGCAGACAGCGATCCATCATTTTCAACGTTGGACATGAATTCGCT
The DNA here is from genome assembly GCF_014204625.1 of Gillisella vitis. Classification (GTDB taxonomy): domain Bacteria; phylum Pseudomonadota; class Alphaproteobacteria; order Rhizobiales; family Rhizobiaceae; genus Allorhizobium; species Allorhizobium vitis_F. The sequence continues at coordinate 425,891 of NZ_JACHLU010000001.1, read as the reverse complement.
GACGAAATCTTGTGCTTTGTCGATGTGAGGCCTGGTCACGATCTCTCCGACATAAGCCCGAAGATCGGCCGCCGCTTGCTGTAACTCAGGCACGTCCTGAGCCAGCCAGGAGCCGCTCAAGACCGGGCTGAAGCGATAGACAATCTCAGAAAATCGCCCGACATCAGCCTGAGGAAGGCCAAGGATTGATGCAATAATCGTGGCTGGAATGACGGTGGCAAAGTCATCAAGCACGTCCATGCCGCAGACCGGGGCCATGTTGTCCGCGATGTCGGATATTGCCTTTCTGATATGTGGACGAAGCGCGTCAATCATTTTGAAGGCAAACGTCTTCGACATCGGCGATCGCCGCCGCTGATGTGTATCGCCATTCGATGTCAGCATGCTGTTTGTCATAAAATCCCAGATCGGCCCGTCTTTGACGCCTCTCAGACTCAGCAACTCTGTTTCGACCTGACGTGTTTTTGTATCACCTTGAAGGTGGAGAACATCGTCTCCGCGCAGAACCAGGTAAGCGCCAGCTTCAGACAGTATGAATGGCAACTCACGTCTAAAGTGGCGATAAACCATGTGCGGATGATGGCGGAGCGTGGCAATGGGGAGAACTGGAATGCCGTTTGGGTCGAATCCAGTCGTGATTGATTTGAAAGGGGTCATCGTATTTCCCTTGTGTTCACCTGCGGCAAGGCGCCATATTTTAAGTTGTGTCCTTGTATTTACGAAACTAAATGATAGTATAATTTTAGAGATATGATCATTAAGCCAATTCGACTCGATGAACTATGCATCGGTATTGTGACGTTTATTTGTCGGAAGACGATTATAGCACTTTGACAGCCTGCTAAATTATACAAAAACGATGATAATCAGAGCAGAGGCGCTAAAATATATCTTGAATTGAGTGGCTTTTACACCCCGAATTGTATCACATGATCCGAAAGCTCGGTTACGGGCGGGGGTAAGCGACACGTAAAAACATTTGCGTCGTGTATCATCATTCCGATTTTCGGTCCGATACTCTAAAGCCCGTCGCAGTGAATAGGATTCACTGCGACAGGCTTTAGCTCTTTCTTTTTCGCATGTACCTTATCGTTTTATTGAGGACAATAAAACGCGACATGCTTTAAGCTTTTGTTTTAGCATCGGATTTTTCCGAAAACCGGCTCCCACTTTTCGGTCCGATGCTGTAGCACCAATGATGGTGGCGGCATAATCGAGGCGGAAATCCACTTAGCAAAACGCCCGAAACTGTTCAGACAAACCGAGACAGCTCTCCTCTATGAGGCTATCAGGGCCTAGAAAGCAGCAACATCCATAGCTGCAGCCGTTCGAGCTTCACCTATGTTCTCAAAAGTTGCACAGATTCGCAATTTAACTTGACTCAATAAGTCATGGAATATATCGATTCATCTAATTTTCTGCACTCATGGGCTGCGCATCCTGTTTTAAGCGCAATACGTGGTTTTTGTATTGGTGCATAGATGCTATCTAACGCCACAATTCTTAAAGAGATATACAATGACTAAATACAGATTGACCGTATATGGAAATGGCGCATTCCCAAATGGAACAATCTATATTGAAGATGACGTACATATTCTACAAGCCCTTGAGGATGCTGGATATGACGTGCCCTATTCTAGTATGGTTGGAGGTGACGCTGTTACTGCATTTATGCTGCTTAGTGGTTCGGTGGACAGCTCTGAGGGTTTCTTTGTCGAGGACGAACTCAGGGAAAGTGGCGTATTTGAGGGCGATGTGACCTACGTTAAATCGGACTCATCGATATATTTTTTGGGCGAAGAAGGCTACAACGAACTCTTGACAACAATCGCAGGGGATGGAGCCACCATTCTTCCTCCGATAATCGTTAATGGTGACAGTGATGGCATTGACAGTGGTGGTAGCGGGAACATCGGTGATAGCGGGAACAGTAGCGGCGGCGGCAGTGGTGGTACTGCAAGCTACACCGACGTCCTGGAAAAAATGGGTGTTTTGTTCTCGCCTGGAATAGATCTCACCGATGGAATAATGCTTATCAAACCGAATACAGAAAAGATTCCAAGCTTTGTCATCCCGGCTAGGTCTGGAATGGAGGCATATTCATCAGACAGCATGTTCTATCATAGTTATGAATTTTCTGCCTCTGTTTCATTGGATGGTTATGAAGCGCTCCAAAACAACAAAAAGTGCCTTGAAGCGCTTGAGAGGGCACTCATTTCTAATCCGACTCCGGGTAATGATGGCCCAGCTTCTATAAACGGCACGATCAATGACGCAGGAAACCTTGTGCCGTTCGATGGCGATGACAACCTTGTCTATTCTTTTGTAGTTGATAATAAAAACCCAGATCAATCGGACATCATTGTCAACTATACCATAGGTGGCGAACATGTTTTGGCAAGTGGTTATGTCGGACGAATGGTTCAGAGATCTGATCATACGCCAGATAATCTGACAGATGCGCACTATAGCTACTCTCTCATCACCTTTGGCGAAGGCGATGCCTTTTTACAGGGGGCTTTCGAATGGCCCGCAGAATATATGGCCGAATCCGCATGGTATCAAAATTCTCTGGAAATTTTCGGTGCAGCAAACGAGTGGCTTCAATGAAAACGGGCCGCATATTAAAATGGTCGGTCTGGTCTTTACTCGCCATAATTTTGATTTCGGCGATATATTTACCTTCAATTCTAATCGTGGCTTACAGGTTTAATCCCAATTTAGAATACGTTGCCCTTGCAATGCTGATTGGAATATTCTTGAATTTTCTCTTCAAAGATAAAAAATTTCTTTATGCTTCGGCATTCTCTCTGCCGTTGCTTTCAGCAGTCATTCTCCCTCATCTGTTGCCAACTGTCGTGGCGGCTTGCATCGCGCTCATTTGGGGTGTGCTATCGTTTCTATTAGGTGCTATTAGGGACAGGATATGAAGACAGCGTGCCGTCGTTTTCTTATATTGCTATCGCTCGGAATCATCACCTTGCTTCCGATCACGGCCACCGGGAGCGAAACGGTGCCGAGCGAGGTGTATCATCACCATCAAACTCCGAGATTAAACACCTAACGTATCCTGTGGAGCGTATGCTCGCATTTTATCACATGATGAAGTAAGACTGCACCGAAATGCAATGCGGAAAGCATCGGGGCAATATCAGGGGACTTGCCGATCGGGCTCCAGATGGGCAAAAAGCCAAACCAATATGGTGACTCCGGCCATTTGTTTCGCGCCCACCTATGAGAACGCAAGATTGCATTTCATTCAAGCGATTCATGAATTTGGTTTCTTATCATCCTGGCCCGAAATGCGGGAAGCAATTTCGCTAAAGCCTGTCGCAGCGAATAGGATTCACTGCGACAGGCTTTATCTCTTATTTAGCCGCATGTACGTTATCGTTTTATTGAGGACAATAAAACGCGACATGCTTTAAGATGCGCGAGAGTCTGTCTGATTTAATCTGAACGTGACAGACACTCGCGTACCGTTGCAGCACGCTCTGATTGCGCAATATTGCGTTGTCGAGGTTTCCATGCTGAGCCGAGCAAGCACTCTTGACGAATGATGATGTTCATCATATTTAATGATGACGAACATCATCAAAGATCTGGTTGCCTGATAACCTTGAGGCCGGCCAGCATCGAGCAAGAGGTTAGACGCATGAGCAGGCAACAGAGGACAGCGTTTTTGACGGGCGCTTCAAGCGGTATCGGCAAGGCGACAGCGATTGCTCTTACCAAGGCAGGATATAATGTCATTGGGACAAGCCGCACGGCGAAGCCGGGTGAAGTCCGCGATGGTATCCGGCTGATAGCCTGCGACGTGACGTCGGATGCTTCGGTGAATGCCGCAGTTGCGCAAGCGCGCGCGGAGCTTGGCAATATTGATCTTCTGATCAACAATGCGGGTTTCGGGATTGTCGGCGCTGCCGAGGAAAGTTCGATCGAGCAGGTGCGGGCGCTCTACGATACCAATGTGCTTGGTGTCGTGCGGGTGACGAACGCTGTTCTGCCTATCATGCGCGCTCAAGGGCATGGTCGCATCCTGAATGTGGGGTCCGGTCTCGGCTTCATCCCGGCACCGTTCAACACCCATTACTCGGCGACCAAACATGCGCTTGAGGGGTATTCGGAAGCCCTCGATCACGAGGTCCGCGGCTTTGGTGTACGCGTGCTTGTGATCGAACCCGGCACGACCAGCACCTCTTTTGAAGCAAGCTCTGTGCCTGCCGATGCGCCGCTCAAGGACTACGACCGTCTTCGGACTGGCTACAACATTGCCTATGCCAAGGCCATGCAGGCGGCAGACACGGCGCAAAGCGTTGCTGATACGATTGTGCGGGCCGCCACGGACAAAGCACCAAAGCTTCGCTATCCCTCAGGCAAAGTTGCACAGCAGGGTGCCTTTGCCCGTCGTTTCCTGCCCCGGGCTTTGTTCGACAAGGTTCTGCACAAGCAGTTTGGTCTCAGTTAACTGCCTCAAGGCCCCAAAGCTCTTGTGGCCAAAGCTCTTGTGTAAGGCGTCATAGAATTGGAGAACGAGCCGATGAAGGCTTTTATTATCGAGAAATACAAAAAGAACGGCCCGCTCCGCATGGTCGATGCCGCCGACCCGGTCGTCGGGGCGAACGATGTTCTGGTCGAGATTAAGGCGGCAGCCGTAAACCTGCTGGACTCCAAAATCCGTGATGGTGAGTTCAAGCCGCTTTTGGCTTACAAGCCACCGTTCATCCTTGGTCACGATCTCGCAGGCACAGTCATTGCAGTCGGTTCGAGTGTACGCCGCTTCAAGCTCGGTGACGAGGTCTATGCGCGCCCCCGTGACCATCGCATTGGAACATTTGCGCAGCGTCTTGCTGTCCACGAAAACGATGTTGCGCTGAAGCCCACGAACCTGAACTGGGCGGAAGCGGCGTCCATTCCGCTGGTCGGCCTGACAGTATGGCAGGCATTTGTCGAACTCGCTAAGCTTCGCAAGGGGCAAAAGGTGTTCATTCAGGCAGGATCTGGCGGCGTCGGCACGTTTGCCATTCAGCTTGCCAAGCATCTGGGTGCGTTTGTTGCCACCACGACCAGCTCGAAGAACATTGAACTGGTCAAGAGCCTCGGCGCGGATGTCATCATTGACTACAAGACACAGGATTTTGAATCGCTCTTGTCTGGTTATGATCTTGTGCTGAACAGTCAGGATCAGAAAACCCTGATGAAATCGCTCCGGGTGTTAAAGCCGGGCGGTCGCCTGATCTCGATTTCGGGGCCGCCGGACCCGCAGTTTGCGACGACGCTGGGGCTGAATTTCGCCCTCAAGCTTCTCTTTACCCTGCTCAGCAGAGGAGTGCGCAAAGAGGCAAAAAAACGTGGCCTTCGATACGACTTCCTGTTCATGCGTGCCGATGGGCAGCAACTGGCCGAGATCACCTCTCTTATCGAGAATGGGGCGATCAAGCCGGTTGTGGACAAGGTTTTCCCGTTTGAGAAAACCAGCGAAGCGCTGGCCTATGTCAAGAGCGGCCGTGCGAAGGGCAAAGTCGTCATTGAGGTGCAATAGGAACCGATGAGCCATAACCCGGAGCCAGTATTTGGCATTGCGACACTTGAGCAGATTGCCGGGATGACCGGCAGGCAGCATTTGCAAGCCATCATTGATGGGGCTTTGCCAGCGCCACCGATTGCCAGAACCATGTCGTTCCGGATGGTGGACGTTGGCGACGGGGAGGTTTTCTTCGAAGCCACTCCGGGGCCTGACCTCCTCAATCCCTTAGGCGGTGTGCATGGTGGCTGGGCGTTGACGCTGATTGATACGGTGACGGGATGTGCTGCGCATTCAACCTTGCCGGCAGGCGTCGGCTTTGCCAGCATCGAAACCAAGGCGAACTTCTCGCGGCCGATCAAGGCGGATACTGGCCTCGTGCGCGCCGAAGGGCGTGTCATCAGCAAAGGCCGCACGATCATCTCTGCTGAAGGGAAAATCATTGATCGTGAAGGGCGAGTGCTGGCCCACGGCACATCGACGGTGATGGTTTTGCCACGATAAGCAGCCCGATTGTCGGTGTAATATCTCTCGGGTAGACCCTTGACATCAAATATTACGATCATCATCTATAATTAAGATTGTGATCATCATGATTGCATTCATCCAAAAATGAAAGAAGCTACCAATGTCCAACACGTCTAAAGTCCTCATCACCGGTGCATCAACAGGCATCGGCGCAACCTATGCTCAACGGTTTGCCGAGCGCGGCCACGATCTCGTTCTGGTCGCACGCTCCGTCGAAAAGCTTGAGGCCAATGCCGCTGAGCTGAGGCAGAAAAACGGTGTGTCCGTCGAGATTCTGCCTGCCGACCTGACGACGGAAGCAGGTTTGCATGCCGTGGAAGCGAAATTGCGCGATGACGCATCGATTGGCATTCTCGTCAACAATGCAGGCAGCAATGTCGGCGGCACTTTCGTTACGCAGAGTCTTGATGACCTGACGAAGCTGGTGACACTCAACGCAACCAGCGTTCTGCGTCTCTCGCACGCGGTAGCCCCGCGGTTTGCCGAGAAGGGTGACGGTTCGATCATCAACATCAGCTCCGTGCTGGCGTTTGCCCCGGAATGGCAGACCTCCGTTTATACGGCGACAAAATCTTTCGTTCTGTTGCTCTCCCAAGCCTTGCAGGCTGAACTTGGCCAGAAGGGCGTTTATGTTCAGGCAGTCCTGCCAGCCGCGACCCGCACCGAGATCTGGAACTTCGTCGATGAAGATAAGCGTCCGCCATTGATGGAAGTGTCTGAGCTGGTCGATGCAGCGCTGGTTGGGTTCGACCGCCGCGAAGCCGTGACCATTCCCCATCTGCATGAAGAGCAGCGTTGGCAGACTCTGGAAACTGCGCGACAGGCGCTTTTGCAAGATACCGGACATACCACTGCCGCCAGCCGTTATCTGGACGCGAAGTAACACGATTTCCAACCAGATTTTTCCTGATTGAAGGATTGAAACGATGACTTTCAAAGCGCTGCTGGCGACAAAGGCCAGTGATGCGATTTCCGCCGATGTGGTGGATTTCGATGAGAATGACCTGATGCCGGGTGACGTGACCGTGGCCGTGGAATACTCCACGGTCAACTATAAGGATGGCATGGCCCTGACAGGCTTTGCGCCAATCATTCAGACTTTTCCGATCATTGCAGGCGTGGATTTTTCCGGTGTCGTGGAAACCTCCACTTATCCCGGCCTGAAGGCCGGCGACCGCGTCGTGGCCAATAGCTGGGGCCTCAGCCAGACCCATCACGGCGGCTATGCCCAAAAGGCACGGGTGAGTGGCGATTGGCTGGTCAAGCTGCCAGACAACATTTCGACCAAGGATGCCATGGCGCTCGGCACGGCTGGTTATACCGCCATGCTGTGTGTTCTCGCGCTCGAGCATGGTGGTGTGACCCCTGACAAGGGCGAGATTCTTGTCACGGGGGCCAACGGCGGCGTCGGCTCTGTTGCGATTGCGCTCTTGTCCGGTCTTGGCTATCGCGTCATTGCCTCGACCGGGCGGCCACAGGAAGCCGACTATCTGCGCGAACTCGGTGCGGCCGAAATCATCGATCGCAAAGTCCTCTCAGAACCAGCCAAGGGGCCTATCGGCTCTGAACGCTGGGCTGGGGTTATCGATTCGGTTGGTAGCCACACCTTGGTAAACGCGCTCGCCCAGACCAAATATCGCGGCGTTGTTGCAGCGTGTGGGCTGGCTCAGGGTTTGGACCTCCCAGGCACGGTTCTGCCGTTCATCCTCAGGAACGTCACGCTTGCCGGAATTGACTCCGTCAATGCACCTCAGGCCGTGCGCCTTGAAGCCTGGAAGCGTCTGTCGACCGATCTCGATTTGGGCAAACTCGCACGGACGGTCACGACTGTGGGGCTTGCTGACGTTTTGGCGCTTGCGCCTAAAATTCTGAAAGGTGAGGTCCAAGGGCGCACTGTTGTTGATGTGAACGCCTAAAGCATGTCGCGTTTTATTGTCCGCAATAAAACGATAACGTACATGCGAAAAAGAAAGAGCTAGAGTCTGTCAGGCTCCACTTTTCCCTGACAAACTCTAACATCGCAGATTGCAGGATGCGGCTCAGCACAATGTTGCTGAGCCGTCGGGGCAGGGTCAGCGGCTGGCTGCCTGCTCAAACACCGCCACCAACGGCGCATAGGGATCAAGCCCCCGCATCCGTTCATAGGCCGCTTCTGCGTGCGCTTGTCGCAAGCTGGCCGCATTGAGCCAAAAGCGGATGACATCCACCGGATCCTGATCATCCTCCCAATAAGCGCAGAGGTCCGAGATTTCCGGTTGTGTGAGTTGGGTCTGCTCTGAAAGGACGAAAGCCTGCAAATGCGCCATTGCGACCAGTCGCATGGGTCCAATATGATGAAAAGGCGTTGCACGTCCCAAACTCAGAATGATACGAGAGCGATCAGCGCGTGCATTGCGCAAGAATAGTGGGGTGACATCCGTAGGTGTATTCACAATGAGCTGACATTGTTCGCCAATGCGCTCCAGAAGCGGACGCCGATGATCGTCCACATTGCCAAAGAAGAAAACGTCAATATCCTTTTCAGCGTCGTTCAGGCGGCAGCCGCTTTCAAACTGTGGCACGTAACCGGGCGTGATCTGGCGGGAATAGACGCCAAGATCCGACATCATACGCACGCTCATATCGAAATAAGACAGGAAGAACAGGCATCGTTCAAAGAACAGCCGCCCCTCATCACCGAACAGCCATGCCGTCTCCGGTTTGTAGTTTACCATGCCGTTGTCAATGAACTCGACATCAAAAACGGCATAATCATAGCTGGAGCCGGCAATGTCTGCAATCTGCTCGCGGGAGAGATATTGTATTCCAATCAATATGTTGAGTGCCCGTGGCTCCATCCGTTGGCAATCCATTGTCACTGTATGTCCGAGCACGGAAATCCAGTGAAAGAGGCCAACGTAAATGTCCTCTTTCATGATCGTCCAGCCAGGGGTCCGATCAAACACCACAATATGAACGCGCGACACGTCGAGGTACTCCTACGCGATGTCATGCACAAAATAGCAAGGAGCGCTCAGATAAGGCACACGTTGAAGCCGCAGCCCACTTAAGCCGAAGACCTCCTGCAAGGCCACCGTTTCACCGGGAAAGCCAGGATCGTTAATTTCATCCAGCACCACCACACTGCCGCGAACAAGACGCGGACGGATCATGGCGAGCACATCACGGGTAGGGGCATAAAGATCCATATCGAAATAGGCGAGGGCGATAATCGTCTGTGGATGACGCTCCAGATAATCCGGCAGTGTCTCACGGACATCGCCTTTCACAATCTCGAACTTCTTCTTATGCGGCAAGGGCTTGGAGGCCTCCTGCGCAGAGAGAAGATGTTCCAGAAACGTTTCATACCCCTGCGTGGTACGCACATTTCCAGGCTGAGCGTATACAGAAGTACCATCTTGCGGCGCGATGTCTACGAAACCCGAGAATGTGTCAAAGCCGATGATCTTGCGATGATAATGAGTTGGCTCGTAAAGTGTGCGCAAGTTCGTGAAGATCGACAGGTTCTGTCCCCAACGGGTACCGAATTCCATCACCACACCCGGCGTTTCCAGAATCAAGCGGTAGATGTGATTCATGAACAGGATGCGACCGAGCAGAAGATGGTCTGCGAAGAGCGCGAGGTTATCCATGCGCTCATTGCGCGGGATTGGCGACAAGCGCATGGCCTCTTCAAGCTGATGACGGGCCGCTTGTTCAGCCGGATTAAACGCCCGCGTGAAGCCCAGCAGGTTATCGTCCTCAGATGTCCTGTCTTTTTCTGTCATTCTCTGGTTTTTCCCATGTTCAAATTGCCATAATGTAGATTGTGGAATTTCAACAGGTTAGTGACAATGAGAAAGCAGAAGGATAGATGGTTACATTTGCTTTACAGCAATGTATCAAATTTCAAAGGTTGTCAACACCACGGAACAAACTTTTTTCTCGAACCAGAAGCACCGCGAGAACGAGCCGCAATTTTACTGTCAGGACGCTTTTTACACACATTATTTTCGCGCGCCCTTTCAGACGACTTCCTTACGTCAGGCTCAAGTGTGACAGCTAGAGACAGGTTAGAATGTTTGCGGGCAGGTTGGACAACCTTTGCAGGCTTCTTAACCGTTGCAGACTTAGCCAGGGCAGACTTAGCACGAGCAGCAACAGGTTGAGAAAATCCAGCCGACCGGGGGGCCGGAGAAGCTGGAACGTCAGCATAAGCCGACGAAGACCGAGAAACGCGAGAACGCGAGGTAAGAGGAGGGAGGTTAAAAACCGGACGAAAAGCGAGATCAAGAATTAATCGTTGATCACGGGCACGTGAGTTTGAAACCCGGCCAGACGCCAGAGGCGCTCTGTTTCGTACCGATTGTGTTTTTTTGGTTTTATTTTTACGTGCCACCAAGCATCCCCTTCACAGTCAGATGAAAACCAAAGCCGACTACCGGCTGTATCAGTGAAATAGCAGTTTGCTTTCTCGCAAAACTGCACAATCGCACCCTCGAAAGGAGGGGCGAGGGGCACAGGCCCCTTCGCTTGACGCTCATAACGAGGTGCAGCGATTTCAGCCCAATAATCTTGCAGCGTACCGTGAATGTACGCCCATATGATTTCCGAGCGTGGGGGGTCGTCGTCATGACGTTCACGCCATATTCCGACGAAATATTCGAGAAAGTTCTCAGCCGTCTTGTGCGTCATCCTGAATTGCACAGGCTTCGCAGCACCCCGGAATTGCTTGTGAGTTTTAGCGCGCAACGAGCGGGGCACACGGCTAACATCCGTGAAAGTGTAGAACAGAGTTTGAGGAGACAAGCCCGCCTCAAGATATTCATGCGCAAGGCGCTTGAAATACTCATGACCCAGAGGCGGCTTCTTAGAAACCATTGGACCCCAGCCTTGCTTTTCTTCATCAGCAGCATCTTTAAGAAGATACTTGCAAGCATATCGCACAGCCTCAGGAGTGGACTTGTCCCAATAAGACCAACCATGGGGCCAATGTTTTTCAATGAAGTTTTCTCTCAGTACGTGGTCAGGAACAGAGTCCTGCCAATAGAGAATGATGTGCCAATGAGCGCGGCCTTTCATAGAGCCGTATTCGCCAACGACGAAATACCTGACAGGGAAGCCGTCAGAACGCAGATATTTGAGATATTTTTGCACATCGGAGTAAGTCAGAACGGAGGCCCGGATATGATCCGTATCGCCCGTTGTCATATCCTGACCGTATGTCAGAGTAACAACATGAGACGCCGTTGCAGTCTTACTTTCGGCAATGTTACGTCCAACCCAATCATCGACTTTGGTTTCCCGACATTGCCAGCATACGCGACAGGCCACTACGCCAATATCGCTAATTTTCACCGGATTGATACACATGTTCGAAGTGTCCTGTCACTAAATGCACCTATTACCAAGAAAGAGGTAGAACGCTGTATCAGCATGACTTTTTCCGAGTTATGGATCACTACAAAAGCCATGCAGACACAGCTACGCACCCGCCGAACAAGCGGCGAGCACGCTTCTCAAATGCCGAAGAGGCTTAAATAGAACGGGGAAGTGAGCGCCAGCCAGCTAGTTCCCAATGGGCTGGATCGTAAAACGACCAATCACCGCCCCAAACGACATGAAGGCCAAGCGACGCAGCCACTTCCTTGCCGACATGACCGACAAGGTCCCACTGCTTGCGTGTCAAGTCCCACGCCTTTGTGCCGTGGACGAGATCGACCGCAAAGCCGTAAGCATGGGGCGATTGCCCCGGCTTTGCGCGACTATTTCCGCGAACATACAGGCGCTGTTGCTCTGTATCAGAGCGATAGACGCAATGCGCGAACATCGGAACACCGAGTTTAGCCATGCGCTTGATAAACACACGCTCAAATTCGACGATCTCAGGATGAACGCGGGAGCGGTCAGCACGGTTGTGCTGACCCTTATGACGATCAGACGCAATAAATGATCGATCGATCATGCCACGAAGCTCGGCACTGTATTTTTCGCCGTCAGGAGGCGAAATAAATTCAGGCTTGTCCGCCACTATCGCCTCCCTGCGGTTCGCTGCCAGAACCGACGACGCCCGCTTCGCTGGATTGGTCACCAACTGGCTTTTGTGGCTGTATTTCCGAGCCACCAGAGCCAGCAACGCTTCCCGGCGCAGCGGATTGAACTTGTTCTGATGGTCTTGCATTTTCAGCCTCCAAACGCCGACGCTCGAACGCAGCTTCAAGCTCATGAGCTTGCTCAGCCAATCGGCGCTCAATATTCATATTCATGCGGAACATCATCTCTTCCAACTCTGGATTGCGATGACGCCGATTAGCAATCTTTGTGAAGATCACAGGATCAACGATTTCCGAGAACGTCGGTTCAAGGTCCGCGCTTTGATAAAGCACAGCACCAGAACCCTCCTCAGCATAAACGCGAAAGGTTCCAGCAGCAGAGAACTCAACAGTGTCAACACCCGGCTGCATAGTAACAAGAAACATTTCATCCTTGCCGAACGCAATGAAGAATGAAGTCACAGCCTCAAGATTGAGGTTCAGACGAACCGTGCGCTCACCGAGATCATCACCAGCAAAAACAATTGCTTGGTTCGCAGGAAGAACAGACCAACGCGAAAGAGAATTAAGCTTCAAAACCATGTTTTAATCCTTTTCAATTCGGGATTGTGGAGCGACCGAAAGAACTTTTTCATAGTCGTCAGTAGCTTCGACAAGATGACCACCGAACACAGTGTTGCCCTCGATCATAAGATCGCCCTGGACAACTACCTCGAAGGGGTCTTGATTGGTCACGACGAAAGGTTTCGTGTGCATATTCGTACACAAATAGAAATCGGTCGAAAGCGTTGGGTTAACAGTCTCGACAGCCCAGATACGCTGGCGAAGTTCATCAAAACCAGTATTGACAGCAGGCCGATAGAACTTGCCACCGACGCGAGGAGCGTCAACATTCCAGCGAGCATTAAGAGGCTCATAGCCAAAAGTCGCGTTTGGATTGTTATGAGAAACATCAATGCGACTGTTTTTAACAACGTCGACCTTTTCAGGATCGAGCGTATCGCGCAAATACGCTGGCAATTGATCAACATGAGTTGTCATTAACCAAGGATCCTCTTGACGTTCAAAGAGTTGATCCGGTGTGATTTCAGCCACGACCATGACAATGCCGCCAGTGCCGATGCGCGGCACTTGAAGGGACATGTCAACAACAGTCATACCGTTGACCACGCTTTCGGTCAGGTTGCCAGCGTCAGACGCATAGCGCTTAGACATGCCAAAAATCGTCTTTTTATCAGCCAGCAACATAGGCTGTTTCAAAGATTGCTCTGGAATAGAAATTGCATCCATCAACAAGTTGATGATGTGATCTTCATGCATGTTGTATTGCTGACGAAGCCTTGCAAAAGCTTGCGTCTTTCGCGCCATCTCAATATTCGAAAGAGAGACTGTAATACCGTTCTCTTGCAACTCTGCAAACATGCCAGCGAGTAAATACTCTTGAGTAACGGTCGGATTAGCACCAGCATTATCAAGAATTGGTTGATTTGAACCGGCAGCCGTAACCAAAACACGCTGCTTACCGTCAAGAGCGCCCTTGAAAACAACGCGATTGCCACCGTTCCCGTCACGGACAGGCATCACAGCGTTAACGACGTTGAGCGGAACCTCACCGTCAATCACGGCTTGGTCAAAGTCAGGCACAATATGCGAAAAACGCTCATGCGACCAAAACGCAGGTGCCAGATTGCCATCCATTCGAGTGCGAAGCGCAAGATCAGGAGACCGATTTTTTGCCCGAAAATTCCAAATCTGATTGTACGCTTCAGTATATGACGTATTGACCAGACGCCCACCCGGATGATGAACACCCAAATACTTATGGATAGGCCAACCATTGCCGCCGTTAATGAACGGATTTGTCTCGATGAATGGCACGACCTGCGCACCATCGAGCGGAGGCTTACCTTCATAAGAAAGGTTCAACTGATCCATAGAACCGTTGAAACGATCAAGAGCAAGCATTGGCACAAGATAAGCCATGACGCGAACGTTGACAGCGTTCATCAACACTTCAGCGGTTTCCATCATTTCAAATGAAAAACGAAGACGACCAGAGCGCACACCATCTTCTCGCAGAAGTGGAAATGCGCAAATCGGCACCATTTTTCCCGCAGGGAGGGAGGTAATCCCACGTGCGCTATGCCTGCGCATAGTGCGAGGAGCAACAAGTGGTTGCGTTCGCGTACGATTAACGTTGACAGAGTTTGGACCATTCATTTGCGAAATCCTTTCTTGATTCGCTTGAAAAACTTCTTTATTTTCGCCGCCCGTCGCCTACACGACGAGCAACCTTTACGAGAGGACATAGAGATGACTCCTATTCAGAAATTCGCACTTGATTTACTTGCAATGATATTCATAGCGGTAATAACAAGCGCACTATTCCTTATAGGAAGCTCGATTTATTACCGATTAGACTTGTAGCTAAATCGCGGCACCCAAGCCGGAAGCCAACTATCTTCGACCCGCTTTTTTTCAGCGGGCGTTAAATCGCGGCGCGTGATCCACGCATCCTTGAAATCACGTTCGATAGGTCGAACAATCGCATTGTGGAGTTTACCAGCGGGCTCCACCATAAATTGCTCTGTTTCAGGAAGGTTTGGATTTGGAAGGGAAATAATCTTCCCGTCCCGATCATACCAATCGGTCCAAGCGTTAAGTATCTCACCGTTATCACCGGCACCTGTCCCGCGCTTGACAAGAGTGGCAGTGCCACCTTTTGAAAGGGCGGCACCTTGACCAGACAAGCGCCGCTCAAAATCCGAAGACGCATAGGACGCAGACCCGCGAGAAGCGCCAGACAAAGCCGACGCATTGAGCGCGGCAATCTGACTTTCTACCAGCCGATATTCTTGCTCTTTCTTTGTGTCCGCGAACGGATCAAAGTTAGAAAGAAAGTCACCAACAGCGCCAGCCGCAGAACCGACAGACGAACCGCCAACAGCTTGCCGCGATGGAACAGTCGATAACTGCGAAGGCGAAGAGGTGAGGCGGGTAGCAGAGAGCGGAGCCAAACCCGCCGAAGCGTTATAAGACGAGGCACCGCCACTGCGCATAACCGTCAAAGGATTAAACCCCGCCGCCTCAGCATCTTCAACAAGATTTGAGATGACTTGACGGCTATATTGACGAGTTTCATCGAGTTGAGCGCGATCATATGCACGAGCCTCATCTTCACGAGCCTCATTATATTGACGTTCTTCAACACGATCTTGCAAATACCATTCGCGCTGCTTTTCAGCGGCGGCCATATCATTAGCATATTGCTGATTAGCCTGCTTTTGCGCAGCCTTTTTATCCGAATTGGATTTGATAAGACCCGCCCCCAGTCCAAGGACTGGGAGCAAAAAATTCAGGAATTAACGACCCTCCATTGACTTAGACCTGAAATAGGAGCCAACTAAGTCAGCCGCCAGCAATACACCAGCCAAAACCCACGCCTCAAGTCGAGAGGAAATGACCGGGTCAGAGATTGCGAAGCCAGAAAGCCCGCCAGCTGCGAGGGCACCAAGCCGAGCGCCAAGTGGCTTGACAAGAACAGACAGAATACTTTTCACGAACAATCCCTTTCAGACGTTCATGAAATTCCCCAACATTGTTAGATAATGTAGATTATGGAACTTTTACGTTTCACAAATCGGCGAACGGATCACTGCATGGCTGGATGAGCCTTTCATCGCCTGTAATTTCGCATCAGAAGCGGCACGTCCTTGAGGACGTGCTCTCCATCCAGCAGCAGGCAATCTATAGCCCGCACCAGCCGAAATCTCGGCCGTATAAGGGCTGGCTCTCACTTTTCGGATCAAAGCTCTCGTGCATCGATCCAAACAGAGGCGACAGCCGAGTTTGGATCGATGCATAAACAAAAGGTTAATGCACGAGAGCATGAGCGAAGTGAATGCGTCAGTGCACCAGGTCAATTGGTCTGCATGAATTTCAACACCTCGTATCCAGCCAAGGTTATTTCAGCCTTGTCGCGGAGGCTGACAACGAATTCGACACCGCTGACAGGTGAGGTCACTTCAAAGATGTAATCCCCGATAACATCTTGCCCCAAATCAAACAGCGATGCGCGCCCCATATTCACTGTGCCTCCAGCAGCCGTAATCGACACGCTTGCATCACCCTGCTTTGTCGCCAGCTCGCCGCGCAACACAATGCGGTAAAGACCGGGCTCAAGGGATATATAAGGTCCATAGCACAGCGTGCCGGGCTGGGTACCGACAATAGCGCCATTTTCCAGAACTCCCAAACCGAGGGAGAAGTCGCTCTCTTGCGGAGAAAACACGGACACCCATGTGTTCAGTCCGGTTCTGAAATTGATCAGATCATTGATATAAGTGGCAACTCCGCTGTCTGAGCGTACACGGTTGAGACGTTGAATTTCTTCAATTTTCTCCGCAATCATGGGGTCTTTGTTCTTGATGCTATCAAGCAGCTTGACTGCGCTTTGCGCAATATCCTGCGGTGATGTTCCCGGCATTTTGAAAACAGCTGCGTCGACATCTGCAAAAATCTCGAGCGGGGTCACCAGAATCGGCTTTTGTGCCAGAAGCCCCATTCGCACTGCGCTGCTGCCAGACTCGCCCGTTTTGGTGTAAGGATAAACAACAAGATCGGATTTGGACATTAAACGCAGACTATCTTCATTTTCCATGTAGTCCGTTCGAAGATCAACGTAATCCGATAGACCTAAGTGCGAAATTTTTTCCTTCACGCCACGTATTATACTATCAGAAAGGCCGTCTGAGTCAGCATAAGCCGCATTCAGCATTTGTAGTCTAACATCTCGCCCATTTTGGCGCATAAGTGATAAGGCTTCGACAATCTCAAACAGCCCCTTGCCTGGCAAAGCGAATCCATAGGTTGTTATCAATTCAAATGAACGTTCTTCCGCCGCTTGCCCAGACACAGCCAATGCAGGATTAGCGAAAGGAAGAAGCCGAACATTGCTGTTGATCCCAAGCCGATTCAGTCTTTCGACATCGTCAAAGCTATGCACAAAAATAGCCGAACATAATTTCAATGCCAGCCTGATGTGCTTTAAACGAAATTTTTCTTCGGCACTTTGATCGATTGTCGAGTGAAGTGTGATGAAAACGGAAACACCTTTCCAGATGCAGCGATAGATCAGGCTATTGAGGGCATCAAAGTCAAAGAATCCATAGTTAAACTGAATATGAATTGCATCAAGTGATTGCCGGTCAATGTCAGTGGTCAAGTCTATCAGGGAATCATGCTTGCCCTCATCCCAGCATCGGATGACATCGCGCGCTTCCTTGCGCTCGATACCATTGGATTTATAGGAGGCGAGGACAACAATATTGTCCGGTGCACTGTCCAGCAGCATTTCCGAATAATTGGCGATACCGCATCGTGCACCCCAGGACGTAATCCAGCCAACCCGAGGTGATTTCGGCGCATCGCTTTTGGAAAAATACTGGTCATTGCTTGCGACGCATCGGGCAACATCCAGCATTTGCGCATCAAGCAACTCTTCCGTATGGACGGTTTGCTTCAAGGCTTGCAGGGATGAGTGAAAAACGGGTGGGGTAGACTGGGCGGGCTTTGCAATTGATCTTAAAACCGTCAGAGCTTTTTCAGCCGAGAATTTCCAGTTGAACTTTTTGACATGCTCCCTGCCCCGCCGGATATTTTCAGCCCGAAAGGCATCGTCCACCATCACAAGCCGCAGTTTTTCAGAAATGGAACTAATGTCAAAGGGATCGAATGTCGCCTCATCCCATCCAATCACTTCTGGAACACTTGTGGTATTGGAGCCAATGACCGGAACGCCGCAGGCCATGGCCTCCAGCGGTGGCATTCCCATACCCTCCCATTTTGGGGGAAAGACGAAAGCATCACAGCCGTTGTAAAGGGTTACAAGATCCTCATCGGATACACGACCAAGAAACCGAATGTCATCGCGGTTAAGACCCAACTTTAAACCGTGCTCGATGTGAGATTCATAAATCTCAGAAGCCGCTCCTCCTGCGAAGGCAAGCTGATGTTCATAGCGAACCGCCCAAGGAAGCTTGGCAAATGCCTCAATGAGGCCTTTTTGATTTTTTCGCTCATCAAAGCTGGCCGTATAAAGCAGAAACCGCTTTTTAAGACCATATTTGTCACGGATTTTTGCAACCTTTTGTGGCTCAAATTGAGCCTTAAATTGCGGTGCAATTCCACCACTGATGTTCTCTATACACCCCATATAATCCGGAAAAAATTCAAGCATTTCTTCGGCAGAATATTGAGAAATTGCAAGAAGCGCATCGGCATTGCGAAGATGATTCACTTTTTGAAAGTAATGTGATCTGGCCACGCGAGATTGCAGATACATCTTCCTTTGCCTCATAGGAATGAGATCATATAGAATTGCAGCAGTTGGCGGAGATTTTTCTAGTAATCCAATTGATGTAACTATATCGTCATTTAAGCTTTCAATAACACTGGTGA
Source organism: Gillisella vitis (assembly GCF_014204625.1). GTDB lineage: Bacteria > Pseudomonadota > Alphaproteobacteria > Rhizobiales > Rhizobiaceae > Allorhizobium > Allorhizobium vitis_F. The sequence continues at coordinate 407,345 of NZ_JACHLU010000001.1, read as the reverse complement.
CAAGAACGACATCGGGATTGAGATTGCAGATAAAATTTTCTCTCAATATTTCAGCCGATTTTGTCATCACCACTGAATCATTGATGGTCGCGCTGCCTTTTGGCGCTGCGAATGTGACAATATCATTCGGGGAGACAATACTCCGAAGTTCGGAGCGGATATAGTTCTCTCCGACATTATACTGACCATTGAGCAGAATGATGAACTCATCAGACGGAGCGGCTGAAATCATCGCTTTCAGGAGATCGAGAGAATATCGCCCAATACCACCATGACGGCTTCCCGACTGGCCACTCTGCATATCGACTACAATGCGCATTGAATTAATCACCTTGGACAGTTTCCAGTGCTCTGACGCAGTCATGTCATCCATGCTTGTCTGCACCAGCTTTTTGTTTATGAATCTCTTTGTCTGTAATCGGCTTTCGCCGTCATTTTGATCGATACATTAGAGTTTGGCGGGTTCCACTTTTCCCTGACAAACTCTAGCGGACGACTTCCAGCTCTTCGACAATGCGATGAATCGTTTTTGAAGCATCGCTCTGCGAAACAGTCAGTATATCTTTCGTGTAGAAAGGAATATGGCGCGACAACACACCAACCTCATGACTTTTCATGGCGGAATGGGAGGTTGGCTTTTGCAGGAGTTCACGTTCTGGAGGCGTTACGTGTTCAGTTGCAGCAGCCGCAATCACGGCGTGATCACCACTCACCTCGGGAGGTGTGGCATCTCGCAGAAACTCTGCCCGCAACGCTGCGACCTCATCAACAGCATGGCGATTGTTGGCGTTTAACGATACCGATCTCTCATACCACTCAAGCGCCAGTGATTTATGCCCTTTGATTTTCTCCAGATGACCGATCTGAAGCATCAGATCATCATCAACCGGATTGATCGCATAGGCTTTCTGATAGGCAATGCCAGCTTCATCGTAATTTTTGATTTCTTTCAAGCCATGGCCCAACTGTATCCAGATGGCGGCATCTTCAGGCTTGGCCTGAAGATAGTCTGTGTATTCACGAATTGCCGCGGCCCAGTCTTTATGATCGCGCGCCTTATCGGCACGCTCCAGCGCGTCAAGATAAGCGGGCCTTTTGGCGCCCAAACCCAGAAAATTGAATTTTGACAAGAATGTCATGTTCCCCGTACCGCCTTGATCTCTACACACTGAAAGCCACCCCAGCCATGTTCTGCTGATGGAGACAATACCGCCATTGCAGATGATAAACGCTCAGAATATTGTGCAAGAGAGTGTTTGATTACCAATCAAGCACCATCTCTAATTCGGCATTTTCTCAAAAACAAGCGACATCCTGAGATATTACAGCGCCTCTCACCAAATATGGCGCACAAAGGACGCTGTAACACTTTTAATCTGCTGCATAATTTTCTCCTTAAATCGATTCCGATTTAAGGAATTATGCAGCAATAGGTTGTATAATACATTTAATCTCTTCAACTTCACCCATAATAAGAGATGTATCTGCGGACATAATTCTCCCATGTCACCTTCTCGCCACGTATCCGGTATTGTGTTGTGTCATTGGCCCATTTCAAATCAAGCGTGCGGGCGACCAGAGGGTGGACCGGGATTTGCAAGTTTTTCAAGGCGTCCAGCTTTGAGCTGGGCCATATCCACTGCCGTACCCCAAGTTCGCCAGCAATATATTTCAAAAGCATCCTGAAAATTGTGCCATTCGGATGGGCTGTCGTGTAAAAAACCGATTGCCTGCGGAAGTTTTCGAGAATGAACGCGCCGATCTGCATGGAAAACTTCTGATCCATGTCTCGCAATCTTTTTTCTTCAAAGGCATGGAGGCGCTTGGGGTCGATTACCCCTGTGACGTTCAGATGACGATAGGCTTCAAACCGCTCTTCATGGTCAGGTATTTCACGGCGCAGGCGGGCCAGCAGGCCATCAAAATAGGTGAACTCAAAATTGGGATGGTCCTTGTCCCGGGCCAGCCTGTCGTCGGGACCGTTGAAAGCATCAAACGGCCATGGCGATGCAAAACGAATGCACGGATAGCGTATGGTCGTAAGAGTGTCGGGGACGTATTCCTTGAGCGGATATTGCTCCCATTCCCGAATATCCTGAACGAGAAGAATATCGCACCGCTCCAGATCGCGCCGGCCCTGCTCATGCAGATTGGCCGGTAACGTCAGAGTATGGTATTGCACGTTAAACTGTCGCGTAAAAGCTGGCTGATGGCGCATGACATTGGCCAGAACACTCCCCTGACAATTTCCGAATATCAGGATTGTTTTTTTGCTGCCAAGAATGGGCCGAGAAGGGCTTGCGATCTTGGGCGTCAGAACATGATCGGTACGATCAACACGCCGAATATCAAGCTTGTCAATCGACAGCTTGACTCCGCCAGATTGACGAATGACAACATGAAGGCGATGGGGCGCACCAGCCTCGTAGCTCAGCTCTGTTGGCATCTCGAACAGAAATGACACATGCCCGGGCAAAAGATCATCACGGCTGAAAATTCCGCAAGCAACCTCCTGCCCGTTCTGGGTCATCAGCCGGATTTCCAGAGCATTCTGCCTCTCACGTTTCGGAGCCTTGAAATCAAAGCCCATTTCAAGGTTGAAAATGCCAGCCGGAAGATAAATCGGCGTCATGGGACGCCCAAATTTCACAATTCCAGCCGACAAGGGCGAGATGACGGCGCGGGCAGAGAGCGGAAACCGTTTCAACCTGCCCAGCAGACGCCAGACCATAGGCGAAGGCGCGCCTGCGTCTGATATGCTCACTTTTGTCAGTACAAGTTTTTCAATTTTAAACGCGCAGATGCCAAACGACTGAAAACGGAACTCAAAAGGCGCATCAACGCCACTTTCGCTCGCCATATGTGGCGGAACATCAAAATAAATCCGTTGTGGCCCTGCGTTCAGCTCTGTCGCGGTAAAATCGCGCCAGCCCTGAAGAATGCGGTTCTGACCGATAATCTCGACACCAAAAACAGGGTGATTTTTTTGCAAAACCTGAGATCCGGGTCTGCCCTCCAGCTCCAGACAATACCGCCCTGACGTTAAACGCAGAAATGGCCCGAACATTGGACTCTTTAACGGCGGTAGAAACAGGCAGGAAACGCTGCCATCCGCATTGCGGCGTCCAGGAAGTTGCACTTCCATACTTGGCAAAACATTGCGCATGTTTTCGCTGGTGGGCTGTGTTCTGTCCTCAGTCATCAACTCTTTTGTTCCGTTCAGATTCTGAGTTCTTTATAAAAGAAGCTCAGCAGAATGCGACTTATAACGCAATATTCGTGGCCTGCGTGAAATACAATATGGACAGATTATCTGGTCGGGTTGAGAAAGCTGGGCTTTCTGATTAAGAGTAGAGAAGACGGCGATTGAAACGGTGCTGACCATGAAACTCTATTCGTCCCTTGTGGACATGCTCCTCAGCAACGCGCAGGACCGACCGGACGACAGGGCCGTGGTGTTCATGCCCGATGCACAACGACAGGAAACCATCCTGTCTCATCGTGCACTTTATCAACACGCGGCAACCCTTGCCGCCAAGCTGTCTGACCATGCGGCGCAGGGTGATCGCGCCTTGCTGCTGTTTCCGACCGGCGTGGAATTTGTGGTCTCCTATTTTGCCTGTATGATGGCTGGAATAATTGCTGTGCCGCTGATGCCGCCACGCAAAAATGCCGGGCGCGATTCCAGCGCCGCCATCATTGCCGATTGCAGTCCGAAACTGGTTTTGACCGCGGGCGGAGAGCGCGATGGGCTGCACAGCACCCTTCGTCAGCGCTTTGCCGATGCGGGCATTCTGCATATTCCGGTGGAGTTGACGCAAGAGCACCTATCCTACACCGCCCGCCCCTGCTCTGCGGCCAGTCTTGCCTTTTTGCAATATACTTCAGGGTCGACCTCCACACCCAAGGGTGTCATGGTCAGCCATGGCAATCTGCTGGCAAATCTTGAAATGATGCGGCAGCGGCTTGGCAATACCAGCAGCTCCCATCACGTCAGCTGGATTCCGCTCTATCACGATCTCGGGCTGATCATGAACCTGTTGCAGCCGCTTTATGTCGGTGCCACCAGCGTTTTGATGACCCCTTCCGCCTTTATGCACAGACCTTTGAACTGGCTGCGGGCCATTCACCAGCTTCAGGCAGAGGTGGCCGCCGCCCCCAATTTTGCCTATGATCTCTGCGTGGATCGGTTTCGCGCCGACCATCTGGAGGGGGTGGACCTCAGCGCGTGGAAAGTGGCGGTGAACGGTGCCGAACCCGTGCGCCCCGAAACCTTGACGCGATTTGCGCAGTGTTTTGCACCATACGGCTTTTCCGCCTCCGCCCTGCATCCCACCTATGGTTTGGCCGAAGCAACCCTTGTGGTCAGCTCGGCTGTACGTGGCCGTGGGGCAAAAATTCTTGATGTCAGCGCTGGAAACCTGCATGAACGCAAGATTGCAGCGCCGCAATCTGCCGATGATCTTCGGCATTTGGCAGGCTGTGGGCACGCTGTGGATGGTGTTGAGATTGCCATTGTCGATCCCGTGTCCTGTCGGCCGCAGACCGCACATTGCCTCGGCGAAATCTGGCTGCGAGGCGCGAGCATTGCCAAGGGATATTGGAACCGCCCGACAGAAACCACAGACATATTTGATGCCGTCATTTCCAGTGAAGGCGCTGAAACGCATGGCTGGCTGCGCACCGGCGATCTGGGCTATATCGACAATGATGGCGAGGTCTATATCGCCGGGCGGATCAAGGATGTCATCATCATCCGCGGCGTCAATTATTATCCACAGGACATAGAAGCCACGGCGGCGGCTGCCCATAGTGCTTTGCGCAGGGATCATGGTGCCGTCTTCACAGTCGCGGATTCCGATGGAAATCAACAGGTTGTTCTGGTACAGGAAGTGGAGCGGACACAGCGCCACACGCTGGATGAACGCGAGATTGCCATGGCCATCCGCAAGGCGGTCACAGAGACCCACGACATTGCTCTTGGCCGCATTGTGCTTCTTCGCCCCGGAACAATACCCAAAACCACCAGTGGCAAGATACAAAGGCACAAGGCCCGCCAATTATGGCTCGATAATGCGCTGGATGTGCTGTCGCCCTCTTCCGTTCTCAGCGAAACGGTGTCAACAGTATCGGCCTGATTGGAGCCCTCAATGCCAGACTATGCCGCAATTCTAAACCATTGCAAAAACCAGCTTGCCTCGACACTGGACATCGCCCCAGATGCGATCACGCCAACTGCAACATTTTCCAGCCTCGGGCTGGATTCGGCCATGGCGGTGCATTTCATTATCTCTGTTGAGGAATGGCTGGGGATTGAACTTTACCCATCCGTTACCGAGGACTATCCCGTCTTGGAGGATTTTTGTCGTTTTCTGGCATCCAGAGCGGCAGAGGTGTCTTGAACCGGAGTCAGTTTCAAGACTTATGCAGTAGAGTTTGTCAGGGAAAACCGGGTTCGACTTTTCCTTGACAAACGTTATATATCCAGAGAGGCCCTCTCGGCACCATCTTTCTTAAAAAGGTGCCGTTTCATCTGCAAGATTTCGGATCAATATATCACCAATCTGGAGCTTTCCTTCGATTGCGCCTTGCCGCTGGAAAATTCTAATGTTGACTGGTACTCGACTTTCACTGATCGAAAATTTCAAAATAAGCGCCATCCTGCCAGACACAGGCAATTTGAAAGATTCAGCATGGAGAACGATTTCATTAATAACATCCACATCAATCCAATTTCCTGATAAATTCTCCGTAATTTCAAGGGGTAATGTGATTTCCCAATCACCGGCAGGAAGGTGCAGGTATGGGCCGTATACCAGAAATCGGGCTGGGCCGAGCATCTCAATCGGCTGCCGTAAGACATGGTCAACCCCCTCATGTCCAATAAGCAATTCTGACGGCCAGCGGAACGTTTGAGGGATTTTACCATCGTTATCATAGCGCATTCCTGAATGTAACAGCTTTATTATTGACTGTTCCAAATCCGGTAGGTCAGGTTTGTGTCCGATTGGCATTGCACTCGGAATCTGTCGTAAAAGAGCGTCTTCAACGTGGGACATTGCTCCGCCACCTGGAAGAAATCGCTCCAGAATATTGTCAAATTGTTCTTGATCGACTTCAAGCCCTAGATGATTAATAACCTGTTCAACAAAGCGGCCCAATGTCAGGCGGTTGCTCCGAGAAAGTCGGAGCGCTGTTGGAGAGCTGCAAAGGTCAGCGATTGTTGCAAAGGAAAGGTTGGTTAAGCGTAATGCATGCATCCAACTACAGGACAGATCCCTCATCAGGAAACCTGTAATATCATCTGGATCTTCAACTATAGCCAAAAAAGGAATGTGACTTTTTTGAAACGCCTCAATCAAGCCCCGATCAGGGAAGTTGGTATAAAGATGCACATGCTTGCTTTTACGAGAGGCGAGCGCAATTTTGAAATCCTGAATCGTGCTGACGCTGACATAGTCAAACTCACCCAGAACAATTGACGATATGGTGTTCAGGGCATTCACGCACCAGTGGGTAAAAGCGGAGGATGGGCCAAAGGTTGCAATCAGCATTCATAAATATCCGCTTGTGTGTCCCGTTCTATATCATGGATGAAGGCTTCACATCCAATACGCATGACGCGACAAACCCAGTTTAACCCACAACCTGACGGATGGTTATACATTGCAAGCGCGCTGTAACGCTTTAACAATCTCTTAAATCGATTTCGATTTAAGAAATCATGCTTTGGAAAACAAACATAACCGATGGGTAGAGTAGAGGTCATCACAAAAGGGATGGCGATATGCCATCCCACAAGAATCAGAAAACTGTAGCTTCTATCAATCCGTCAAATTCTTCACCTGATAAGCAGGCACAACCGCTGTCTGCATCAGGCCGAGAAACTTTTGCAGGTCATTGGCCGGTGCCGATGCAATGTAGAGGATGTCCTTGTTTTTAACAGCGAATTGCTGCGCGAGGAAATATGATCCGGTGTTTCTCAGGTTAAGCCGGTAGATGATATTGACCTTACCATAGCCACTGATCTGAATGCTTGGATCAAGCGCACGGGCCAGCTCTACAGGTTCGCTGCGCATCAGGAACACGCCCGACGGATCGGCCTGTGCATCACGCAGTCCTCCGGCCTTGGCCAGGGCTTCCTGCAAGGTGATACCGCGGGCATCGAAATTGACCATGCTGTTGTTGCCGGCAGCACCAAAGACGGTGAAGCTGCGGGCCTGCTTTTGCAGTGCCAGCGTGTCACCCGGCATCACATAAACATTTTCACGCGGATTGCTGATAATATCCTGCAAGGCCATGGTTGCGGTTCTGTCGCCGCGCATCAACGTGACAAAGGTTTCATAGGGTGGAGTCCGCACGCCACCGGCTGCGGCAATCACATCAAGCACCTTCTCTCCCCTGGGAGAAAGCGGCACCTGCGCGCCGTTGGTCACATCGCCCAGCACTGTCATGCGGGTCGACATATTATCTTTGATAGAGACAATCACCTGAGGGTCGATTGCCTTGTTTTTCAATTCGCTGACAATCTTTTGCTCAACATTGGCGGGGGTTAACCCGACAACCCGCAAACGGCCCGCAAAGGGAACTGTGATCGATCCATCGTTGCCGACAAGCTGTGGCGGAATTACCGCTGAATGCTGACCTGTTGCGGCAGGGTCAATGGCAGCACTTGAAAACAGGCCGCCACTGGAGGCTTCCCAGATGGCAACTTCGACCGTGTCGCCAATGCCGATTGCCTGTACCGGAACGGGGCGACGCTCACCAAAGCGGCCATGCAATGTTTCAGCGGGTTGATGGGCCAGAACGTCAATCACGTGCCGGTCAACATCTACAACGGCATACCCCGCAGGCACCACAGCGCGACCGTCTTTTGCCTTGCTGGACGAGGATTCCTCAACGATTTTGGCAGAGGAAGGGCCTTGCGAGGGCAACATTGTGCATCCGCTGCCAACGAGTGCCGGAACAATACATCCAACGACGACTGAGCATCGCAACCTCCGAAGTGTGTTGGGTATGCCCGGCATAAAACGCATAGTCATGAATACTCGCAAACGAAGTCCCCTCGGTTGAGAAATAGCTGGCCGTAAAGGCATCGTCAACCAATATGGACGCACAGCAGCTGTTTCCCGAAATTCTCTGATACCATATGACATAAGAACAATTTTACTGTTAAACTTCATGGTTAAGATACGAAGGTTTTACACATAAAACCATGGCAAGCGACAGCTTGATGACATAACCCTCAGGTTTTGTCATGCGGCGTGCCAACATGAAACCTTAATCCTTTGGTTGTGATTCTGCGCACCCACTCCGGTAAAACCTGTGACAGGCGTGCCGACCAGTAGAGTGTGAAGGGAAAGCCGGAAAGCGGGCTATTGTCTCTCATGGCTGCAATCACCCGCTTTGCCGCCGCTTGTGCTGTGATCTGCAAAGGGCGTGCGCCGATATGAATATCGGCCATGGGAGTCGCAACATAGCCGGGGCACGATACAATCACATCGATTCCATCCCTTGAAAGCGCTTGCCGAAGCGCAAGCCCATAGGCAACCAACCCTGCCTTGGCCGCCGAATAGGCCGGGGCATCGGCCAGCGGCGAAAAGGCCGCAAGAGAACTGATCATGACAATTTTGCCGCGCCCACGGGCGCGCATCGGTGGAAGACACAGGTTTACAATGTCGATTGCAGCGGTGAGATTGGTGGAAATCACCCTGTTTGCAATCTCGCCACTTTCTATGGTGTCGGTTTGATCGCGCCCTGCCAGAATCCCGGCATTGCTGATGAGAATATCGACCGGGCCGTCATGATGAAAGCCTGCACAATAATGGGCAAGAGCAGCACGATCGGTTATATCAAAACAGCCCGGATGGCAGATGGCTCCCCGCTTTTCGCAATCCGCAACCACGGCATCAAGGCGTTGCTGATTGCGTCCCAGCAGACCAAGCCGAACGCCGGGACCTGCCAGCTCCAAAGCCAGAGCCGCCCCCAGGCCGCTGGAGGCACCCGAGATGACAATCGAGGTGATGTCGTCTTTGTCTGCCGCAACAGGCATGGTCATCGCATTTTTTGCACAATGCTGTTGACAGATATGCCCTCCGCTGACAGCTTTTCAAATTCATCCGCCATAATATCCACGGCGGTGTCGAGATCGGATGCCTGATGCGACGCGGAGATGAAAAAGCGCAGTCGTGCGGATTTTTCGGGCACGCCGGGCGGAATAATCGGGAAAGCATTGATGTCGCGCTTCAAAAGCCGGTCGGCGAGCATCACGGTCTTCAGACTGTCGCCCAGAACAATCGGCGTGATGGCCAGTCCCCAACTGCTGCCGGTATCCAGTCCCTTGTCGCGGGCCCGTTCAAGAAAGCGCTTTCCGTTCGCCTGAAGATTGCCGATTCGCTCCGGTTCTTTCAGCATGATCTCCAGGGCAGTCAAAGAGGCAATCGTTGCTGGTACGGGCAGGCCAACCGAATAGACCATGCCCGGCGAATTGAATTTCAGATATTCAATCAATACCTTGGGCCCGGCAATATAGCCGCCGCAGCTGACCAGCGTTTTTGACAGTGTTCCCATCCAGATGTCGACCTGCGTGGGATCAATGCCGTCGCGCTCTGCCAGCCCTCGCCCTGTCTGGCCGAGAACGCCCAGAGAATGGGCCTCGTCAATCATCAGCCATGCCCCGAAACGGGTTTTCAGCTCGATCAGCTCGGCAAGGGCCGGTCCGTCTCCATCCATGGAAAACAGCCCTTCGGTAATGATCAGGCATCGCTCATAGCGATCACGGTGCTGGGTGAGAATATCCTCAAGCGAACCATTATCATTGTGGGTAAACACCATACGGTGTGCACCCGATTGATGAGCACCGACAACAATGCTGTTGTGCGCCAGTGAATCGTGCACAATAAGATCTTTTGGTCCCATCAGGCTGCTGATGGTTGAAACATTGGTGGCGTGACCGCTGACATGAACAAGGCAATCCTGCGCGCCATAAACGGCAGCAAGTTTTTCTTCCAGCGCTCTGTGACATTGCCGCTCACCCGCTGTCAAACGGCTGGCAGAAACGCTGGTACCCCATTCTTCAACCGCCACGGACACGGCTTTGGTAATGCGCGGATCACCGTTGAGGCCAAGGTAATCATAGGAGGCAAAATTAAGAATATCACGGCCATCGACCACAGAGCGCGCACCGGCGCGCACCTGATGCTGGCGATAGAAGGGAATCGACAGGCCCAGAATATCGCCCGCCTGCTTCTGAATCTGTATGGTTTTGTAACCTGGCAAGGTTTCAAACGAAACATCCCTTTGCACAACAGGCGCAGGCGCGCTGATCTGTGCAGGCGGTGCAGCCGTCTTGCGGGATGTGCTCAGCAATTCTGCCCGCTCGGCAGCGGTTAGCCGGCCTGCATTTTTTGATTTTGCCATAACTGCAAGTACCCTTGATATGTGCTGAAGTTGTCCGGGTTAAAGCCGCAGGAACTCAATTATACCATTGTTTAATGAATGGTCTCCATCTCGTCCGACACGTTCGCAGATGTGCCCACATGCATATGATACAGCGCATCCTGCAATCCATCATCGCTGGTATCAAGCCTGATACTGGACGCCTGCATGATTTCAAACATGCGTGTCCCAAGGTCTTTCAGATTTTGCACAGAGGTAATCGCCATCAAAGGCAATTCCAGCCCGAATTTACTTTCAAGGCTCATGCGCAATTCCAGTGCCATCAGCGAATCCAGCCCCAGCGAACTCAAGGGCTGGTGCACATCAACATCACTGGCCTGAATGCGCAAAATATCCGCAACTTCCGTGATGATAACGCTGGTCAGCAGGGCAATGGCCTCATCCTGAGGCTTTTGCGCCAGCAGTGCCAGCAGATTACCCTCGACATGGTTCTCAGACTCAGAATCCGGGCGGAACAGCAGGCTGAAGGCCGGAGACTGAACAATCAGCAAATCCCGCGCAAGCACGTCAAACCGCATCCTGCCAAAATAAACCACCGCTTCTTTCAGGCTCGACTGTCGACTTAACAGCCCATCCAGAAAGCGATGGGCTTCCTCGGACCTGATGCCTTGTGCGCCTGTGGCGCGCTCCAGCTTGCGGGCAACGCCGCTTTCTCTGGCAAGAATACCCACATCTGAAACCGCACCCCAACCGACAGCCAGAGCGGGCAGGCCTTCGCGCCGTCTTTTGCGCATGATGCCATGCATGAAAGCATTGGCGGCGGCATAGGTTGATTGTCCCGGATTGCCAACCAGTGCCGCCTCGGAGGAAAACATGACAAAATCCCGAACCGGCTGCGAGCGGGTCGCCTGATCCAGATTGACAGTGCCTTCAACCTTTGGAGACAAGACATTTTCAATCTGCTCTGGCGACAAATGGGTCGCAAAGCCATCATGCAGCACCACAGCCGCGTGATAAACACCGCTGATGGGGCCAATGGTGCGGGCAATATGTTCCACCAGCGCCTCCACCTGAGCTGCATGGGTTACATCAAGCGCCATGACCTGAAGCGTTGCACCAGAATCGGTTATGGAGGTCGCAAGCGCCTGTTCCTGCGGAGCCAGTTTGCCACTGCGCGATGCGAGAACAATGTGTCTTGCACCCTTTTGTGCAAGCCACTGGGCGGTGGCAAAGCCAAAGCCACCTGTTCCGCCCACAATCAATTGCACACCATCCTGCGGTGCAAACGGCGTAACCGGATCAGGTATGGCTGTGTCCTGGGTTGCCAGCTGTGGCGGGCATATGACGATTTTGCCAATATGCCCTGCCCCCTGCATCAATCGCATGGCGTCTGCGGCAAACTCCCCCTGAAATACCGAGGAGGGTAGCGGCATGAACTTGCCCGCCTGGAAGCCCTTCAACACATAAGCAAGGCCGCGTGCGGCAACCTTGGGATGGCTGGCCAGCAATTGATCCACATCCACGCCGAAATAGGAAAGATTGCGGCGGAATGGCCGAAGCCCGATTTCAGTGTTGGCGATATAATCGCGCTTGCCGAGTTCGATAAAACGCCCAAACGGCTTGAGGCACTTGAGGCTGGCGCGCATGGCATCGCCCGCAAGGCTGTTGAGGATAACATCCACGCCGCCAAACACAGTGTTAACCTGCCCGTGGAAATCCATTGAGCGGGAATCATATACGGTATCTGCGCCCAATAGCTGCACAAGCGCGCGTTTGTCGGCGGTTGATACGGTTGCAATCACCTTGGCACCCCGCGCTTTGGCAAGCTGGAGGGCTGCAAGCCCCACACCGCCTGCGGCACCATGAATGAGAACGGTTTCTCCGGCCTTCAGGCGGGCCATTTCAATCAGCCCATACCATGCGGTCAGGAAGGCAACAGGGATGGTGGCCGCCTGCTGTGGCGAAATGCCCTCCGGGATTTTGATGAAATTCGAGTGGGGCGCTGTCACATGGGTGGCAAAAGCCTCGCTGGCAACGCCGCAGACCATATCGCCAATGGCAAGATTGTGGGTGCCTGCGCCAACACCGATCACCCTGCCCGCGCATTCAAAGCCAAGCACGGCACCTGCGGCTCCGCCATCCAGCACGTCATCGTAAAGCAGACCCATTGCCAGCATGACATCGCGGAAATTCAGGCCCGTTGCCATGACCTCAACTTCAATCTCATCCGGTTCGGGTGCCTTACGTGCCACTGGCTGCCAGGCCAGATCAGCAATCCCACGCCCGCCGGGCAGTTTCAACGCCAGCGCCTGCGGCAGGCTGTCACCGTTTGAGGATGACGGCACAATGCGCACAACTGACATGCCCGCCGCATCCAGATGTATTTCCCGCTCCCGTCCCGGATGGGCAAGCACTTCGGCAATTTTTGCCGCAAGTGCGGCAGACTCAATCTGCGGATGATAATCAAGGAGGTGAATATCCCGCTCAGGATGTTCATTTGCCAGCACTCTGCACAAGGACCAGATGGCCTCGCTGACCGGCCGGACATCGGCGCCAAACGCAGCCGATGTGATGAACCACAGCCTGCCGCCGCCATTTTTGACGGCGTCTATGGCCAGCGCGGTCAGCCGTCGCAGCGCATCAGGCTGGTTCAAATCGTCCGAAACCAGCAGGCACAGCGTATCAGCCTGATCCGGATCGGTGCTGTCATCCGCAATCGGCAGTCCTGCACGCAAGGCCTCTGCCAGTCGGCAATCATCCTGATGAAGCAGATGCAATCCGGGCAGAGAGGGTCGAACGACATGCTGGCGACGAGCAACAATCATCGACCGTTCCAGATTGGCATCCTGCAATCGGCGAAGCCCTGTAACGCCGGCACTGGCCAGTTCTGCCAGCAGATCGTCAGCATAGGCCGGACGACTTATCGGCGCATCCACGACCGGGGCTGCCGCAAACCAGTGTGGTTGCGTACCAAAATAAAAGTCGACAAGCGCTGAAGGCTGCATCTGCGCAACCAGCAAGGCACCGGATGGGCTCAGCATGGCACTCATTGGACGTGCCAGATCAGCAATGTCGGCCTTCTGCGCCGACATGCCGATCAAGGCCAGATCAAACGGACCACAACGCTCAACGGAATGGGCATCCGAGACATCAATGAATTGGACAGCGCAGCCTTGTGGCAGTTGCATTGCGGCGTGGCGGACGTCTTCCATCCGCTTTCCGGCAATGGCCAGCCGGATACGATGACTTGCCGCCAGAGGTGCCAACAGATTGAACAGGCCATCGGAATGGGACGCGGAGATAACGATGCGCGGCTTGATGGATGTGTCCTGCGCCATCAAGCCGGTCAGAATGGCATCCACGCCATCAATGGCTGGTTTGAGAAGCAATGTGCCAGCCGCAAACTGCCGTATCACAGTATCGCGGTGCGGAATGGCCTTTCCTGTTTTCAAACAGGTTTCAATCTCTGCCATGGTTCCGGCGGCCAGCAGGATTTCTGGCGTGCAGGTCGGAAAATCAGCCATGAATGTTGCCAGAATTCGTCCCGCTTCCGGCAAACCGCTGCGCTTTGGCAATTGCCATGCACCATCATCACGCTGTTGCGCGAGACCGACAGCGGCCAGATCCGTCAGTAGCGCCCGGGCATAAATCAGAGCATCTGCGGCGAGGACGTTGCGGGCAACCGCATCATCCAGATCAAGACGAAGGTGCTGATTGCACAAAGGAAGAAGGGCATCATAGGCAACCGAGCGCATATGGGCTTCCAGAAGCGCGCGTCCTTCATCGTGATCGGATGATTGCCGTGTGGCAAGACATGTCTCAAGCCACGCGGTGTCAATATGGATGTCGTCGTTCCGCCATAGCTCGACAGTGAGCAGATGGGCATCATCATCCCCATGGGACAACACCACCGAACGCAGCAGAACTCTGTCCAGCCTTGCAACAACAGCCCCGTCACGGTCATGCAGCGTGACAGACACCAGCAGCCATTGTTCGGTTTTGGCGTCAATCTTCAGGACCGCCGAGGCAATAGCAGCGTTATCCCGCACAACCGTGATCCGGCCAAATCGAATGGGAAGATAGCTACGGCGGCGGCCTGAGGTGCTGTCATTCTCGATCTTGTAAAACAGCGCATGAAAACAGGCATCCATGCTGGCCGGATGAAGAATATGGCTGGTTTTAAAAGCGCTTGCGTCGTTTTCGACCGGCTCAAGCTCCATACAGACTGTCCAATGTTCATGCAGAACATGCTGGAGCCTGCGGAAGGCCGGGCCATATTGCATTCCCGATTCCACGGCCAGCCGATAAACCTCTTCAACAGGCGCAACGCTGAAATTCGTGGTGTCAATCTCAGGCCAGGGCAAAATGGTGGCGGCAGGTGCCAGACGCCCACGGGCATTGATCGTCCAGTCGCCAGCGCCGAGATGAAACCGGCTGAGAATCTCGATCATGCCTGTTGCGGGCGTGTGACGAATGCAGACCTCGCGCAGATTGTCGGTCGGCAGTGTCATGGCCTGAAGCACATCCAGATCTTCAAGGCATAATGCCGTGTTTTCATGCAGTGCGCGGCCCACAGCCAGCATCATTTCCACAATGGCAGAGCCAGGCACCACAACCTCGCCATCAACAACATGGTCGGCAAGATAGGGGACAAGGGTGCTATCCAGCGCACCGCGCCATTCGTGCGAGCCTTTGAAAAGGCGTTCACCGATCAGCGGATGGCTGCGGCCAGAGCCAAAAATGTTGAGGCGTTCGCTGGTCTCTTCAAAATGAAACGTCCGTTTCTGCCAAGAGTAATGCGGCAGAGCAAGGGTGCGATCCAGAAAAGCAAGGGGTGTGGATTGTCCGCCCGTGGTCGCACCATTGGCAATGGCGCGGCCGATACCCGCCATCATCGGATCGTTTATATCACTATCAGATTCCGGCTGAAGGCTGGCAGATTCCGGCTGAAGGCTGGTGATGGCCCGCGCATCCGAATCGATGGCGGATAAGGTCTGGCCAATGGCCGAGATCAGAATGGGGCGTTGTGAAATCTCGATAAAAAGATTGGCACCAAGAGAATGGGCCACCTCAACCGCCTGCCGAAAGGCAACCGGCTTGCGGAAATTACCCCACCAATAATGCGCATCCAGAAGGCCCTCGCCCAACAACGCGCCAGTCACCTTGGAGATCAGCGGTGTATGGGGTGGTTTTGGCGTGAGAGAGGTCAATCCTGCCAAAAGCTCTGGCTCAAGCGGGTCGAGCAATTTTGAATGGAACGGATATTGCAAATCCAGCATCCGCCCGGCCAGCCGCTTGCGACGGCCAGCGGCGATCAATGCTTTGACATCAGCAACCTCGCCCGTCACCGTTGCAGAAGACGGGCCGTTATCGGCGGCAATTTCCAGCGACGGCAGATCCAGCGTTTCCATCAGAGCCGCAACATCATCAACGCTTGCCGCGAATACGGCCATACCGCCCTTGCCGCGCAAGCGCTCCTGACAGGCAGCGCGCACGGCAATAATTTTGGCCGCTTCCTCAACCGTGATCGCACCCGCAATGCAGGCGGCAGAAATCTCACCAAAACTATGGCCCAGAACCACATCTGGCTTGATGCCAGCGGCAATATAGCTCTCTGCAATGGAATAATGAAATGCGAACATCAAAGGTTGCAGGAAGGATGCCGAGGATTTTCTCTCCTCGTAATCGGCCTCGAACAGATCGTATTCCAGCTCTTCTCCCGTTTCCGCCCTGAAAATCGCAGCAACCTGCCGAAATTTGGCACGGAAAATCGCATTCTGCCGGAAAGCTGCGCGGGTGAGATCAACCGTGAGTGTGCCATTGCCGGAAAAGGCAAAGCACACTTGCGTTTCTGATGGGGCCAGCCCTTCAAACGCGGCAGAACTCTCCATATCATCCGCGAACGAACGCAAGGCCGAGACGACTGTTGCTGTCTCCGCCACTGGCACCACCAGACGATAGGGCATAGGATCACGCGCAGCATCCACAGCACGCGCAATTTTTTCCGGGGCATCAACCACGGCCACCAGATCGGCATAGGAGCGCGCACTCTGCAACAAGGCTTCTCGGCTTGCTGCCGACACCACCAGATGGTGTGGCGCATGGTCAGCCGTGTGATCGGATGCGACCAGATTCTGGGGTGAACGCAAAATAACGTGAGCGTTTGTGCCACCAAAACCAAAAGAGGAGACGCCGCACAGCAAATCACCCTCTGCGGCCAGATCCATTGCCGTTGCCGCGGGCTGAATGCCCATAGCGTCAAAATCGATGTGCGGGTTCAATGCATCAAGATGCAGTGATTGCGGCAGACGGCGGGTTTCAAGCGCATACAGCGCCTTGAGAATGCCAGCAATGCCGGATGCAGGCTCCAGATGTCCCAGATTGGACTTTACCGAGCCAACCGGCAAGGGTGACGAGCGTTTTTGACCCAGGGCTGTGCCAAGGGCCGTGGCCTCAACCGCATCACCCACCTGCGTGCCGGTTCCATGGGCTTCCATAAAGGCCAATTGGTCCGGCGCAATACCCATGCCACCATAAATATCTTCCAGCAGTTGCGCCTGACCCGCCATGCTGGGAAGTGCTATGCCAGACGTGCGGCCGTCATTGTTCATACCGCCAGCCACAACCCAAGCGCGGGCAGAACCGGGCGTGATGCAATCTCCACGCCGCAGCACCAGCGCCACCGCGCCCTCACTGCGCACATAGCCGTCGGCTTCCTTGGAAAATGGACGGCAAAGCCCGGTGGGCGACAGCATGGAGGCGCGCGAAAACCCGACAAAAGACATGGGGTTCAGCAGCACATTGACGCCTGCAACCACAGCGGTTTCCACGCGGCCTGCGGCGAGATCGGACATGGCCTGAACCAGCGCCACCATGGAGGAAGAACAGGCCGTATCCACGGTGTAGCTGGGGCCGCGCCAGTCAAAATTATGCGAAAGCCGATTGGACACCACCGACAGCGTGTTGCCGGTCATGAAATAACGGTCAATCGCCGATGGGTCGGCAGCCATAATGCTGCCGTGGTCGAGACTGGACGCGCCAACGTAAACGCCAACATCGGCACCGCGCAGAGTGCTGCGGGGAATCCATGCATCCTCCAGTGCTTCATACACCGTTTCAAGCAGAAGTCGTTGCTGCGGATCAGCTTCCATTGCCTCTCGCGGCGACATGCCAAACACGGTTGGATCAAAATCAAACAGATCGTCCAGATAGCCGCCCGCAAATGTATAGGAAAACCCGGGCATCAACGGATTCGGATGCAATAGTTTTCCGACATTCCAGCGATCGGTTGGCGCTTTGGCAACAGAATTGAGACCAGATGCAATCAGATTGTTGAACTGGAGGCGATTTTTTGCACCAGGAAGCCGACAACTGGCACCAACAATTGCAATATCAACGTCCTTTGGGGCAACAAACAACAACCCACTCCCATTTCAAACGAAGTCTCTGGCAGATGTCTTTCACGACAAGTCGTTCTATCAGATACTCATTGATATTATTCAGTCTACACGTGTTTTAGAATAAGACCACGGATGTAGACATGTCTAGCAAATACCGGGCTATCCCTTTGGGGAAAAGCCATATTCGGCAAACTGGTTTTTGATGGTCACCGTTTATGGCAAATCCATTAACCCGGTG
The DNA here is from genome assembly GCF_014204625.1 of Gillisella vitis. Classification (GTDB taxonomy): domain Bacteria; phylum Pseudomonadota; class Alphaproteobacteria; order Rhizobiales; family Rhizobiaceae; genus Allorhizobium; species Allorhizobium vitis_F. The sequence continues at coordinate 389,309 of NZ_JACHLU010000001.1, read as the reverse complement.
TAAAGGCTGCGCAACCGCTCTCTGTAGCGCTCTGGTGAAAAATAGTCTGCACGTTCGCGTCCGCGTGCACTGAGTGTTTCCCTCAGGGCCGCATCACCATCGAGCTTCTGAATTGCAGCAGCAATATCGCGTGTATCATAAGGATCAACCAGCAAAGCGGCATCTCCCGCCACTTCGGCTGTCGCCCCGATATTCGAGGTGATAACCGGCGTGCCCAGCAACATGCTTTCAAGCACAGGCAGGCCAAATCCCTCACTCAGTGAGGGGAATACTGTTGCTTTTGCCCCCTTGATCAGAGCAACCAGCAGTGCAAGGGGCACAAATTCGAAGCGGAAAAGCTTTTGTTGGGGCGATTCGCCACCTGTGGCTGCTTTTTTACCTGTTTCTGAAATCGCATTGAAAAATCGCAATTCCTGTTCTGATTTCCAGCCCGTCGGCCCAACGATGGCAAGTTGCCCATCCAGACCGGAGCTGAGAAAGGCTTCGATAATGCTGCCAACATTCTTCTTCGGCTCGATCGCGCCAAAGAACATGAAATATTTTTTGTACTGAAGGCCGAATATGCCTTCGACCTTTGCCCGAACCTCGTCATCCTGCATGGTGAGCAGGTGTTCGGGAAAAGACACCGATTGATAGGTGTTGACAACATTTTCCGGTGGGCAATCCAGCATACGGATAATGTCGGCGCGTGAGGCTTCTGACACCGTGGCAATACGATCGCCTTCACGCACACATTGCTTTACCAGCTTGAGATAAGCCCCTTTTCGATCCAGCGTGGTGTAGGGCAGTCTTAACGGAACAAGATCGTGCAGGGTATAAATATTGCGCGCACCTTGCAGGCGAAGCGGCAAAGGATAGGTCCAATGCATGACCTTTGCCCCACCGGGATTGCGCACCTTTTGAAACTGGCCGGTGATGGCATATTGATATTCTGCCGATCCATACAGGTCGGAGACATTTCGGATCGTGTCAAAATAAGGCAGGCGTGCTCTCAGAGGACGGGTGACAACCTCACCGGACATGGGAACGTCGAAAGGCCTGTATCCACCCGGACGCGGAAAAAAGCGCAGCGCTGTCTTGATCTTGCGCGCAGCAGGCGATTCCGGCATCTCTGAATCAAAGAACGACACTTCGGTAACAAGCTTTGAACGATTGCGTCTTGCGCGCTGTAAACCATAGAGAATTTCTGTGTTAAATCCGAGATTGTGGCATTCATAGCTCAGATTTCGGGCGTAGGTTGCCACACCCGTGCCGTGGGGCATTCCAAGATTGAAGCCGTCTATCATGATCGTGGATGCAACGGGGGGATTCTGCATATGGTACTTTCTCGTAAAGATGTTATCTGTGCAGCGGCAATCCCCTTTCCACTTGCCAAAGTGGCAAGAGAGTGTCAAGACTGCGGCGAATTATGACTGACAGGAGCCACGCCACTGCGAGCCCCCATTGCCTATGATGTCACGAGATTATTCCTCGGACCACTGAGCCGGACGCCGCGTGGGATAGATCGTGTCGAGCTTGTGCTGGCCAATGAATTCTTTTCCTTGACGGATCGAGATGTGTATGGCGTGCTGCCAACAGCATGGGGAACGCGGGTTTTCGATGCTGAAAAAGTCCGCATCGGCCTGCGTGAGCTGAATGCAATATGGGCAGAAGACCAGTCTCCTGAAGGCGACACCCGTCTTTCTGCGCTTGTCAAACGTATGAATGGTAGCTCTGACATTCGCTTGATCAACAGCAGGCCAATGTCTTTTTGGGAACGCGCGGGCCGCATGATGCGCCTGATCCGTGCAATCGGTTTTTCGTTTGGTCGTTCGGCCGCAAAGACCCTGCCTGAAGGTGCCGTCTATCTCAATGTTGGGCAGATTTTGTTGGCGCTACCATTTTTCATGCGCTGGTTGCACAAGCGACCCGATGTGACCCCTGTCTTCATGTTGCATGATGTTATTCCCCTGGACATGCCAGGGCATGTCGAACCGGCATCGGTTCGCCACCACGCCACGATGGTCAAAACCACTGCCGACTATGCGCGTGCGCTCATTGTAACCACAGATTACGTCAAGCGTACTGTCAGCGAGGCCATTGCCAGGCATCGTCAGTCCGCACTGCCAACGCTTGCACAGAAACTGCCAGTTGCCGACGCCTTCAGCACAACATCCGGCTGGGTTTCACAATTGGCTTTGATGCGATATTTTGTGATTTGCGGCAGCATCGAGCCGCGCAAAAACCACCTTCTGCTTCTGGATGTATGGCGAAAGCTGATTGAAAAGAGCGGATCATCTGCGCCGCATCTGGTGATCGTTGGTTCCGTCGGCTGGAGCGGTGCTGACATTCTGGACCAGTTTGACAAATGCGATATAACCCGTGCGCATATCCATCCGGTATCAGGGCTTTCAAGTCCGGCATTGATTCATCTGCTCCAGAATGCTGTCGGCTTGCTGATGCCATCGCTGAACGAGGGATTTGGCCTGCCGATTATTGAGGCCAAACGGCTTGGTGTGCCGGTTATCGTTTCGGATATTCCCGCGCATCGGGAAGTCTCTGGGGCGGGAGCGTGCTTTTTGCCCCCGGATGATGTATCGGGATGGGTCGATGCCATTTTGAACTGGCCAGAAAAGCGGCCAGCCACGCTCTCGACAGTGAACAATCATGATGAGGATTTTGTCACCCCTCAACAATACAGTCATAGTATCATGGAATTTCTCGATCAATGCGCAACACTGCGATCCACGCCGCGCAAGACTTCAGGTGAAGTCGTCGTAAATTCCAGAACGCCAACAGCGTCTGCGACACGCACCGTACCCGAGTAATAGCAGTCTCATGTCATCAGATTTTTCAGTTCAGCGTCAAAATGACAGCTTCATTGCTGCATGGGAAAAGCGCACGCTTATTGCAATTGCAAAGCGGCTTCCATCATGGGTCACACCAAATTTCATGACGGCTTTTGGCGTGGTCGGTGCCGTGATTGTGTTGGCCGGATATTGCCTTGGCAATATCAGTCTTTGGTTTTTATGGCTTGCCAATCTGGGCATCGTCATCCATTGGCTGGGAGATTCACTTGATGGAACAGTTGCACGTGTCCGTGGAATTGAGCGGCCCAAATTCGGCTTCTTTCTCGATCAGATCATTGATCTTGTCAGCAACCTGTTGATTGCTGTCGGCATTGGTCTGTCGCCCTGGGTTCGGCTGGATGTTGCGCTGCTGATGTTGAGTGCCTACCATATGCTGTCAGTGTATGTTCTGGTTTCCAGTCTTATCAAAGGTGAGTTCCGTATTGATATTGCCGGATTTGGCCCCACTGAGATGCGTCTGGGAATCATTGCGCTCAATGTCACCGTGATGATCTTTGGTGCTCCACAACTTTCTTACGCAGGCATTGATTATACCTGGTGTGATATTAGCCTGCTTGTGGCATTTTCCGCCCTGATAGGTCTATTTTTTTATCAATTCATCACGGAAGCGCGCAAAATCGTTGAATGAGAAGAGGGCTGAATGTCTTGGTATAAAAGCCTTCTGAACATCACATGCCCAACAGTATATCCGGGATAAAGAGTAACGACGACCCTTTTGTCTATGATTGGGTTGAGGAATGGGTTAAATGGCGGCGTTATTGAGATATGATGCATTGATGCGCCATTGGAATCAAAAGCTTGCAAGAGGGGACTGATTGTGAATCGCAAAGCCATTATTACGGGAATAACAGGACAGGACGGCGCTTACCTGGCAAAGCTTCTTCTTGAGAAGGGCTACGAGGTTTTTGGTGTTGCACGCCGTTCGTCCCATTTTGGTGTTGTCGATCACCGTCTTCGTTGGCTTGGAATCAACAAGGATGTTCAGATCATTGATGGCAACCTGTCGGATCTTTCCAGCCTGGTGCGCGCTGTTGAGCAGGCGCAGCCCGATGAGATCTATAATCTGGCGGCTCAATCCTTCGTGGCATCCTCCTGGCAGCAGCCCGTTCTGACGGCGAATATCACAGCGGTTGGGGTGACCAATATGCTGGAAGCCATGCGCCTGGCCGCCCCGACCGCACGTTTCTATCAGGCGTCCTCATCGGAAATGTACGGCAAGATTCAAGAGGCCGCGCAAAGCGAAACCACACCATTTTACCCGCGTTCCCCCTATGCGGTGGCGAAGCTTTACGGCCACTGGATCACGGTCAACTATCGTGAGAGCTTTGGAATGCACGCCTCTTCCGGCATTCTCTTCAACCATGAAAGCCCGTTGCGCGGGATTGAATTTGTCACGCGAAAGGTGACGGATACCGTTGCGCGCATCAAGCTGGGTCTGGAGACAAAGCTTCATCTGGGCAATATTGATGCAAAACGCGACTGGGGCCACGCAAAAGATTACGTCGTTGCGATGTGGATGATGCTTCAGCAGGCGGAAGCGGATGATTACGTCATCGCCACCGGCCGAACAACGACTGTGCGCGACATGTGCCGTATTGCATTCGAACATGCGGGCCTGTCTATGGATGATCATCTGGTCATAGATCCCAAGCTTTTCCGTCCGGCGGAAGTGGATGTCCTTTTGGGCAATCCCGCAAAGGCAAAGGCAAAATTGGGCTGGGAGCCAACAACCAGTCTCGAAGAGATGATTACAGAGATGCTTGAGGCTGATCTGGCGCGTTTGTCAAATATCTGAGGTCGTGTTGCGCATCCTGCACGAGTGAGGCGAATGCGTCCGCGCACGAGAGTCTGTCAGGGAAAATCGGGTTCCATTTTCCCTGACAAACGCCATAGGCTGCAAATGCAGGAGATCATGTTGTGTCGATTGTGTCTTTTGAGAGGGTTTTGATCACCGGAGCACGCGGGTTTGTTGGAACCTATCTTGTTTCGGCATTAAATCATGCGTTTCCCGACGCTGTGATCTATCCTCTGACACGTGATGAAAAGCCCGGCTACATTCAGGCAGATGTTGCCGACAGTGTTGGCATGAACAATGTCATCAGCCGTATACAGCCAGATCTTGTCATTCATCTGGCAGCGCAGTCTGCGGTGGTTGCGCAACCCTATGAGACATGGCGGGTGAATGCAGGTGGTGCAATTGCGCTTGCTGAAGCCATTGCACGGCACGCACCAACGGCAACTGTTCTCAACATCAGCAGTTCGGAAGTGTACGGGCATAGTTTTCTCCGCGGGCGGGCGAACGAGGAAACCGAAACCAGACCGGCCAGCGTTTATGGTCGCAGTAAAATAACGGCAGAAGCGATTTTTTCGGATATTCTGTCATCAACCAACCGGCTCATTCATGTCCGCCCTTTCAACCATACAGGACCGGGGCAGGATGAGCGTTTCGTGGTTGCAAGTTTTGCCGCGCAGATTGCCCGGATCGAGAGCGGTCAAGCGCCTGCGTCCATAAAGGTCGGCAACCTTGAAAGCCGCCGGGACTTTCTTGATGTTCGTGATGTGGTGCGTGCCTATATCGCTCTTTTGACACAGGTCGCCCATCTTCCCATGCGCGGTGTCTTTAATATCTGCTCCGGTCAAAATATTCAGATTCGGGAGATCCTGGACGTGCTGCTTTCCTGCGCTCTGGTACCAATTGCCGTCGAGCAGGACCCGACGCGGTTAAGGCCCTCTGATATTCCTGTTGCTGATGGCGACTGTCAAAAACTGAGAGAGGTGACTGGCTGGTCTCCAGCCATTGCCTTCCGCCAGACCCTGGTGGATATTCTGGAACACTATAGAGCCATCAAGCGCTGATCGCTTGCAACATGTCCTCTCGAAAGAGGCGTGTGGTGTGCACAATATCCGAGAACAACAGGCTGTTACGGGAAAAATCTTAAATCGGCCTCGATTTTGGAAGAAAGCGAAACAGACTCTTTGTGCTTTGATAAGCGCAAGCTGTTGGAACGGCAATGACAGGGTTGATCTGTGCAGCGCGGCGCGTTTCGACGCGATTTAATCTTTGACGCTCATCAATCGTCGACACGGACATAGGCATCGGAATGGTAGAACAGTTTGACATGTTTTCGGAGCAGGCAGCCGAAAGCCAGTCGACCGACTTAAAACTTGCGAAAACAGGGTCTGCCAAAGCCGTGAGGCCGGGAAAACATGCGGTCCTGATGAGCGAGGACGATATGGTTCGGCATTTGTCAGAGTCTGGCCGTTACCGCATCCTCAAAAAACTCGTGCCACGCAAGATTGCGTCGGTTTTGCGCCCGCAATACCCGCTGAAAGGCATCATTCTCGATACCGAGACGACAGGGCTCAATGCGGCGAAGGATGAAATCATCGAGATCGGTGTCATCGCTTTTACGTTTGATGCCACAGGCGGGATTGGTGATATAACAGCCCTCTATGGCGGTCTTCGGCAGCCCAGCCTGTCAATACCGGCAGAGATTACCAGACTGACCGGCATCACGGATGACATGGTTGCCGGGCAGACACTCGATATGGCTGCGCTTGAGGCATTGATTGAGCCTGCCGATTTGTTGATTGCCCACAATGCCGGTTTTGATCGGCCATTTTGTGAGGCATTGTCTCCGTTGTTTTCGCGTAAAGCCTGGGCATGTTCCAATGTGCAGGTTGATTGGGCTTCTCGTGGGTATGAAGGGACCAAGCTTGGCTATCTCATTGGGCAAGCGGGGTATTTTCATGACGGCCACCGTGCGGTGGATGATTGTTTTGCGCTTTTAGAGGTGCTGGCACGCAAGGTTGAGGGATCGGAATCGACTGCCTTTGCTGAACTTTATCAGGCAAGCCAGCGTGCGTCTGTGCGCATCTTTGCGCAGAACAGCCCTTTTGAGATGAAAGATCACCTGAAAGCACGAGGCTATCGCTGGTCGGATGGCAGTGACGGTCGCCCAAAATCCTGGTGGATCGAAATTCCAGATCAGGCCCTTGAGGATGAACTGCATTATCTCCGGTCGGAGGTCTATCGTTACACCGATGCAGACCCACTCATCAAGCGCCTCACTGCCTTTGACAGATTTAGAGCGGCGTGCATTTAATATGACCCATCATGCAGGTGAAATTTGAAACCAACCCTTTTGATGGTCACCGCATCATGGGCTCAATCAAGCCCATGACGCGGTTGTAGCATAATCTGATTTTATTTCGCTTTGACGCTTTTCGTCATCGCAAAGGCTGCGACAGCGACGCACGCGAGCGTCATGATTGGTTTTGTGCGCACCAGTTCTGGCAGCGCGCCAAGGGCCGCTTCCGCCAACTGCATTTCTGGTGATACCGTAGCCCGTAAGCGGGCAAGCTCTTTTTCTCGTCTTGCAGCGCGACTGTTCAAAGTGGCTGTTACGCCCCAGGCCAGCAGGCATAGCAAGAGTGATACACCGGCAATCACAAGGCTGGATACCACCGGACCGTGAGTTGCCGCAACTGCAAACCACGTGGCGGCCACTATTGCGACGTACGCCGTGGTCAGAAACAGCAGAATCAAAGCACCTCCTGCTGCATTGCGCTGAACGCTGCGCGCCTGTGGCACGAGGCGCCCCATCAGTGCGGATAGGATGTGTCCGGCGGCATCGCCCATTGTGGTTCTCCAGCTTTCTCGAAAATGCCTTGCTTAACGGCGCGATGACAGCAACGCTGCAATGAACCCAAAACCTGCGGCAATACCAACGGCTGCAAGCGGATAGCGACGAATCTGCCCCTCAAGATCGCTTTCGGCGGCGAGCAGGCGGTCTTTTATGTCGGTGGCAGCAGCAGAGGAGCGTTGAGAAATATCTTCAGCCACGCTTTTTGCCTGCTGCTGGGCTTCGTCCAGTTTTCCGGTGCCAAAGCTGGCAATAACCTTTGTGAGTGCTGCAATATCGGCGCTCAGTTTTTCGAGCTGCTTTTCAACATCGGCGGAGCTTGCGTAATCATTTTTGTCAGCATCTTTTGCCAGAGGTGTTGTCGCGGCCATGATGATGTCCTTTCGCTATGTCGAACAGAGTTATGATGAGCAAACGCCCACCTGGTCGTTTTGTTCCCCGCGCTATGCCTTGCCGGTATAAGAGGACGCGCTGCATCAAAATGGGGAACTTTGCCGAGGCCCCCGCGTTTGTTGAGCGTTCAGTGCAATGCATCGTCAATATGAAGGTTTTGCAGGATGACGCCCTTGCGCAAGATCAATTCCTGTAGGGATAGATTGAAAATGTCTCTTGCTATCCAATGGCTCTGCGCATGAAAGTTGAAGAACATTGTCGAAAATGCAAAATCCCGCTGGGCCATACGATCCCCTTGATATGATCCCGCTGAGACAAGAGACAGATAGCATCATGCGATTTAAAGTAAAATTTATCCAGTCGTCCCTGTTGATGATGGTCTCCGGCATCGCCTTGCTTCTGGCCATTGTCGTTTCAGCTTTGGTGTTGATCAACAATACCCGTCATTCTTTTAATACTCTGGTGGCCGAGCGCTCCATTCGCAGCACAGCCGCAGACCTGTTCAGCCTGTTGCAGGATGCGGAAAGTGGCCAGCGCGGATATTTGCTGACAGGCAATGAGAATTTTCTGGCACCGTACCACGATGCGACGGCGCAGGTTGCAGCATCGGTCAACAGGCTGGTCACATTGACCGAAGATCGACCCGGTTACGCGACACTTGTGGCCCCGATTGACGGACAGGTCCGTGCGAAGCTGGATGAAATGGCCTCCACGATCAGGCTGGCCAGCGCGGGGGACAAGGACAAAGCGATGCAGATTGTGCTGCATGGTTTTGGCCAAAAGCTTATGAACACGCTGCGCACGCAGATACAGGCAATTATTGATCTGTCTGACACCAATATACAATATAATATTACCCGGCAGATTAGCGCTTCAGATCAAATGAAATGGATCATGATTGGTGCGGCCATTGCCATCATGATTATCATGGGCATTTCAATTTTGATTGTGCGGCAGTATATCGCCTCCATCAATGCTGCCAGCCAGAAAGTGCAACAGTTTAACGTCGAGCTGGAAACGCGCGTGGCGGAACGAACCGAAGGGCTGGTGCGGGCCAATCAGGAAGTGCAACGCTTTGCCTATATCGTGACCCATGATTTGCGTGCGCCGCTGGTGAATATCATGGGCTTCACCACCGAGCTTGAGAATTCGCTGACGCTGATGAAAAAATATGTGCTGGCCGATGGTGCGCCCTTAAGTGATGCCGAGATCTTGCAGGCCCGGGAGGCCGCCGCCGAGGATGTGCCTGAAGCCATTGGATTCATTCGCTCTTCAACGGAAAAAATGGATGGATTGATCAACGCGATTTTGAAAATCTCCCGCGAGGGACGCAGACAATTGAAGCCGGAAATGGTTGATATTCGCGCAATCGCCGAAAACAGCGTCAACAGCCTGAAACATCTGATTGATGCGGCGGATGGTGAGGTCGACATTTGGCCATCGCCACTTCACGCCATCAATGACAAGCTATCTCTTGAGCAAATTTTTACCAACCTGGTCGATAATGCCATTAAATACCGCTCTGCGGAGCGGCCCCTGAAAATAACTGTGACAGCAAAACGCACAGGTAGTTTTATTGAAACGGTGGTTGAAGATAACGGACGCGGCATCAGTGCTGCGGATCATGAGCGGATTTTTGAACTGTTCCGCCGTGCAGGTCAGCAGAACCAGACCGGCGATGGTATCGGACTGGCCCATGTCCGCTCGCTTGCGCGCAATCTCGGTGGCGACATTAATGTCCGCTCCGAGCTTGGCAAAGGATCGGCCTTTATCCTCACTGTGCCCGCAGATTTATCGGTCGTCCTAAGGAGAGTTGGCGTATGAAGGCGAACGGAAAAGAAGTCACGATTGTGATGATTGAAGATGATGAAGGCCATGCGCGCCTCATCGAAAAGAATGTTCGCCGCGCAGGCGTCAGCAATGAAATCATTCCTTTTACCGATGGTGGCTCTGCCCTCGATTTCATTCTGGGCGAAGACAGAAGCGGCACGGTGTCGATTGATCGTTACCTGCTGGTGCTGTTGGATCTCAACCTGCCGGATATGCAGGGAACCGAGATTCTTGAGCGGGTGAAAAACAACCCCCATACCCGGCGTCTGCCCATCGTTATTCTCACCACCACCGACGACGAGCTGGAAATCCAGCGCTGCTATGATTTGGGTGCCAATGTCTACATCACTAAACCCGTTGATTATGAGGGCTTTGCCAATGCCATCCGCCAGCTTGGCATGTTTATCTCTGTGATGCAGGTTCCCTGATTGTTTGTCCACACCCGCGCCATCGCGGGTGTTTTTTGTGCACCGCGGCTTTATGCCGGTTTATGCAAAATGTGGGCAGTCGCGCTTCATTTTGCGCACCATGGCATCAAACAGAAGTTGCGCAAATTGCGCGCCATCGATCAGTCTTTTGGCGTCGGTTGCGCATTTTTCCTTGGTATCAGCGCTCAGCGGCGTATTTTGCCCCGGCAAGGCATTGGCGGCGCACTGGATTTCTGCGGCGCGCTGCACGGTCCACAGCAGCATGAAGGTGCGCGGTATATCGGCTTCACACACAGCGATGCCGTGATTGCGCAGCACCAGAACATGCTTGTCGCCAAGGCTTGCCAGCATTCGCGCCCTCTCTTCCCCATAAATGGTAATGCCTTCAAATTGATGGTAGCCGATGCGGCCATAGAGCTGTGCACCGTAGAAACTGTCGTGCTCAAATCCGAAATGTTTCAGGGTGATGGCGGAAATGGGGGTGGTGTGGGTATGGGCAACACAGCCAACATCGGCGCGGTGCTCATGAATGACACCATGCAGTGCGAAACCAGCCGGATTGGCCTTGTAGCCATTGTCTTCCAGCAGCTTGCCATCGACACCGACCTTGATCAGGTTTTCGGGTGTGACCTCATCATAATGCAGGCCGAACGGGTTGACCAGATAGGCGTGCTCCGCCCCCGGCAGCCGCACGGAAATGTGGTTGAAAATCAGCTCGGTCCAACCAAGATAACTGACCAGATGGTAGAAATCGGCGAGCTGCACACGCAAGTCCTGCTCGCTTGCGTCACTTTGATATGAGGTGGGATATGAGGCGGCGGCAACTGATTGAGATGATGTCATGATCCGGTCCTTTCAAAGAGATGTCTTGATTGCAATTCAAGCAATGCATTGAGCCGCTGCTCTTCGGGCAGCGGTAAAACAGCGGCTGTCGCCAGCAGTGTCGTGAGTTCCTCCAGCAGCGGCATGGTCACATGGGCGTTGCGGCCCAATTCAAGCGGTGCCCGGCAGATTGCATCCAGCTCCAGCGCCCTGCCCGCCAGAGCATCCTGCAACATCGAGGTCTGGAACTCGCCAGCATCCAGCAAGATGTCGCCAAGCCATGTATTGGTTGGCAATTGATAGCCAAAAGGTGCAATGCAACTGCGAAACTCATCGGCAAGGGCAAAGGCCAGATCCAGCAAGGCGCGATCACGGGCTATGCCCGCAAGCGTGACGCCAGTGAGTGCCGACAGCGGATTGGTTGCCACATTGGCCAGCAATTTGGTCAAAACAGAGCGACGAATATCATCCGGGACATCAACCCTTACGCCACCCTTGGCCAGAAGTGCGCATAAACGCTGCAAGGCTGCACCATCCACACCGTCTGCCACCGGGGCCAGACTGAGTGTGGGCGTATTGGTGGAGATGGCTTTGCCATTTTCCTGCATCCGCACAGTCATCAACAGCACCGCACCCAGAACTTGCTGTGGTTGAAACAACCCCTCTGTCAGCCCTTGCGGATCGGTCAAAGGTGCCGCTTTTTGCCGGTCTGCACTGTAGAAAAACCAGAAAGGCAACCCATTGATCATGGGAATGATCAGCGTTTGCGGCCCAATACCTGCCGCATTGCTATGCAGGGCCTTGGGCACATCCTGAGATTTTACACAGACGAACACAGCGTCGTTCACCGTATTCAGCCGTTCCACAGCGTTGACTGTGGCCGCGATGCAATGGCCGCGATCATCCAGTTGCACACCCTGTTGGCGCAAAGTCGAAAGACGCCGGCCGCGGGCAACAAGGGTCAGCCTGGCCTCTGTCTGGCTCAGAAGAGCCGCAAGGGCAGTGCCAATATTACCGGCACCAATAATTGCGATTTTCATGGTTGGTTCTCCCAAACCCTGTTTCAAGTGAGCAGCAACGCCATGCCCGGCACAAAAATCAGCAGGCCAATGCGCACAAGATCCATGAATACGAAGGGGCCAAGACCTCTGAAAATGGTGCGCAGCGATACATCCTGCACCACGGCTTTCAGCACAAAGGCATTCATGCCGACAGGTGGCGTGATCAGGCTGACTTCTGTGACCATCACAATGAAAATGCCAAACCAGATCAGATCAATGCCATGGGCTTCGGCGATCGGGTAAAATATCGGGACCGTCAGCATGATCATCGACAGGCTTTCCAGCACGCAGCCAAGCAGCAGATAGACCACCAGAATAACGAGGATAAGGCTAAGGCGGCTTTGGCCGAAAAATCCGATAAAGCTCTGGATGTCCTGGGTCATGCCGGACATGTTGACGTAATTGGTGAACATCAGCGCACCAAACAGAATGAAAAACATCATCGCCGAGGTCTTCATTGTGTCATAAAGCACATCGAACAGGCCTTTGACGCTGAATTTTCCAAGCAGAAGCGTCAGCAGGAAAGCACCACCGGCCCCCATGCCCGCGCTTTCCGTTGGGGTGAATACGCCCAGATAAATACCGCCCATGACGAAGGCAAACAGCAAAATCGCGCCTGCGGAGCCTTTCAAAGCCTTGATCCGCACCAGAAGCGGCAGCTTCGGCTCTGTTGGTAAGCTTCCCTGATAAAAATACAGGGAAATGCGCACGGCAATGATATAGCCGATCACGCCGACAATGCCCGGAATAATGCCCGCCAAAAACAGCTTGCCAATATCCTGCTGGGTCATGATGCCGTAAAACACCAGAATGACCGATGGCGGAATCAGGATGCCCAGTGTTCCGCCTGCGGCAATCGAGGCCATGGCCAGATGATCGGGATAGCCGAAACGACGCATCGAAGGCAGCGAAATACGGGCCATTGTCGCAGCTGTTGCCATGGATGAGCCGCACACCGAGGAAAAAGCCCCGCAAGCCAGCACGGTTGCCGTGGCAAGCCCACCTCGGCGGTGTCTCAGCCAGGCATAGGCAGCATTATACAGCTCCTCGGCAATGCCGGATTGCACGACAAAATAGCCCATGATCAGAAAAAGCGGTAAAACCGACAGGGAATAATCCCGGCCGTAATCAAAAAACACCGTTGCCACCAAGGACAGCGCGGGCGTCATACCGATGATGGATGCCACACCCACCAGACCCACTGCCGTCATCGCAAAGGCAATGGGCACGCCGGTAAAAAGCAGGGTGAGCAAAATGGCAATGCCAACAGGCCAATATTGCATGAGCCTAACCTTTGATGGGAGAGTTGGAGGGCGGCATAAAAGCTGCCGTCAGCGATGCGATGGCGCTGGCAAAGGTACAGGCCGCACAGAAATAACCGATGGGCGCAATCGGCAAGCGCAACGTTGTGGTGACATCGCCATAGGCACCGATTTGCCCGGCATGAATCCAGATTTGCCAGCCGATCAGACAGAGAATGACCGTGTTGATGATGCCGATCGCAAGGTTTCGAAAACGCTCCGACCACTTCGGCAAATGCTCTGTCAGAACATCAACCGTCACATGCCCGTTTTCAAGGGTGACGGCGGGCAAGCCCATGAAGATCACCGAGACAAGCAGCAACTCGGTTAATTCGCCCGTGCCCCGCAAAGGGCTGTTAAAGGCATAGCGACCAATAACGTCCACAATTGTCATGGCCATCATCATCAGAAGAACGATGCCGCCCAGGAGCGCCATGGTTCGTTGCAACCATTTCACACCTCTTTTGTTCGACAGCACGGCGGCTGTCGTTGAGAGGTTTTCAGGGAAACCGTCTGGTGTGTTCATTTCGATGCAGCAGCCAGTTCCGACATGAACAATGCATGGGCGGCTTTGCCGTCTATGCCGGTTTTCGACACATCGTCGATCTGCGCATCAATGGCGGGTTGCAGTTGCTGTTTCCAGGCCGCCAGTTGCGCGTCGCTGGCAGGCGAAATGGTGATCTTGCCCTTCATGGCTTCCATGCCTTTGGCATCGGCCTGATCCCACATTTTCCCCGCCATGCGGGCCAGTGCCTCGCCGGTGACACTGTCAATTTCGGCCTGTTGCTTTGGCGTGAGGCTGCGCCATTTCGCCTTGTTCATCACGATGAAGAAGGAGGTGTTGTAAAGTCCACCCGGCACGGTAATAGCCTTGCCCAGCTCCGGTATCAGCTTGAATGAACTGACGGATTCAAACGGGAAAAGAATGCCGTCTGCCACCCCCTGGCTCAACAGCTCATAGGCTTTGGAAGACGGGCCTTCGACTGGAACCGCGCCCAGCCGGGTTACCACCTGATTGACAAAACCGCCGCCAGTGCGCAGTTTTTGCCCCTTCAGCACGTCAACCGAAGCGACGTCTCCCTTTTTCAAAAAGATTTCGCCGGGGCCATGGGTGAAAACAGCCAGAACCTTGACCTTGTCATATTCGCCTGCCTTGTTCAGCATCTTGTCGAAGGTACGCCAGTACGCCACAGAGATCGTTTCCGAACTGTCGCCCAGAAATGGCAGTTCGGCAAGATTTGTGGTCTTGAACCGACCGGCGTTATAGCCCTGTACCCCAAAGGTAATATCGGCCACGCCATTGGCAGCCAGATCAAATTGCGCAGGTGGCGGCCCCAGAGGTGCTGGCAGAACGCTGGTTGTCACTTCGCCGCCAGTGGCTTCGGTGATGTTTTTGGCCATCGGCACGATCACCTCGGCAAAAAGCGGGTGTGATGGCGGCAGCCAATTGGCAATTGTCAGCTTTGTTTCGGCAAAAACAGCCGAAGAAAATGTCAGACTGGCCATCGCGGTGATGGCAAACACTGTCTTTTTCATCATGGACCCTTTCTGGAGATGATATTCTGTGAAGCCCCTCTTGGCGGGGGCTGAGGTATGCAAGGTCATTTCAAACAGGTGGCCTGATCATGCTTTGCTCTGCACGGCAGTTCCCGGCTGCCGGTTTGCGATTTTCAAGCCTCCTCTGCGGCTCCCCATCCCAATTTCCATGGCTTTGGAGGGCGTCTTCAAAATGATTTAGATGAATATTACTGTTTTTGTCCGGGTCGTAAACAGAAATAAATTGATAAATCGATATTTTTGACGGGGCGATCAATTGATGGGCAAATGCCGCATGTTTGATGGCCGGATTGCCTTCAGTTCAGCTGTTTCACGGTGCCGTCTCCTGCATGGCAACAAAGGTTCACTTGTCTTTATTTATTGCTCATATACGCTGTCGTTCAAATGATGGCAGTCGAACGCGACATGCTATAGGTTCCGTCACTGAATTGATTCTGGTTCTGGAAAATAGACAGTCAACCATGGCCAGCAAGATCAACAAACGACGCAGAGAGACATCCTTGGACGCCCGGTATATGAATACGCAATTCAAGAAAAACTGGCCTTTCTACTGGATCAGCCGTGTTGATGCGCGCTATGTTCAGATTCTTGACAAGCGCCTGAAGCCGATGGGCATTGATGTGCCGCGCTGGCGGGTGCTGATGTCGCTCTATGAAGATACCTATCTGTCGATTTCAGAGATTGCCGATTTTTCCACCATGCGTCTCAACACCACAACCAAGGTGGTGCAGCGCATGATCGGCGATGGGCAGGTTACAACCCGCGTGCGCCCCACGGATGCCCGTGTGACAGAGGCCTGCCTGACTGAGGAGGGCGACAGGCTGCGCGCTCTTGCACTGAAAGAAGCCCGCGACATTTTCGAGCAAAGTTTCAGCAATGTCAGTGACGATGAGATGGCTGCTCTGAATGCCATTCTCGAAAAAGTCTTCCATAAGCTTAATCAGCTTTGAGCTGATCCCCTTATGTGTGCACGGGGTGCGGAGCAAGGTTGACCATGACCTCAGCCACCGCACCTTTTTCGCAATCGGGGTAGTGAATGCCGTTTCCGATGGTCTCGGCCATGGATTTGATGATTTTCTGGCCAAGTCCGGTAGAAGCGGTGTTGTTGTGCTGGCTGTTGAGACCAACGCCCTGATCTTCGACGGCAAGCCTTGCAGTTGTCGCATCATGTCGCTTGAAGCTGACATGAATTTTCCCGGCAACCCCTTGTGGATAAGCATATTTCACAGCATTGGTCACCAGTTCGCTGACAATCATACCCGCAGAAACGGCCTTGTCGGACGGCAGTTCAATCGGATCAATCTCGATCACAATGTCCACCGGGTTTTGACTGGTGTCCACAGTGCTTGAAATATCCCGGATCAATGCCTGCAAATAACGGTCCATCGCGACATCATTGACATGTTCAGATGTGTACAGACTGCGGTGCATTCCTGCGATGGCTGATATACGGCTCTGGGTTTCGGTCAGGGCCTGACGCACCTGTTCATTGTCTGTGGCACCGGCCTGCAAGCGCAAAAGACCGGCCACAAGCGCCAGACTGTTTGCCACCCTGTGGTTCATTTCAGCCAGAAGCGTTTCGGCCCGCTCCTTTCCCCGGCGGATTTCGTCATCGGCCAGCTGTTTTTCCTGTCGCAGTTTTGCCATGCTGACGGTCTGGCGGATGGCGTCTTCCAGCAGATCAAAAAAATCGTCATCAATGCTTTTGATGACATAATCAGCAGCGCCAGCCTTGATGGCGTCAACCGCCACTTTGGCCTCATTCGAGCCGGTAATGTAAATCACCGGCACATTGATATGCAAATGGCGCATCTGCTCAAGAACGTCATGGCCTGTTGTGTTTTCCAGATAATGATCCAGAATCACAACATCAAACGGCTCCTGTTGCAACAGGGAAAGAGCCGCCTCTGCATCGCCTTGATGCAGCACAACACAATTGCGACGCTCCAGTTTTTTCTTCACCAGTCGGGCCAAAGCAAGGTCGTCATCAATGTGAAGGATGCGCAGATCCATGGTTGTCCCTCAATAAAACCCTACGTGCCAATAGGTGGCGATTTGCTTCAACTCCACTGGCCATCATGCACCGCCAAAGCGAATGCACGAGCCATTGCCGTGCGGCAAACAGCAAGCCTTTATGCTAAATGCTTACAATTTCTATTGTTTGAAGCAAAGCGGCAAAATGAGGTTGCGGACATTTTCAATCCTGCACTGAATGGTAAGCGCGAGGGCTGTTGTGCTCTGTCGTGTCACGATCCGGTCAATCGATTGGCTTTTCAAGCGTGCGCACCAGATTCTCCCGTGAAATATCGGCGATTTTCCGTGCTCCGGTCAGCGTCATGGCCACGCGCATTTCCTTGGCAATGATGTCGAGCAGGTTTTCAACCCCCTGCCCGCCTGCGGCGGCAAGGGCATAGACAAAAGCCCTGCCCAGCAGAACGCCATCGGCTCCATTGGCCACCATACGCACAACATCAAGACCAGAGCGAATACCGGAATCGGCCAGAATGGTCAGTTCACCTTTAACCGCATCGGCAATGGCAGGCAAAGCCCGCGCTGAGGACAAGACGCCATCCAGTTGCCGCCCGCCATGATTGGAGACCACAATGCCATCGGCACCGAAGCGCACCGCGTCGCGTGCATCGTCGGCATCAAGAATGCCTTTGATGATCATGGGCCCTTTCCAGAAATCTCTGATCCATTGCAGGTCATTCCAGCCAATGGATGGGTCAAAATTGGCACCAAGCCAGCCAACATAATCGGCAAGGCTGGTTTTTTCGTTGCGATAGGCCGAAATATTGCCCAGATCATGGGGGCGGCCCAGCAGGCCAACATCCATCGCCCAGGCGGGATGGGTAAAAGCTTGCAGAATGCGGCGCATGGCAGCATTGGGCCCGGACATGCCGGAATGCGCATCGCGGTAGCGTGCGCCGGGAACCGGCATGTCAACGGTAAACACCAGCGTGCGAATGCCGGCCGCCCAGGCGCGCTCCAGCGCATTGCGCATAAAACCGCGATCTTTCAACACGTAGAGCTGAAACCAGATTGGCCGGTTTGTCTGACTCTGCACCTCTTCAATCGGGCAGACAGAGACCGTGGATAAGGTAAAGGGAATGCCCTTTGCCTGCGCGGCCTTGGCCGCCTGCACCTCGCCGCGCCGGGCATACATGCCGGTCAACCCCACAGGGGCCAGTGCAACCGGCATACTGAAGGCTTCGTTGAAAAGCGTCGTGCTCAGATCAATGTCTCCAACGCTTTTCAGCACCCGCTGGCGCAAGGCAAGCCCGCAGAGGTCGTCAACATTGCGCCGCAGCGTGTGTTCCGCATAGGCACCACCATCAATGTAATGAAACAAAAACGGCGGCAGCCGACGCCGGGCGGCTTCGCGGTAATCGGAGGCGGAGGAAATGATCATGGCAGACATCCTTTGAGAGCTTGTCGGGAAAAGCGAGTGCCGGTTTTCCCGATAAGACAAGCGAAAGCGCAAAAGTTTTGAGCCTGTCTGGTTCAAACAGAACCAGACAGGCTCTTAAGACAGACTCCGGGAAAGGGCATGGGATGCGCGCCGTTGGCGCGCCGCCGCATCCTCTATGGGGCGCAGGGTGCGCTCCACAAACGCGAGATGATCAAGGGCGGCCGTACGGGCCTGTGCCGCGCGCCCGGCCAGAATGGCCTCAATGATGGCGGCGTGCTGACGCTCCAGCATATCGACAGTGCTGGGCAGATGGTAGAGCGCCTCCAGACTGTGGGAAATGCTCTCTTCCAGCAGATCAAACAGCCCGGCCATCACCTGCGCAAACACCGCGTTATGCGAGGCGTGAACAATCATCATGTGAAAATCGGCATCAGCGCGGGCCGCAGAAGCGGCGCTTGCGTCTGTGATGGCATGCGACATCCGCTCAAGCTCGGCTTTCAGGCGGATTTTATCCGCATCGCTGGCCCGTTCCGCAGCATAAAAGGCAGCATCTCCCTCCAGCGATTTGCGAATCTCCATCACGTCCTGCCAATAGTCTGGCCGCTGCTTCACAAGGCTTGTCAGCGGTAAAAACGCGCGGTGCAGCGGCGTGTCCATTGGCAGTTCTGCCACATAGGTGCCGCCGCCGCGA
Source organism: Gillisella vitis (assembly GCF_014204625.1). Taxonomy (GTDB): domain Bacteria; phylum Pseudomonadota; class Alphaproteobacteria; order Rhizobiales; family Rhizobiaceae; genus Allorhizobium; species Allorhizobium vitis_F. Next base: position 370,319 of record NZ_JACHLU010000001.1, on the reverse strand, counting down.
CGGCTGATCAGCCTGCCTTGCGTTGTCAGATGCTGGATTGCCTCACGCAGGCTGGAACGGGAAACACCAAGTTCAGCCGCCAATTGCCGCTCGGATGGCAGGCGCGCGCCTGTTTCCAGCCTGTTATCGGCAATGATCGCCTCAATCCGATCCGGTAAATTCTGCATGCGCTTTTCCTTGCGGTCGCAACCTTGCCCATGTTCGTGCCGAAAACACGCTATTGTGTCAATATTGGTCCTACCAGATATTGAAGGAATTGCAATATTTTCCATTGAAATATATAAAATAACAACATCGTTAACTGCTTTGATTTGGTCCGACCAATAAAAGAAGTATCAAGACGGCTTGAGATGAGCGTCTTCATGGATCAGCAGTTGACATCAACCATTGATGATTGCCGAATGGGTGTTGAGATATGGGTGAAAGAAATCCTGGTGCTGGAAAACATCACAGCCTGTCTGTGACCTTACGCCGTGTGGCACGTTGGCTGGAATTGCGCTCATTTGGTCTGACGCCGGAGCATTTCACGCTGGCAGAGGCCAGACGCGCGGCTGTTGCGGTGGCGGTGCCTTTGGTGCTGGTGATCGCCAGTGGCCAACATCATATGGGATGGGCAATTTTTGCCGCCTTCTGGACCTGTCTTTGCGATGGTCCCGGCCCGGATCGTCAGCGGCGTTTTCTGCTGTTGTTGTTTGCGGTGTTTGGCGCTTTGATTGCCTTTTTCGGCGCATGGATCGCCTCATTTGGTCATCTGGCGGCTATGGTCGCTGGCCCGCTGCTGGTGTTTGCGTCTCTTCTTTTGCCATGGAGGTTGGCGCATTCCAGCATGTTGGCGACGCTGCTGGCGGTGGTTGGCGTGGTCGCGGTTGGCTTTCCCAGATCGTTCGAGCTTGCGGCGTTGCAGGCATTGGCTTTTCTGGGGGGTAGCCTTTGGGCCTTTGTGCTGATCAATGGATTGATGCGGATAAATACCTGGTTGCCGGTTCGTCAGGCCGCTGGTGCCGTGCTGATGCGGTTGACAGATATGACGAGTGATCTCGTGGTAACAGGCCAGAGGCCGCATCGGGATCGTGTCTGGCATCCTGGCCACGCCAGCCATAGGCGCTCTGTACGGATTGCCATTGAGCGTTTGCGCGGTCTGCTGGTGCGCTATCAGAATGAGCCCCCAGAAATGCTTGTGCCGTTTTTAGCTCTGCATGCCAAAGTGGAGACAATTTTCAGTGCTCTCATTGCTCTTGATCACGCCTTCATTCTGGGCAAAGGCCGAGCGGAAGACCGCATGGCCTGTGCGCTGGCGATTCTGGATGCGTTGAACGCCAGTCGTGCCACGCTTGTTCACGACGGGCAGGCCAAGGGCGAGCAGGGGGATACAGGTTTTGCGGATGCGCTTGAGCGGCTGCATCAATCCTGTCAGGCCATGACGGATGAAACCCTCAAAGGTTGCCTGTTGGCCGTGGAACAGGCCTTGCGCGGCAAGGATGCGGCCATGCCGATGCCGCCGCCGTCTGACGCCAGTTTTCGGTCGGCGGTGCCGGACATGCCGCTCAACGTGGCTCTTCGCCATGCGCTTCGGCAAGCGGCGGGTGTGCTTGCGGTCTATTATGTCGCTCTCGTGTTCAATTTCGGCTATCCCTATTGGGCCACCATGGCCGTGGTGGTGGTGTTGCAAGGTGCCGCACGCTTCACCTGGACGCGCAGTCTGGAGCGTATTGTTGGTAGTGCACTTGGCGGGGTTGCAACACTTGGCTTTCTGCATCTGGTTGATCAGCCACTGGTGCTGGCGGTGATTGTTGTGCCGCTGGCGGGGCTGACCATTGCCCTGCGTAGCGTCAATTATACCGTGTTTGTCGTGGCTCTCACCATGCTGTTCATTCTGGTCACGGAGTTGTTGCAATCCGGCGCTGGCGTCGCCTCGGCCCGCATTCTTGATAACACCATTGGCAGCCTGACCGCTCTGGTGGCGGTTCTGGTGCTGTGGCCCGATCCGGCGCTGCCCTTGTCCGCCTTGATCAATGAGGGGCTGAAGGCAAACCGTGCCTATCTTGAAGCGGTGGAAAGTGGTGCTGATACCCAAACCATTATCACGGCGCGGCGGGCGGCAGGTCTTGCCAGCACGGCTGCCGAAGTTGCTATTCATGATCTGGGCGGCTTGTTGCACCGCTCTCACGAGGTTTCCGATCAGGATGGGGCGGCGCTGCGCGAGCTTCGTCTGTTGGCAGGTGAAGCTTCCGGGGCATGGCATCGTCGCCTCTCGCATGATGCTGCTCTCTGATGAAAACCGTTTTGATGTCCATGCTGAAGATTGACAGGATCGAAGCGCATGGGTGATATGGCTCCATGGTTGATCCTTCGTCTTTTTCTCTGGCAGTGATTGCCGATGCGCATTTTCATGATGTTGATGGTGACTTTGGCGTCTCTGGGGTGCGGCAGGGGGATCGCACCCTGACCTTGCGCACTTGGGCCGACACCCGTGCGTCCACCCGCGTGTTCAACGAAAGTGCTGCGGCCTTGTCTGCTGCCCTTGAGGCTGTTGTTGTGCGTGGCATTCGCCATGTCGTGCTGCTGGGCGATTATACCGATGATGGCCAGCGCCAGACCACGGCCAGCCTTGCCCGATTGCTGAGCGAGCATGAGGCCCGCTATGGTACGCGCTTTTACGCTTTGCCCGGTAATCATGATATTTTTGGGCCTATCGGCCGCCACCAGACCAAGCGGTTTTTGCAGCAGGATGGCACAAGCCAATTGGTCAGCAGCGATGCGGGAGTGGCCTTGCCAGACCATGTGCTGAACCCGCAAATGTATTGCGAGGGCTATCCATCCGGTCTCGATCCCATGGCTGCTTTCGGCTATTTTCGCCGCCCCGGCGATCTGCATTGGGAAACGCCGTTTGGCAGCTCAGATGCGGCCTCAAATCGCCTCTATGACGTTTACTCAGCCAATCGGCACAATCACTATCGCCTGATGGATGCATCCTATCTGATTGAGCCACAGGATGGACTTTGGCTGTTGATGATTGATGCCAATGTGTTTGAGCCGCGGGATGGCCATTTCCCCACAGGCTCCGAGCAGGCTTTCATCGACAGCACATCGGCCGGCTGGAATGCGATGCTGCGGCTGAAACCCTTTATGTTTGAGTGGATTGCCGACGTTGCTGCCCGCGCCAGACGCCTTGGCAAGACGTTGCTGACCTTTTCCCACTATCCTGTGATTGACCCGTTCGATGAACCGGCGGGCATCTCCGAGGCCTTATTTCCCAACAGTACCAAGGCCCGGCGCAGGCCCCTTGATGCTGTTGCCTACGCGCTGATTACGGCCGGCATTCCGCTTCATTTCAGCGGCCACCTGCATGTGGAGGGGGTGACGCGGCGAAAGCGGGCGCAAGGCCAGTTGGTCAATGTGGCCGTGCCATCTCTGGTGGCGTTTCCGCCCGCGTTCAAAACACTGACTGTTCGCAGCAATACCATTGCCGTGGACACGGTTGATCTCTCAGGGCTGCCGCTGGATTCGGCTGTTGTGGCCGCGTATTGCCGCGAAACGGTGCTATCCGGTGCGGTGCCGGATCAGGCCCTGCTGGCGCAAACCTATGGGGAGTTCTTGCGTCTGCACACCACAGCGCTGGTGCAGCATCGGTATTTTCCCAAAGAATGGCCGAGTGATGTTGTGGCCTGCATTGCGCCCATGTCGCTGGCACAATTGTGCGCGGATGAGCGCACCCGCCCCTCTGGAATGGGTGCCATTCCATTGGCGGCCCGGTGCCCCCATCAGGATCTCGCAGAGGTTTCGATGCTTGAGCTTGTGTCGGACTGGTATTGTCTGCATCAGGCAGGTCCGCTCGCTTTGCCGGTTCTGGGCGTGCAACGGCTTGCAGTGATACAATGGCTGACGGATCTTTATACGGATGGCCCAATCAATCCGACTGAGAATGCGGTCCGGATTTTTCTGAAGGTGTTTTTTCAATCCATGCAGCATTTTCTCCAACGGGCAAGCGCTCCGACGGATGTGCCAGCGGATGTTCTTGTGCAGCAGGTATGACGCGAGGCAGCAAAGCCGGTGCTGTAAAGCTGACAGACGCTCTCATGTCGCGTTTAACCGGGATCAGTTGAACGATAAAGCACATGCGCAAACAGAAGGATAAAGCGCAGCACGGCAAATCCAATACAATGTTCTGGGCTCTCTCATCTGATTCCATGTGTTGAATAGTCAACGCTTCAGATGGCTGCTTTCATTGAAAACGCCGCTTGTTTCTCTCAGCCTTTCCGATAACCAGGGTTCAGTGCCTTCTCTTGGTTTTTGCGCCGTTCTGACCAGGCAGCGCAGACATACACGCTGGCCAGAACCATCGTGGTCATCAGGAGATAACCCGGAATACCGCCAATGGGTTGCGCTATGAAGAGCACACCGTAATAGGTAAAAACAATGCTGGCCAGAAAGCCATTGAGCGTCTGTCTGCCAATCAGTGCCACAGACTGCAGGGGTTTTGTCTGATGCCAGCGTCGTGTGAGCGCTATCATAAAGGCATAAAATGCCACCAGCGTTACGGCATGCAGGATTCGGACAATGCTCAACTCGCCTTTTTTGGGGGCGTAATGTTGATATCCCAAAACGGGCCCGAGTTTTATATAGGCATAGGTCAAGGCCAGCAGGGCAAACGGCACCACAATCAGTCTGGTGTTTTTGTCAATCCAGGCAAATATCGGCACATGCAGGGTTTTGAAACCTGCGGCCATGCTGCCGAAAAACAGAAATTGCCAGGCGGGTAACCAGAATGGATTTGCGCCAATATCATGACCGCTGAACAGCGCAATCTGGGCGATACAATAGATCAGTGCGGTTGAAGTGATGAAAATAAGCAGGGATTTTCGCAACAACCATGTGGCGGGAATCGCGGTGATCATAAAGATGATATAAAGTTGCAAGACATCCAGCAGGTTGGGTGCATGTTGCAGTGTCAGAAAGTTGATAACAGCAGAGCCGGGATCATTCATGTAAGGTTCAAGCCGCGTGGCTGAAACAAGATTGGCGGGCACCACCAGCACAAAAAGCGAAAGGGCTGCCAACATCACAGCATTTAAAATATAAAGCTTGCCTGCGCGTTGCGCCAGTTTCGGTCCATATTGCTCACGTCTGGCATAGACCATGCCGACCATATAGCCGGACAGGCCCACAAACAGTTCGGCGGCCGATGACAGTCCAAAAACTGTAGGCGTGGGGATGCGTGGGCCTTGATAACCGCCAGAAACAGCAAAAAAATAGGCATGATTAATTGCAATCGTTATCATTGCCACGCCGCGTATGAGATCAATTCCAATATCTCTTTTCACGATGTCGTCGCCTCCATCTGATTGTCCAGACAGAATAGGCTGCGTACAACTGCGAAACAAGACGCAATCTCAGATGGATTATTTCTCTCTGGAGTTTGCCTGCCGAATGAGAAGTAACTTTCATAAAAACAAGGATAAGCAAAGAGATAGGAGATGCCTCCTGTTCCTGTTATTCAGCGTTTTCCGGGTGTCAGGCGTAACAAACGCCCGTCGCTATCGTCCTCGATGACCCATACCGCTCCGTCTGGAGCGGTGGCGACATCACGGATTCGTGCCTGCATGTCAAAGCGATCGGCCTCTTGTGCGCCACCGCGACCATCGAAGGTGACGCGAATCAGCGCCATGGATGCAAGGCCACCGATCAGCGCTGAACCGCGCCATTTGGGAAACATCGGACCATGATAGATGACCATGCCCGCCGGTGCGATCACCGGGTTCCAGTAGAGAACTGGTGCAATGAACTCCGGTCTTGTCGCATGGCGGGGAATTGGCTTGCCGCTGTAATTGTCGCCGTTTGACACCAGCGGCCATCCGTAATTGCCGTTGGCCTTGATCAGATTAAGCTCGTCGCCACCGCGCGGGCCCATTTCATGCAGCCATAAGTTTCCATCATCCGTGAAGGCCAGGCCGTATGGATTGCGATGGCCGGTTGTGAATGTTTGCGCCTTGACGCCCCCTTGATCGGCATGGGGATTGTCGGCAGGCGTCGAGCCATCCAGATTGAGCCGGAGAAGTTTGCCCCGTGCCTGATCGGGATCTTGGGCCGTCTCCGGGCGCATACGATCGCCAACGGTGAGATAGAGGTGCTTTCCCTCTGGATCAAAAGCAATGATGCCGCCGGATTGCCCGCCACCGCCAGCCGGGGTTTGCCGCCAGATTACCTTCAGGTTTTCCAGCGAGGCCTGTGCACCAGAGGCAAGAAGTTTTGCCCGTGCAAGCACGAGGCTGCTCCCAGACGTCCCCGGCTCTGAATAGGTGAGATAGATTGCCTGACTTGTCTTGAAGTCTGGTGCCGGGGCGATGTCGAGCAGGCCGTTCTGCCCCTCTGCGGCGACTGCTGGCACATTGGCAACCGGGATTTTTTGCCCGTTTTGGGCTGTCAGGAAGATCAGGCCCGGCTTTTCTGTGATCAGCATTTTTCCATTGGGCAGAAAGGCGATAGCCCACGGCGTATCGAAACGCGCAATCTCGCGTGCCGTGAAGGGTAGCGCCTCGGATGCCTGGTGATTACCTGCATTGATGCTTTGTGCCTGGGCTGAGGTGATAAAGGCGACCCCAAAAGCCATTGCTGAGAGAAATTTCATCGTGTCTCCTGAACATCTGAATGGACTATCAGAGGGGTCCTCAAGCCCGAAATTATACCATCAATGAAATGATGGTGCAAAACCGGCTCAGTTTTCTTGTGTCTGTCAGGTTCAAATGAAACCAGACAAACACCAGGACTATTGCGTTTCTTGTATCCAAGGTGATAACTCAGGCGGGATACATCAAGATCCGGCAGGACGACAGGGAGGGGACGCGGTGGAGCAACAGTCGATTCACATCGACCGATCGATCATTGATGCCATTCTTGGCGGGCGCCTGCGGCCCGGAATGCGGCTGGGAGAGCAGGAACTTGCAACGCTGTTTGGCGTCTCCCGGACCGTGGTGCGGCAATCGCTGACGCGGCTGGAGGCACGCGGGCTTGTGCAGGTAACGGCGCGGCGCGGCTGGTTTGTTGTCGAGCCATCGGTCGAAGAGGCAATGGCGGCGTTTCAGGCGCGTCGTGCCATTGAATCGGGCATTCTCAATACGATTGACACAGTAGAGCCAGAGGCAATCATCAGGCTGCGTGAGCATATTGCCCAACAGCGCGAGGCGATTGCATCGAATGATATTGCAGCCCGAAGTCATCTTCTTGCGGACTTTCACGTCTGCCTCGCCGAGGTGCTGGGGTTTGATCCACTGCTGGATGTTCTCAGTGATCTGACAGCGCGAAGCCTGCTCTTTGAAGCGCTCTATCAATCCACGCCAGATGCGACCTGCTCCTGCGATGATCATGAACGTATCGTTGATCTTCTGGACAGGAGGGATTACCGAGAAGCTGCGCGCGTGATGGTGACGCATATCAATGATATTGAGAAGCATCTGACAGCGCGTATCAAGCATACACACCATCTTGATTTACGCGATGCGCTTCAGATCCGTCCTTTGAAAACCTGATGCACCCGGCGACACCAGGAGGGGTACCACACAGACCTGATACATTGCCACATGGGGCATCCTTACGTCCCATGCTGTAGCATTTTAAATTTTCGGCATGATTGTCAGCTTCAATCGGGTGGAATTGAAGCAATCATGTCGTGATACAGCCATTTATTCTTCAAAGAAGGGGAGACTTGCATGACAATGGTGATTGGATTTTTGAATACATTTTTTTGGGGCTATGTCCTGATCTACGGCTTGCTCGCCGTGGGTGTTTATTTCACAGTCCGTCTGGGCTTTTTGCAATTTCGCCATTTTCCTGAATTTATTCGCGTTGTCACGCGCGCACCTGAGGCGGATTCGGCCGGTATCACGCCTTTTCAGGCCCTTTGCACCAGTCTTGCCTCGCGGGTGGGAACCGGCAATCTGGCTGGTGTTGCGGTTGCCATGACGCTTGGTGGGCCCGGTGCGCTCTTTTGGATGTGGGTTGTTGCCGCCCTTGGCATGGCCACAGCCTATGCCGAAAGCACGCTGGCGCAATTGTTCAAGGTGCGTGGCCAAAGTGGAGAATACCGTGGCGGTCCCGCATTCTACATTGCGCGTGGTCTGAACGCGCCATGGGCGGCGGCGATTTTCGCCATTTGCCTGATTTTGGTGTTTGGTCTGGTTTTCAACGCGGTTCAGGCAAATTCCATCGCGGAAGCCATGCATGGGGCGTTTGGAATGCCCAAGCTGGGCGTTGGCGTTGTGATTGCTGCCATTTCCGGCGTGGTTATCTTTGGTGGCATCAAGCAGATTGCCCGCTGCGCCGAATATGTGGTGCCGTTTATGGCTGTTGCCTATCTTGGCGTTGCTCTCTACGTTTTGATTGTGAACATTGCCGATGTGCCTGCGGCGTTCATGCTGATCGTCAGAAGTGCATTCGGTTATGAACAGGCGGTTGGCGGCATTGCGGGTGCGATGCTCAATGGCGTCAAGCGTGGCCTGTTCTCAAACGAGGCCGGTATGGGATCTGCGCCGAATATTGCTGCTGCTGCGACCCCCAATCCGCACCACCCTGCCTCGCAAGGCATGGTGCAGGCACTTGGCGTTTTCATTGATACGCTGCTGATCTGCACGGCAACCGGGCTGATGATTGTTCTGTCTGGTACGCTTGTGCCCGGTGGCGAACTGACTGGCACACCGCTCACGCAGGCTGCCTTGTCCGCCCATATTGGCGGTGCAGGACAGTATTTCATCGCAATCGCCATCTTTTTCTTTGCCTGGACCTCGGTACTCGGCAACTATTCTTATGCTGAGAATGCGCTGGTCTATCTTGGACTGGACAATAAAATTGGCCTGACATGCGCGCGCATTGGTCTGCTGTTGATGGTGCTTTGGGGCTCCTATGAGAGCGCCACCACGGTGTTTGATGCCGCCGACGCATCCATGGGGCTGATGGCGTCCATCAACCTTGTGGCAATTTGCCTGATGTCGCCTCTGGTGATCAAGCTCACACGGGATTACTTCGAGCAGAGACGTTCGAGCACGCCGATCTTTGATCCGCATCTGTATCCTGAGCTTGTCGGTAAAATTGATGCCGAAATCTGGCACGAAGTGTCAAATTCGTCGAGCGGGCAAGATAAAATGAAACTTGCCAAAATTTGATCAGCCCAAAATTTGATCAGCCATGCTCTGCCCGCCGACAATCCGGCGGGCAGACAGTCAAAGACTGTCAATCGGCCACATTGGGCTGCGGCAGGATGAAGGGTTTGTTGGGCGGCACAAGATTTGGCTGGAGATTGCAGTCAAACACATCACTGAGCATCGACGCAGTCAGCACCGAAGATGGAGCCCCTTCGATCACAATTTTCCCCTGTTTCATCAACATCAGCCTGTCGGCGTACATCGCCGAGAGATTGAGATCATGCATGACGGCGATGACGCCTCCGCCCTGAGCCGCATAGGTGCGGGCGATATTCATCAAGGAAATCTGGTGTTTTATGTCGAGATTTGCCACAGGCTCATCCATCACCAGCCAGCGGGGGCCGCTATCGCCAACCGGCTGCCAGATCTGGCAAAGCACACGCGCAAGCTGGACCCGCTGACGCTCGCCGCCAGACAATTCGGATATGAGCCGATGGGAAAAACCCGCCAGCCCGACGCGATGCAGGGACTCTTCTATCAGCCCTGCTGTGTTGCGTGATCTGCCGATTGCGCCTGCTTCCAGACCGAAAAGAACGACCTCAGCCACGGTATAGGGAAAGACAACGGAGGTTTCCTGCGGCAGCACGGCGCGGATAGTCGCAACCTGCCAGGCTTTGAGATGGGAAAGATCAGAGCCATTGATCTGCACCGAGCCGCTATAGGCAATCTCACCGCTGATGGCCTTGATCAGTGTTGATTTTCCCGATCCGTTTGGCCCGGCAATAATGGTGACTTCACCCGCACGGGCCAGGAAATCGACCTGATGCAGGATCGGACGATCTGCGTAGCGGGCGCTCAGGTTGCGCGCAATGAATTCTGCCATTCACATATCCAGAAGTGTGCGCCGTTTCAGCAGCAACCAAAGGAAAAATGGAGCGCCGAACAAGGCTGTGATAATGCCGATCGGCAGTTCTGCCGGTGCAACGATTGTGCGTGCTACCGCATCGGCAAGCACCAGCAACGCTGCCCCCAGCAGGGCTGCGGCCGGAAGCAGGTAGCGATGGTCGGGACCGATAGCCAGCCGCAGAACATGCGGCACGACAATGCCGACAAAGCCAATGCCGCCGCTGACGGCCACAGCACCACCCGTCATGGCGGAGACCACGACGATGCCGCTTCTTTTCAAGGTTTCAACCGGAATGCCCATATGACCGGCAACCGCCTCGCCCATCGACAGGCCATTCAACCCCCGCGCCATGAAGGGAAGGGCCAGAGATGAGACCGCAAGTATGGTGGCAAGTGTTGCAACTTTCAGCCATGTTGCACCGGCCAGCGAGCCGAGTTGCCAAAAGGTCAGGTCACGAATCTGATGGTCATTGGCGATGTAAATCAGACCGCCGGTTGCCGCCATGGCCAAAGCGGCAAAGGCAATGCCAGCCAGCAGCATGGTGGCAACGGAGGTGCGTCCATTGCGGGTGGAAACGGTGTAAAGTGCCGCGGTTGTTGCCAGCGAGCCTAAGAATGCCAGAATTGGCAGGGCAAGAAAACCTGCAAAGCCGATGAAGGGCAAGGCAATCGAGCCACCCAGCACGATGACAATGGCGGCACCAAGGCCAGCCCCTGCGGAAATTCCAGCAAGGCCGGGATCGGCCAGCGGATTGCGAAACATGCCTTGCATGATCGTGCCGGACACCGCAAGGGCCGCCCCCACCAACATGCCCATGAACACGCGCGGCAGGCGAATCTGCTCAATAATCAACAGATCCCGCGTCGCAATGGTGGTGTTCAAACCAAGATAGTGGCGTAATACGGTCGCCGTTGACGCATCAGAAGCGCCAGCGGTCAAGGACACCAGGGCTGAGGCTGCCAGAAACAGCGCGAGCAGCACAAGGCTGGCTCTCGCCCGGACCGCACGGGAATGACGGACCAAGACAGGCGTTGCCGTTTCGGATGTCCGGGACCATGCCATTGCCATGGGTGATTACTCCGTTTTGCCGCTATCAGGGTAGAGTGCCGTGTGAAGCGTTTGCACTGCTTCTGCCGTTCGTGGTCCAAAACCAAGCAGATACATGCCATCCATGCGCACCAGCCGTTTTGCCTTGCCGGCCGGTGTCGAGGCAATGGCGGGCGTATCCAGCACGGTCTGATCATCAACACTGTGGCCACCAGTGCCGGTCATCATCACAATCACATCCGGCGCGGCTTTGATAATGGCTTCATCGCTGACCTGTTTGTAGCCATGAATGTCTGCCATCACATTCTCGCCACCGGCCAGTTTGATGATGCCATCAGCGTGATTTTGCGCGCCGGCAGCCATGATCCGACCGCTTTGCAAGGAAAGAACGAAAAGAACCCGGGCTTTGTGCTCAGGCGCTCCATTTTTGGCAAGCACGGCCTTGAGCGATGCATCAAGGCGTGCTGCAAGGGCATGGGCTTTTTCGTCGACACCCAGTGCGGCACCGACGGCTTCGACCTTCTGGCTGATCGATGCTGCGTCATATCCATCGGGGATTGTGACCAGAGAGACGCCTGCGGCCTTGAGTGTTTCCAGCGCTTCTGGCGGACCGGCACCCTGCAACATCAGAATGAGGTCTGGCGTGAGCGATAAAACACCTTCGGGCGACAAAGCGCGGATATAGCCCGTGTCTGGCAGCTTCCGTGCTTCTGGTGGATAGATACTTGTTGAGTCACGGCCCACAAGGCGCTGCTCCTCACCGAGCGCATAGACAATTTCGGTCACCGAGCCACCGATTGCGACAATCTTTGATGGCCGATGCTCCTCAGCGATGGCAAGGGGGGCGGCAAAAATGACGATGAAACCCATCATTATTGCGGCCTGTGCTTTCAATTGCACGGAAAGGGTGTTTTTCATGCTGCCCTCGACGTGTCTGAGACTGGCAGGTTTTCGACAATGGTGCGCCATTGTGGGCGCTCGTCCTGTCCCTCAATGCGCTTGCCAAAAAACTGGATGATCAGATTGCCCTGCGCATCATAGGCTTCCAGCGATGTCACATGGCCTTTGTCGGTTGGTTTGCGCACCACCCAGGCCTCAGCAATGCGGTCAGCACGCAGATGCAGGTGGAAGGTCTCGTCCATAATGTTCAGCCACGGGCCAAGAGGTTTGACGTTGCTCACAGGGCCGGAATGAATCTGAACACAGCCCTGATTGCCGACAAAACACATCAGCGGTACCTGTGTGCGCACAGCATCTTCAAACATGGTGGCGACGGCCTGTGGCGAAACCTTCCAGGCGAAATCATCGCCCACGCTGGAAATGGCCTTCAGGCGCGACAGTTCGAGCGCCTTCAGCAGGCCGACAAATTGGTGGGTGTCGGTCATGGTGCTCCAGCGATGGCGAAGATCATTGAGCGGCACGTTGCCATCATTGGCAAAAACCTCTTCGACGGGCGGCTGGATGTTGAGATCGGTGCTCTGGTCATCCAGTGCCAGTTCACGGGCCAAAGCCTGCCATGCCGCAACATCGCTTTCAGGGCGCAGGTGAATTTTGTGGACAGCGTCGCCTTGTGCGTCGAAGAACTGAAAGCTGCGTTTGACACTGTCGCCAAGCGTGGTTTCAACCGCAAAACCATGTACCCAATGCTCTGGAAACATGCGGGTATCAATCTGCTCGCCCAGCATCATTGCGGCCTTTTTGCCGCCAATGAAGCGGTCATAACAGCCGATTTTTTCATGCACGGCATTTTCATTGCGCGTCAGCGCCATCACAACGCCCAACGCTTCCAGTTTTGGAAAGATTCTGTCGAAATCGCAGGTGATGCGGGTGGCAGAATGCCCAAGCCAGGCCGCGACATATTCGGCTTCCGTGATGCCACATTGCGCGGCAATATCGCGTTCGCGCATGGTGGGGTTGTCAATCTTGATTTGCCGTATGTCGGCGCTGGTAAACTCTGCGCGATTCATGGGGAGGTCTCTTCTTGTTGTACAGGTCAGGCGCGCCATGGGTTGGCATGGGCAGGCCGAGGCAAAAGGCTTGTCTCTGGTTCGGCGACTTGGTGCATCGGACCGAAAACCGGGTCTCACTTTTCGGTCCGATGCTGCAAAATACATGAACATTATAGTCATATTATTGGAGGTCAATCAATATATGAGTTTATTGTTCATGTTTTAAGGCAGGGCAAGCCAATGGCCACCCCGCCTATTTTCGATGGCAACCGGCCAATCAAAACTTCTGGGTAATCGAAATCTTGAAATATCGTCCGGCTTCAGAATAGAGCGCGTTTGCGTTGTTGACGTCCTTGACCTCAAGGGCATCGTAATATTGCTTGTCAAACAGGTTGTAGATACCACCCTGAATGCGCATTCCCTTTGCCTTTTCGGGCTCGAACCAGCCGGTCAGGTTGACGACACCATAGCCGCCCGGCTTGCTGTTGGCGGTGGAATCCTTATCCACGGCACCCGCGGCAATCAGGCTGATGTCCGTGCCCCAAAAGTCGGTATCATAGCCCGCACCAACAATTGCCTTGACGGGAGGCACAGTGCTGAGAACCTCATCGGTATCGATGTCAGTTCCACGGGCATAGGCCACCGAACCATGCAGTGTAATGCCGATGGGGAAGGTTTTGTGAATGGAGGCTTCAACACCGGAGATGCGGACATTGTTGCGGTTGAAATACGAGGTCTCACCATTCGAATAGCCCGTGTTATAAACCACATTGGTATCGATGAAGTTCTTGTAGCGGGTGCTGAACCCGGTGATCCGGCCGCCGAATTCGTCATTGCCGAGGTTGGCCCCCACGTCAAATCCATAGCTGCTTTCCGGCTTCAGGTCTGGATTGCCAATGGTGCGGTAGCGATAGGTCGGGTTGGCATAATTGACATACATCTGATATTGGTTGGGTGCCTTGAAGGCCGTCGAAAATTGTGCAAACAGCTCGACATCCGGTGTCACCTGCCATGCGGCGCGAAGCTTTGGCGACAGGTGTGAATCGCTGGAACCATTGGGAAGGCCGCTATAGCCGCTGTTGTCTTCCCAGGCCGCGCTGTTTTGCGGGTCGTATTTATACCAGTCAAAACGAATGCCGGGCGTAATCGATACGGGGCTGTCACCCAGCGAGATCTTGTCTTCGATATAAACGCCAAGCTTGTAAGCGTTTACATCCGGCATATAGGCCTGATTGGTCTGATAGCTGGCGCAGGCGGCAACATAGGTCACACTGCAACTGTCCTGGCCGGACAGATAATAGCTCGTTTGCGAGAAACTCACATCGCCGCCAACCGTGACACTGTGCTGTAAGCTGCCGGTGTCAAAATCCGAATTGAGATAGCCGGTCATGCCAACAGCCTTCTCATCACTTTCCATCAGGCGTTCATAAAAACCTTTTGGATTGGTGGTGCGAATGGCCGATGTTCCCTCCAGACGCTGGCTCCGTTGCCAGTACAGTGTGGCGGCACCATTGTCGATCAGGCTGTCCTCATCGGGCGATTCATATTTGTAATCCAGCGAGAACCGATCTCTCGACTTGTTCTGTGTCGCATCAAGATGACCCGCGCTATAGGTGCTGCCATAGGATGGGTTGGATCGGTAATCTTTTGTGGAATCATCATCATAGCGCTCTGCCGTCGCACCAATCGTATGGCCGCCCTCCAGTTGCTGGCGAATCTTGAACAGAAAGTTGCGCTGAATCTCGGTCAGAGGATCGGCTTTGGTGCGGGTGCTGCCATTGCTGTCAACATTGCCGGTGTTTTTGGTTTCATGTCCGTATTTGTAGGAGCTCTGAAACATGATCGAGGTATTCTCGATTTTTTTGGCAACGGCTGCCGAGCCTGTGAAGGATCGGTCAGAGCCATCGTAACCAAGCTTGGCCATGCCGCCATAGGACTTGCCAGCGCCAATCAGATCCTCAGGCTCCAGTGTGCGCAAAACAAGCGCGCCGCCAAGAGCACCAGAGCCGACACGGCTGGAATCGGAACCATGCAACACATTCACGGTTGACAGCGAGTTGAAGTCAAATGTGTCGGCACCACCGCCAAACCCATAAATGTTGTCAAAGAAATAAGGAACCGGAATGCCATCGACGGTGGTGAGCACCCGGTCGGCCTCAAGACCGCGAATGTTGACGGATTTTGAGCTTTTCACATAGGTCACGCTTGGATCAACGGTGTTGCCCAGATCTTTCACATCGCTGATGTCTTTTTTGGCAATCTCATCTGCCGTTGTCTGTGTCGCCAGCGGCGTATCGGTAACAGAGCCTTTTGCAACCTTTTTACCCTTGACGGTAATGGTTGGCAGTTGCGTCTGCTCGCTCGATGTTGCATCGGTCTTGACCGATGCCTCCTGTGCCGAGACCGGCCCGTTGAGAGACAGCGTGCAGAGCGCTGTGCACGCCATAAGTAAAGGCCGTGTTCCCCGTAAAAGCATGACTTGAAACCCCCGAAAAAGACGCGGGAATCCCTCCCGCTGGTGGCAGCAGGGTTGCGCGCTATTGGTCCGTGTTGAAATAAAATGCGCAAGATTCATGCGCACCTTTCATTCGACATCTATTTAACATGATTTTTTATGTCAAGAATTAAAATACGATTATTATACTCATATTTAAATTTGCCGACGAGAGCCTGTCAGGTTCCGATTGAGCCAGACAGACTCTCGTAGCATCGGGATCGATGCAAAGCGTCCCAAAACGCTGTCCCCTCGCTTCACAGTGGAGTATGTGAAATCAGCCCTTCGGCAATCCATCAGGCCGAGAAAGGCGCCGTTGAGCGGCAATACGGAACGGGGCATTGGGCGCACCGTAACCACTATAGGCCCCACGCCGCTCGACAATTTCAAAAAACAGGCCCTCGCCGTAGGTGCGGCTGTAGATCTGGAAATATTCTCCCTTGTCATCGCGGTCATAGAGAATGCTGTTGTCGCGCAATGTGTCGGCAAAATCGGGGTCGAGGCCAAACCGCGCTTCAAGATCATCATAATAATTGCGCGAAATCGGCAGCGCCTGAAAACCCTTGTGTTTCAGGGCTGTCGCAGTTGCAAAGATGTCTTCGGTGGTAAAAGCCAGATGCTGGATGCCCGATCCAAAGCCTTCGGCCAGAAATTTGCCTGCAAAGGTCTTGCGGTTTTCAGCACCATTCATGGTCAGTCGAAATGTGTCCTGCTGGGGGCTTTCAATTGCCTGACTGCGCACCAGTCCGCCGGGATCGACCACATCGACCATGGGGGTGCGATTGACCTCGAAAATCGAGCTGTAAAACAACAGCCAGGTCGGCATTTCATCATAGCGGGTGGTTTGCGCCAGATGATCAATGCGCTTGAGGCCAACATCCTCCGAGGGTGTCGCCGCAATCAGGGGCTCAAATTCGCTTTGCCAGATGTGCGACAAGGCCGGCGAATCATCCAGAAAATAGATGACGCTGCTGCCCACGCCTTCAATGGCCGGAATGGACATCTCTCCCGGATGGCGCGGCTCGGAAAACAATGCAGCACCAAGGGCATGGGCGCGTTTCACCGCGGCCTGTGCATCATCCACCCGGATGCCAAAGGCATAGGCATTGGTGCCGTGGACCGAATAGGATGAGCTGGCAAACCCCTCCTCTTCCGTGTTGATCACAAGACGAATATCGCCTTGCTGATAAAGATCGACATTGCGCAGCCGGTGCTTTGCTGTGCGCTCAAACCCAAGCGTTTGCAGCAAGGCCGCAAGATCGTCCTGCTCATCCGGGCTTGCGGTAAATTCCACAAAATCGATGGCCTGGGTTTTTGCCCGTGCCGGCATGGGCACCACCGGAATTTTAATATCCGGCTCTTGCCGCACCACCTGATCCATCAGATACACCAGAGAGCGGTGACCATCTTCGGCAATCGCCCGTGCCGATCCGCCGCGAAACTGATCGTTGAAGATTTCCAGCGAGAGTGGGCCATTATAGCCTGTGGCCGCAACTGCGCGCATGAAATCAACAACTGGCAACTCCCCCTCACCCGGCATATTGCGAAAATGGCGGCTCCAGTAGAGCAGATCCATATCAATCAGGGGCGCATCGGCCAGTTGCACAATGAAGATCTTGTCTCCGGGGATCGAACGGATCGAATTGGGGTCAATCTTGCGCGATAATGTGTGAAAGGAATCCAGAATGAGACCAATATTGGCGTGGTCGGCACGCCGCACAATCTCCCATGCATCGCGGTGATCGTGAATATGCCGCCCCCAGGCCAGAGCCTCATAGCCCACCCGCAACCCTCGCTTGGCCGCCCGCTCGCCAAGCTCGGAAAAATCGGCGGCGGCCCGATCAATTCCGCCCAGCGCAATGGGCGAAATGCTGGAGCAGATCAGCATCAGATCCGTACCCAACTCGCCCATCAAGTCAAATTTTCGCTCAACCCGATCAAACACGCGGGCGCGATGCGGCTCCGGCATCCCTTCAAAGTCCCGAAAGGGCTGAAAAAGCGTAATGTCCAACCCATGATCGCGCACCATACGCCCGACATCGGCAGGCGAGGCATCGTAGGCGAGGAAATCATTTTCGAAAATTTCAACGCCGGAGAAACCCGCTTTGGCAATGGCGCTGAGTTTTTCCGGAAACTCCCCGCTGATGGAGACCGTGGCGATGGACGTGCGCATGGTTCAGACCCTCTCTGATGGTTTGGACAGGTCCTCACGCAAACGCTGTTGATCGACGCTTACGCCGGTGAAGATCCGAAATGCATCAACGCCTTGATGAAAGAACAGCTCGTACCCGCTCAAGATGGCAATGTTGGCCTTTGCGCAAGCCTGCAAGAACTGAGTGTCCACAGGTGTATAAACCGCATCAAAAGCCCATTTTTTCCCAGGGATCAAAGGCTCTGGCACGCTTGAGCCGGGATAGCCCTCCATGCCAAGCGGCGTGCAGTTGACCAATCCATCTGCGCCATGCGTCGCGTCTTCGACCGTTGACGTGACCTCAACACACATCCCGGTTGTTCCCGTCTTGAGTGCTGCCGCCAGGCCGTCTGCTTTTGCGCTGTCACGATCAAAAATGCGCAAGTGTGTACACCCCAGTTTGGCCAGTCCAAAGGCCACGGCCTTGCCAACGCCACCTGCCCCGACCATGGCGACCACGCCCGGCTTTGTGTCGAGGCCAAAACTTTGCTGAAAAGCCCCGACAAAGCCGGTGAAGTCGGTGTTGAAGCCCGTGGGGGGCGTGGTTTCAAACAACACCGTGTTGCAGGCACCAACGGCTGCAATGGCAGCATCTGGCACCTGCAACAGTGGCACCACGCGCTCCTTATAGGGATAGGTAATGTTCAGACCGGTAAAACCCTGATCCCGGCACCATTGAAAGGTGGTTTCGAAATCCTCACCGCGCTGGGGTGGCACCAGCCGTTCATAGCTGACATCCAGACCGCAAAGCTGGCCTGCCAGCCTGTGCAGCCGTGGAGATTGCGAGGCGGCAATATTATCACCAATCAGGCCAAGTCTGATCACCTGTCCGGACATGAGTTATCCTTCCTTATGCGCCGTGTTTGCATCGGGTTTAACCGGCTTTTCTGTGCTGTCGTTTTTGGCAAAAGCCGCCTTCCACCACGGCGTCTGGGTGGCAATGATAAAGACAATCATCAAAAGCAGCACCAAAGACAGCGGGCTGGTGACAATGCCGTGCACCAGACCAGAGACGCTTCCCTGTTCGGAAATGATGGAGCGGCGCCAGTTATCGTCCATCAGGCGGCTCAGGATGACGCCGAGAATAACCGGGCCGACCTGATAGCCGTATAGTTTCATGAAATACCCGAAAATGCCAAAGCCAAGCATCCACCAGACATCAGTAACCGAGTTGTTGATGGAATAGGAACCGACAACGCTCAACAGCAGGATCAGTGGAAACAAAAGCGCCTTGGGGCATTCAACAATTTTGGTGAACAGCCGGATGCCGGTGAGGCCGAAGGCCAGCATGAAAAAGTTGGCAAGGGTGAGATTGCCGACCGTAAACCAGAAAATATCCGGCTTTTCGATCATCAGCAACGGACCCGGATTAAGGCCGTGAATAAACAGCGCACCAATGATGATGGCCGTCACGGCATCACCCGGAATGCCGAGTGTCAACATTGGAATATAGGCACCACCCACAGCAGCGTTATTGGCGCTCTCTGGTCCGATCAGTCCTTCTTTAGCCCCCTGCCCAAACGGGACTTCCGGGTTTTTGGTCACTCGCTTGGCATGGTCATAGGCCATCAAAGCGGCAATATCGCCACCTGTTCCCGGCAAGGCACCGATGATGACACCAATGCCGGAGGTTTGCAGGCTGAGTGGCAGATATTTTTTCACATCGCTCCACATGGGAACAATGCGGTCGATCTTCTGCTTGACGGCGTCCGTTTTCAGATGATGCAACTGAAGCAGCGCTTCTGATACACCAAACATGCCGATCATCAGGGCAACAGGCGAAATGCCGTTCATCAGCGCCACAGAATCGAAGGTAAAGCGCTGCTCTGCCGTCATCGGATCAAGACCGACCGTGCCCAGCAACATGCCCAGAGCACCGGCGAAAATGCCCTTGGCAAGGCTCTCGCCAGACAATGCGCTGACCAGTAGAATGCCCATCACCGCAATCAGCATATAATCGCGCGGCTGAAATTTGATGGCAAATTCGCTGATGGTGGGGGCTGCAATGGCCAGAACAACAATGCCAACAAAGCCGCCCAAAAAGGACATCACCGTGGACAGGCCAATGGCGCTGCCCGCCTCGCCTTTTTGTGCCATGGGATAGCCATCAAGCGCAGTGGCAATGGCGGCGGGGGCTCCGGGAATGTTCAGCAGAATGGCTGTGCGCGAGCCGCCATAGACACCGCCCATGAAAATACCGTTCATCAGCGCCAGCGCGTGGTTTACATCCCAGCTGAAGGTGAAGGAAATCAGAATGGACACGGCCATGGTGACAGACAGACCGGGAATGGCACCGATATAGATACCGGCAAATGTGCCAATGGCTGTCAGCGCCAGCAGTTCTGGCTGTATCCAGGTGCTGAAGAAATAGAAAATCGCATCCATGATCGTTAATGTCTCCCAGCGATAAGGTCTTGGATCGATGCGATAATTTCTCGCTCCGGAATCAATCCTTCAGGAAGGACCACCTGAAAAATCAACCGAAAGACGATATAAACGCAGACGATGGACAGGGTGGAAAACAGCAGCGACCGGCGGAATTTCCCCCCTTCCAGAAACCAGATAGAGACCAGCAAGAATAGAAAAGAGGCAATGATAAAACCCAGTTTTTCCAGCACAATCGAATAGGCCAGAATCATCAGACTAAAGACGACCACCGTGCGCGGCAGGATCTCTGTTTTTAACCTCAGCAGGCTGTTGGTCGGGGCCGCCATCGAGAAAAGCCGAAGCAGCACCACAACTATGGCTCCCACCATGATCGACGTCATGGCCATGGGGAAAGCGCCGGCGGAGCTTAATGATTCAAAGCCGGAAATGGCATAGGCCTGCCAAAGCAGGAAGGTGCTGGCTGCGAGCAGAACCACTGTGAACACAAGTTCACCGGGACGCCTGCGGGTGTCGGGTGTGGGCATCAGAAATACTCCCATAGACCAAAGGCAAGGGGCTGCACATTGCGCGCCCGATCATGTCCGGTCTTTAAATTGGAGAAATGAAATACAGGGTTGTCTACGGGATGAAGCCCGTCGCGTTGCGCGAGACCAGCCGATTGCCAGCCTCGCGCCATTTCACTCATTCGGGTTTTGGAATGCCAAATTCTTCCGGCGATTTTTTCGCCATGCCACCCTCAAACACCACCCAGGCTGTGGTTGACTGCCATTTCTTGAGGAAGCTGTCGGCTTCGTCTCCAGAAATATTCATCGAGACATAACCACGATCTGTCAGCAGCTTTTGAAAATCAGCATGTTCGGCTCCCTTTTTGAAGGCGTCGACCAGCTTTGCCTTGATGTCGTCTGGTGTATCACGCTTGACGAAAACTCCGAAGAAGGGGCCCCAGGGCAAGATGTTGGCAAATTCAGGATAATCGGCAACAATGGGCTTGGCGTCTGGCAAAACCGCATTGGCTTCCGTATCAAAAATGCCGAGGATCTTGATGCGTCCGGCTTTGACGTGTTCAACGGCAGCGCCAAGAACAGCCGGCATGAAGTCCACGGCACCACCCTGCATAGCAGTCAGTGCTGGGCCGTCGCCGTCGAAGGGCACGGATGTGACCTTGAAGTTCTTCAGCTTGCTGGACAGCATGGCTCCGACAACCGACGGCAGGCCGCCGGGGCCGGTCGATCCCATTTTCACAGTGCCAGGGCGAGCCTGAACGTAATCAACCAGTTCCTTGATGGTGTTATAAGGGGCATCCTTGTTGGCAACCAGCACCGGAATGCCGCGCGCAAGAATATCAACCGGATAAAAATCCTTATAATCCAGCTTGGACAGGCCCATGACCTTGTAAAGCTGAGGATTTTCAGCACTCATCAGCAAGGTGTAGCCATCTGATGGCTGGGTTGAGACAAACTGCGTGGCAATAACACCAACGCCGCCGGTCTTGTTGGTCATGACAATGCTTCGGCCGAGAATTTTTTCGACATGCGGCGACACAGACCGCATGACCAGATCGGTACTGCCACCGGCACCCCACTGGATAATACCCTGAAGATCCTGCTGCGGATAATCTGCTGCTGACGCAAATGTTGATACCAGTGTGAGGGCAGCAGCCCCGATAATTGTTCTGAACATATATTTCCTCCCCTTAAGTTGGCCGCTTTTCGCCCTGATGCCGGTTTTGCGCCAGAGCACGGCCATGCACACGATTAAAATGTCCAAAGCAACCGTGGCAAGCCATAAAATGACGCACGGCACTGTGGCCTCCTATACCCGTGCGAAACCTCCTTCGCACTCATTTTCGCTGCGCTGTGCAACTCAATTTGTATTTTTACAAGTCCCTGAATATACCGCAAATACCAATATTGAGATCTATTATAACATTATGTTATGTTTTGATCACCCGCTCCATCTCCTTTTTCAGAACCTTGACGAAACGCTCGGCATAGCTCGAAAGGGTCGCGTCGGTGCGATAGGCGATATAGGTCTGAAAGCTGGTTTCTTCTTCAATGGGAATGATGCAGATCGAATCCTTGGGCATATCTGCCACGGTAAAGGCATCAATGACCGCAATGCCGAGATTGCGTTTGACAAGTGTGCACACGGTTGTGCCAAAACGGGCCTTGATGGCAATCTCATAATTCAGCTTCTCGCGGGCAAAAATGCTGGCCATAATCGCACCATAGGGATCGTTCGGATCGATACCAATCAGCGGATAGCGGATAATGTCCCGCGCCGAGATGGTTTTGTACTGGGCAATAGGATGGTCGCGCGATGCGATACAGACAAGGTTGCCCCGCGCCAAGGGTTGAAAAATGATTGACGGATGATCGAGTCGATAGCTCATGGCCACCACTTCGCCCTTGCCCAACAACAGGTAATCAATGGCCTCCTCGATTTTGAGGATTTCAAAATTGATTTTCAGTTCTGGATAATGGCGCAGCAGTGCTTCGATCGCCTGAGGTACCATGACATTGGCAATACTGGGCACAGATCCCAGCGAAAGCTCCATGCCACGCCCCCGCTCCAGATGTGTGATTGAATATTGCAGATGATCGATTTTTTTATGCACTTCTTCCAGTTGCAGGAATACATCTCGCGCTTCCGTGGTTGGTACATACCGTCCGGCTTTTCGCACGAAGAGCTTGATGCCAATCGATGATTCAATATGTTTGATGGTACGGCTGACACCTGGCTGGGCGACATTCATCAGTCGCGCCGCACCTGCAATCGTGCCAGCAACCATTACGGCACGAATAACTTCAATCTGTCTCAGGGTCAGCGACATTGGCTTTTGCGTCCGTTTTCACGTAGAATTTGGTATCTGCTATAATTTTATGGAGGTTGTCCTGAAAAAGTGGAACCGGGTTTTCCCGCAAAGACAAACTCAAACAAAGAAATATAGAGACCGTCTGGTTTAATCTGAACCCGACAGCCTCCCAATCCACGCTCGGTTTCGTCTGGTGCACGGCGGCTTGCGGTCGCACGATAGTATAGAGGGTGAAATCAGGGCGGAAGGCCAATTTTTGGTTTATTTCACATCAATGAATGTGCTAGCCAGTATGCTTGGCGACTGTTTTCTGTAACGATCTCTATTTATTGCATAATTGCTTCTTTTGCCCGCTTCCGGTTTGAAGCGTTATGCAGTGGATTTCAAAATGTAAAAGCTGAGGCTGCCGACGATGAAGTATAGCGATCCGATTTTCCTGTTTTCCAGTTATCGGACTGCCAGTACCTGGATATGGAGCAAATTCAGGGCGGCACCAACAGCCTTGGCTTATTATGAAATATTCAATGGTGTTTTTGCATATATTGATCACAAATTGATTTTTTCTCTCAACGGTGCCAACTGGACATCAAAGCATCCGGCAGCGGCACCGTATTTTCTGGAGTTCCTGCCACTGAAGCGGGAGCCAAGCGGCATTGAACATTATGATGCCTGCATGGCCTACGAATCCTACATTCCGCAAGGCGGTATCCGTGGCGACCTGTTGCCTGCTGAAGTCGATTATATTTCATCGCTGATCGGCAATGCCAATGATCTGGGACGAATACCTGTTCTGAGCTGCACACGGGCACTGGCGCGAACGCACGCCATCAAGAAGCAGTTCGGGGGGACAATGATATTTTGCCATCGCAATCTGTTTGATCAGTGGGCTTCCTATTGTGGGCAGGCAGCACTCGGCAACCCGTTTTTTCTTGAGACCATTGATTTGACATTAAAAGCCTGTGGTCGTGACCCCTTTCTGTCCATGGTCAATGCTTTAACCAGCGCACGGACCATTTCTCCAGATGACGAGAACCTGTTCAAGGCATTCCTGCTGCTGCATCTTTATATGTCTGTGCACGCTTTTGAGGCGGCGGATATTCGGCTGGATATGACGGCGCTGGCGGCCGACAAGACGATGCAATATGACGTTGGCAAACAATTATCGCAGCTTGTTGGTGCCCCTATGGATCTGAGCGATGCTAAAAGCAGTTTTGAAGTGTCATCGCTCCAGGTCCGCGACATGAATCAGCTGACGGATGAAATACGGCAATTCACCAAGCTGATCCGCGCAGAATGTTGCACAGAAGCAGGAGCCGATTTTCTCGAGAAAACAAGCGATGAAGCGCTCAGGAGCTGGCATGTTCATGAGTTTTACACCAAGCGGGCCCGTTCAATGGCACAGGAAGAAAAGGCAGCCCAGGCCAGTAGAATACGGCAGATGGAAGCAGAGCTTGATTTGCTGCGCCGCCAAGTGGCCGCCGCAGATGCCGCGAAACGTGCTGCTGATGAAATGTGCGAAACCGAAAAGCCACCTATGTAGAGCCGCGCGTTTTGCAGAATGCGCATAAGATGCTGTCGTCTCATGAATTTGAAAGTCTGTCAGGTGCAGACTGAACCAGACAGACTCATCATTCTTTTGTTTTCGTTTGTCTGATGAGAAAACCGGGCTTCGCGTTTCCCTGACAAACTCTACTGCATAATTCTTTAAACCGGAATCGGTGTAAAGAGAAAATTATGCAGTAGATATAAAGAGCGACAGCGAACCTTTTTGCGCCATATAGGGTGAGAGGCGCTGTAGCGATGCGGGCCGAACGGGCGGCCCGAAACCCTGATGTCACATATGCACGGGGGCGGCCAATGCCTCGGCAACAGCCTCGGAAAGGGTCGTCGTCGGGCGACCAATCAGTTGAGACAAGGCTCCGTCATCATCGTGCAATACGCCGGTAGAAACCCCTTGCGCTTCAACGCCAGCCACGACTTCTGCCAGCATTTTCGGCAGGCCAATCTGTTCCAGAACGCCTGCGTGTTGGGCTTCGGTCAGGTTTTGATAGCTGTAAGGTTTGCCGGTCTGCCGGGTGACTTCCGCAGCCAGATCGGCCAGACGATAAGCCTTGTCACCGGCAAGCTCATAGGTTTTGCGCTCATGGCCCGGCGTTGCCAGCACGCGCACGGCCGCATCTGCGAAATCCTGACGCGATGCCCAGGATACAAGCCCCTCACCCGCGCTGCCAATCAGCGCACCATGGGCCAGAGAAGGAGCGATTGCGACGGTGTGATTTTCCCAATACCAGCCGTTACGCAGAATGGTGTAAGTCACACCCGATGCCTTCAATGCCGCTTCCGTGCGGGTATGATCGCCGGAAAACCAATGGGTCCATCGATCCGCATGCAAGAGGCTGGTATATACGATATGCTGCACACCAGCCTTTTTGGCGGCATTGATCACGTTTTCATGCTGCTGCGCGCGGTTTTCCATTGAACTCGAAGAGATGAGCAGAAGGGATTGAACGCCCGTTAATGAGTCCTCCAACGAGGCGGGCACGAAATAATCTGCGGCCCGCGCCTGAACTCCAAGGGGGCCTGCCTTGGCAGGATCGCGCACAAGGGCCACGATCTGGTCGGCGGAAACCCGACTCAAGAGGCTTTTGATAACCTTCTGGCCCAATTGTCCAGTTGCTCCTGTTACACCAAACATAAGACGTCTCCAAAATAAACGAACATCATTGTACGCTTTATCCGTACAATGGTGTTCGGAAGTCAGGTATGCAAGAGCGACAGCGTTATTTTTCCGGCCCAATATTCGGATTGGCTGCCAAGCCCCGGATCATCAGCAGCAATCGCTTGTCAATCGCCGTGGCCCGATCCGGCTCCCCATCCAGTCGCCAGCCGTAGCTGACCATACGGCAGGCGAGCAGCACCTCCTCTTCGCTCAATGTCTGCCGGACAATCCCTTCAGCCTTGGCAACGGCCAGCGGCTTGGCCAGCACGTCATTCAGAAGTGCCGCAGGTGAGCAGGCTTGTGTTGGATCGCTGCTGTTGTTTTGGAGAGAACTGGCGAAGGCGTGATAGAGGTCGCTGACTTCGATGAGTTTGCGCATAACGAAAAACAGACCGCAACTGTCCGTGGTGTCAAGTTGATCCTTGATCAGCGCAACCTCGTAATCAAGGACGGCACGATAAAGCTCTGATCGATCTGCAAAATTGCGGTAAAGTGTGCCTCTCGTAATGCCCGCCTGCTCTGTAATCATTTCCAAAGGCACGTCATGGCCACGCTCCCACATGACTTTGCGTGCCGCTTCAATCAGACGCTGTCTGTTTTGCGCTGCGTCTTTTCTCATCTCGGCTTTAGACATCCCCGCTTCAAAAAAATATGTTACGGCTTTTTCGCAAAAAACGATCCTGATCGCAACCATGCGGCTTTCTCGCAAGACTTCAGGTTTACAGTGCGTGGCGCAAACATGTGCGCAGGTCGCAACAGCCGCTTCGAGCATCGCGCCGAAAATCGGAATCGGCTTGATGCTATATTTTTTGTTTTTGCGTCGGATTTTTCCAAAAACCGCTTCGCACTTGTCGGATCAGAGCTGCAAGCCGGGTTTTAATCTGCTTTAACAGGCTGCTGAAAAACTCGAGGCGGGCTGAAAATGGTCTGTTTCGGTGATCGAAAAGCGCCAAAAAAGCGTTACATATGAGGTATATGCGCCGTTTTTTGGCACTTTTTCTCCCCAAAACATCTTCATTGTCAGCTCCACCTGACTTTTTCAGCAGCCTGTTAAGCCCGAATTTCAGGAATGTGCAGAAGAGCGGATAACGGCTGCTGTATGGGCATCGGGACCAAAATCATCGTCGCCATCAATTCCGAGAAGTTCCTGCAAGCGCGCACGCGCCCTGTTGATACGGCTTTTGATGGTTCCAACCGCGCAGCCGCAGATTTCCGCAGCTTCATCATAGCTGAAGCCAGAGGCGGACACGAGAATAATGGCTTCTCGCTGGTCATCTGATAATTCGGCAAGCGCTTTTTTGAAGTCTTCCATGTCCATAACGCCATGCTGGTTTGGCTGAACGGCCATTTGCGACGTATAAATATCGTCTGGATCACCAATCTCTCTGCCGCGTTTGCGCATTTGCGAGTAGAACTCATTGCGCAGAATTGTGAAAAGCCAGGCCTTGATGTTGGTGCCAGCCTCAAAACTGCTCTGCTTGGCCCATGCCTTCATGATGGTTTCCTGCAACAGATCGTCTGCACGATCTGGCATACCGGAAAGCGAGAGCGCAAACGCGCGCAAGCTTGGAATGCTTGCCAGAAGAAGTCGCTTGAAATCGTGATCGCCGGGTGCCGTATCAGTCATCGGCCTTGGTCCCGTTGGCGGCATTGCTCGCCTTTTCTGCCTGATCCAGTTTTTCCAGCAGCGTTAGCAGGTTTGCGGGAATGTCTTGCTGCTCAAGCTGTTGGTACAACTGTTTCAGCTTCCTGGATATTCCATCGTTGTTCGGGCCATTGTTCTGGCTTGCGTGCAAAGGTGGTGATCCATGTGGGCCATTGTCTAATGTATTGCTCATCTTGACTGCTTTCAAAAAATCCATGCGGGTACAACGCCAATAAGGCGGTTAAGTTCCGTAGTCCATGAAATTTGCCTTTCACCGATCTCACCGGCGGAACTCGAATTTGAAAATGGATCGCAGGAACGTCTTCTTTTAAAGAAAAGACGTTCGTTTGGAACAATCTCATTTTTCTGACGTTTATCTCCCATG
Organism: Gillisella vitis; assembly: GCF_014204625.1. Classification (GTDB taxonomy): domain Bacteria; phylum Pseudomonadota; class Alphaproteobacteria; order Rhizobiales; family Rhizobiaceae; genus Allorhizobium; species Allorhizobium vitis_F. Next base: position 342,648 of record NZ_JACHLU010000001.1, on the reverse strand, counting down.
AACATGAGGAGAAATATTATGCTTTACTATTCACTGGTATTTTTAGTTGTCGCTCTTGTCGCTGCCGCACTTGGATTCGGTGGTATCGCTGGGGCGTCAATCGGTATTGCAAAGATCTTGTTCTTTGTATTTCTCGTGCTTTTCGTGCTCTCTCTGGTTTTTGGTGGTATTCGCAGGATATAATAGGCCATCGCGCATAACGCATCATGCCAGTTTGGTCCGAAAAGTGGGAATCGGCTTCCACTTTTCCCTGTTAAAGCTGATTGCCAACCCTGTGTAGCAATGCCGCGATGGTTCCATCGCGGCATTGATTTTTATAAGGTTTTCCAAAGAATGTAGGTTCAGGGCAATTTGATCATGCAAGGGTGATTTCATGGGGAATGCCCAGCGAAAATGTGGAGGGTGTTCAGTAAAATGCGCGGCGATTGACTGTTTCGGTTGCGCGGTCATTGGTGGTCTCAGCACTTAGTTTTGCCACATCCCTTTTGATGTCGATGCGTGGCTTTCCACTCAGCAGATCACCATTGAAAGAATTGCACTCACCATAAATCTCAAAGCCGGGACGGGTTGCCTTGCGCATTTCGTCGTCGCGTTGCGCGCGGCAGACAAGCGAACTTTCATATGATATGACGCGAACGGGTTGTTTCAGACACGTATCACTGCCTGCCTGGCAGGCGATCAGCACAAGAACAGCTGCAAAATTCCCCATCACATCCCCCATGGTTTAAACCATACAGCATCGGACCGAAAAGTGGGAACCGGTTTTCGGAAAAATCCGATGCGAAAACAAAAGCATAGAGCATTGTGCCGATTCCGGTTTTCGGCACGATGCTCTAGTGTGAAAACGTTACTGCGGTGCTTTTGTTCCCGCTCATCGCCGCTTTTTTGCCGCGGTTATGGCTGCCGGATCAGATTATGGATAAACCGCAGTTTTTCGATCACAGGTGTGGAGAGCACAAAGGGGTAGAGATCGGGCTGCCCCATTGCCCGATTGAGGGCATTGACCGACACCGTTAATGGAATCCAGGTCTTGATCATTTCATCAAACGATGGAGGTGCTTCTGCTGGACGAGAGAATGCGTCGGAACGGATCATGCCATAGGAAATGGCGGTTTCAAGACTATCGGATATATGCAGATAATGTGCCCAGCTTTCGGCAAAATCCTCCTGAGGATGGCAGGAAGCGTAGGCACTGATGAAAAATTCTTGCCAATTGGCGGCCGGACCATTGGCATAATAGGTCTTGAGAGCCTGCTGATAGTCTTGCTGGTCATCGCCAAACACGGCGCGGGCCTGCTCTGTCAGATTGGCACGCTCTACCAACAGATTCCAGTAGTAGTGGCCGGACTCGTGACGAAAATGGCCAACAAGCGTGCGGATAGGCTCGTGTAATGCATCGCGCCGGGCCTCTCGTTCGGGGCTGTTGGCTTCGGCGATGTCGATGGTGATCAGGCCGTTGTTGTGGCCGGTCATGATGGAATCGCGGGGATCGTTGGACCAGTCTGCCAGAAGTTCAAATGTCAGCCCATGTTCGGGATCTTGCTGGCGCGACACAATCGGCAGGCCGAGATGGGTGACGCCGTAGAGAAAATAGCGTTTTGCTGCTTCCAGCCGCCGCCAGTGTTCAAGATTGTCGGGATCCGTCAGATCCGGAACCATGCTGCTTAACCGGCAGGCAAAACAGTAGGGCGTTGCATCCTGTTCATCGACCAGCCAATTGCACCCGGCCCGATCGGCATTTGCACAGGTGATAAAGCCGCTGGGCGGTTCTTCTCTGTAAGCGTGCATTTTGAACTGGGAAGGCGCATAACCAAGCTGGCTTGTGCAATTGACGCAGCTAAAGTTTTCAAAATGAACTGAATTTGAGCATTCGGTGCAGTGAAATAATTTCATGCATTCCTCTTGACTGTAGCCGATGCTCTATTCATTGACATCAGCCGGAAAGCGCAGATCATAGGAGATGCCCTGACTGTCAATGGCATAAACGGCTGTTCCATTCACCGAGACCGGCACGACCTTTTCCAGCACGGTACTGCCAAATCTGGCCTTCAATTGCGAATCAGTTGCCACGGAAAGCGGTGGTAAATCCTCATGCCATCCGATGCAGATAAAGGAGTGGTCGCCAATTCTCTGAAGGTGGCAGGAAACCCGAATAGAACCGGGCCCCCCCAGCCCGCCACCGTAATTGACAGAATTAACGATCAATTCATGCAGCGCCAGCCCGATATGCATGGCGGCATTGGGTGACAACATAATGTTTGCGCCGGTCATTTCGATCTGTGCAGCCTTGCCCGGATTGCAAAGCTCCAGTTGCGCCGCCAAAAGATCCATGAAGCCCACGCCGCGCCACTCTGAATCCGTGACAATATCCTGCGCCTTGGACAAAGCGTAAAGCCGTCCTCTGAATTTTTGCAGGAAGCTTTCAAGCGAGCCGGAAAACCGGGCCGTTTGCGAGGCGATGCCTTGCACAACGGCGAGGAGATTTTTAGAGCGATGGCTGACTTCCATCAGCAGAATGCGCAAGGCTCGTTCTCGCCTGCGCTCTTCTGTTTTGTCGGCGATGGCCATGATAAAATGCAGGCCATGTCCGGGAATGGACACTTTTCGACAACGAAATTCGTAAATTCCCTTTTCGGCAAGATCGATCTCGATCGCAGCATGGTCACCGGCCTGTTCTAGCTCGAGGCGCAGGTGCAACAGCCGATTGGCAATATCCTCTCCGAAAATTGACAGGTCTGTTGGTCGCTCTTCTGGCTTGATCTGCCAGACAGCGGGAAGGCCTGTTATACATATGCAGCGGCCAGCGTCATTATAAAGGAGGTAGCAGGCCCCCATGTCGATCAATGCATGAATGAAGAAGTCGCGTGATACCGCGTCAATTTCTTCAGGCTCGATCCATGAAAATCTGCGCACCTGTCATTCTCCGATTTTCAATGAGGTCTTCTTGCGCTGTCACAGCGCGATGCGCTTGTATAACGCATTTAAAACGCTGCAACTCTTTCTATCTGCTGCATAATCCAGCTTTAATCGACTGATGCCGATGCATTATGCAGCAGACGCTTTCATGAGACTGCGCAATCAGGCGTTTTCTGTTTGCCGGACATTGAAAAACAACGCCTGACTGATCAACGCCTTGACCATGTCGGGATTGAAGGGTTTGGTCACAAGAAACGCCGGTTCAGGTCGCTGGCCCGTCAGAAGCCGTTCCGGAAAAGCCGTGATGAAAATCACCGGAATGGTATCGGTGCTGAGTATGTCGTTCACGGCATCAATGCCGGAGCTGCCATCCGCAAGCTGAATATCCGCCAGAATCATTTTTGGATGGGTCTCATGGAACAGCTTGACGGCCTCTGAATGGGTACGCGCAATACCCGTCACCCGATGGCCCATGCTTTCGACCATTTGCTCGATGTCCATGGCAATCAGAGGTTCATCCTCAATGATCATGATGTCCGTGACAACCTGCTCAGCAATTTGCCGTGATGCTTCATCCATCAGCTGAGAAAACTCATCTTCCGTTACATTGAGAATGTCAGAAGCCTCGGCGGCCGTGAAGCCTTCCAGCGCCACCAGCAAAAACGCAACGCGCTCTGTCTTGGGCAGATTCAACAGGTTGTCTGCGGCGCGGCGCTCCCATGCAAAGGGGGATGATTGCTGGGTAACCACCACATCCAGACGATCAAAAACCTGAACGAACAGCTTGTAGATGGCAATTTTATCGGTTTTTGCGACAGGGAAGATCGAGAGATCTGCGATTAATGCTTCCAGAACCGCTGCCACATAGGCATCACCAGAAGACTGGGAGCCTGTTACGGCTCTTGCAAAGCGCCGCAGGTAAGGAAGGTGAGCTGCAACACGCGCTGTCAACGACATCAATATTCTCCAGTCTTTCAATTTTTCAGGCGCACTCTGACCAATCACATCATAATGCCAATCACATCATAATGATTGTTGCGGCAAAAGGTTCCCCGGCCGAGACATTTTTTCTGTATTATTTTCAGCATGGAATTTTACACGTCGTAGCCTCAGTCTGACAGGCTGGCCGGGCTGATCAAGGTCAATCTCAGGATGCGATAGAATGCTCACCGGATTTTTTTCGCTGATTGGGACTAAAGCCGGTCCAGCCACGATAGGCGCGCCAGAAGACTGTGCCATCGGCATAGCCGAGGGCTGTGGCAATCTCGTCAATACTCATGACGCCTTCGACCAGCAGGGCGTCTGCCCTTTCATGGCGATATTTTTGCACAATCCGGCTCAATGTTGTCCCTTCGTCGGCCAGTTTGCGTTGCAGGCTGCGGGGCGACATCTGCAAGGCTGCGGCAATCGTTTCAATGCCGAGCTCTCCGCTTCCCAGTGACATGGCCACATGAACTGCGACCTGCTCGCCGACGGTTGTGGCGCGGGCGGTTCGCTGCATAAGGTCAACCAGATGACGTTCGGTCATTGCGATCATATCCGGATCATCGGTGCGATAGGTGCGCCTTGCGGCGGCAATTGGCATGATGATGCGGTTGACAGGTTGACCGAACAACACGGGTGCGCCGAAAAGTGTCCGCAAATGGGCTTTGGCGAGTGATGACGGTGCCGGATGGCAAAAGCCGATCTCAAGCGGCCGCCAGCGCAGATCAAAAGCGGTGCGGATCAGACCACAGGTCGAAGCCAGTGAAAATTCGGCATCGTGTCTCAGTGGCGCACCGTTTGGCTCGGTAATCAGATAATTCAGCACCAGATGCTGATCATCATGCTCAAGTTTCATCCTTGTTCCGCTTTGAAGGGCGGAGGAATAGCGCACCATCGCCATGAGCGCCCGCTCAATCGTCGAAAGCTGGATTGCCAGCAGTCCAATCGGCGCAATGTTGCCGGGACGGCTGCGGAAGCCAATACGTGCACCAAACACCGGATCGCCGGAAAGGATGGCGGCCTGCTCAAGAATCCGCAGATAACTTTGCAGCGGAATGGGAGCATACGGATCATGCAGAGAAGTAATAGATACACCATTTTGGCGACAAATTGTGCTTATATCGCCTAAATTATCATCAAAATGATCAATAATTGGCTTCAATACCAATGCGCGTATGAATGAAAAACGTTGATCTCGCTCATTTCCATTCATGAAAACAACTCTAGTTTAAAATTAAACAATCATATGGCGTGAATTATCGGATTTTTGGCGCGTAATGCAATGGGCTTCCTGGCTTTTATTTTGGCTTACTGCACCTAGAGTTTGTCAGGGAAAAGTGGAATCCGGTTTTCCAGAAAAGACAAACCAAAGCAAAAGGGGAACGATCAACCATGAATAAGGATACGCGCGATAATCGTCTGAAGGGCAATTCCATCGGACTTGCCCATATTGTCTTCTTTGTTGTTGCAGCAGCAGCCCCCATGACCGCCGTGGTTGGGGCCACACCACCTGCCTTTGCCTTTGGCAGCGGCGTGGGCGTTCCCGGCGCGTTCATTCTCGCTGGCATTCTTTACCTGTTGTTTTCCGTAGGCTTTACCGCAATGACGCGGCACGTCAGCGGTGCAGGTGCCTTTTACACCTATATTTCGCGGGGATTGGGCAGTGCCGCTGGCATCAGCGGTGCCCTGATTGCGCTGCTGGCCTATTTTGCCGTGCAAATTGGTATTTTTGCGCTGTTTTCGGTGTTTTTAGCCGGAATGCTCGCCCCCTTGGGCATTGATTTGCCGTGGTGGGTCTGGTCCGTGCTGCTGCTTGGTGTGGTGCTGCTGTGCGGTCAGCGCAACATTGCCATTTCGGGCCGAATTCTGGGTGTCTGCATGATTGCTGAACTGGTGATCCTGCTGCTGCTTGATATTGCCATTGTTGCCAAGGGCGGTGGCCCGGAGGGCTTGAGCCTCGCAGGCTTTCGGCCCTCGGACGTTTTTGCGTCGGGTCTGGGAGTCACCATGGTTTTTGTGCTGGGTGCCTATGTCGGTTTCGAAGCCACAGCCATTTTCGGTGAGGAGGCGCATAATCCCGAGCGCACCATTCCAATGGCAACCTATGTTGCCGTGCTTCTGATTACAGTGTTCTATGCCGTCTCAACCTGGGCTATTGTTCAGTATTACGGGCCAAGCCATGTTCAAGCCGCAGCAGAAGGCTCGCTGGAGGGTTTTTATTTTAACGCAGCAGGAGACCTGCTCGGCAACTGGTCGGTCCAGACGATGAACCTGCTGCTTTTGACCAGCCTGTTTGCCTGCCTGCTGTCGTTTCACAACACGCTGAACCGTTATTTCTATACGCTCAGCCATGAAGGGTTGGTGTGGAAGCCACTCAGTACCATTCATGCACGCCACGGTTCACCGCATGTTGCAGGGCTTGTCCAGTCCGGCATCGTCGCCATCATCATCATCGGTTTTGCACTCGGTGGTGCCGATCCCTACAAGGTGGTCTTCTCCTGGATGTCCGCCCTTGCCGTTCTGGCAATCCTGGCCGTGCAGGTGCTTGTATCGGTCGCGGTGATCACATTTTTCAGCAGGCAGCGCTACGGCCGGTCCATTCTTGTGGTCCTGGTTGCGCCTGTTCTGTCGACAATAGGGCTTATTGCCGCCTTCATGCTCGTCAGCGCCAATCTTCCTATGTTGACCGGCAGCGAAAGTCCGCTGGTTCAGGCATTTCCAGAAGGCGTGATTGCGCTCGGGCTTATCGGCCTTGGCATCTCGCTATGGCTGAAACGGAGTCGGCCCGATCTGCACGCCCGTCTTGGCCGCGCCTTCGATTAAATTTTATCTTTCCACGCAGTCCCGACCGGGATGCGCCCCTCTGCCAGAAACGATGCGACTGTGCGCCAGATATGGTGAGAGGCGCTGTACCCGTGCGCAAAACTACATCCCAATGAAAGGAAAATCCATGACCGAGAATACCCGGATCGACTTCATCTATCTGTCCGAACAGGACATGATCAAGGCCGGTGTTACCGATATGGCGGCCTGCGTCGACACAATGGAAGAGATGTTTGGCCTGCTGTACCATGGGGACTACCGTATGGCCGGTGCCAACAATGATTCCCACGGCGCGATGGTCATGTTCCCCGAAAACTCGCCTTTTCCAAACATGCCAAAGCCGACCGCAGACCGCCGCTTCATGGCAATGCCTGCCTATCTGGGTGGCCGGTTCTGCACCGCTGGGGTCAAATGGTACGGCTCCAATATTGCCAACCGACAAAAGGGCCTGCCGCGCTCCATCTTGATGTTCACGCTGAACGACGCCGATACCGGCGCGCCGCTTGCCCATATGTCTGCCAATCTGCTTTCAGCCTATCGCACAGGTGCGGTGCCCGGTGTGGGTGCTCGCCATCTGGCGCGCAAGGATTCAAAAGTGGTCGGCATTCTCGGCCCCGGCGTTATGGCCAAAACCTCGCTTTCAGCTTTTATGGCCACCTGCCCTGCCATTGATACGGTAAAGGTCAAGGGGCGTGGCCAGAAGAGCCTCGATTCCTTCCTCTCCTGGATTGCAGAAACCTTCCCGCAGATCACCCATGTTGAGGTTGTTGGCGACACCGAGGCCGTTGTGCGCGACAGTGACATCGTGACCTTCTGCAATTCCGGCGAGGTCGGTGATCCATCGACCTATCCCACGGTCAAACGCGAATGGGTCAAGCCCGGCACATTCCTGTCCATGCCAGCGCTGTGCAACATTGATGATGGCATGGAGGCATCTGAGATCCGCAAGGTGGTTGACAATATCGGCCTTTACGAAGCCTGGTTTGAAGAACTGCCAAAGCCTGCCCACAAATATGTGCCAATCATCGGTGTGCGCTTCATGGATATGATCGCCGAGGGCAAAATGTCTCACGAGGAGATCGAGGACATTGGCAAGATCGTTGCGGGCGATGCCCCCGGCCGTAACAATGATGATGAAATCATCATCATGTCGGTCGGCGGTATGCCGGTTGAGGACGTCGCCTGGGGCACTGTCGTCTATCGCAATGCCGTTGAGCGTGGAATCGGCGTCAAGCTGAACCTCTGGGACGTTCCCGTCCTGCGTTGATCCTTCCCCTTGCATTCTTCGGAGCAACCATGACCAAGATCACCAAACTCAAGACCGGCTCGAAATTCGAGGACCACGGCAGCTATTCGCGCCTTGTTGCGGTCGAAAACTGGATTTTCGTGTCCAACACCGCGGGTAGAAATCCGCAAAGCAAGGAGATTCCAGAGGGTATCACAGAACAGACGCAGCAGGTTTTTGCCAATATCGCGCAGGCGCTCAGCGCAATCGGTTCGTCGCTTGGCGATGTCGTCGCCGCACGAATTTTTATTCAGGACCCTGCCGATACGCATACTGTGATGACCATCGTTGGTGAGATGTTCCGCGGCATAGATCCGGCCTGCACAGTCACCTGCCCGCCGCTTGGCTCAACCGTCTACAAGGTCGAGATCGAAGTAACGGCCTATCGCGGCGCAGCAAGCGCCGATGTGGAAACCATTCGGACAGCGCCCTGAGTGCTTTGCTCGTATAAAGAAAGGACTGGCCGTGGCACCAGCAATTGCACCTGTAAAAACGTCATCTGATTTTCCGGCATCCACCACAGTCGTGGTGATTGGCGGTGGTATCGTCGGCCTCACTGCCGCGTTTTGCCTCATCGAGCGCGGCATTCCTGTTGTCCTGCTCGAAAAGGGTCGGATTGCTGGCGAACAGTCATCGCGCAATCTCGGCTGGGTGCGTAAAATGGGGCGCTCAGCCGCAGATGTGCCGATGTCGCTGGCCGCCGACCGGCTCTGGGCAGAGATGCCCGCGCGTGTCAATGCCGACGTTGGCTATCGGCAGGCGGGTATCATGTATCTCGCCCGCACCGAGGCAGAGATGGAAATGCACCGGAGCTGGATGGCGTCGGTGGCGGATTTCGGGCTTGATTCCAGCCTGTTGTCGCCCGATGAGATTGAGGCGCGGGTTCCTGGCGGCAAAGGCCAGTGGGCCGGCGGCATTCATACGCCCTCGGATGGGCGCGCCGAGCCGGCGCTTGCCTCCAGCGCCATCGCGGCCGCGGCCCTTGCGAAGGGGGCGGTCATTGTTGAAAACTGTGCTGTCCGCACGCTGACGCTTTCTTCTGGCAAAGTCAGTGGCGTTGTTACCGAGCACGGCGAAATCCGTTGTGATCAGGTGCTGTTGGCGGGTGGTCTGTGGTCGCGTCGTTTTTTGGGCAATCTCGGCGTTTCCCTGCCAACATTGCCGTTGATCTGCTCGGTTATGCGCACCGCACCGATGCAGGGGCCAACGGAAATTGCGGTCGGCGGTCCCGATTTTTCCTTTCGCAAGCGGCTCGATGGCGGTTTTACCATCACCCAGCGCGGTGCATTGAATGCTCCGCTGACGCTTGACCATCTGTTGATCGGGTTGAAATATCTGCCAACCCTGAAAGGCGCGCGCGGCCTGCTACGCCTCAACCTTGGCAAACATTGCCTGCATGACCTGCTCTTGGCGCGTCGCTGGGGGGCAAACAGTCGATCACCCTTTGAAAAGGTGCGGATCATGGACCCCGTGCCTGATGTTGGTATTAACGCAGAAGCTATGCGCAATCTGATGGCTGCCTGGCCCGAATTTTCCAAAGCCGTCATTGCGGAGGTCTGGGCCGGTATGATGGATATTACCCCCGATTCCCTGCCTGTCATCGGCCCAGTCGCCAAAATACCGGGCCTGACTGTTGCCTCCGGCTTCTCCGGTCACGGTTTTGGAACAGCTCCGGCTGCCGGGCACCTTGCCGCTGATCTGGTCAGCGGTCACCGGCCCATTCTGGATCCGGCCCCTTATGGGCTGGAGCGATTCATGTGAAGATTGACAGTATCGGATAGAAAAGCGGGAGCCTACTCAAGACGACAATAATGCCGCTGATATAACGTGCTACAAGGTCGCGTAAATGCTCAAAGCAAGATCAATGTCATCGAATACGCGACCTCTTCCCGCTTTCAGAACAAGGGCACGGCTGCAATATTGCTTTATCGTATTAATGTCATGGCTGACCAAAATCATTGCGCAATGTTTTCGGTTGACGAACAATTCTTCATGGCATTTGCGCTGGAACCGCTGGTCTCCCACCGCAATAACTTCGTCGATCAAAAAGCAATCAAAATCAACGGCAAGTGTAATGCCAAATGCCAGCCGTGTTCTCATCCCCGATGAGTAGGTCATCATTGGCATATGCAGCAAGGGGCCAAGCTCGGCAAACTCCTCCACCACCGCCACAGCTTTTTCGACCGGCACGCCATACACACGCGCAATGAAGCGGATATTATCATGGCCGGTCATCGCACTTTCAAAGCCGCCGTTGAAACCGACAGGCCATGACAGGCTCATGCCGCGGCGGATTCGACCGGATGTGACCGGCTCCACACCGGCAATCAGCTTGACAAGCGTTGATTTCCCAGCACCATTCTGGCCCAGAACCGCGATTTTTTCGCCCGGCCCGACAGAAAAATTGATGTTATCCAGAACCGTGCGCTCGCCCATCGGCGTCTGGTAACGCTTCACCAGATTTTCGATGGCAATGACCCGTTCCATCTCATGGGCAGGCTTTTCGGCAGAGTGTCTGGTCAATGCATCCGTCGGAAGCCCAGTATCCGCCGAAAGCCCAGTATCCGCCGAAAGCATGAGTTCTTCGCTCATTCCTGATGCTCCATTGTGGCGGCGACCATATGTTTGGTGATTGTGTATGCGGCAAATGCCAGCACCGCAACAGCAAGCGTCATGAGAAAACGATAGGGTAGCTGGGGCCTGTCGGGACTATTGGGTGCCACAACGGTCTGGAGATAGATACGATGATTCTGCGCTTCCTGCCGGGTTTTTTCATATTGCGCAGTGGCCAAGGCTATTTTCTTGCCGGCAATATCCCGCCGCAAGGCTAGAAGTTCATAATCCTTGATTTTCGACACAACAGACTGGGGATCGCCGACGATTGTTTTGCGCAGGGCTGCAACCTGTTCCCGGTAAGCCTGTATTTGGCCCGCCAAGGGATTGAGCGTTGGAGAATTGGGCGCAACTGCCCGTTGCTGGCTCAGTGCAGCCTCCATCCGGGTGATCTCCGTTGTCATCTTGCTCAACTGACTGAGGGATGCCTCGGATTCCTTGCCTGGATCAAGGATCATCTGGGTGTTTCGGTAGTCCGCAAGCTCGGATTCCACATTGGCAAGCTCCAGTTGCGATTGCGCCAGAAAGCTGCTTGCAAAGTTTTGTGCATCCCGATTGGCCCTTGAATTGAGGCCATTCACAAATGTATCGGAAATTTGCAACAGGGACATTGCCATGTTTTTGGCATCATCCGGGCGAAACGCGCGCGCCACAAGCGTGACAATGCCGGTAACGCTGTCCAATGTCACACCGACATGCTCTCGATAGGCCTGATAGTAACTCTCCTGATTATCTTCAAACAGCGGTGACGGATAGCGATTGAAAAAATCAGCATCGTCCCGCGACATGAAGTCTTTCATGCGATGATCCAGCTCCATGGCGCGGGCTGCGTCACGCGAGGTAATATACTCAATCAATGCATAGGCATCATCATCCGAACGGCCGCTGACCTGCCCCTGGCTGAGAGAGGATAGTCCGCCATCTGTACCGCCGGGAGAGCGGAGAATGAACTTGGTTTCAGAGACATAAACATCGGACGCAATGAAAGCGAAATAGAGGGTTGCGATAAAAACCGGCAGCAGAAAAATGCCAATGAACAGGCCATGGCGCCGCCACATCGACGGCAACGGTTTTGCACCGAATGTTTTTTCGGTTTCGGCGGTATGAGGCCCGCTGTCTGCGGGGAGCAGCACAAGCTCGATTTGAGGCAAGACAGCAGATGCCATCTTGCGCTCTTCTCCCGGGTTTTTCGTTGTTATCTGCATTTCCTACATATTCTTAGTGGAGCATGACGTGGTTTTGAGCTTTTTTGACCATTGGCAAACCAATAGACGTCAGCACGGTCGCCCATATGACAAGATATACCACACTCCATTCGGTTGGAATGTGTGAACCAAACATGCCCGCCCTGAACATTTCAAAAAACTGAACCAGAGGCGACCACCACAATATGTCCTGAAGAGTGACCGGCATCCAGTGTACCATGTAGAATGCGCCGGTAAATGGCAAGGTTACGTAAAGCAGCGGCGGAACCAGATGTCCGGCTGGTTCTACCATTTCTGTCAAACTGGCAACAATCAATGAGAAGCCAAATGCAAACCAGGTCAAAAGCAGCCATGCGGAGACCACCAACACAGGGTCTTCCAGCGTATCGACATAGCCTAACATGTTGAACACAATATAGGTGATAAAGAATGCTGCCAGCCCGCCGATGGAATGCAAAACTGCGCTGGCAATCAACACATCCAGCAAACGAATATTGCGGTGAAAAAGCAACACGGCATTATTGCGCAACGCATTGATGGAGTGACCGCTGATATGGCGCCACAGGGTCAGCAATGAATAGCCGGACAGCGCAAACGGTATGACACCGATACCTTCATGTCCCTTTTCAATGCCAGACACTGTCCACATGACCATAACACCATAGGTCATGAGCATGGGCTCGCCGATAATCCAGAAAAAACCGAGATTATTATGGCCAAAACGCCCAAGCGCCTCACGAATCATCAAAGCGCCGATAACGCGCTTCTGGATGATCAGAGAGCGGATATAGCTCTGCTTTGGTTGTTGCAGATGCGTTTGACTATAATCTGTCAATGCAGATGTTCTCCCGCACCAACCATCAAGACCCAGCCGACGCAAAATATGGCCATGCCCAACACAAAAAATGTCATGATAGATTTTATGCGTTTGGGTTCGGTGGAGTAATCTGGAAGATTTGGCCGAACAATTTTCTCGACATAGATATGCTGGCGCCGGGCCTCCTTCATTGCATCGTCCAATGCCTGAAGCGAACTGGTCAATTGCTTGTCAGACAGCTCGCGCTTCAAGATCAATTGTTCATAATGCTCAAGTTTTGCGGCAAGCGCATTGTCGCCGCCCGCCAGTTCACCCTGTTGCGAAGCAATCCGCTCATTCAGAGCCGTAATCCGTGCATTCAGCGAAGGGATGGATGGATTTTTCGGAGCCGTAGCTTTCAACTGGTTGAGTTGCGCCATCGCACTCATTTTATCATCTGTCAGCTTGCCAATGGTTTCCAGCGTTGATCCGGCCGATTTGGATGGATCAATAATGCTCTGACTGTTGCGATAATTGGTCAGCTGTGTCTGCGCCTCAATCACACCGGCTTCTGCGCGGGCAACCTCCTGGCGCGCGGTTTCAATCGTATCGCTCTGGGCGCGCGTGTTGATTCTATTGACCATTTTCTCAGCCAGAAGCAGCAATGCCTGCGCAATCTGATAGGAATCATCAGGGCGGAACGTCGTAACCTTAAGCTGAATTGTGCCCTTGACGACATCTTCGATCACGCTGACGTGATCCGTATAGTAATCGTAGAGTGCTTCCTGTGTATCCGCCCGCCAGAAATAGGGATAGCGTGATAAAATATCGGCCTCTTCTCGACTGAAAATAGCCTTTATATCAATATTCTGCTCGATAAGTTCATTCAGAGCATCGCGCGAGGTGAGGTATTTTTCGATGATATAGGCATCATCTGCCGTCTTTGCGATGCCAATGCTGCGAAACAGCACATCAAGGCCGGTAATCTGCGGTGCCGATACACTGCGCACGATAAAGCGGGCTTCGGACACATAGCGAGGCGCAACAATCAAAGAATAAAACACCGCCGCAAGGCATGTCGGGATGATAACAGCCAGCCAGAACAGCATTCTCGTGAGGTAGCCGCGCTTGCGCACCAGCCGCATATAGGCTTCAGCCGGATTCAATCCCAAACCGCTGGCAGGCATTACAGCAACAGGGTTTCCTTCACTGGCGCGCTCCTGAGGCATTTTGAAGGCGAAATTCACACGTAATTCCCGTCACTTGCTGATTATATGACCCATAATGGCCAAAACGGTTGAAACCAGTCGCGCCACATTGACCGACCTTATCACGAACCGACATGTGCTGCCTAGTATCAGCCAGAGCGTGCGTCACGTCAAGCTGAACACACTTTTGTGCTGACCGAACTGCATTGAATGATGCTCTGCTGTATCACAGCAACGGGTGAATTTCCCACCCGCGACAGAGTTTTCAGCGCAAATCCTTCGGACAATAATTTTCAGAAACCGCCACCAGGCGGTAGATTTTGTGGATGGACATGATGTCAGAAGGAGCCTCATCCTTGTGGAAAATGGCAGGCAACACTGCGTTCATGCGATAGTGAAGTCAGTTGCGGGCGAATCTCTTTGCAGACATCACGCGCTATCGGGCAGCGAGTTGAAAACTTGCAGCCACTGGGTGGATTGAGCGGACTGGGAATTTCACCTTTAAGCAGAATACGCTGCTGCTTTGCGCGACGATGGGGCTGTGGAATGGCCGAGAGCAGGGCCTGCGTATAAGGATGGCTCGGATTGGCATAGAGCGCATCCGTCGCACCAATCTCGACAATGGAGCCCAGATACATCACGGCGACACGGGTGGACACCTGCCGCACGACCGCCAGATCATGAGCGATAAACACGTAGGTAAGATTGAGTCTTTCGCGCAAATCACTGAAGAGATTGACAATCTGTGCCTGCACGGACACGTCGAGCGCCGACACCGGCTCATCAGCGACAATGATTTTGGGTTCGATGGCCAAAGCCCGTGCAATGCCGATGCGCTGGCGCTGGCCGCCAGAAAATTCATGCGGATAGCGGTCGAGATATTCGCGCCGCAAGCCCACAAGGTCCATCAGTTCAGCGAGCCGGTTCTCGATCGCAACACCGTCGCGGATTTTGTGAACCTTCAACACTTCACTTAGCACATCACGGATTTTACGGCGCGGGTTGAGCGAGGCAGAGGGGTCTTGAAAAATCATCTGCATTTTGCGACGCACCCGCAAAAGCGCTGCTCCTTCCGCTTTGGTGATGGTGTCGCCGTCAAACTCCAGAGTGCCGCTGGTAATTTCATATAGCCGGGTCAGACAACGGCCAAGAGTGGATTTTCCTGAGCCGGATTCGCCCACTAACCCTAGCGTTTCGCCGGGAAAAACCTCAAGGCTGATGTTATCCACCGCATGAAGGATACGGCCGGAACCGGGACGGATGGTTTTGCCAACGGTGAAGTTTCTGGTCAGGTCATGGGCAGCCAGAAGCGGCTTTTGTGTCGTGTGGGTGGTGCTCATGCAAATTCCTCCAGAGGCAAGACGGTCTCGCGCAGCGCGATCCGTTCCGGGTCATTCAGTACGCAGAGTGCGGCCTGTTCCTGCTGGCGACGAAGCGGCGGATGACGTGCGCAGGCCGGACCTGCAAACGTGCAGCGCGGGGCAAAACCGCATCCCTCGGACAACGTTTCCGGGGTTGGAGGCATACCGGGAATGGATTTCAGCCGCGAAAGACGCGGGCCGGTCAGCGGCGGAATCGAGGCCATCAAGCCCCATGTGTAGGGATGCATGGGATTGGTAAAAATCTGATCGGTTGGGCCGCGCTCAACAATGCGCCCGGCATACATCACAGCCACCTGATCGGCCACTTCGGCCACCACGCCCATGTCATGGGTAATGAGAATGATGGCCGAGCCAAAATCCTTGCGCAGCCGCAATAGCAAATCCAGCACCTGCGCCTGCACCGTCACATCCAGCGCGGTGGTTGGCTCATCGGCCACCAGCAAGGCCGGATTGCACGAGAGCGCCATGGCAATCACCGCCCTCTGGCGCATACCGCCCGACAATTGATGCGGGTAGCGATCGACCGCTTCGCCCGGATTGGACAGGCCCACCTCTCCCAGCAGTTCAATGGCCCGCAAGCGGGCAGCACGCGCCGAGATGGGCTCGTGCGCCCGGATTTGCTCGGCAATCTGCCAGCCGATCGTGTAGACAGGGGTGAGCGCCGTCATCGGGTCTTGCGAGATCAGACCGATTTCCTTGCCGCGAATGCGGCGCATCTGCTGGGCCGACATATCCATGATGCGCTTGCCCTGAAAGGCAACGGCACCATCCACCCTTGTGGTTTTCGGATCGTGCAGCCCCAGCAAAGACAACAGTGTCACGGATTTTCCAGAGCCGGATTCTCCGACAATCGAGAGGATTTCACCCTCGCGCACGGTAAACGATACATCACGGACCGATTTGACCATGCCATGATCGGTCGCAAATGACACCGACAGCCCATTGACATCAAGCAGGACGGGTTTTTCAACAAGGCGCATCGCTCAGCTCCCTCTCACGCGCGGGTCAATCAGCACATAGACGACATCGACCACCGCATTGGCCAGCACGACGAAAAACGAAGCATAGATCACCGTGCCAAGAATCATCGGCAGGTCGAGGTTCAACAAGGCCTGATAGGTCAGGCGTCCAACGCCATTCAGCCCGAACACCACTTCTGTCAGCAGCGCCGAGCCGCCAACCAAGGCACCAAAATCAAGCCCGAACATGGTCACAAAAGCAATCAACGAGGTGCGCAGCGCATGACGCAGCATGACGCGGGCGGGGCTTAAGCCCTTGGCGCGGGCGGTACGGATAAAATCCTCCTGATAGGCTTCCACCAGATTGGCCCGCAGCACCCGGCCATAAATGCCAATATAAAGAGCGGCCAGCGTGATCCATGGAATAATCAGGGTTTTGAACCAACCAACGGGATCGGAAAACAGCGGCTTATAGCCCAGCGATGGTACCCAGGAAAACAGCCAGGTATCGTGAAACCGGCTTTGTGAGATCAGGTTCATGACCTCTCCCAGCCAATAAACCGGCATGGAGACGCCAATCAGCGCCAGCACCATCAGGCCACGGTCGATCACCGTGTCACGGGTCATGGCCGCAACGACGCCGACAAAGACCGCACCCAGAACCCACAGCACCGCAGCTCCCGCCACCAGCGACAGGGTTACGGGTGCCGCTTCCATCACCTGTGGCGCGACACGCATACCTCGGTTGACGTAGGACGCGAGGTCTTGTGTGACAAACAATCGCTTCATCATCAGCCCGTATTGCACCGGCAAAGCCCGATCAAAGCCGAATTCCTTGCGAATGGTCTCAATCGTCTCTGGCGAGGCATTGCGCCCGGCAATGCGGGCGGCAGGATCGGCTCCCGGCGTGGCAAAGAAAATCAGAAAGACCAGTGCGGAAATGCCAAACAGAACGAAGATCATCTGGGCAAGACGCTGAACAATGGCAACACTCATAACATGCTCCTCAGATGATTTTTGTGCGCGGATCAAGTGCATCACGCACGCTGTCGCCCAGCACATTCAGCGCCAGCACCGTCAGCACAATGGCAATGCCGGGTGCCAGCGCCACAAGGGGGCGGGTATAGAGCAGGCTCTGGCCGTCCTGAATGATGGTTCCCCAGCTGGCATCCGGGGCCTGAACACCGATGGAGAGAAACGATAACGACGACTCGGTGATGATATTCAGCGCCATCATCAGCGGTACAAACACAATCAGCAGGGTGGAAATATTCGGCAGAATGTCTTTGAGCAGGATACGCCAGCGCGGAATGCCAAGGCCAATGGCGGCCAGCACAAACTCGCTGTTTTTCAAAGCCAGCACCCTGCCCCGTACCGGACGCGCCACGTAAGGCACGTAAATGATGCCGATAATGCCAATCGGCAGCAGGAGGCTGTTGGCATTGATCTCGATGGGGCCAATGGTAATGCCTTGCGAAATCAGCACGATGGAGAGCGAAATCGCCAAAAGATAGACCGGGAAAGCCCAGAGAATATCGAGAATGCGTGACAGGATCATATCTGTTGTCCCGCCAAAAAAGCCCGCGCAAATGCCGATCAAGGCCGCAAAGCCCAGACAGAGGACGGTTGCCGATGCCGAAATCAGCAGTGAATTGCGCCCACCATACAAAAGCCGTGCCGCGACATCGCGCCCTTGGGTGTCGGCACCCAGAGCATAGTGCTGATCCCACGTTGGGCCGATGGGTGTCACGCCCAGTCCCAAACCTTCGGTAGATGGCTGCATGACCTTGATGCGCTTGCCCTCAACCATGATCTTGCCACTCAAATTGGAGCGGAACGGATCGGTCTGTGAGACATAATTGGCGTAAAGCGGGGCCGCCAGGCTGGAACAGATAATCAACAACAGCACGATCGTGGCGGCAATTGCCGAACGATCGCGGCGCAAGATTCGCCACGCCCGTTGCCATGGGCTGGAACCGGCTGTGGGTTTTGGCACCTCGGTAGGCATGGCCGCTGCGGCGATGCCTTCGGACAGGTCAGTCATGTCATATCCTTCAATGGGCGCATTTGTCGTTTGAAAGGGTGGCGCTGAGAGTATTTCTCGACGTCATGCCCGGCCCTGTGCCGAGCATCTGAACATGGTAATTTCCTCAATAACGTCAATTGCTTATCTGACGGCAGCAGATCCTCGGGACAGGCCCGAGGATGACGAAACGCCGAGATCGGGGTTTGTCAGGCAATTGAGGGCGGCGCATGTGCCGCCCTTGTCGGGTGTAGGATTATTTCACCCAAGCCTGCGACATCACCCAGCGGTTCTGTTTGTTGAACAGGTAGTTGCCCAGCCGGGCTGAGGTGAAGTTGACGCTTTTTGGCGTAAACAGCGGGGCCAGCGGGGCCTGTTCCATATAGGCCTTGTCAATCTTGGCCCAATTGGCATTGGCAGCCTCCGGGTCTTTGATGGACAGTGCCATCGTCTCCTGCATCTGCTTGTCGAGATCCTTGTTGCAATAGCCTGCAATGTTGATGGAGGAGTCGCTGCCGGGATGGATGCTGTCGCAGGACAACAGCACGTTGATAAAGTCAGAGGCTGCCGGATAATCCATAAACCAGGATGTGACGCTGATCTGCACGTTGTTATTGGTGTTTTGGATATAGGTGAACTGAATATTGCTTGAGATTGCCTTCATGGATGCATCATAACCAAGATCACTCAGCAGGCTCTGCACATAGGTGCCGATGCCACGGCCAATGGCTGTGTCTTCGGCAATGACCGTGACTTTTTGGCCAGCGGTGCCGCTTTCCTTGATCAGGGCTTTAGCCTTGTCCATATCGGGTTCGCTCCAGCTTTCGCCGGGGTTTTTGGTATAGAGGCAGCTCGGCGCAAAGCCGGGGAAGTCGGGCGGCAGAATCTGGCAGGTCGGCGTTGCCAGCACATCGCCGCCATAGAGACCAACAAGTGCATCACGGTCGAGCGCGTAATTGACCGCCTGACGCACCTTGATGTTGTTGAACGGCGGCAGATTGGTGTTCATCGGCAAGTACCAGAAGGCTGCCAGCGGATTGATATGCATCTGTTTGGCATATTTGGTACCCAGTTCCGGCAGGCGGTCTGTCGGTGGTGGGTCAAACATCCAGTCCACCTGACCATTCTGGATGGCGTTGATGGTGGCTTCTTCGGTCATGCCGAATTTATAGTCGATCTCATCGACATAGCCATCAGGCTGGGCGTCTGCGCTCCATTCCTTGAAATGGGGATTGCGCTTCAACACCATCTGTTCATTGGGATTGTAGCTCGCAATCATATAGGGGCCCGTGGCGGCAAGCGACGTGGTGCCTGCGTCTTTTGCGGGCGTGTCGGCTGGCAAAATGCTGGCGTGGGGAACCGCCATTTTGTCAAAAAACTCCGAGTCCGGGGCCACCAGATGGATAGTCACGGTGCCTGCCGCATCATCGGCAATCACGCCGCCGTCCAGCGTGCAGGTGGCACCATCGGCAATGCACTTATCCGCACCAACAAAGCCGTTGTAGAAGCTGCCGGTGGTAGGGCCATTAACCTTGAAAATACGCTGAAACGAGGCCAGCACATCCGATGGCTTCAGCTCCTGGCCCGTGGAAAACATGATGCCTTTGCGGATCTTGAACACATAGGTTTTGCCGCCATCCTGCGGCTCGGGAATGGCCTCGGCAATGTCTGGAACGATCTTGAAACCTTCACTGCCTGCCGCCTGTTTGAACTTGACCAGACCGTCATTGGTCATCTGGAAAACCTGCCAGAACTGGCCGGTGTAATTGATGGCGGTGTCCAGCGTGCCTGCGGCAGCAACGGCAGACAGCACCATGGTGCCGCCGCGATGCTTTGCCATCAGGTCTGCGCGCTCATCGGCGTGGGCAACGCCTGTAAGCACTGTGTGGGCCAGCAGGCAGCCCATCAGCAGGGATACCTTCTTTCGTGAGAATGTCTTCAAATCAATCGTCATGATGTTGTCGTTCCCTTTGTTATTGTTGGGTGGTGAGCGGCGCGTTCAGGCCGCTTTGCTGTCTAGAAAACCCTGCACAACAGCCATGCAGGCCTCTCGTTCTTCAACATGCGGCATGTGGCTGGAGTGTTCAAAAATGTGCCAGCGCACATTCGGGATTTCATCGGCATAGGGCTGCACACAAGCCTCGGTTGCTTCATCAAACCGGCCGGAGATCAGCAGGGTCGGAACGTTGATGGTCGAAAGGCGGCCCTCAATGGTCCAGTCTTTCATGGTGCCAATCACGTGGAACTCATTGGGACCATTCATGGTGTGATAGACGGTCGGGTCTGCGGCAATCGCATCAAAGGTGCGCTGCACTTCCGGCGGCATTGGCACAATCCGGCACACGTGGCGCTGGTTGAAAACATCGCTGGCCTCGACATAGTCCGGGCTGTCGGTGGTGCCTGCCTGTTCGTGTTTCAACAGGGTGGCCTGCACCTCTGGCGGCAGAGCTTCACGCAAGCGGTTTGCTTCTGCCACCCATGTTTTCAGCGAGGCGGGTGAATTGGCAATCACCAGCGCTTTCAACCCTTCTGGCTGATCAACGGAAAATTCTGCGCCCAGCATACCGCCCCAGGATTGGCCCAGCAGGCAATAACCGCCGCGAATACCCAGATGATCTATCAGGTTGTGCAGCTCGGCTTTGAAGAAATCGACAGTCCAGAAATCGCCGCCCTTGTCTGGCAGGTGGGTGGATTTGCCATTGCCGACCTGATCATAGTGAATGACGGCACGGCCGCTTAAAGCAATATCCTTGAAACTATCGACATAATCATGGGTACAGCCGGGGCCGCCATGGGCCACGATCAGCGGTGGTTTGCCCGATGTCAGATCCCCCGTAATCCGGTACCATGTTTGATATTCGCCATAGGGGGCAAAGCCTTCAATCATCGACACTGGTTTCAATCTCCGTTTTTTGTGTTGTCAGGAGCCACTGTGGGCTTTTCCTGCAAAAGTCCGATCCTGACGGCAGATCGCCTCTGCCGCATCTTCAAGGGTCATGCCCCAGTCCATGGCCACGCGGCGCAAGTGCCGCCATGCATCCGCCTCTGTGCCGCTGCCGCGCCGCAAAAGTTCCAAAATAGCGTGAACGACAATGGGCCGTTGCCGCAGGCGGGTTTCCAGCGTGCGAATGTCGTTGGCCTGGGTTCTGGCCCCCTCGCAGGCATGGGCCGCGATCAGCAAGGCGCTGTACGCGCCGGTCGAGCCGATAGGCTTTTGCAGATGGGCGTTTGAGCCTTGGGAGAGCGCCCATTCAACCCGCCCCGGTGTTTCCGAGCCAATCAGCGCAATCATCGGCATGGGCGCAAAGCCTGCTGGCCACGGAAATTGCCCGTCATGGCCCATGTCGGCATCAAAAAACACCACATTGGCGCTGGTATGGCTGTCATCCAGCTGCGGCCAGACGATTGTGACGCGGATATGCAGTGATTCCAGCTGGCGTTTCAGCGCTTCCACCGAGGGATGGTCTCGATGCAGAATGATTGCGTGCCAATTGGCCAGATCGGGACGGTTCTGACGGGTCATTTGATCACCTTCAGCGTCGTGACAGGGGATGATGACATGTCCCGATGAGAGGAGCGAACCAGATAAGGATCAGCTTCAATCGGCTTTGGTGCGGTTTGAAACACCTGATAACGGCCAGCCTCATCCGAAACGGCAATATGAGGGCGCAGAGCGGCATGATGGGTGCGTGGATCAATGCGGAGTGCCCCGATTGGCGTGTCAAAAACCCGTGCGGTGGCGGTGCGGCGAATGGCCTCCGGCGCGTCGGTTCCGGCATCCGTGATGGCGCGCGCCAGCACCGACATGGCGGTATAGGCCGATACAAAAGGCGTGGTCAGGCAGCGGGTTCCACCATAGCGTTTTGCCATTCTGGCCTTAAAAGCCGCATTTTCATCGGTGCTGATCCCATCGAAATAGATGGATGTGGTCATATGCCCTGCCCTCGCCTCAGCACACAGACCCGCCAGATCGGTCTCACACAGATTGCAGGCAATGATCGGAGTGGAGTTGGCGGAGAAAACGCTATCGGCCTTACGCAAGCCTTCATAGGCCTGCAAAAAGGCCATGATGGATTCACCCACCAGATTGCTCAGAATGAAATCCGGTTTTTTCTGTCTGATCTCTTCAATCAGATGGTCAATATCGGTCGAACCCAGCGGCACAAAACGCTCAGACACCACCTGACCACCTGAGGCCTCGATGATTTCTCGGGCTATACGGCTGATTTCCCATCCCCAGATGTAGTTGGAGCCGACAATGAACGGTCGGCGCCCAAAGCGCGGCATGACAGTGTCAAACAACGGCAACAGATGCTGATTGGGACAGGCGCCAAGGTAAATCACGCTATCGCTGGCCTCATAGCCCTCATAGGGAAAGGCGTACCAAAGAAGCGCGCCATGGCGCTCGACAACCGGCAGGATTTCCTTGCGACTTGATGAGGTGATCGAGCCGACAATATGTCGGCAGCCCTTTTGGCGCACCGCAGTCTCAGCAAACATGGCATAGCGTTCGGCGCTGCCAGCCGGGTCTTCGATCACAGGCTCAATCTGAAAAGACAAGGTGGGGTCTGCATTGGTTTCGGCAATAGCAGCCAGAGCACCATCAACCGCCTCACGCCCCAGCGCACCGTAGGGGCCGGTGGTGGAATAGAGAAGGGATACGGGAATGAGGTGACGGCTCATCTTTCTGTGTCCAATTTTCGTTTAAAACCCCTATTTTTTGAGGGTTTTTACTGTTGTTAAAAACAAAAAAAGCCCCGATCCGTCGTGAAACGGAAGTCGGGGCTTTTTTGCCGTTGGCACCGGTGCCATGTTGATGAGGAGGCTATGATGAGATTAGTTTTTAGTCAATATTCTTTTTGCCTATCTTTTCACCTTGCCGTGAACGCCCCTCCACCGCTGTTGTGATGATGCTGACGCAGATCAACCCCGTGGTGTGTGTTCAGTCTGTCAATGACCGCTTCAACTTCAGCAGTTTGGCGTGCTGCATTCCACCCAAGGGATACGGCAGCAAGTGCTGCGATTTCCTGAAGAGCTGTGACCGTCAAGCCGCTCTCAATCGCCATGCTGGTCCGCCGAAAGACAATGTCTGCGAGGGTAGAGACCAATTCCTGCCGGGCAATCCAGTCAATTTCCAGAGCGCTGGTGCGCGGCGCGGCGCTGAGGCGCTGGTTATCGCTATAGGCCGATGGCATGGCCAGAATGTTTTGCGCCGTTGTGCCGTAGCGTTGCAACAGTTCATCCGCCCGCTCAAGCGTGATGCCATGGCGTTTGACAAGCGCGGCCAGCCATTCATCTCTTGATTGTGGCGTCGTTGGAAAATCATGCCCACCGCCAATCGCCAGATTTTGGGTACTGCGCAGGCGTTTTCTTTGCAGGCGTGCCAGTATGGTATCGGCCACCTCTTCGGCAAACCCGCGAAATGTGGTCCATTTTCCACCCACCAGTGAGATGATGGCAAAGGGGCGGCTGGCATCACTCTCAAGCACCTGGGCTGAGTGATCACGGCTGATCAGACCGGGATTCTTTGCATCCGATGCGGGCAAGGGTCGTATGCCGCTGTAGCTGTAGACCACCTGATCGCGGCTGAACGGCAGACCCGGCAGCAAAGCCCGCAGACTATCGAGAAAATAGTCCGTTTCCGGCTCTTCGCAACGGACATTGTCCGGGTCATTGCTGGGAATGTCGGTGGAGCCAACCATGGCAAAACCGAGATATTCATAGACCAGACAAATGCGCCCGTCATCGGCCTCGAAATAGATCATATGGCCGTTGAGGCTTTGCAACAGGGCCGGATGATCAAGCAGGATATGGGAGCCTTTGGTACCGCCAATCAATTTGGTGGGGGTGCCAAGGGTCGCGTTCACCCGATCAATCCATGGGCCGCTGGCATTGACCATCAGACGGGGCACAACGGAAAACCGGCTGCCATCGCTTTGTTTGAACGTCAGGCTCGCATGGTGCGTTTCAACCAGTTCGGTATAGGTCATGGCGCGCGAGGCCGCGTTGGCATTCAGCCCATCGCGCACCAGTTCATAGACCAGCCGTTCCGGGCGGCTGATTTTGGCATCATAATAAATACCACCGGCAACAATGTTGTTGGTCAAGGGTGGAATCTTCTGTTTGGCCGCCGCTTTTGACAGGAATGTGTGGCGCGGCATGACACGGTGGCGTGCGCCATAAAAATCATAGAGGGCAAGGCCAATCTTGATCAGCACGGCCCCCCGGCTGCGCGGGGCCGTGGTCGATCCGGCCAGTGTGCGAAGGGCGGCGGAGACGCCGCGCAACCATGAAAACACCGGAATGAAGGTTGGCAGCGGCGCAACACAATGGGGGGCGTTTTTCAAAAGCAGATTGCGCTCCAGTGTGGATTGCGCCACCAGCGAGAACTCGCCGGTCTCCAGATACTTCAGGCCACCGTGAATGAGCCGTGAGGGAGCTGCACTGGTTCCGGCCCCAAAATCAGAGCGGTCGACAATCAGGCAGTTGATGCCCTGCTCGCACAGGTCTCGAAACAGGCCTGCGCCATTGATACCGCCACCCAGAATAACAACATCAAAAGCCTCATCCTGCTCGTCTGCTCTCTCAGTCATATCCTCTCCTCACGGGGTTCATTCATTCGGGCCAACCGGGTCCACAGCGGCCCCATGGTCGATGCCAGGTCTTTAAACAATTCAAAGCGTTGCTGGTAAAATTCGACCCTTGCGACTTCCGGCAAAAAGCGCTTTTCGAGCTGGTTCAGATCACGCGGATCATGGCGGGGTGTTTTGAAAATACCGACACCGGCTCCGGCGCACAGGGCCGCTCCCCATGCGGCCGCCTCTTCGGTTGCCGTGACCGTCAAAGGCAGGTTCAACACATTGCAAAACAGCTGTGCAACGGCTGGATTGCGCGAAATGCCGCCTGTCAGCCGCACGCGCTCAAGCGCAAATCCCTGTGCCAGATCGTCCACATGAATGCGGTGATTGAAGGCAATGCCTTCCAGCACGGCACGCAGCAGATCACCCCGATCATGCCAGCCATTCAGCCCGAAAAATCCGGCGCTGGCATCCGCGCCATAGGGCGAGCCAAACAGATAGGGATGAAACAGCACGGTTGATGGCCGTGCAAAAGCCGCCTCGATTTCGCCTGCCAACAGGGTGTGAAGGGACGCTCCCCGTGCTTCGAGCGCAATGGCATCAGCACCGCACAGTCGATCCAAAAACCAGTCGTAATTGGTGGTCGAGGCTGGGGATATGGCCATATTGTTCCACTCGCCGGGCGATATGCCATTGCGGCAAAACCAGTGACGGCTGACATTGGGTTGCATGGAGACGGTTTCGTTGATGGAATAGGTTCCGGCAATCACCGCGGCGACGCGCTCGCCATAGCCACCCATGCCAAGGGCGGAAGCCGTCACATCATGCAGCCCCGCCACTACGGGCGTTCCGGGCACAAGCCCGGTTAAGCGTGCGGCCTCAACACTGATGCCAGCCACAACGGCATCGGAGCGCTCAATTGGCGGCAGGCTTGACCATAGCGCGCCAAGGCCAAACAGCTCCAGCGCATCCCGGCTATAGGTCTGACTGCGGACATTGGTAAAAGCGGCGCTGGCCTCGGTGCAATCGGTGCCCACCTTGCCTGTGAGGCAAAAGCGCAGCCAGTCCTTGCAGCTCAATACATGGCCAATGCGGGCAAACCGCTCCGGCTGATGGCGCATGATCCACGCCAGAAGTGCCGATGGAGCAGAAGCATGGGGAAGTTGCCCAGTCAGGTTCAGAATGGTATCGGCGAGCGGGCCGGTGATCCAGCCTTCCGCGATAGACCCGGCCCGACTGTCCAGCGACAGAATGCCTGCGCCAAGCGGTT
Source organism: Gillisella vitis (assembly GCF_014204625.1). GTDB lineage: Bacteria > Pseudomonadota > Alphaproteobacteria > Rhizobiales > Rhizobiaceae > Allorhizobium > Allorhizobium vitis_F. The sequence goes on along the minus strand of NZ_JACHLU010000001.1, from coordinate 316,606 downwards.
GCTGTTGCGGGTCAAGCAGATAGACACCATCGCCATGGGCGGTTGCTCCCACGGCCTGAATGTCGGCGGCCGGACGACCGGACAGCGCAATTGCCTCGCGGATGGCATCGGCTGTTGCCGCCCAGAAGGTGGGCATATCGCGCTCCACATGGCGGGGCTTGGGCATGGATTGGGCAATTCGCCGACGTGCCACGGCAATCTGGGTGCCATCCACATCAAACAGCACCGCCTTGGTCACGGTCAGGCCACTGTCAATTCCAAGCAGGCTCGGCATTTGCGTCTTCTCCTCCCAGGGGGCAAGACGTCATTCCGGCTCCAGACGGAAAAAGGCCTTACACCCGGCTGTTCAGCGGTGTGGCAACCAGCACATTGATGCCCTTGTCGCGCATTCGGTCGAGATCCATGTTGGACATGCCATCATCGACAATCACCACGTCGAAATCTTTAAGCGCTGCAAAGCTGTGCAGCGCCCTGCGCTCAAATTTGGTATGATCGGCCAGCAGGATGCGCTTGGCGGCGCATTCAAACATGGCACGTTTGGTCTCCACCATTTCTGGGGATTGATGAAAGGCGGTGTCATCCAGAATGGCAGACATGGACATGAAGGCAATGTCGGCCCGAAGCTGGCGAATTTCGTGGGTTGTCACTCTGCCCATAAAGGCATTGCACCAGTTATAATAATGTCCACCCAGACTGAGCAGGGTGAGATCACGCACGTCCTTCAGCTCGTTGATCAGAGTGAGCGAATTGGTAATGGCTGTTAACGGCACCTTGCCCGGCAATTGCTGCACCATATGCTGGACGGTGGTTGAGTCATCGAGAAAAATCGCCTGCCCCGGCTCGACAAAGGTCAGCGCCAGATCGGCAATCTGCTGCTTTTCTTTCGCCTGCCGGGTGGCGCGATAGACGTCGCTGGCCTCAATCAGACTGGTGGGCGATGCCGAGACGATACCGCGGGTTTTGCGAAACAGCCCCCGGCTGACCAGCTCATCCACATCGCGGTGGGCGGTCATAAGGCTGATGCCAAACCGCTCCGTGAGATCTTCAATGCGAAGCGAGCCTTCAGTCATCACCGCCTCGGCAATCAATTGACGGCGCACGAGCTGGCGGGCATGGCGGCTGTCGCTTGGCAATTCCTCGGACAAAAGAGTGTCTATTCTGGCTTTTTGGCTCACGATCACATCCGATGTTAAGAACTCTCAATCTGCGGTATCATCCCCCATATCATTCATTGCAACAGCCAGATCAACCTCTCCGTCAGAAACTTCAAATCCACACGGTGCAAAAGCCTTGAGGACGCAAAGCGTGCCTTAGAGTCTGTCAGGTTCAGTCTGAACCAGACAGACTCTAAACTTTTTTGTTTTCGTTTGTCTGATCAGTAAAACCGGATTCCACTTTTCCCTGACAAACTCTGGCGCCCTCAAGACGGTTTGTTACTGCGACAGAACAAAGGGGGCCGTGTATTTGGCCACATTGTCCTTGGTGATCAGCAGGCAATCAAACAGTTGCTTTTCGGATTTTGCGCCGGTTTTGCCAGTTTTGATAAAGCTGTCGGCCTGTTTTACCGCTTCTGCGGAAAACACTGCAACAGGCTGCAACACGGTATATTGCAGCTCGCCCGCCTTGATGGCGGCCACAGCATCTGGAGAGCCATCAAAGCCACCAATCTTGACGTTTGCAAGCTTGCCTGCTTCCTTCAGCGCCGCAATGGCACCGAGCGCCATTTCATCATTGCCGCTGATCACGCCAATGATGTCGGGATTGGCTTGCAGCATCGACTGCATCTTGTCATGTCCCTGCGTGCGGTCCCAATTGGCCACTTCCTTGGCAACCTTGACCAGATCAGGATATTGGCTCAGCACCGTTTCATAGCCATTGGAACGGGTGGCGGCGTTGTTATCCGATGGTGCGCCCAGCAATTCGGCATATTTGCCCTTCTCGCCAACATCGGCAACCCATTGCGTGGCTCCCAGCGCGGCCCCTTGGGCATTGTTGGACACCAGTTGCGACTTGGCCAGACCTTCCTGATTGATCTCGGCGTTGACCAGAAACACTGGAATGCCAGCCGCAACTGCCTTCTTGACGGCACCGACAGAGCCATCGGCATTGGCCGGATCCAGAATGATCGCCTTGGATTTGTTGGTGATGGCTGTATCAATCAGGCGGCTCTCGGTATTGGTATCGCCTTTGTGGGCGCTGACGGTTGCGGTATAGCCCAGCTTTTCAGCCGCGGCTTTTGCCACCTGCCCCTCGGTGTACCAATAGGGGTTGGAGGGGTCATTGACGATAATCGTCATCAAGCCATCCGCCAAGGCTACACTGGCCAGCAGCGGCACGGCGGCCACGGCTGCAAACAGAACTTTCATGCCTTTTCTGAACATTGTCTCTCTCCCGTTGATCCTGTTCATTCCGCCGGAAATCCGGCACTCCTCCCGCAACGGTTTGTGAGCAAGCCCCCAGCCCCGGCACGGAAAATTCCTGATGGTGTTTGATGGCTGCTGATGGTCAGCGCCGACCGTAACGAATGCTGTTGAGCAGCACGGCCATGACAATCACCGCTCCGGTAAACACCGTTTGCCAGTAAGATGACACGCCGATGATCACCAACCCGTCGGACAGAAAGCCGATGACGAAAGCGCCCAGCATGGTGCCCAGCACCGTTCCGCGCCCGCCGGTCAGGGCCGCACCACCAATCACCACGGCGGCAATTGCCGTCAACTCATAGGATGTGCCCGCCGTTGGGCCAGCCGAGGTCAATTGTGATGACAGAACCAGCCCGGCAATGGCAGCACACACGCCAGACAGCACATAGGCGGTGATTTTGACCCGCTTGACCGGCACACCGGACAGCTCTGCGGCATTTTCATTGCCGCCGGAGGCGTAGAGCCAGCGGCCAAACGCCGTGCGCATCAACAGAATGGCGCAAAGAACGGCAACAATTGCCAGCACAATCACACCAATGGGCACGCCGAACAGACGATTGAACCCCAGCCAGTCAAAGCCCATATTTCCATGTTCTGGAGTTCCGCCCAGATTGTTGAAGGTCAGGCCATTGGTCATCAGCAGGGCCGCACCTCTGGCCACATACAAAACCCCAAGCGTCGCCACAAAGGCAGGAACCCGCAAAAAGGCAATCAACACGCCATTGATGGCACCGACAAAGGCCCCAAGCGCACAGGTCAGCACCACCACGGCCCACACCGGCGGATAGAGAATAATCCCATAATCCTTCAGCACCACGCCCTGCATCAGATAGCCCGCCACCACGCCCGACAGGCCAAGCGTTGAGCCAACTGACAGATCAATGCCGCCATTGAGAATGACCAGCAACATGCCAAGCGCCAGCAAGCCAAAAATGGCAACATGGGAGGCCATGATCAGAAAATTGTTCAGGGTGAAATAATAGGGCGAGAGCGATGAAAACACGAGGATAATGGCAATCAGCGCAAAGAACGCCCGTCCCTCAAACAGCAGTTGAATGATATTGATCTTGCGCTTTTGTGGTCTGGGCAGCATTTTCTTTTCCACCATCGTCGTAACCGACATATCAATGCTCCATAAATTCGGGCGCGTGCGTGATAACCGCCTCGCCGGAGGCCGCCATGATCTGTTCTTTGGTCGCGTCAGGACCAAACTCCGCCGAGATGCGCCCGCGACGCATCACGATGATCCGGTGGGCAATGCTGAGGCATTCTCCGACTTCAGACGTGGTATAAATCACCGCCAATCCTTGGCTGGCCCCTTCGGCCAGCAGTTTGAAAACCTCGGCTTTGGCACCAATGTCGATGCCGCGGCTTGGCTCATCGAGCAAAATCACCTTGGGGTTTGTGGCCAGCATTTTGCCAATCACCACTTTTTGCTGATTGCCGCCCGACAACGAGCCTATGGCCGCCCCACCGCCATTGGTCTTGATGTGAACCCGCGCAATCGAGCGGTTCACAATCGCCTGTTCCTGCTGATGGGATGTGAAGAAATGTCGGGCAAAACGACCGATACTGGCAAGAGACAGATTGCTGCCCACAGTCATGGTTTGCACCAGGCCATCCCTTTGGCGATCTTCCGGCACCAGAACAAGGCCGGCCTTGATGCAATCGGCGATGCTGAGTTTTGACACGTCATGATCGTGTAGCAGCACGCGACCGCTGGCAGCCTTGAGCCGTCCGGCCACGCATTCTAAAAGCTCGGTGCGCCCCGCACCCATCAGGCCGTAGATGCAGACAATTTCGCCAGAGCGAACGCTGAGGCTGAGATCATCCACCACCGTGCCGGATGGATTTTGAACGGTGAGATGTTCAACCGCCAGCGCCACATCGCCCATGGCATAGCCGCCGGGCGGCGAGCCAAGATCAAACCCCTCTCCCACCATGTTGCGCACGATCCATTCCAGATCAATGTCTTTGCGCTCGGCATAGGCCGTCATGGTGCCATCGCGCAGCACCACGGCGTGATCGGTAATCTGCAAGGCCTCTTCCAGATGATGCGAGATGTAGACGATGGAAACGCCACGGCTTTTCAAATCACCAATCAGCTTGAACAGAACCTCCACCTCGGAGGCGCTGAGCGCCGATGTTGGCTCATCCATGATCAGAATGCGTGAATTGACGGACAGGGCGCGGGCAATCTCGACAATCTGCTGCTGTCCCAGCCGCAGCTCTTCCACCGGCGTCAGCGGATCAATATCCTCTTCCAGTTCCAGCAGCAGCGCCCGTGCCTGCCGCTCTTCCTCGGCAAAATCGACGCCGGTGGATGTGACGATTTCGCGCCCCATGAAGATATTGTCCCGCACATTCATATTGCGGGCCAGACTCAATTCCTGATGAATGATCGAAATGCCAAGATCGCGGGCGTGGGATGCAGAGGACAACGCCACCTCTTGCCCATCCAGCACGATCTCGCCCGCGCTTGGGCGCACCACGCCGGAGAGGATTTTCATCAAAGTGGATTTTCCCGCTCCGTTTTCGCCAAACAGAGTGGTCACCTGGCCGCGATAGATGTTGAAATTCACACCCTTCAACGCATGAATATTGCCGTAGGATTTCGCCACATTGCGCGCGGCCAGAACGACCTGAGACGAGAGAGCAGCGGCCATCACTTCACCTCGAAACTGACGGGAGTCACAAGCCAGTTTTTGGGATTGATGAGCTGGAAGACGCCAACAACAGACACGGTCTTGCCAGCAAGCTTGTCAGGATCAATGCCAGCAAGAACCTTGCTTTTGACTTCGTTGTTAATGGCGGAACCGGCGTTTTGATATTCAATCTGGTTGGTGAACTGGCCAAAGGAAATTGTGCCCGTGGCATCGCGCAGGTCGGTCCCATTCAGGGCTGGCCCGGTTTGCACCCGCACGGTGACATCGCCGCTCAATCCGCTGATCTGGACCGTGTTGTAATTGGCCTTGCGCTCAAGCACCTGTCCGGTGAATTTCACAGGGATAACCGGGCCAATCCCGCCACCGGCAACGCCATATTTTTCACCGGCGGCCTTCTTGTCGGCGGCAATCGCCTCGGACAGTGTTGTCGCCTCTACTGCTTTTTGCTCGACGCTGTCGCGAATTTTGGGAAACTGCTCTGCGCCAAACGCTTCCGGTGAAAACGCCTTCTGGCGCAAGTCCTGTTGCGAGCCGATATGCACAACGGTGGTGTCCAACCCGATGGCAATGACCACGGCCAGCGCTGCCGCAGCGGTGATCAGTCCGCGAGACACGGTTTTTGCCGGTTTCGCAGGCATGGCATTGCTGGCAGCGCCCATGGCCAACGGTCTTTGCATGAGTTTCTCCTCCTTGAAATAACCAGCCCCTTGTCTCCTCCGAGGGCTGAATCATCACGCATATCGCAGTATTTGCGGTATGTATGTGTTATATCTTGCGTGAACGATGTTATATTTAATCGCGCCTGTCAATCTCCCGATTTCGATTTGTCGCGCTGTTTTTCAAATTCTCCTCAAAGTGTGATGCAACACAGCCTTGCTGTGAGGAGTGCTGTCTCTTTCAGCGGGAGTGTGGCGATTTCTGCATTGAAGAAATCAAATAAAAAACAATAAATACAATAATTTATGTGGAAAATAACGTGCTTTCACATAGCCTTGATTTGGTGAAACCGCGCTTGGCGCAACCTTGTATTTTTACTGCAAAGCAGCAACAACCTGACGATGGCCTCTCCTTTGGTGGCGGAGCGTTGGAGGCTTTTCAAAGCGGGCGTTCTGCAAAATTTTGCGATTTTTGAAAAATTTTACGGGACATGTGATATTTCTATGGTATCTAAGTGTGAAAAGAGGTTGTTGATCGCCGCATGGCTGAAAACGGCTGTGAAATGCCGGTTTTGCAATGCCGGTTAACGCCGCAAGTCTTACTTTTTCGGAGGTCCGTCACGCAGACGGGGAGGAAAAAATGGTCGTCGTGCAAATGATGCCGAATACGGCTGGGTTTGGCATAGGTCGGGAGCTGTGCCATGGCTGATAAAGCCCGTTTTAACGGTGATATTATCATTGGCATTGATGCTGGAACATCGGTGATGAAAGCCGTTGCCTTTACGCTCAAGGGCGAACAACTGGCTGTTTCGTCCATTCGCAATGCCTATGCGATGGGCAATGATGGTTCTGCCACGCAATCGCTCTTGCAGACCTGGGTGGATTGCCAAAAGGCGTTGCTGGGGCTTGGCGACAGAATTGAAAATCTTGCCGCACGTGTTGCGGCCATTGCGGTGACAGGTCAGGGTGATGGCACATGGCTCGTTGGCAAGCGTGATGTGCCGGTTGCAGATGCCTGGCTGTGGCTGGATGCGCGGGCTGCACCAACTGTTGAACGCCTGAGCCATGAGAACTCTGACCGCGCCCGCTTTGAAGCCACAGGAACCGGGCTGAATACCTGCCAGCAAGGCAGCCAGATGGCCCATATGGATCGCGCCCATCCAGAACTTCTGGATCGTGCCGAAGTCGCGCTGCATTGCAAGGATTGGCTCTATCTGAACCTCACCGGCATTCGCGCCACCGATCCATCCGAGGCCAGTTTTACCTTCGGCAATTTTCGCACCCGTCAGTATGATGATGTCGTCATAGGTGCTCTGGGGCTTGAACATCGGCGCTCGCTTTTGCCTGATATTCTGGAAGGTACTCAAACCACTCACGCCTTGACAGCAGATGCGGCCATGGCCTGCGGCTTGCGCGCGGGCACGCCTGTGTGTCTTGCCTATGTTGATATGGTGATGACGGCTCTGGGTGCCGGCGTGCGCAGCAATGGCCGAAATGCTGCCTGCTCGACCATTGGCACCACTGGCGTTCACATGCAGGCAAAGGCCGTTGCCGATGTGCTGCTCAACCGTGATCGCACCGGATATGTCATTGCCCTGCCCCTGCCCGGCCTTGTCACGCAGGTGCAAACCAATATGGGGGCGACCATCAATCTTGACTGGCTGCTCAATCTTGCAGCCGATTTCATGGCAGAAAATGGCCAGCCGGTCGACGTGACGGCCCTTATTCCACGGGTGGATGCCTGGTTTGCCAAAAGCTGCCCCGGCAATCTGATTTATCACCCCTATATTTCCGAGGCGGGCGAGCGCGGCCCCTTTATCAATGCCCATGCCCGAGCGGGCTTTACCGGGCTGAACAGCCGCCATCGCTTTCCTGATCTGGTGCGCTCTGTGGTTGAGGGTCTGGGGCTGGCAACGCGCGACTGTTACAAAGCCATGGGCGCTTTTCCCGCAGAACTGCGCCTCAGCGGTGGCGCGGCACGCTCAACGGCACTGCGCCGTACCTTGGCAGCAGCGCTGGGCGCATCCATCCGTGTGACCAGCCGGGAAGAAACCGGGGCGGCCGGGGCTGCCATGATGGCTTCTGTTGCCATTGGTGCCTATTCCAGCATGGACGCCTGCATTGAGGACTGGGTCACGCCGTTTCTGGGACGATCCGAGCCAGCCGATCTGGATGAGATGCGCCGTTTTGAGCGGCTCTCTGAGTCATACGGTGACATCCGCCATGCGCTGGAGCCGGTCTGGAATCATATGGCAGAGGGGGGTGGCGGTGTGAAGGCTCCCCAAAACGCCAACATCATTCAAGGAAGCGCATTATGAGTGAAAGCGACATCATTGATCTTCTGGTGATCGGCGGCGGCATCAATGGTGCAGGCATTGCCCGCGATGCAGCAGGCCGTGGCCTCTCGGTGATCCTGTGTGAAAAGGATGATCTGGCGCAGGGAACGTCATCACGCTCCGGCAAACTGGTGCATGGCGGCTTGCGGTATCTGGAATATTACGAGTTCAGGCTGGTGCGCGAAGCGCTGATCGAGCGTGAGGTTTTGCTCAATTCCGCCAGCCACATCATCTGGCCCATGCGGTTTGTGCTGCCCCATAGTCCGATGGACCGCCCGGCATGGCTGGTGCGGCTTGGCCTGTTTCTCTACGATCATCTGGGGGGACGCAAGAAACTTCCCGGCACCCGCACGCTGGATCTTGCCCGCGCACCAGAGGGTGCGGCCTTGCAGGATCACTATACCAAAGGGTTTGAATATTCCGATTGCTGGGTGGATGACGCCCGCCTTGTGGTGCTCAATGCCCTTGCTGCGGCCGAAAAAGGGGCAAAAGTGCTGACCCGCACGGCCTGCATCAGCGCAAGGCGAGACAGTGGATTGTGGACCATCCAGCTGCGCGATAGCCGCAACGGCATGGTGCAAACCGTGAAAGCCCGCGCCGTGGTCAATGCTGCCGGGCCTTGGGTCAATGACATTATTGGCCGGGTGGCTGGCAGCAATAGTCGCCGCAATGTGCGTCTCGTCAAGGGCAGCCATATTATCGTGCCGAAATTCTGGAACGGCCAACAGGCCTATCTGGTGCAAAACCATGACAAACGGGTGATTTTCATCAACCCCTATGAGGGCGACAAGGCGCTGATTGGCACCACCGACATTCCCTATGACGGTGCGCCGGAACAGGTGAGCGCCGATGAGGCCGAGATTGATTACCTGATTGCCGCCGTCAACCGCTATTTCAAGGAAAAGCTGCGCCGCAGTGATGTGATTGAGAGCTTTTCGGGCGTGCGCCCGCTGTTTGATGATGGCAAGGGCAATCCATCGGCGGTAACCCGCGACTATGTGTTTGATCTGGATGATACCGCTAGCGCACCACTGCTCAACGTGTTTGGCGGCAAGATCACCACCTTTCGCAAACTCTCCGAACACGCTCTTCAAAAGCTGGCGGGCTTTTTCCCCACGATGGGGCCGGACTGGACCGCAACGGCCACCCTGCCCGGAGGAGACATCCTCAATGCCGATTACGTGGCTTTTGCGGAAAGCTTGCGCCGCGATTATCCGTGGATGCCACGCTCGCTGCTGCATCATTATGGACGCCTCTATGGCAGCCGCACCGCGCAGATTATCAAGGGTGCAACGGCGTTAAGCGATTTGGGCCGCCATTTCGGGGCTGAACTGTATGAGGCCGAGGTGCGCTACCTGATGCGCGCCGAGTGGGCCGAAACCGCAGATGATGTGCTGTGCCGCCGCACCAAAGAGGGGCTGCACATGACAGCCCAGCAAAAAGCAGATTTCACCGTCTGGTTTGATGCCGCACTTGAAGCTGCGGCGTGAGTTTGAGGAAATCGGAAGCACCATGGCCCTTACCCTGTCACTCAACACCAATCCGCTGGTCAATCGCTTTGCGCAAGCCGATGATCTGATCACCACTGTGGCGCGGGATCTGAAAATCCGCGACCTGCAATTGACCCATGAGTTCATCAATCCCGCCTGGCCCGCCTCGACCATTCGCCGTCTGGTGCGTGATATGCAATCGGCGCTGCATCACACCGGCGTGCGCATCACCTCTGGCATGACCGGGCCTTATGGGCGGCTCAACCATTTCGGCCATCCCGACAAAGAGGTGCGCCGCTATTATATCGACTGGTTCAAGACCTTTGCTGACATCATTGCTGATCTTGGTGGCCAGTCGCTCGGCACCCAATTTGCCATTTTGACCTACCGGGATTTTGATGATGTTACGCGCCGCGAACAGCTGATTGCCATTGCCATCGAGTGTTGGCAGGAGGTGGCCGAACACGCAAAAGCGGCGGGCCTGTCGTTTCTGTTCTGGGAGCCGATGAGCATTGGCCGGGAATTTGGCGAAACCATTGACGCCTGCACTGTTTTGCAAAACCGGCTGACCAGCACGCCCATGGCCATTCCCATGTGGATGATGGCCGATATTGACCATGGCGATGTGACCTCTCCAAACCCGGATGACTTTGATCCCTATGCCTGGGCGCGGGCGGTTCCTCAGGTTTCGCCAATCATCCACATCAAGCAAAGCCTGATGGATAAGGGTGGACACCGCCCGTTTACCGCCGAGTTCAACGCGAAGGGCCGCATTCAACCACAGCCGCTTCTGGCAGCCCTTGCCAGCGGCGGTGCCAAAGACAACGAAATCTGTCTGGAACTGTCCTTCAAGGAACGCGAGCCGAATGATCGGCAGGTGATTGCGCAGATTGCCGAGAGCGTCGCGTTCTGGGCACCGTTTATTGAAACCGGCGCGCAAGACCTGAATGTTTAAGAGCGGAGCCACCAGGGTGATGGACAAGCCTGTCAAACACAATGCAGCCAGCAGCGATACGGACGAATCTCTCGCCATTCGTGCGGCATGGCTGCATTATGTTGGCGGCCTGACCCAATCGACTGTGGCCAAACGGCTTGGCCTGCCATCGGTCAAAACCCATCGGCTGATTGCCAAAGCCGTAGCGGAAGGCGTTGTCAAAGTGACGATTGACGGCGACATTGTTGAATGTGTCGCATTGGAAATGCGCCTTTCTCAACAATTCGGTCTGGATTATTGTGAAGTTGCACCTGATCTGGGCGAAGATGGTCTGGCGCTGCGCGCGCTGGGTGCCGCAGGGGCTGGGTTTCTCAAGCGCGAGATTGAGCGCGGCGAACACAAGGTCATTGGCCTTGGCCATGGTCGCACGCTGGCGGCGGCGGTACAGCATATGCCAAGGCTGAATGGCAGCGCTGTGCGGTTTGTGTCGCTGTTGGGCGGCCTGACCCGCCATTATGCCGCAAACCCCTATGATGTGATGCACAGGCTTGCGGAAAAAACCGGCACCTCAGCCTTTGTCATGCCGGTGCCCTTCTTTGCCAACACGCAGGATGACCGCGATGTGCTTTTGGCCCAGCGCGGTGTGCGCGATGTGTTTGATATGGCCAATCAGGCCGATCTGAAGCTGGTTGGCATTGGCACAGTCGATGCGCAGGCGCAATTGGTGCAATCCGGCATGTTGGAAATAGCCGAAATGGACGCCATTGCCCAGCAGGGTGGCGTGGGTGAACTCCTCGGTCATTTCTTTGATGACAGAGGCCGCGTGCTGGAAACCGGCCTGACCAACCGCACGCTTGCGGCCAGCTTTCCCACCCATCGGGGTGACAGGCTTGTGGCTTTGGCAGGCGGTGCCGCCAAAGTTGCGGCCATTCGTGCTGTGCTCAACAGCAATCGCCTTTTTGGTCTCATTACTGATGAGGCAACCGCCCGGCTTTTGCTGGAGGATACTCCCATGTCTTCGAAAAATACGGACAGACCATGACAGAAAAACCGCCTTACTGGATTGGCACCAGCTGGAAAATGAACAAGACGCTGACGCAGGCTCTCGTCTTCGCAGAAACGCTGGCGCAGGCGGATCAGAGCCGCCACCCACGTATTCAACCTTTTATCATCCCGCCCTTTACCGCCGTGCAGCAGGTCAAACAGGCGCTTGTCCAGACCTCTATCAAAGTCGGTGCCCAAAACATGCATTGGGCCGATGAAGGCGCATGGACGGGCGAAATCTCTCCGCTGATGCTGAAAGATTGCGGCATGGATCTGGTTGAGCTTGGCCATTCCGAACGCCGCAGCCATTTTGGCGAGACCGACGAAACCGTTGGGCTGAAGGTGGAAGCCGCAGTGAAGCATGGCCTGATACCGCTGATCTGCATTGGCGAGAGCCTGAAAGAGCGAGAAGAAGGACGCGCCAAAGACGTACTGGAAAGGCAGGTGCGGGCTGCCCTTGGTCGCTTGAAGCCACAGCAACACAAGGCCGAAATTCTGCTGGCCTATGAGCCCGTCTGGGCTATCGGCGAAGGCGGTATTCCCGCTACCGCCGATTACGCCGATGCCCGCCATGCCGAGATTGCTAAGGTGGCCCGTTCGGTACTGGGACGGAGCATTCCTTGTCTTTACGGCGGCTCGGTCAATCCGGGTAATTGTGAAGAGCTGATTTCGAGCCCGCATATTGATGGGCTCTTCATTGGTCGTTCGGCGTGGCACGTCGAGGGCTATCTGGACATTCTGGCGCGCGTTGCGCGGATCTTTTGAGGAGGAAGACATGAAACTTGCCATTGCCGGAGACAGCGCAGGCGAAGGCCTTGCAGGGGTTCTCACCACATATCTGAAAGACCGTTATGAGGTTCATGACATATCGCGCACAGAGGCGGGAGCGGATGCCTATTACGCCGATCTCGCCGATCGGGTCGCATCGGCAGTCATGGACGGCACCTATGATCGCGCCATCCTGGTCTGCGGCACAGGTATTGGTGTGTGTATTTCTGCCAACAAAGTGCCGGGCATCCGGGCAGCGCTCACCCATGATACCTACTCGGCGGAACGGGCTGCCTTGTCCAACAATGCCCAGATCATCACCATGGGCGCGCGGGTGATTGGCCCGGAGTTGGCCAAAGTCGTCGCCGATACATTTTTGTCGCATACATTCGATCCACAAGGCCGATCGGCCGGCAACGTCAAGGCGATTGATGCGGTGGGCGCCAAATACGCCGGCTGACAAATCTCTGTAAAAACGGACATCCATGGCATTGTGCACCATAATATATGGTGCACAAAGGCAATCGTCATGAGGTCGCCATAGTTTTGCGCTTGTCAAACACATCAGCAAAGGCCGGTAAGCGTTTGCCAGATCACAAAAATCCCGAGAGCGGATATTCAAATCCTAAAATGCCCGCAGGAGATGTTTCTTTATGGTGTACAGCATAACATGACGCAATATTTTTGAAAGATACGGAGGTTTATTAGGCTTTCCTGTTGACGAAAAATCGATGAGGGGCCAAAACGGTCAAATTCTGTCTTCAGAAGCCGAGCGGCTGACTGAAAAATCCGAATACCGCCATATGCTTGGGAAACCATATCGGCAGCTCTGAATGAAAGATGGAGTTGGGCATTGTATCGTCATGAGTTAACAATCACGAAGCCAGGGAAATACTACATCCGGCTGCGTGGATCGCATTTGGACATTGTCAACCTGCAATTCGTCCTCAATGGTACGATGCATAATTGTTATGCTTCAACATCTGACAAAGAGCTTGTGTATTTTATTCGACTTCATGGTCGAAATCTGAAGATAAATTTATCTGCTTTCAGCGCGTTTTCTGCTGAGGTTTTTTCTCGGCGTGGAACACGTGTTTTCCCGTTGAGGATACGACATGAGATCAGCAATTTCCTCGCGCGCTGGAGAGCGCCCAAATCCAACCTAAGGACAGAGGATTTTTCTTTCTCTCAAGTTCAGAGATTATTTGAGAGAGCAAGTTCATTTAACCGCGCAGATCAACAATTCTTTTATGACTTTTCGGCTGACTTTGGTTCCAGCTTTGAAGAGGACTGGGCGGAATTTCAAAAAAGAAGCGCTTATTCTGCAAATTTCGCGTCGGATTTCGCACGCTGTTATGATGACTGTCCTGACGATGGTTACATTTTCATGGTGGACGAACTCGGATTATCTGAAAAAGAATGTTTTTTGCTGTTTCTATGGATCCGTAAAGCTGTGGGTGATCCTGCTTTGGCAGATGGTCCCGCTTGGGAAATTTTGCGACAAAACCCTGCCATCGGCGCAATCGTTGGCGGAGAAAGAGGCTATAGCCATCCCCCTTCTTGGAAGAGAGGGGGCAGGTTGGAAAAAATGCTGGAGGCGTTTGGAATTACCCGTCGCCAGATTGCTGCATCGAATGTCCCTCCAAGGTTTATGTTGATCCGAAAATCGGCCCTGTCTGCGCTCAAGGCCTTGAATTTTTCTGCGGTCGACCTCACAAACGGTCTTATCAATGCAGAGCTTTTGAAGTGGGTTGTGTTGGCTATGGTTGAGCAGGCGGGAGCGCTTGTGATCGAACCACCAAAACAGAAGTCTCGTCTTTTGGACTATGTTGGCCTTGAGCACGCTGATTGTGTCGAATACAGAAAGCTCGAGCAGCCAGCCGATAGAGATGTTTGTCTGTTTGTTGGGCTTTTGAACGGTCAAGGCACATTCAACCGCCATGCCATTCAATACATGCAGGCTTTGCGTGCAGAAGGCTTCCTCATTCAGGCGCTTGGGGTTGCAACAACAGCTTTACACGGCATAAAAGACCCCGGACCAGACATCTGTGACGGTTTTGCAGCGCGCGAAAACAGTGGCTATGACTTTGCGTTATGGGCGACAGCGCTGAAAAGAAACCCGGATCTCTGGAAAGCCAATTCATTGCTCCTCGCCAATGACAGCGTTTTTGTATCCAAACGTCCGCTCAAACCCGTCATCAATGAGTTGAAAAGCTCGTCCTTTGATGTGACGGGCTTAACGGCCTGCAAGATTGAAAACTATCATTTGCAGAGCTATTTCCTGTACTTCAAGCGATCCGCGCTTGAAAATCAGGTGGTTCAAAATTTCTGGAAAGACGTGGTGGCCTGGAAGGATAAATTCCGGATCATTTCGGCTTATGAAGTGGCGATGACCGCCAAATTTCAAAGCGCTGGATTGTCCTGCGGGAGCCTGTTCGATTCAGAACAAAATCTTGCTGGAAACCATATCAATCCGTCCATAAACTTATGGCGCGAAATTTTGTTGGCCGAATATCCATTCGTAAAACTTCAACTGCTTAGGGACAATCCTACTAACGAAAACCTTGAAGATTGGAAGAAAATACTGGAGGCTTATGGCTTCGACACGGATGCCATTGAGCAGGAATTCGCTCAACACGCCCCGGCGGCGGTCATTTTGCATAAAACCGCATCGAGTCTTTCCGCGTTGGAATAACTATCGCCAATTATTGAGAGCCGTGCAGCTGAAATGATGCACGGCTCTGAAATATCCAGAACGTCAGAAATCGCCAGTAAATGCCAGACCGATTCCAAGAGACCGGTCTACGCTGTGCGCGAATTCATAAATGGTATGAGTACGCCTCAGTTGAGCTTTCACCTCGTTCCACGCCCTAACGGTTCCGCCTTCTTCGTGGTCAAATTCATGGGCGTGTATGTCATGAAAAGCGACCGCCTTGCGAGCGTGTTTTCCAAGATTCAGATAGTCTCGCATTACACCCATAAATCTATGATCGCCATCGATAAATACAAAATCAAAAGCTTGACCCGATAGATCATCTGATGAATTTGGAACGGCCTTTTCTATATTTAATTTTTTTGAAAAAAGATCGAAAGCGACCAAATTGTCTTCAATGTCAACTAACGTTAACTTTGCTTTCGGATTGGCGCGTTGCAGAATGGCGGCCATGAAGTAAGAGCTGCCCCCCCTAAACGAGCCAACTTCAACAGCAGTTTCAATCTCAAGCCCTTTCAGAACACGCAAAAAATCAACAAATTCTGTTGGAAACTGGAGTGCGCCAAAGCCGCTTGCATTCATGGCGTTAACCCATGGCCCAAATATCTGGGAACTCATGATTGGAATGCCGTATTCAAGGAAGCAGTCCAGCAAAAACGATCGGTTGGCAAATTCCTCGTCGCTGCATTCCAGAATTCGATCAATGATTGCCAATCCTTTGGTGACGTCCATATACAGCAGATCATCTCGAGTTTTGGGGATAAACTGTCCTAAACCGTCTGATCCCGCTATTCTTTCACGATCGACTTCTACGGCTTGATTTTTATCGAGCATATTTCGTTCTTTCCGTTTCACACATGGACCGCATTGGCATTATCATATGTCTTCTACATTCTTTCTCAGTGATATAGAAATATAGAACGCCCGCATGTTCATGTTTTTTTGTTCATGGGGGTAACCCATCACTCCCAAGTTAACGAAGCGATGCCCTCATTTTTTGAAAGGCACACTTCGTAATGGTTTTGTAAAATTCTCAAGCCTCTGATACATTTTGGATATTTCAACTTTACGGATCGGCGCGGCACGATCATTTTTCAAACGTGTCATTAATAACATAATGCGGCAAAATTTACGCTTATACATTTTGTGCTATGTGATACGCCCTTGACACTAACAGGCCCTTTTGCAAATGAAACGGTTCGATTGGCATATTTGCACATTATCATTCGATAATATTGGGTTTTCCTGGAGATCGCTGTGAAGGTTCTGTTGCTTGATACTGCTTTTGCCGCTGTGCCAATTCATGAATGGCTCCGCACGCTCGGGTTTGAGGTGTGGACTATTGGCAATCGGCCTTACGATCCTCTTGCTCTTGTCGCACCCGCCTACTGGATCAAAGGTGACTACAGCGATGTTGAATATGTTCGGTCGCTTATAGCAGACCACGAATTCGATGCGATTATTCCTGGTTGCACTGACGTATCAATGGACACGTTCGTAAAGCTTGGATTTGATAAACATTATCGCAGTTCAATCCAAGTCGATCAACTTTTGAACAACAAGCATTTATTTCGCAACCTTTGTGCCGAGCTTGATTTGCCAGCCCCCAAGCTTGTCGCTTACGACGCACTGCCTCCTTCAGGGCGATTTATTTGTAAGCCAGTTGACAGTTTCAGCGGCCGAGGAGTGAGTGTATTTGAAGCATCTGATGCTGCTGCCGCAACCGCTGCATTCAAACAGGCCCTGAGCCAAAGCCCGACTGAGACAGTGATCTGCGAAGAATTTATCACCGGACAACTCTACAGTTACAGTGCATTTATTGACTCTAGAAAAGTGTCCGTTGCTTTCTCTGTGAAAGAGGGGGCGCGTTATGACCCTTTTGCAGTCGATACGAGTCACCTCATCGAGGAGCTTGATAAAGAAACGGCTGTCGTACTTTCCAAGTCTGTCGAAGCTCTTGCAGAAAGTCTTTCACTTTGTGATGGTCTTCTTCATGTTCAATATATTCACAATAAATCGCGCATTGCCATTGTCGAAGTTACACGGCGCTGTCCCGGTGATTTGTACTCAAAGCTTATAGAGTATAGCACAGGGTTCCCTTATGCGGCGCGCTACGCTTCATATTTTGTTGGGCACACTGTAGAAGGATTGCCAACGAAAAAGCGTCACGTTTTGCGTCATACGATTAAGCAAACGGGCGCTTCATCCTTTGAAAATCTGGATCTGTCTGCCTTGCAAAATATTTTCAAGGTCTTTCCAGTCCGTCGTCTTGGAGAGCCTCTCGAACCATCGTCTCGGGAACGAACGGCTGTTGCTTTTATGGCTTACAATAATCGAGCCGATTTGGAAAACGCATATGCTCAACTTCTAGCCATAAAAGACCGCTAGTGCATCGATCCAAACAAGAGATTCGCCTGAGTTTTGAACAATCGACGCATGAACAAAAGTCTGGTGAACGAGAGCATAAACGAAGTGAATGCGTCAGTGAGCTAGCGTGTATGAGATATGACATCGTGAGATATAATTGCGGGAAGTGGTGGGTATGAAAAACTTCTTCGTAGGCAAGTTCGCCACGATTTTAACGATGGTTTTATATGGCTGAAATCCGGCACGTACGTGTGGATATTCACTCGCAGAGGCAGAAAGACAGGATATGAAGCTATCATTATTAAAAGGCATAGAGAAATCCATTTTGGTAAGTCGACAAGCCAAAATTATTAGGGATGCCTTCGCAGTTGATTATTACCTGTCCCAAAATCCTGATGTTCGGCTGAAGGGATTGGATCCCATTAAGCATTATATTCGTCACGGCTGGATAGAAGGGCGTAATCCACATCCAGATTTTAATACGACATCATATCTCTTACATAATAAAGATGTATTGCTGGCAGGCATGAACCCGTTCTTTCATTATGTCAGATATGGAAAAGCTGAAGGGCGACTTCCAAATCCATCAAAAGAATTTGAAAGCATGAATCACAATACTGATTACATCATATCTCGTGCTGCGCATTTATTGCAAAATCAAACATTTCCAGTGGATGCCGAAAAAGCAGAAAATCTATTAATAATAATAGTTCCAGAGCACAATGAAATGAGTGGGGGGATATATTCTTTCTTTTCAATTGCTAAGGCTGCATATAATTTGCGTCATAAGCATGATTATTTCATTATGATAATGACACGCCCAAATAAAATGGACGTTACGTACACACGTCAGCGCAATTTTCGAAACAGTGAGGATGTCTTCAGATTCGAGCAGATCGTCCGTTGCTCGGCTGCAAAGACGCTGCATATTCTCATTCCTGAATATGCAACGACTGATTTTGTATCTAATCTGAATGAAGATCAGCTAAATTATCTTCGGTCACGCGATAAACTCTTTATTAATATCCTCAATCAGAAGACCGATATTATGCCGGAGAAAGAGGAGTTTGAAGATCTTCGGGCAATAGCAACAGAACTGACTCAATCGGTTGCACACCACGCCTATTTCGGTCAGTATTTTTCGGATCATTACAATCTTCCGACTCTGCTGCTTCCCGCATACACCGACCTGAGTAATTATGATCCAATAGCTTATGAAGACAAGGAAAAGCTGATCATTTACTCTCCAGATGATTCCCCATACAGGAAATCTGTCCTTACAGCTTTGGCGGAAGGCTTGCCTGACTATACTTTGAGAGAGATCCGCGGAATCACTTTTGATAAATTCATGGATCTTGCAACGCGGTGTCGTTTTTCGGTGACATTTGGTGAAGGATTTGATGGATATTTGGCGCAGCCAATCTATCAGGGGGGCGTTGGATTCTCTGTTTATAACGATGAGTTCTTCCCATCCGAAAGCCTTCGAGATTTTGCCAATATCTTCAAGTCCGGGGATGATATGATTTCTGGAATTGTTCAAAAAATACGTCATCTTGAAAACAACAAAGACGATTACCAGCAGGCCAATAAGGCTATGATGGATGTTTATGACTCTTTGTATTCAAAGGCGGACTACATGCGTCGTATTGAGATGTTGATCAATCGAGAATTTGAACTGTACCCCCTTCATCTTTCTGGAGTGACAAAACCAGTCCGCATTTGAGACACATTGTGAAGCCATTGATCAACACATGTAATGTAAATGAGGTATCTGTTGTCATCTCGTAAGAAAAATAAAATCCTTTTGTCTGGCCCAGGATTGATTGGTCGTAAACATGCCGATCTCTTGGAGTGTTCGAGCCGTAGTGACCTTGTCGCCATCGTTGCGCCACATAACGACAAGAATGTCGAATTTGCAATTGCACACAAGGTTCCGATTTTCGAGACGATTGAACAGGCATTTGAGAGCACGGAAATTGATGCAGCGATTATCGCCTCGCCAAATTCTGTCCATACGGAACAGGCAATCTATTGTATTGAACGTGGTGTTCCTGTGCTTGTCGAGAAGCCGTTAGCATCTGATCTGGAGCAAGCCGCACTTATCTGTCGGACTTCCAGAAAATTTAACGTGCCCGTTCTTGTGGGCCACCACCGCACTTACAGCAGTTTTCTCTCCAAGGCGAAAGAATTTATTGATTCTCAGTCTTTCGGCAAGCTCGTTGCAGTACGTGGTTCAGCACTTTTCCGTAAGCCGGAGCACTACTTTGAAGATGGACCTTGGCGCAAGCGCATGGGTGGCGGACCAATTTTCATCAATCTTATTCATGATATTGGTATTTTGCGCTTCCTTTGCGGTGAAATTACCGCCGTTTCTGCATATTCGAGCAACAATCTTCGACAGTTTGAAGTCGAAGATACAGTTGCGATAACGTTTGTGTTCGAAAATGGAGCGTTAGGAACATTCCTTTTATCCGATGTTGCTGCAAGCAACCAAAGTTGGGAGATGACTGCGGGTGAAAATCCAGCCTATCCTCACTTTTCTGATGTAGATTGCTATCATTTTGCTGGAACACTGAGTTCACTGGACTTTCCAACGATGAAAATACGATCGTACAACTCTGAGCACGAAGCCTCTTGGTGGACTGAATTTACATCAGATGCGATCAAGACTGAAAGCACAGATCCTTTGGAACGCCAACTTGCCCATTTTGAAGATGTGATTGCTGGCTCTGCTATTCCTTTGGTCTCAGCAGAAGAGGGGCTGGCAAATATGCGTGTTCTGGAAGCCGTTCGACTTTCCAGTGCTACCGGCAGAACAGTGAATATGGCTGATATATCCCTTAGCAATACAGAGGTTTAGGTGATTCTGTAAGATATAAGACGAATTGAGATCATGACGGCTTTTAACCGATAAACAGGAGTGCTGATCACACTATCGAAACAGATTTGATTTCGTATGCGTTGAAACTCAGCAGAGAATGAGAGAAAGAATGACCCCGCTTTTCGTCAGTAAACCTCTTCTACCAGAATTAAGTGATGTTTACTCTTACATAGAAAAAATATGGTCTTCAGGCCATGTGACAAATCATGGTCCGCTCAGTCTCCAGTTGGAGGAGCGTCTGGCAGGTTTCCTGAAAGCTCCAACTGCAATGCTGTTCAATAATGGTACTGCTGGTATTTTCGCGGCATTGAAATATTTTGACCTGCCGCCCGGTAGTGAAGTGATTACAACGCCGATGACGTTTGCTGCCACTGCACATGCAATATCGTGGAATAATCTTCGCCCTGTATTCGTTGACATATCTGAACATGATCTGACGATTGATCCAGAAGCCGTTGCTGCCGCTGTGACATCAAATACAAGCGCTATATTAGCAGTCCATGCGTATGGATGTATCTGCGATCATGCCGCCCTTGATAAGATTGCTAAGCAGCATAATCTTAAACTTCTCTATGATGCCGCCCATGCATTCGGATCAACTTTAGACGGAAATTCCGTTGCTATCCTCGGTGATGCTTCAATTTTCTCGTTTCATGCCACCAAGCTATTTAACACAATAGAAGGTGGTCTTATCACGACTCCGCACGCGAAAGACAAAGAAGGCATCTATCTTCTCCGTAATTTTGGTATAAAGAGCGAGGAAGAGGTTGTTTCTATCGGCTTGAATGGCAAAATGAATGAAATGCAAGCCGCTATCGGACTTCTTAATCTTGATATTTTTGAAAAAGAGAGAGCTGCGCGATCGATCTTAAGAGCACGCTACAAAGAAATTCTGTCTGGATTTGATGGCGTTATTGTTCAGGATGTTGGTGAAAATGCTACCCAATCTGAGCAGTACTTTTTGACACGTATTGACGAAGCGAAGTTTGGGCGCAATCGGGATAGGATCAAGGCAGATCTCGAGAAAGAAAACATATTCTGTCGTAAATACTTTTATCCGCTATGCACTGACTATACACCATACCGTTCGTGCTCAATCGTGACAAACAAACCCGTAGCTTATGCAGAAACGGCAAAAATGCAGGTTCTGTGTCTACCATTTCATTCTTCGGTGAGTGATGAACACCTGAAAATAATCGAACGCGTTTTCCGCGCATAGAATTTATGTGGAGCGTCGTAATTCGACGAAATTTTTATTGCTCTTTTCGGTGACTGAAATCACACAATGGGTTTCAGTCACCGGACCGAGTGCATTGACGCATTGAATTCGTTTATGCGATCCGTACTCGGTTTTTGTTTATGCATAGATTCTCCAAACTCAGGTGAATCTTTCGTTTGTCGTGTCAGGAAAACCGGGTTCCACTTTTCCCTGACAAACTCTACTGCCACCCACCCCGCATTGGATGGTTGGCGGCCAATGGCAGATGCACAATCCGACCATTCTGGGCAGAATCATAGAGGGCGGTGATCAGCGCAATCGATTGCTGACCCTCTGCAAATCTGGGCAGATAGAGGTCTGGTTGTCCGTTTAGATGTGCATGTATATCGGTAAACTGGCCAACGAAACGTGCGCCCACGGCAGGCACGCGGGCGAGCATAGCGTCAAACTCAGCCTGCCGGTCCGGGTTTGTCGCCTCGAATATCCATGGGCCAGCGCCAACATGGTAAGGCTCTGTCCCAGACGTTATGGTAACATGCTCAAAACACGCACGAAAACGCGATTTGCTGCCTGCCGCTCCCAGCGTCACCGATGAGGTCACAAGCGCGCCCTGTGTTGTGCGCATGGTGATGGCGGCACAATCTTCCGTCTCGATCGGATTGACCCTGGTGTCGAGAAGGGCTGCTACATCGGTGATGTCACCGGCCAGCAGCGTGATAAGGTTATGGGCGTGGATGGCATGGCTGACAATGGCTCCCCCCAGTTCCCCCGTCCAGCTGCCGCGCCAGCGCTCGGCATAATAGGCGGCATCCCGCTGCCAATGGGTTTCCAGCGACAGCACATAGGGCTTGCCCAAAAGGTCAGCCTGTTTCAGCGCATGGGCGGCACGATAGCCTGCCCCATAGCGATATTGAAACACGGGAAAGACCGTTTTGCCTGCCTGCAAGGCGGCCGCTTCAATCTTGCTGACCTCGTTGAGCGATCCTGCAATGGGCTTTTCACAAATCACATGCTTGCCAGCTCTCAGGGCATCAATTGTCATCGAAGCGTGAAGATGCGGCGGCAGGCAGATATCCACCAGATCGATCGAGGCATCGCTCAACACCTGCTGCACATCAGCAATCACAAGGCTGCCGGGCGCAAAATTGGCAGCCACCTGCGCCTTGTCCAGATTCAGATCGCAAACATAGACCAGTTCAAAAAGATCGTTCAATTGCGCATAGGCCATAATATGGTCTTTGCCGATCCCTGCGCCCAGAACGGCGACACGAATACGCTTGCTCATGCTTTAATTTCCTTTTCCGCAATAATCTGGGCTTGAAGTGATAATTCGGTTGCTAAAAATGCGTGCACCTGCGGCATTGCCGTTTGGTCGCCCGTGTGGATGTCGTGCAGCAGCCTGCCAAAGAACGGCGTGCCTGCACCCTTGGCATGGAAGCGCTCAACCCCTTTGCCATCCACCAGAAATACATGGTCTTCGCCCGGCTGCCCGGCAATATCGATGTATTTTCGCATCTCAATCGTGCCTTCTGTGCCGAGAATGGTGATCCGTCCATCGCCCCAGGTGGGAAGGCCGTCCGGGGTCAGCCAATCGACACGGGCATAACCGCGCCCGCCATTGCCCTGCAGCAGCACCTCGCCAAAATCCTGAAAATCAGGACGATCCGGATTGGCGACATTGCCAATATGCGCGGAGACAACCCGCGCCTCGGTGGAGCCGGTAAAATGCAAAAACTGATCAAACTGGTGGGCGCAGATGTCGTTGAGAATGCCGCCGGTGCTTGTGCGATCCCAAAACCAGGCAGGCCGCAGATGGGGATTATGCCGGTGTGGCCCAAGGCCCACGGTCTGCACCACGGTGCCAATGCGGCCTTCTGCAATCAGGCGGTCAACAACGGTGACGCTCTCGATAACCAGGCGCTCTGAAAAGCATACTGTCCAGCGTTGGCCTGTCTCGCTGACTGTCTGCTTGATCTGCGCCAGCTGATCAATCGTGGTGCAGCCGGGCTTGTCCACCAGCACATCCTTGCCGTGGCGCATGGCGGCAATGGCCGTATCAGCCCTTTCACTGTTGATACCAGAGCAGATGATCAGCGAAATGCTCTCATCCTCAAGCAGAGCCTGCGCCGGTTTTTCAGCCACATTGTCGTAGCTTTCCGAAAATATTTTCCGAATATTCGCAGGCGTCTCCTCGCCTGTTGCCCAGCCTGCCAGCTCCGCCCCCACCGCCAGCAGACCATTCACCATGCCATAAACATGGTTATGATCGATGCCGATCACTCCAATGCGTATATGCGGCGTCATATTATCCCTCCTTATAATCTGATGCCACGCGCACGCAGCATGGATTGAATATTCACCAACGATCCACTCTCAATAGACGCATTGGCGGCAATGCCGGTGAGGATCGACCATGCCCCGGCAATGTGATCGGAAGCACGACCATAGCGGTCCGGCTCCATGGTATCGGGCGCAAAAATATAGCCGAGCATCACCGGATCAGCTCCACCGTGATGCCCCTTGGCTTTGGGAACATCGAGCATACGCGGCAGCTCACCGGCCAGATGCAGCTCTGTGGTCACAGCCTCTTCATCGGCGTGCGCCCGCTCACCACCAAACACGCCATGCACTTCAACATGGCGATGGGTAATATCGCCTTTGGTGCCCTGAAACTTGATCTCCAGCCCCTCCCATGGAGAATAGGCGGTGAGGGTGTAATTGGCCGTTGTTCCCGATTGATAGCGGATATGCGCTTGCATCGTGTCTTCAATGCCAATGTCTTCATCGAACACGCAAAGATCGCGAACATAGCCATCGTCTGCCTCTCCATCCAGATAGAGGGATTTCAGGTTCTCATCGGCGGACAGATCAAGCTCAAAATCACATTTATCCGACACCGGACAGAGGTGACAGCGTGCCCCCCTGCCCTCCAGCCCCAGCGCTTTTGCGGTTTCTGGTCGATAAAAGGCACGGCGTCCTGATGCCAGCACTTCGGTTGGCACCGTGCCAAGCCACCAGTTGAGAAGATCGAAATGATGTGTGGACTTATGCACCAGCAAACCGCCGGAGTTTTCTTTCTGGCGATGCCAGCGGCGAAAATAATCGGCCCCATGCACCCGGTCGAGATGCCAGTGAAAATCCACCGCCGTGACCTCGCCAATCGCGCCAGACGCAATCAACTCCTTGATCTGGGTGCGGGCCGGGGAATAGCGATAGTTGAACGTCACCTTTACCTGACGGCCGGTGCGGGCCTGCGCATCGACAATCATTTTCAACCGTGACAGATCAATGGTCAGCGGCTTTTCGCAGATGACATCGCAACCAGCTTCAAACGCCCGCACAATATAATCGGCATGGAGAAAATCCGGTGTGGCCACCACCACCGTGTCCGGCTTTTGCTCAACCATCATCTGATCAAAATCCCCGGCCAGATAGGTTGGCACGCCATTGGTGCCGGGCCTTGCGATGGCTCTTGCGGCTTCGCCAAGCCGATGCGCATTGCTGTCGCACAGGGCAACAATCTCGTGCCGGTCGGGGTAATCATCAAAAACGGAATCGCGAAACATTTTGTGTCGTGATCCGCATCCTACAATGGCAATTTTCACGGATTTACACTCTCATACAAGATTGGCATTCAGGGTTGGCTCGATACGCGCCCCTGCAGCGTCAAAATAATGAAGATCGGCAGGATCAAAGCCGATGGTAAGCACCTCCCCGGCCCGATAGGGCGTCTTGCCACTATCGCTGACCAGCAGCACCTGCCCGCTGGATAAAGCCACATGCAGCAGCGTCTCTGAGCCCAGATATTCTACCAGACGGATGGTGGCATGACCGGATACTACGCCTGCGCCGATGCGCAAGGATGCAGGCCGCACGCACAGGGTGAGTGTCTGATCCGATGTTGGCAAATCGGGGATGGTGAAATCGGGCAGGCCCTCAATATGAACCCGTGCCGCCTGCCCCTCGCGCGAGACGGTGGCGGCCAGCATGTTGATCTTGGGCGAACCGATAAAGCCCGCCACAAACAGGTTTTGCGGCTTGGTGTAAAGTTCTTGAGGCGTGCCAACCTGCTCAATCTTGCCACCACGCAACACCACAATGCGGCTGGCCATGGTCATGGCCTCCACCTGGTCATGGGTGACGTAAATCATCGTGGTACCCAGTCGGGCATAAAGCGAGGCCAGCTCGGCACGCATTTGCACACGCAGCTCGGCATCCAGATTGGACAGCGGCTCATCAAACAGGAACAATTGTGGCTCACGCACAATTGCCCGACCAATGGCGACACGCTGTTTTTGCCCACCCGACAATTGCCGAGGTTTTCGATCCATTAACGGTTCGATTTGCAGGATGCGGGCGGCATCGCTGACGCGGCGCTCGACCTCGGCTTTGCTCATCTTGAAATTCTGAAGGCCAAAAGCCAGAT
The DNA here is from genome assembly GCF_014204625.1 of Gillisella vitis. Taxonomy (GTDB): domain Bacteria; phylum Pseudomonadota; class Alphaproteobacteria; order Rhizobiales; family Rhizobiaceae; genus Allorhizobium; species Allorhizobium vitis_F. The sequence goes on along the minus strand of NZ_JACHLU010000001.1, from coordinate 290,683 downwards.
TTTTGCGCACCGACATGTGCGGATAAAGCGCATAGCTCTGGAACACCATCGACAGCTCGCGCTTTGATGCGGGCAGGTCATTGACCACTTTGCTGCCAATGGAGACCGTGCCGTCGGTAATATCCTCAAGACCTGCAATCATGCGCAGCAAGGTGGATTTGCCACAGCCCGACGGGCCAACCAGCACCAGAAATTCCCCATCGTGAATATCAAGGTTCAAACCCTTGATAATGCTGAGTGCACCATAGCGTTTTCCAACGTTTCGCAGTGTCAGTCCAACCATCTCGTCTTATCCCTACTTCATTCCGGAGGTGGCGATGCCACGTACAATCATTTTCTGGAACAGGACGAAGAAAATCACGACCGGAACCAGCGAGAGCACCGACATTGCAAACATCTGACCATAGGAAGACTGGCCATCCTGATCGAGGAACAGGCGCAGCGCCAAAGGCACGGTGTAGCTTTTGATGTCGTTGAGGTAGATCAGCGGGGCCAGAAAATCCTCCCAGACCCAGATCAGTGAGAAAATCGCCGCCGTGCCCATGGCCGGCAACGACAGCGGCAGAATAATCGCCCAATAGATCTTGAAGGGCGAGCAGCCATCAATCATCGCGGCCTCATCCAGCTCACGCGGCAATTGCCGGAAGAACTGCACCATCAGAAAGATGAAAAACGCATCGGAGGCCAAAAAGCGCGGCACCACCAGCGGCAGATAGGTATCCACCCAGCCCAGCTGCAAAAACAACACATATTGCGGAATGAGAACCACATGATAGGGGATCATCAGGGTCATCATCATCAGCGCAAAAAAGAAGTTGCGGCCGGTAAACCGGAGCCGTGCAAAGGCATAGGCAGCAAATGAACAGGACAACAGATTGCCGATCACGGACAGACCCGTGACAATGGCGGAGTTGATGTAAAACACCGTGAAAGGCAGCGGCAGCGCGTTCCAGCCCCTGGTGTAATTGTCCAACTGCAAATGCGACGGCCACAGTGTGAGACTGCCAAAAATTTCATTTTCCGGCTTGAACGACGAGGCCAGCAGCCAGAACAGTGGATAGAGCATCACACAGGACACGCCGATCAGAAAGACATGCTTGAGGATACGGCCATTGCGGGCGTTTTTTTCGCGCTTGAGGCGCATGTCATGGGCCACGGCGGCGGCCTTATCCAGCTCAAGCGCGAGCGCCGGATCAATCGCGTTCGTTTTCATAATGCACCCAATATTTCGAGGTAAAGAAAGCCACCGCCGTGAAGACGCCAATGATGATCAGCAGCACCCAGGCCAGTGCCGAGGCATAACCCATGCGGAAGAATTTGAAGGCCTCGTTAAAGAGGTAAACCGTGTAGAACAGCAGGCTATCGGCAGGCGCACCCGTGCCGTTGGAGATAATGAAGGCACTGGAGAAGGTCTTGAAGGACTCGATGGTTTGCAGCACGAGATTGAAGAAAATCACCGGGGCCAGCAAAGGCAGGGTAATGCGGGTAAATTGCCGCCACCGCGGTGTGCCATCAATCTCGGCGGCTTCATAAAGGTCGCGCGGAATGCCACGAAGGCCAGCCAGAAAGATCAGCATGGGCGAGCCAAACTGCCACATGGCCAGCACCACCAGCGTGTAGAGCGATGTGTTTGGATCGGTGATCCACGATGATGACTCAATGCCGAAACGGGCCAGAATCTGGTTGATCACGCCATGGGTATCAAACAGCTGGCGCCAGAGAATGGCAATGGCAATCGACGAACCCAGCAGTGACGGCAGATAGAAAATCGCCCTGTAGGTGCCGATGGTGCGCAAGCCCTTATCAAGCAGCATGGCAACCGCAAGCGCCATGATCAGACGGGCAGGCACCGCAAGGGCGACATAGTGAAAGGTTACCTCCAGCGCCTGCCAGAACCGGCGGTCACGGCCAAACATGTAGGTATAGTTGCCAAGCCCGACCCAGCGCGGATCACCCACCATGTCATAGCGTGTGAACGACAGATAGAGTGACGCAAGGATAGGCCCCAGCGCCAGCAGAAAAAAACCCAAAAGCCATGGTAGCAAAAAAGCATAGGCTGGCCCGTTACGAGCAATGAAACGTCTCATCGGCAATACCTTTTCAAAGGACGTGGCCTTCTGGCAGGACAGCACCGTCCGGGCGGGCAAAGCCAGCCCGGACGGCTGCATTGAAGGCGCTCTCAGAGCGCCCGATCAACAATGTCCTGCGCATCCTCGATGAACCGGGCCGCAGCATCCTTGGCGCTCATCTTGCCCAGAACCACCTCTGAGCCTGTGCGCATGAAGGAATCGCGCACTTCTCCTGCACCCTTTGGCGCTGGCAGAGGCAGAGGCCCAACCTTGCTCTGAATGGCGTCGAAATAATCGACGGAGATTTTCTCGACCTCGTTCAGGTTTGGCAGAAGCGCGGCGCGCACCTTTGGCGAGGCCGGAATGCCGCGCTCCAGTCCCAGAATGCCTGTCATTGTCGGATCATTCACCCAGGCGTTCATATAGGCTATTGCAGCTTTCGGATCTTTTGCATCGCGGCTGAGAGACATGAACATCGATGGCTTGATATATTGACCGGGCTTGCCACCGGCCTTGCCCGGCACCATGGCAGCACCGATCTTGTCTTTGGCCGCAGTCTGAATGCCCACCAGCTGGTTGGACCAGAAATGCGACATGGCCGTATCACCCGCTGCAACACCGGATTCGACAATCGGCAGGTCAAGGATCAGCGTGCGGTCCTTGATCCGCACCGTGTCGGCCTTGCGCAGATCCGCCCAGAATTGCCAATAGCTGGCAACATCGTCGGCGGTCACCGTGACCTTGCCGTCCTTGTCGTAAAATTCACGGCCACTCTGACGGGCCCAGGATTCAAACACTTCAATCATCAAGGCCAAGTCGTCGGAGCCCTTGACTTTGCCACTGGTGGCGGCGGTGATTTTCGCAGCAGTCTTGGCAAAATCATCCCATGTCCAGTTGATAAGATCAGCATCAATGCCCGCCTCTTTGAACACGCGGGTGTTGTAAACCATGACCTGACTGTTGGAGCCGATGTTCAGCGCATACAGCTTGCCATCAACCTTGCCACCCTCAAGCGGGCCTTGGTCAAATCCATCCAGCATCAGACTTTTGCCGATGTATTCATCCAGAGGCTTCAAGGCACCGCGGCGGACATATTCAAACAGATAGCGGTAGTCCATCTGCACCAGATCGGCCATGTTGCGGCCCGCTGTCTGGGTTGCCATCTTGGTCCAGTAATCTCCCCAACCAATGGTTTCGCCGGAAACTGCTATGTCGGGATTGATTTTCTGAAAGGCTTCAATGGCCGCAAACGTGCGCTTGTCACGCTCTGGATTGCCCCACCAGAAATGGCGGAGTGTTGTTTTGGCAAAAGCCGGCATCACCGGCAACAAAGATGCCGCAGCGGCAGCTCCCAGCGTGCCCAGCACGCTACGCCTTGTCAGTTCAGTCATGGATTCCTCCTCCTCAAAGCGACGGGAAACCAAAAGCCCCCGATCCGCGACAGTCCCTCATTCCAGCAGCGAAAAAGGCTTCCTCCTCACCTTGCCCGCTGATGCCTGTTGTGTTGCGCAGCCGTCAGATATAGCTCCGCAGAAGCTCCGTGAGGCAAAACATCGCCATCGCCTGCCCATAGGGCATGGATGTGCGCTTGATTTGCCGATAAAAATCCAGATCATCGCCCATGGCCGTGCCAAACGACACCTGCTGCAATTCGCCAGACGCGCTGATATTGTCAATCACCGCCTGCATGGCGCGCTCGGCCACCGGCAAATACTCTGCACCGAGATAGCGCTTACGCACGCCCTTCATCAAACCATAGGCAAAGCCTGCTGTGGACGAAGCCTCCAGATAGCTACCAGAATCATCAATCAGCGTATGCCATAGCCCGGAGGCATGCTGATGCTCTTTCAGCGCTTTCGCCTGACGGCCGAGAATTGACACCAGATGCCTGCGCAGCGGGTCGCTCTCGCTCAGGCCAACAAGCTCGATAAACTCAGGTATGGCAATGGTCAGCCAGCTATTGCCCCGCGCCCAACGGGCTTTGGCAAAGTTGTGGTTGCCATCAAATGTCCAGCCATGAAACCACAAGCCCGTCTGGGTATCCATCAGATATTGTGCGTGCACCAAAAACTGATATTTGGCCTCTTCAACAAATTCGGGTCGGTTGAGCACAAGCCCGATCTTGGCCAGTGGCAACACGCTCATCATCAGCGTATCGTCCCACATCTGCTGATCATTGACGTTGTTATAAACAATATGCTGCAAGCCGCCCTCGCGGGTGCGCGGCATGTCATACATCACCCATTCCGCCCATGTTTCCAGATAGGGTAGCCAGCGTGCATCCGGCTTGATTTCATAAAGATGTGCAAGGGTCAAAAACGGCGCGACCGTATTGATGTTCTTGGTTGGTGTGCCTTGCGCCAGTCGATCCGAAAACCATGTTTCAATGATCTCCAGTGCCTTGGGGTTTGCCGTCATCTGCCAATATTTGAACAACCCATAAAGACCAATACCATGGGTCCATTCCCACCCGGCCCAGCCTTTGGTGTCAATGACCCGGCCATCCTCCAGCCTGAGCAGGAATTCTCCGGTTGTATCTTCGATATGAATCAGGTTGTCTGTCAGCCGGTCTATCAACTCACATACAGCGCCGCGCTCCAGAGCATGATGTTTTTGTTGCAGCAGCGGATGCATGGATAAGACCCCTCCCTTTTATTTTTTTCGGAATGCTATTTCGAAAAATAAGAAATCATAATCCTAAACACTTTTCAACGCTGTTTTTTGATGGCAATGTCACAAACAGAAAAATTGCTGTTGGTATCAAACGCCTCATGTCCGATCACACACCCAAAACAGAAAATGTTGCTGCCGTTCTCAAGGTGTTTGCGGTGATAGAGGCCTTGGCAGAGGAGCGGCGGGTCAGCCTTGCCGAGCTTGCCCAGCGGGCCATGACCTCCAAAACCACCGCGCACCGTCTGGTGCAGACCATGGTTGAGCTTGGCTATGTTGAGCAGGATAGCGAGACCGAAAAATACGGGCTGACGCTGAAACTGTTCAGCATGGGGGCGCGTTCACTCTCAGAAAAGGCAGACCTTATGCGCATTGCCGATCAGGCCATGGGGGTGCTGTCCCGCGCCACGGGAGAAGCGGTAAACCTTGGCATTCTGGATGATCGAGACCAGCGGGTGGTCTATATTCACAAATATGATTCAGCCTATGGCCTGTCGATGAAATCCACACTTGGCCTGCGCAATCCGCTGCACAGCACCTCGCTTGGAAAGGCTTTGCTGGCCTGGCGCGATGATGATGAGCTTCGAGAGCGTATTGCCCGGATGGATCTGGTCAAATTTGCCCCCAACACCATAACCGATCCCGCCTTTTTGCTCGAAGCGCTGCATCGCACACGTGACAATGGCTTTGCTGAAGAGGTAGAAGAAAGCGAAGCGGGCGTGCGCTGCATGGCCGTGCCGATCTTCAACCATCTTGGCAAGCCCGTTGCCGCCATCTCGATTGCGTTTCCGCTGTTTCGCTTTGATGAGGCCAAAAAGCAGGACTATATTGATCTGCTGATCGCGGCCAGCACCACGGCATCAGCAGCCCTTGGCTATCAGGGCCGCAATCATCTGCCCCATTCTTCATGACGTGACAGGATTTACACTTCAGTCAGATGATCGGCAAATGTGCTGCCCAGATAGGTTTCCCGAAACAGTCCGGCCTCAGCCAGTCGGGGAATGAGCTTTTCCAGCACAAGATGCAGACAGGAAACCGAACCACCGGGCAGAGCCACAAAACCATCAATGGCACCAGCCAAAGCCCAATCACGGATGGCCTCGAATGCGTCATCCACAGTGCCAATCACCTGCCAATGGGCAGAGCCAATCGCTTCCGGCCGGGTTAACAGCGCATCCACCGTTGGGGCATCCCGCGCAATCAGACGGCGCAAAAGATCGGCATGGGTGCGGCTGCGCGGGCTTTGAAGCGGCTCTGGCAGGTCGTTGAGTGTGATAGGCTTGTCTTGGGGCCAATCGGACAGATCAAGCCCGATCATCTCGCGGATGGAGGCGAATTTGCGCATCCTATCCATGCGGGCATGGGTTTCTGCGAACAGATCATGCGCCTCCTTGCGGCTCTCGGCGAGATAGAGGCTTAAGCCCGGCAACAGCCGAATATCGTGGGCCTTGCGCCCATGCGCCTGTGCCCGCTTTTGCAAATCCTGCCGAAGCTCGAGTGCCGCCTCTTTGTCGGGTGCGGAAGCAAACACGGCATCGGCCACCGAGGCTGCAAAATCACGGCCCACAGGCGATGCACCCGCCTGAATGAGCGGTATTTTTGAGCGGCCAAAGCCCGGAAGATTGAGCGGTCCGCGAACATTGAAATGTTCTCCCACATGATCGATGGGGTTGATTTTTGTGCTATCGGCAAACCGGCCGCTGGCGCGGTCCATATGCAGCGCGTCAGCCGGAAAGCTGTCCCACAGCGCCCGGACAACCTGTGTGAATTCAGCAGCGCGGGCATAGCGCTCATCAGATGATGGCATTTCGCTCATGCCAAAATTGTCATGGCCCTCCAGCGCTGTGACAATGTTCCAGCCCACCCGCCCCTTGCTCAGCCAATTGAGCGACTGGATTTGCCGCGCAACCATATAGGGCGGCAAAAATGTGGTGGATGCGGTGGAGACAAGGCCGATGCGTGAAGTCTCGCTTGCAATTGCGGCGAGCAGAACCGTCGGATCCAGACTGGTGAAACCGGGGCCGGTTTCGAGCATGTCGCGGGTTAAAAACAGCGTGTCGGGTCGAAAGACAAAATCCAGATGGGCAGCCTCAGCCCGCTTGGCAATATCCACATAAAAATCGCGCGAAAACAGATTTTCAATATCACTATCGGGCCTGTGCCAGGCGGCACCGCTCAACCATGTGGGAGCCAGCGACATTCCTATATGAAGTTTTGGGCCTATATGAAGTTTTGGGCCAATATGCAGTTTCCGGGACATGCTCATGCGTTTATCTCAAGACTTCCAAACATAATTTATACAATGAAGGCGTGCAATCAGCGCCAATTTCCAATTGTGGAGTTTTTCACTATAGTTTAGTCTCGCGCAAGAAAAATCAACAGGAGTGATTGCACCTTGCTCGACATCGAAGGGATAACCGCAAGCTATGGTAACCTCCCAATTTTACAGGATTTATCGACTGTTTTTGCCAAGGGAAAGCTGACCGCTCTGGTGGGGCCAAATGGCTGCGGCAAGTCGACGCTGCTGAAAGCCATCATGGGTTTCATGCCTCTTACCACCGGCGAAATCCGTCTTGCCGGACAATCGACGCGCGACATTGGACGGCGTAATCTTGCCCGCCAGATTGCTTATTTGCCGCAGGAAAATCGCTGCCCTGATTATATGACGCTGGGAGAACTGGTCGAGCTGGCAGGCTATGCCCGCCAATCGCTGGCGGGTGGGCCTTCCGAGCAGGACCGAAAGCTGTTTCGCCAAGCATTGGAGATTGTCGGCCTTGCCGATCTGGCGGGCCATCAGGTCAATGCCCTTTCAGGCGGTCAGCGGCAGCGGGCATGGATTGCCATGGTGCTGGCGCAGGACACCGATGTGATTTTGATGGATGAGCCGGTCAATCACCTCGATATGAAATACCAGTATACCGTGCTTAATCTGGTGCGGGAGCTTTCCACCCGTCATGGCAAAACTGTGGTGGTGGTGTTGCATGATCTCAACCTTGCGTCGAGCTTTGCCGATGATGTCATCATGCTGCGGGCTGGCAAGGTCATCGCCGCTGGCCCGGTTGCAGCCACCATTACCGCCAGCACTGTTGAGAGCGTGTTTGATATTCGCGCCGATGTGTTCAGCCGGGATGGCAGGCTGGTGTGCCTGCCGAGCATGGGCCGCGCAGATATGGTTGCCGCATGACCCTTCCCATTAATAGTCGCCTGCTGTTTTTTATCGCCGCGCCGCCGCTGTTGTTGCTCACATTTTGGGCCAATATTTCCATCGGCGCAAGCTGGATAGCGCTCTCAGACCTGTTGGCAGCGATCACCCATTTTGATGCGGACAACTATGATCAGGCCATTATGCTGTATCAGCGCCTGCCGCGGGCGCTGATTTCAATCTATGTCGGAGCCACCATGGCTGTGAGCGGCGCTGTGCTGCAAGGGTTGACCCGAAATCCGCTGGCCTCGCCATCAACGCTGGGCATCAATGCCGGTGCGGCGTTGTTTGTGGTCGGTGGGGCCTTTGTTTTTCATTTGGGCATGGAAGCCCAAGGATGGGCGGCGCTTGCAGGGGCATTTTTCGGCTTTGTCCTGTGCGCTGCCATTCCGCGTTTTGCCGGGCGCAGTAATGATCCGCGGGGTCTGACCCTTATTCTGTCAGGAGCGCTGGTGTCCATGCTGTTTGTCGGGCTGACCAATGCATTTCTTCTGTCCGATCCGGCCAGACGCAGCGATTTTCTCGGCTGGGTCACCGGCAATATCAACCATGTCTATGCTGATCGGCTTTCTGCATTCTGGTGGATTGGTGCCATTTCGCTGGTGGTTTTGGGCAGCCTAGCAAAGCCGTTGACGCTGATGCTGCTGGGCGATGAAAAAGCCACTTCGGCCGGGGTCAATGTCAAGCGTGTGTCGCGTCTGGCGCTTGGGGCAACGGTGCTGGCCTCTGGCTCTGCGGTGGCCATCTGTGGGCCAATCGGCTTTGTTGGACTGGTGGTGCCGCATATGGTGCGCCCGCTGGTTGGCAGCAATTTTGCCTATAGCCTGCCTGCCTGCGGATTGATCGGAGCCTGCGTCTGCCTGCTGGCCGATCTGCTGGCCCGCGAGGCCTTTCAGCCCTATGTGCTGCACACCGGCCTGTTCATGGATCTCCTGGGCGGCGTGGTCTTTGTGGTCATCGTCAAGCGTTTCTATTTGTCTTCAAAGGCCGGAGGGCTTGTATGAGATTGGGCATGAGATTGGATTTTGCCACGGACGGACGGCGTATTCTTCGGCTGTCCGGGGGAATGCAGATCAGGATCGGCAATCTGCTGGCCGCACTGGCTCTTGTCATCGCAAGCCTGTGGCTTGCGGCCTTTTCCAGCGGCATCGGCACCACCCATGCCGGTGCCGGTGATCTGCTGCGGGCCATGTTTGGTGCGACTCTTACAGATGATCAGGCCTATGCCCTGTGGACAGTGCGGCTGCCGCGTATTCTGATGGGATTTCTGGCAGGCTGGAGTGTGGCCCTTGCCGGGGCGATGTTGCAATCCATTGCCCGCAATCCGCTTGCCGATCCCGGCCTGTTTGGTCTCAGCCAAGGCTCGATGACCATGATCATGCTGTTGCTGGTGCTGGTTCCCACGGCCGCGAAAGCAACCATTGCGCTTGCCGCGGTTGGTGGCGGATTGGCGGTTGGCGGCCTGCTGATCTGGTTGAGTGGTGGCGAGCGGACCAGTGGCCTTGCCATTCTGCTACTGGGCATTGCCATCGAATCGGTATTGTCGTCGTTGGCGACCCTGTTGCTGCTCTACACACCGACGGAGACATCCTACGCCCTGTCCGACTGGATGGCTGGCTCCCTGTTTCAGGCCAACTGGGCCGATATTGGTGCTTTCCTGCCGTTGTTTGTGGCCAGCGTGTTTGGCATTTTCTGGGTGGGTCGTGCCCTTGCGGTTTATGATCTTGGCAATGAACTGGCCATGTCGCTGGGCGAGCCTGTGGGTCGCTCTCGCCCGCTCATTCTCGGCTTTGCCGTGCTGCTCAGCTCTGCCGCCGTCACGGCTGTCGGGCCGCTGACGTTTCTGGGCGTGCTTGCCCCGCATCTCGCCGGTTTCATCTCGCCTGCCGTTGGCCGCGCCCGGCTGTATCTGTCGGCCCTGATGGGCGGCATTCTGGTGATTGGTGCCGACACGCTGGCGCGCGCCAGTCTGACCACTGTGCCATTGCCGATTGGCTTAAGCCTGACATTGATCGGCGTTCCCCTGTTCATCATCGCGCTGCGGCTTCAGGCCTTGCGTAAACAACAGACCCATTGAGGAAAATTCATGCGACTAAAGCTTTTGTTCGCGGCTTTGCTGGCCGCCCATCCCGCCCTTGCTGCTGACCGGGCCTTGACTGATGATACGGGGCGCAATGTCACTGTGCCGGACCCGGCCAAACGGATTGTCGTGATGCATGAACCGCTGCTGGGGCTGCCTCTGCTTGATCTGGGCGTCAACATTGTCGGCAGTTATGGCCGCTCGGATGAGGGGGAAATGCTCACGGCGGTGGATTTTATCGACACCGTGCTGGGTGGCGACCGGCCAAAGCCAAAGGGCATAGGGCCTTTTGGTCAGATTGATCTGGAAAAACTGCGTGCCCTGCATCCCGATCTGATCATTGGCACGGAGCGCGATGCCGATAAGGTGGCGCAATTGTCCTCCGTTGCCCCTGTCTATCTGCAAAAGGTCAGCACCGGCGTTGCCCATGGCTTCAGTGTGGAAGAGGCGCTTGCCAAGGTTGTTGACCATCAGGATGCGTTTGACAAACGCAAGGCCGAGTACATGGCGCGGGTGCAAAAGCTGCATGACAGGCTCGCGCCCAAGCCGGGTGCCACCTATCTGGCGCTGATTGTCCATGACCAGATCAATCTGGTGGGCGACATGTCCGGTGCCATTCAGGCCATTGAAGATCTGGGCTACAAGCGTGCAGACCTGACAGGTGTTGGTGCTGGTTCCGGCCTTGGTTCAACCTTTTCCCTGCCGCTGAATGCCGAAACCTTTGGTCGCCTCAACCCGGATCTTTTGATCATCATGAACAGCTATGCCGATAAGGACCGCTCGGAAGCGGCCATTCGCGCCCGGCTGGACAAGCTGCTGCCGGGTTGGGACAAATTCCTCAAACCCGCCCGTGAAGGCCGCGTTCTTTACCTCGATCCGGCCAAGGTAGCCACCCCCACCATTGCCAGCGCCAACCACACGCTGGAGGCGCTGGACAACTGGCGCAAGCCGTAAATACACAACATGCCCTCAAAGCAAAGGCTGCGAACCGGATCGGTTCGCAGCCTTTTTGTTTGTCATGCTGCCATGGCAGATGGATCAGAACGTACCCTTGATACCAATGCCGAAGGTGCGCGGCGATGTCATGCTGGCCTCAACGCCGCCGATACCACGATTGTATTGCTTGAAGGTGGGGACACGCTCGTCAAAGACATTCTTGACGTAGGTGTAAGCTTCCAGCTTGTCGTTGAATTTGTAGCTCGCACGCACATCGGCCACTGTGTAAGGCTCGATCCAGTAGGCTGTTGTGTTGGCATCATCGGAATAATAGCCATCAAGATAGCGAATATCGCCAGCAACGTTGAACTTTTCGGTCACATCCCAGCTTGCGCCAAAGCTGAGCGTATAGCCGGGTGATTTCTGGAATTCATTGCCTTCATAAGACGCATTGCTCGACATTTCGTCGATCTCGGTGCGCATGATACCCGCACCGCCCTTGAGGTTGACGTTATCCAGCACTGCATAATTGACGCTGAATTCCGCACCATAGGCATGGGCCTTGTCTGCATTCACCGTGTAGGGCTGAACAACGCCACTGGTGAGCAGAACGTTGACGTAGCGCTGGGCATTCTTCATATCCATGTAGAACACGTTGCCGGTGACGAACAGCTTGTCCTCAATCAGATTGGCACGGGTAAACAGCTCGTAGTTCCAGAGTGTTTCCTCCTTGAAGGTTAACCATTGGCCGCTGCTGGTGTTGAGCGAAACGCCGCCGGGATTGTAACCACGATTGACCATCGCGCCCACCGTCACATCTGGAGTAATCTCGTAGGACAGCGACAGTTTGGGCAGGAATGCGGTGAAGGTTTCGTCGTAATTCAATGCCGAGGTGGCCAAAGTCGAGGTGCCAATACGCTGCACCTGATCACGCTCAAACCGCAGACCGCCCGTCAGGGTCCATTCATCGGTCAGCCTGTAGCTGGCCTCCGAGAAGATGCCGAGATTGTCTTTGGTATCGTCAAACGACGACGTGCCACGATAGTAAAGCACTTCATCGGATTTGGTGTTGGCGTAATAGAGACCAACCACGCCGCTGAAAACGTCTTCCTCATCACCAAAGGTCACGCGGGTTTCATTGGAGACATTTTTCTGGTCAATGACCGCTCCGGCATTGCTCATCGGTACATTATAGCGCTCGGCAAGCGTGTCGGAATACTGGGTCTGGTTGAACACGGTAATGCCGTTTTCAAGCTCATATTTCAGGTCCAGAACACCTGTGTTGGTGTGTTGCTTCCAGCTTGGCATGGTGGTTGCAAGGCTGTCCAGATTTTCAAACGGTGCAAAAGCCGCTTCCTGACTCGGACGGTTTGATGCGTTGTAAGAATAAGTCAACTTGGCTGAGAAGCCGGTAATTTCGTCTGGCTCCCACAGCAGTTTGAAGCGTCCGTTCAGCGAACTGAAGTCCTGATTGGTGTCGCCCCGGCTGAAAGAGGAGTTGATATAGTCGATAAACGTATCGCGGCCTGAATAGTCGATGGCAAGGCGGGCAGCGAGCTGATCGTCAATAATCGGACCGGAAACAGCGCCGGCGATCCTTTTCATATTATAGCTGCCAATTTCCGCCAGATAGGAGGCTTCCGGCGTAAAGGTCGGATCTTTCGTATTGACGACAATGGCGCCTGCAATGGCGTTGGCCCCCTGCGATGTGGTTTGTGGTCCGCGGAAAACCTCGATATTCTGGAGATCCCACACTGAGGTCGCGCCAAAGACATATTCATAATAATTCAGATAGTGGCCATCGAGATTGATGGTGGCGCGTGGAACTGTGCCGGACAAAAAGGCGATCGAGCCGGTGTTGGGGCCTTGCGTATCCTGACCACGAATGATCGGCGCACTGACCGTATCGGTCACCATCACATTGGGCACATCGAGAATGGTTTCAGACACGCTTGAATCGCCTGTCTTGTCCTTGTCGATGTCCTTATCATTGATTACTGACACCGAAGACGCGGTTTTCTTGAGGCTGCGCTCAACATTTTCCCCTGTGACGATGATGGGTGCAAGCTCGGTCACATTCTCGGAATTGCCTGTGGCGTCCTGCGCCAGAACCGGAAAACTACCCATTGCCGATAGCGCAAAAACGCTACCACCGAGCATCAGCTTTTTAATCAAATGTGATGACATCAACACCCCCGTTGGTTGAGAAAACAGACTGAATTTCCCCATGAGCATAAAGTTGATTACGTTAATCAACATTTTTTCAGGAGAGTCAATGTGTCAACAAACGCTCGTTTATGTTGTGGTGTGCGTGTGCTAAAATTATCACAAAATTTTCATAACTTAACAAAAACAAAGAGATGACTCTTGCCTCTTTCGCAAGGCTCGGCAAAGCAATTAAATATGATTATTTAATACCAGTTATATTGCGAGCATTGAACTCCCCTGTTATTGTCCGTCCACAACAATTGTCACCTGTGCGGATAAAACCGAGAAAAAGCCAGATAGATTCCGCTCAGCACCATAAAATGGTCCCCTCGTTTCCTCGGGGTGTGATCAAAAGTCTGTTTTCAACAGCGGCAGCATGTCGAAAGGATTGTCATTATGAATATCGCGCAACCCCAACCGTCTTCCACAGCGGATCGTATGCCAAAGCGTCACCGCCACACGGTTCGGCTGCGCCATCTCACTGTGTCGCGTGTCGAGAAACTGAGTCGCTCGATGGTGCGGGTCACGCTGAGCGGGGCGGAACTTGAGGGCTTTGTCAGTCTTGGATTTGATGATCATGTGAAAATGTTCTTCACAGCAGACGGTGAGAGTGCACCACGGCTGCCAGCCGTTGGTCCCAATGGCCTTGAAATGCCGGAGGGAGGCCCTCGCCCTATCGCCCGGGATTATACTCCGCGTCGCTATGATGCGGCCACGGGTGAGTTGCAGATTGACTTTGCCCTGCATCAGACAGGCCCTGCCAGCGACTGGGCACGCAAGGCGGCACCAGGCCAAAGCGCATGGGTGGCAGGTCCGCGTGGCTCCTTCGAGGTTCCTTTTACCTTCGACTGGCATTTGCTGATTGCTGATGAAACCGGCCTGCCCGCCCTTGCCCGGCGGTTGGAGGAATTGCCTGCTGGCACCCGCGCACTGGCGCTGATCGAAGTTGATGGCGCTGAAGATGAGATCGCGCTTGAAACCACGGGTGACGTCGAGATCATCTGGGTGCATCGCAATGGCTCGGCGGCAGGCGAGACGCAGGTTCTGGTGGATACGCTGAAGCGCAAGAGCTTGCCGGATGGCGATTTTGCCGCATGGATTGGCTGCGAGTCGCAGATTGCCAAACAATTGCGCAGTGTTTTGGTGGATGAGCGCGGAGCCAATCCAAAATGGGTTCGCGCTTCCGGTTATTGGCGTCGCGGTGCCACGGGTGTGCATGATCACTTTGACGAGTAAGCGGCTGAAAACATTTTAAAATCAAAATTGAATGGATCTGGCCAGCGGTAACGGCCAAAGGAACATTGACATGACTGGTGAATTCAACCGTCTGCTGAGTGGCAACGAGATGGGACGCTTTGATGCCGCCCTCAAAGGGCTTTCCGCAACATCGTTTTCGGCTTTGAAACCGGCGCAATCTGCCGACACTCTGGAGCCTTCGGTGTACGAGCAACAGGTCTGGCTTTGCCAGCAGCAGCAGCCGGAACTGGTATTGCGCCGCGTTCTCGCTTATCGGTTGAGCGGAGAGGTTGATGGTGCCCGGCTGGTGTCAGCCCTCCAGACTCTTGTGCGCACCTTCCCCGATCTTGCCATGCGTTACCGTTTCGATGATGACGGTGACCTGCGCAAATTACCAACCCAGTCCAGCAGCCAATGCATTGAGATTGTCGCGGCCGATGATGTGACTGATCTGATTCAGGCCCGGCAGGCAGCCCCATGGAATTCAGAGGAAGAGCCACCGTTCAAGGCTCTGGTGATCCCGGGCAAGGCTCAAGACAAGAATGGAAACATGGTCCTTGCCCTGTTGATCCACCATATCCTTGATGAAACCTGCCCGGCAGATGCCCTGCTGCTCAATCTTGCTGCTGCCTATCATGGCAGTCCGTTGCACCCAACGGCTGCCAATCGTCCAGCGATCCGCCCAGTCGGCATGACGGATCCCGTCGCGCCCGTTGCGTGGATACGGTCCGCAACATCCCATCCGGCTGCCTTGCGTTATACCACGGGCATTGCCCCGGAAGCCTTTGCGGAGGTTGCATCATCATCGTCGCAAGACGGTCGTTTATGGGCTGTTATTGCGGCACAATTTTCCTGCTTTGTCTGCCATCTTGGCGGCCATGACAGGATTGGTCTTTTGCTGAGCCGTGATGGAGAAGCGATACGGCCCCTGACCGTGGCGGGTGATCTGCCAACAGCGGATGCCGTCTCGCACATCCTTGCCCATCTGAATGCTGCGCAACCACTGGATGCCGCAAACCTGCAAGCTGATCTTCCCACTGTGAGCGTGACATGGCACGGCGAGCGGCACCGTTCGTTCGCACTTGATGGCGTCCGTGTTGAGCGGCTGACACTGCCCACACTGGAAATATGCCCTGATCTGGCGCTGGACGCCAGTGTCGATACAGAGGGAAACATCACGCTTGAGCTAACGACAGGACAGGCGGTTTCGTCCCATATCGGCGCTTTTTTGCTGGAGCACTTTGTCGCTTTCATGGGCGGCGCACCAACACGTCAAATGTCAGCCGCGATTGCTCCTGCACCAACACCACAAGCGAGCGCCGACAAGGCTGTCCTCGACGTCGATGCCATCGCCGCGCTCATTCTTTCTGAGTTCCGCGAGGCGCTTGGCGCACCCACCATGGGCCTGAATGATGACTTTTTCGACCACGGCGGTCATTCGCTGATTGCCACCCGGATTATTGGCCGTCTGCTGGGCACTCATGGTCTGGAAGTGCATTTCAACGATCTGTTCAGCAATCCAACCGCGGCCTCGCTGGCGCGCCATGCGACGGTGACAGCTCCTGTCTCGCTGGACCTGCCTGGGCAAAGCGCTGGTGATGACGGACAAACAGCACCACTTGCCCTTGCGCAAATGTCGCTGTGGAAAGCCTATGCTGCCTTTGGCTATGGCGAAATTTTCAATCTGCCGTTTGCGCTTGATTTTATCGATCCAGTCGATGAGGCGGTGTTTGAACGCGCCTTTCTCGATATTCTGGAGCGGCACCACGGCCTTCGCACGCTGTTCTTCCAAAAGGACGGGGCTGTGTTGCAAAAAGTCGTGCCAATGGCGGATATGGGCCAGTATAAATGGTTCTGGACCAGCGCGGAAAGCGAGGGGGTAGACCGGCACATGGAGGCAGGCTATCACTTTGATCTGGAAAAGGAATTGCCGCTGAGGCTGCGCTTCCTGATTGATCCTGCGTCTGGCCATCAGGTGCTGTCCTTCCTGTTTCATCATATCGTGCTGGATGAATGGTCGGTCAACCTGATGATGGATGAGCTTGCCAAAGCCTATCAGGCGCGGGCCTTGGGGCAGGCACCAGTCTGGAGCACCACGCCCGCTCCCTTCCTTGATTTTGCCCGGCGGCAAAATACTGATGGCGTCAATGCGGACCATCTGGCCTATTGGACCGATATGCTGCGCGATGCACCCAAGGGCCTTGCGCTGTTTGAGCGCGACACAGAGGCTGATCACGTATCGGCAGAGGTGTCTGCCGCTGGCGGTTGGGTCGAGTTCAAGCTTGAGCGAGATGTGACTGAGGGGCTTTATGCGCTGGCCAAACACAGCAGCGCCTCGCTGTTCAATATTGTCTATGCTGCAATTTCGGCATCGCTTTATAAAATTGGCAATTTGAGCGATCTCGTGATTGGCACATCGGCCTCTGGCCGGACCGATCACAGCTTCTTTGATACCGTGGGCTATTTCACCACCGTGGTCGCCCATCGTGTGCGGTTCCGCCACGATATGAGCCTTGGAGATTTGATTGCGGCGGTTAAAACCACCGTCAATGAATCCATGCCTTACAGCGGTATTCCGATTGATCTGGTGGAAGAAGCGCTTGGCATGACACCGGGCCGCGACCATCTGTTTTCTGTCTTCATTCAGATCCACGCCAAAAACAAGTTGAATGGCAGTCTGCCATCTCCTGAAGGCAAGAGCATAGAGTTCCGCCAGGTCGATCCCGAGCGGCACGAATCCATGCTGGGCCTGCATTTTGAGGTGATGGAAGAAATGATCGGCGATGAACGCTCCATCCGCGTGCTGATGAGCTATCGCGCCGCCGAATACGGGCCGGAACAGGTGGAGCAGATCAAAAACACCACCAACGCCGTCTTTACCCTGTTCGCCAGCTCCGGTGCCTCTGAGATTGCCCTAGCTGACAAGGGATAAAGAGTGAGGGGAATAGAGAGTGAGGGCGGGGTCAACATCCAAAGGCCGGTTTCAACGCCGACTTCAGGTTGATGACAAACCTCTCGCTCGACGTTTCGTCATCCTCGGGCTTGTCCCGAGGATCTGCCGCCGCAGGATAAGTAATTGACGTTATTGACTAAAATTATTGTGTTTGGATGCTCGGCACAAGGCCGAGCATGACGTCGAGACATTGGCAAGCTTTGTGAACAGTCTGCGGCCGGAATCGCTCCCGGCCTTTTTCTATTCATCACGCTGCATCGATTGCCGGCAGGCCATCCCACAAGGCACTGACAGGACGATCCTGTGCCTCTGGGGAGAGCGCACGCGCAATGAAAGCAGGCACATCCTGCGGATTGCCCTTCAAGGCCGCCATGCCGGGCAAGGAGGGGTCCATGTCAATCTGCAAGGTCATGTTGCTGCCATCGTCTTCGCCGCGGAAGGTCATGCTGAACCCTTCTCCGGGGCCATTGGCCAGCACGTGACGCACCACGCGGCATCCGTCAAACTGTGGCGCACTGAAGGGCAAGACGTTGATGAGCGGCGAAAAATAGAACCGGCTGCCCTTGGTGACGCCGCGATCATTGGCAATCTGTTCAATCCGGTAACGACCGTGCAGCCTTTGTTTCTTCAACACAGCAACGGACCGGGTGAGATAGGATTGCAGGGTTTCCTGAGGGGTCAGCGTCACATGAAAAGGCAGAATATTGACCAGCATTCCCGGCATATGGGCACCAACACTGCCCCAACGGCTCATGAACGGCAGCCATAGCGCCAGGCTGTCTGTGCCGCCGGTGTTTTGCCGTGGCAGGTGATGGAAAAGATAGGCACCAGACAGCAAAACCAGCAGATCGGGCCAGCCGATGCCAATCGCCTGCGCACGCTCTCGCAGGCTCTGGCTGAGGCTATCAGCAATATTTTGCTCATAATGCTCGCCCGGCGCACCATAATCTTCAACGCCCTTGTTAATCACCGGCAGACTGCCATGGTGATCGAGATAATCACGCCAATAGGTCTCATCCCTGCTCCAGAGCGGGCTGTCACGATAGGCAGCCTCTTCAGCCAGAAAACTGGTGAAGGGATGAAAGGCATGGCCCGCCTCGCCAAGGCCGCGAAAATGCCGATAATACTGGCCGCACCGCTGCTCGATCAGTGCAAATCCATAACCATCGACAGTGATGTGATGGGCGCGAATATACCACAGATAGCGCCCGTCAGCGATGCGGAACAATGATTGGGCGGCAATCTTGTCGGCGCGAAGATCAATCCGTGCCTGCACATCAATGTTCATTCTGCGCAGGGCTTCTTGCAGGGGATCATCAAACCCTCGCAGATCGACATTGTCGAGAATTGGTAATTGTTGCGGGTCGCAATATTGCTGCGGCTCCGCTCCGTTTTCGCCATCCCGAAAGCGAAGCGAAAGCACATCCGACTCGGCAATGGTCGCTTCAATCGCCCGCGTCAAAGCGGTTTCATCCACATCTCCCTCAATATCGAGGTAATGGGCAACGGTTGAAACAGCCTCATCCGGGTGGAAGGTAAACTCCTCCCAAAAATCAAGCTGCGGCAAGGTGAGTGACATCCAGCCGCTGGATGGATCGGTCATCGACATGGTGTAACCTTTCGGTAAATTCAAAACAGGTGAGCCTCAGGCAGACCGGGGCGTGCATTCAAAAAGCTGCTTCACCTGCGCGGCGTTGCGGCAGCGCAACAGGTGAGCCAAGGAAATCTCAACGCCAAACGCCTCGCGCAACCGGGCTGAAACTGCCTTGAGATGCGATGGCAAAAGACCCAGTGTGAGAAAATCGGTGGTGTCATTGATATGCGCACCCGCCGTTTTGCCCAGCACGCTGAGATAAATCCCAAGCACATCATGGGTGTTGGCCGATGTTGACGGTGCTTGAGCCTGAGGGGTGGGTATGTCCACGGCATTGACCAATGGAATCAATGCCTTTGCCCGCCGTCTGTCCGGTTTGCCATTGGCTGATAGCGGCAAGGCATCGACCACAATAAAGCGGCTTGGCACATGAGATTCCGGCAGATGCTGGCGGGCAAAGCTGCGCAGGTCATTGGACGTAATCGCCATTCCCGGTTTTGGCACATAGAGCGCACCAATGGCTGCATCACCGCGCTGTTCAACGCCATAATCCACCACCAGAACCTGCTGTATGGCGGGATGGCGACTCAGCTCGTTTTCAATATCGGGCAAGGACACCCGCACGCCGCGCACCTTGACATACCCATTGACACGGCTGGCAAACAGCAATGTGCCATCAGCACGGTAGCGGCCACGGTCTCCGGTTTGATAGGCCCGCACGTCCTCGCCGTTCTCATCCACAACCGTGACAAAATCGGTCTGGTTGAGTGCGCCATGGTCCAGATAGCCAAGGGCAACATTGACGCCTGCGGTATAAATGCGGCCAACAACACCCGTCGGGCAATGATCGCCGCGCGCGTTCAGCAGAAAATAGCTGTTGCCGGGCAATGGCCGCCCATAGGGAACAAGGCCGGTATCATCCGGGCCAATCTCGTGCCAGATGCTCCAGATGGTGGTTTCGGTTGGCCCTCCCAGCGAGATCAGTCGCACATGCTCGCCAAGGCGGCGCAATTGCTCCACCACCACCGGCTTGATGTAATCACCGCCTTGCGCCACCAGCCGCAGAGATTTCAACTCGCGCCCGGTGCGCTGGCATGACAGCAGCATTTCCAGAATGGCCGGAACTGAGCACCATAGCGTCACACCATGTTCTGCCACCAGCTGGTTCCAGCGAATGGCATCCTTTTCCTCGCCCGGCTGCGGCATCACCAGTGTGGCTCCGGCTGTCAGGCAGCCGAGCACATCAAACACCGACATATCGTGATGCAAAGGTGTGACCGAGATAAACACATCGCGCTCTGTCACCTGCCATGCCTCTAGCGTGCGGCCGATGACGTTGGAGGTGGCACGATTGCTGAGCACCACGCATTTTGGCTTGCCGGTGGTGCCGGACGTGTAGAGATAATAGGCGGCATTTTCGCTGGATGAAAGATCATCAAGCGGCAGGGTAAGGCTGCGCGGATCAGATGGCGCTTCACCTGACAGCAGAATCTCTGGCGTTACTACATCATGGCCCGCAATGGGGCTGGATGAAATAACAAGCGCAGGCTTACAATTTTCAAGCAGATAGGCCAGCCGGTCTGGCGGCGATGCTGCATCAATCGGCACCCAGACAATACCGCTCAAGGCGCAAGCAAGCACTGTTGCCGTGTGTTCCGTGCTGCGCGGCAGGCAAATGGCCACCACCTGATCTTGCGTAACCCCGAGCTTGCGAAACGCCGTGATGATCGTGCCAACATCGGCACCCAATTGCCGATAGGAGATCCGCCGTGTGCCACTGATCAGCGCAATTTTGGTTGAGGATGCATCAAACAGATGATCGGCAATGCGGCGCAAATAGCCGCTGCACGCAAAGGGCGCGTGCCGGTCGTTGAAATGATAGTGCGCAACATCTACAACCTCGCGCATGTCAAGCGTCAGGACCTCGGTTGCGCAAATGGCGGTGATGGCTTTATCAAGCGCTGCCAAAATGGCCCGAACCAGTGTCTCATCCAGAGCGTCGCGGGCAAAATCCACATCGAACACCAGATTGCCAGCCCCATCTTGAGAAAAGCGGATGTCCATTGCCACTTGTGGCGTCTGGGTCAGGCCAGCGGTTTGCCGGATGGGTGCCGCCGTGTCCAGCACCGGCCAGGACAGGGCATTGGTGATCACCACCGGCAAGGCCAGAACGCCCGGATTGTTGTTGATCAACAACCGGCTGAGATCAATGCCGGAATAGGCGAGATGATCCAGCCCCTCCATCACATCACTTTGCAAGGCCTCGGCCCGCTCAGCAAAACTGCCCTTGCTGGCATCCCACGTCACGGCAATAAAGCTGGAGCGATTGGCCAGAGCGCCAGAGGTTTGCGGGGCCACCGGCACCCCAACGCACAAAGCCCCTTCGTTCAGCCAGCAGGATAGAATCTCCAGCACCACGGCGGTGACAGCCGAATTTTTAAAGAGTCTTTGACGCGCACCAATGCGGGCAAAGCGGGCAAAACGCTCACGCTCAATTGTCAGGCTCTCTCGACCATAGCGGGAGCTTTTGATGGTCTCCAGCGGTTTTGTCCACGGCAATTGCGGCGGGCCATCCACGTTCTGAAGTTTGCTGGCCCAATAGGTGGCATCCAGCGCACGCTTGGCATTGTCGGGTTGCGCCACCTCCGTGGTTTCAGCCTCCGCAACTTGCGCAATCTCCGCGCCGCCAAACAGCTCAACCAGCAGGGCAGAAATGGAACGGCCATCGGCAATCAGCGCATCAAAGCGCACAAAGACCACGGCAGTATCGCCATCGGCATCATGCGGCAGATGAAACATCGTCACCTGCCATGGCGAGTGGCTGAGATCAAAAAGCTGATGGGCAAAATCCGCGCGCAAAGCCTCGATTTTTTGCAAGGCTTCGGATGGTGTAAGGCTCCGCAGGTCAATCTCGTCAAAATTCACCATAGGTTCCGGCGAGATCCATTGTATCAGCTTTGCACTGTTAATGCGGATGCGCAGGCTTTCATGGCGCTGGACAAGCTCAAGTAGCCGCGTTGACAGGGTGTCAGCATCCATTCGGCCGCGAAATTCCCGAAAGTCCTGCATGGCGACGCCACCCAGCGGCACGTGCTCGCTTCGGCCCAGCAGATAGGCCTGTTGCAAGGGCGTCAAAATTCGTTCCATTCTGTTTCCTCCGGTCATTTTTTATCCGCTTGCCAGCAATTGAACATAGGATCAGGCCGCAGTATCAACGGTTTGCAGAAACACACGGGCAATTGCACAAGACGCCCCATCGGAGCGGCTGTGCAGCAGTTTTGCCAATTGGTGGGCGGTGCCATGCGTGACAATGTCGTGGTCCGTCAAAGCTGCATGGGGTACATAGCGGTTGATAAAATCGCGCAATTCGGCCTGCTCGTTGGGGCCAATCATGGCAATATTGCCATCGGCACAATGGTTGCCGTGCGGTGTCAGCCGTTGCAACAAGGTTATCAGCATCTTCTCGGTCGGCGTAAAACCATCTTCGATTGTCGCATCCATGTGCTCCGGCTGGGCGGCCACCCGCTGCAACAGGGCAACATAGGCATCAAACAGGCTGTGGATAAAACTGTCCGGCAGGGCCTCGCGCCGAATATCCCAATTGATCAGAAGACCATCATCCAATTCGGCAATCTGGGCATCCAGCGCCACCTGTGCGCCTTGGGAAATCACCCAGTCCATCTTGCCAAACACCCGCGTGACCCGCTCGGATAGCAGATTGCCCCCCGGCATTCCCAGCCCGGAGGTAAACACCACCGGCGAAGATTGCATGGTGCCATGATGGCGAGAAAGATCGCGCATGACACTGACCCCCGGATAGGCGCTGTGCGCCAGCAGATCCATCATCTGTCCGGCTATCTGGGTACACAGCTGCCCAAGGGTGTTGGCTTGTGTGAGATCGACACCGAGAATAACCATGTTGGAAAACTCACCAACAATGCTCTCCACCCGTTCAATCACCGGCTCACGCCAGAACATTGGCACACTCAGACGAAATTGTGCGGTCTTGAGTGCTGCGCCCAGCACCGCTGCAAACAACCCAAGCGCCAGAGACGAGGTGGTGATGCGCTGATTGCGGGCCACGCCCTCCAGTGACGCACGCTCGGCAGGCGATAGCCAGGCCGCGAGACGATCACTTCGCGGCGGTGTTGTGCCATCCATCGCCTTTAAGGGCAGCGGTGGTGCGGGTGGAATGTATGCAAGGCGGTTGCGCCACCATTGCCGGTCCCGATCGCGCTGCTGCCCAAGGGCGCTATCTACCTTTAGCCGGTCAAGCCAGACGAAATAGGCAGGTGGTGATGTTGTATCATTTTTAATTTCAATTTTATCGGGATGTTCAGCCTCGTAAAGGCGGGCGAGATCCTCCATCACGATCAGAAAACTTCGCGGATCGATTGCAATCATGTCGGTATCGACATGCAGGCGGCATCGCCCGCGCGGCAAAAGCGTCAGGCCAAAATCTGCTGCCTGACCACGGGAAAGGTCAAGCTTTCGTCCGCTCCACATCTGCCGCTTGGCATCAAGGCGCTGGCGGCAGCTTTCGTCCTGAAAATCGCGCAGATCTTCAATCGAAACTAATCTTTTTTCATATTTATTATCAATATTTTGAATGCCATTAGCATCAACGCGCAACCGTAGCATCGGATGGCGCAGCACAAGGCGATCAAGCGCCACTTGCAACCGTTCCGGGTCAAGCTTCGGGCCGTCAAATTCGGCATAAAGATGGGCTGCGACATTGCCCAGGGCAGCCGTCGATTCCCGGCCAACCCAACAGGCGGCCTGCATTGATGTTAATTCTCGCATTCAACTCTCAGCGGTTGACAAAACATGATAACTATACTCAGGTATAAGGAGTCGTCAACCACCCGTATAGGACGTTTATCATGAAAGCGGCAGCCTTCGACAAGAAACCCGCTGGCCACGCGCCAGAGCCAGATTGCGAACGGAGCCTGTTGTTCAGCTCCGGCCTGCGCGAATTGCGGACCTCTGGAATGCATACACACATCACCGTTCCCGCCCGTGATGCAGACAACCCCGATGGAGCTTTTCAACAGACACTTGCTGCGACATTTGAGCGCGCCAGCAAGGCCGGACAAGACAATCCGATGGTGATTGGCGCTATTCCTTTCGACCTCAGTGAGCCTTCGTGCCTCTATCTTCCAGAAAATTATGAATGGCGGGATCGGGCAGCGTCAAGCGGCCCGCGCCCGGACAACGTCAACAGGCCGGGGGCCAATATGCCGGGGCTTGTGGCCCAGCGAAGCCTGCCTGATGAAACCGGGTTCAAGCGTGCTGTCGAGCAGGCCATTGTCAATTTCCGCCACAGCGATATTCGCAAGGTGGTGCTGTCGGGCATCCGTGAGCTGGAATTCTCGGATTCTGTTGATATTGATGGATTATTTGCCAGCCTGTGCGCTCAGAACCCAACCGGCTATCAGTTCCGTGTGCCGGTGCCAGAGGGTGGTGAACTGATCGGTGTCAGCCCGGAACTGCTGTTGCGCAAGGAAGGTGATCGGATCATCACCAATCCGCTGGCAGGCTCGGCAAAGCGTATGCCAGACCCGGTTCGGGATCAGGCCGTGGCCGATGCGCTGATGCAATCGGAAAAAGATCAATATGAACATAGTCTGGTGATCGAGGACATCAAGCGCGTGCTTGCCCCCTTCTGCGCTGAACTGGATGTTCCCGAGCAACCCTCATTGATCAACACGGCAGCGCTTTGGCATCTGTCAACCCGCGTTGAAGGCCGCCTCAGCAATCCAGCGCTCAACGCGCTTCAGCTTGCCAGCCAGCTGCACCCAACCCCAGCCGTCTGCGGCCTGCCGACAGAAAAGGCGCGTCAGCTGATCAGGCTGGTCGAAAACTTTGATCGTGGCCTGTTCACAGGCATTGTTGGCTGGTGCGACGCTGAAGGAAATGGTGAGTGGGTGGTGACAATCCGCTGCGGCATCGTCAATGGCAAGTCTGTTCGGCTGTTTGCCGGTGCTGGCATTGTCGAGGCATCACAACCGGCATCGGAATGGGCTGAAATCCAGACGAAACTGAGCACAATGCTCAATGCCTGCGGCCTTGGCCCCTCGACCTCTCCGCTCACAACAGTTGAGCGCCGTTCTGCATGAGTGAGGCAACCAGCATGACAATTTCTTTCGAACGTTGGCCAGAGGGTCTTGCCAGCCGCTACCGGCAGCGGAGCTATTGGCTCGATCAACCGCTGACGCGCATTCTCGACAGCCAGACACAGGCGCGCCCGGATGCAATCGCGGTGATCTGCGGCGAGCGCCATATCAGCTACAGCGCCCTTGATGCGCTCTCGTCAACGCTGGCTGCACGTTTGAGCCAGCGCGGGCTTGGCCACGGCGATACCGCCTTGGTGCAATTGCCCAATATTGCCGAGTTTTACGTGGTTTTCTTCGCGCTGTTGAAAATCGGCGTGGCCCCGCTGAATGCACTTTACAGCCATCGCAAGCTGGAACTCAGTGCTTATGCGGATCAGATTCAGCCAAAGCTGCTGATCGGCTCGCGCCAGCATGAGCTGTTTGCAGGCGATGATTTTATCGATGCACTGCGCAACATTTCGCCCAATCTGGCCGTTGTGTTGATGCTGAATGATGCATCCGCTGAGCGCAACCTTGCGCAATGGATGCACGATCCTTGCGATGACACCATCCGCTTTGCACCATCCGCTGCGGATCAGGTGGCGTTTTTCCAGCTTTCTGGTGGCAGCACCGGCACGCCCAAGCTGATTCCGCGCACCCATAATGATTATGATTACAGCGTGCGCGCAAGCGCCGACATTTGCGGGGTGAGCACTGAGACACGCTATTTATGTGCGCTTCCGGCTGGTCATAATTACCCGATGAGCTCGCCGGGGGCATTGGGGGTTTTTCATGCTGGTGGCTGCGTTGTCATGGCTGCAAACCCGGAGCCGCAGGCCTGCTTTGCGCTGATTGAACGCCACGCGGTGACTATGGTGGCGCTGGTGCCATCTGCCGTGGCACTATGGCTGGAGGCCGCGCCGAATCATAAGGCCGCCCTCACATCGCTCAAGCTGCTTCAGGTGGGGGGTGCGAATTTTGCCGAATCGCTGGCGCGGCAAGTGCCAGAGGTGCTGGGTTGCCAGTTGCAACAGGTGTTTGGCATGGCCGAAGGGCTGGTCAATTACACCCGCCTGGATGACAGCGATGATCTTGTTTTCACCACGCAAGGCCGCCCGATCAGCCCGGATGATGAGGTCAAGCTGACCGACGAGGACGGTAACATCGTTCCTGACGGCGAGACCGGCATGTTGGCCACCCGCGGGCCCTATACATTTCGTGGCTACTACAACAGCCCGGAGCAAAATGCGCGGGTGTTTGATGCCGATGGCTTTTATTATTCCGGCGATCTGGTGCAGTGCACCCCCGAAGGCTACATGCGCGTGGTGGGCCGCGTAAAAGATCAGATCAATCGCGGTGGCGAAAAAATTGCTGCCGAAGAGATTGAAAATCTGCTGCTGCTGCATCCCGACATTACCCATGCCGCATTGGTGGCCATGCACGACCCATTGTTGGGCGAAAAAAGCTGCGCCTTTGTGGTGTCGCGCAATCCGGGTCTGAAAGCGCCTGCACTGCGCAAGCATCTGCTGGGCTTGGGTGTTGCCGAGTACAAATTGCCAGACCGGGTTCGCCTGCTGGATGCCCTTCCGCTCACAGCCGTGGGCAAGATCGATAAAAAACAGCTGCGTGCAGAGATTGCCCAGCAAACCCTAACTGCTTGACGAAAATTGAGAGACACAATGGCTATTCCCAAAATCGCCGATTATTCCATGCCAAAACCGGAAACATTCCCGGAAAACCGCACAAAATGGCAGCCTGACCCAAAGCGCGCTGTGTTGCTGATCCATGATATGCAACGCTATTTCCTGCGTTTTTACGATGAGAACGGTAGCCTGTTGCCGCAACTGATTGATAATCTTGCGCAAGTGCGCGCCTGGGCCAAACAGCACGGCATTCCAGTCGTCTACACTGCCCAGCCGCATGATCAGCCTCCCGGCGACCGCGCGCTTTTGAACGACATGTGGGGACCGGGCCTGACGGTTGCCGATCCATCCCTGCAAAAAGTGGTGGATGGTCTTACCCCCGATGCGGATGATGTGATGCTGGTCAAATGGCGCTACAGCGCCTTCCGGCGATCTGATCTTGCTGACCGGATGAAGGAATGGGGCCGTGATCAACTGCTGATCGGCGGCGTTTACGGCCATATCGGCTGCATGGTCACGGCGGTGGATGCGTTTATGAACGACATTCAGGCCTTCATGATTGGCGATGCCGTGGCCGATTTCTCCGAAGCCGAACACCGCATGGCTTTGCAATATGTTGCCACCCGTTGCGGTTGCGTGGTGGATAGCGCAAGCGTGGTGGGCAAGGCCAGTGCAGCGCCCAGCCGCGACTGGCTGGAAGCCCGCGTGTTGCAACTGATCGAAGACGAGACCGAGATTGATCCCGCTGAGAACCTCATTCTCTACGGGCTGGATTCACTTCAAGTCATGAAACTGGCCGCTGAGCTGAAAGATCTCGGCATTTCGGTTGGCTTTGATGAACTGGCCCGCATTCCCACGCTGAATGCCTGGTGGGCATTGATTGAGGCGAAGCGGCTCAAGCATGTCTCCTGAAAGTGTAGCGCGGTTTCAAGAGGATACGCCATGACGAAGAGAGATTTTGGCGGCAAGCGCGTGCTGGTCACGGGTGCCGCCAGCGGAATCGGTCGGCGTATTGCCGAGCGATTTGTCGAGCAAGGTGCAGAGGTCATCGGCATTGATCGGGAGAGAAGCGAAGAGGCTCTGCCTTTTCATCTCATTCAGGCCGATATTGCTGACCCTGTTCAGGTCGAAGCCAGCGTGAAAACGCTTCTGGCAGATCAAGATCGGCTGGACATTCTGGTCAATGCGGCCGGTATTTTGCGGCTAGGGGCCACGGAAGGGCTTGCTGTTGATGACTGGAAAGCTTGCATGGACGTCAATGCCAGCGGGGCTTTCTATCTGTTGCGGCAGTTGATTCCGTTGTTTCAGCGGCAACGGGCCGGGGCTATTGTCAATATTGCCTCCAATGCCGCCCATGTGCCACGCATTGGCATGAGCGCCTATTGCGCCTCAAAAGCAGCGCTTGCAGCATTCAGCCATTGTGTTGCGCTTGAATTGGCCCCCTACGGCGTGCGCTGCAATGTGGTGTCACCCGGCTCGACCGATACACCCATGTTGCGGGGCATGATGAAGAACTCGTCGGGAATGCAGACGTTGATTCATGGCCTGCCGGATCAGTTTAAACTTGGCATTCCGCTGGGCAAACTGGCAAGGCCCGATGACATAGCCGATGTGGTGCTGTTTCTGGCCTCTGATCAGGCCGGACATGTCACCATGCAGGATATTGTCATTGATGGCGGTGCCACGCTGGCGGCGTGATTCATTGTCGTGCTGCTATCCCTGTTGTTTCTCAAGCAACAGGGATGGCTATTTCATCTCAATTGGGCCGAAACGTATAATCCTTGATGGATTGTGGTTTCATTTCAATCGAGAATCCGGGCTTTGATGGCGGCATATAGGCCGCATTCTTGATGATGCAGGGATCAATGAAGTGCTCGTGCAGGTGATCAACATATTCGATCACCCTGCCCTGTCGGGTGGCTGAAACAGCAACAAAATCAATCATCGACAGGTGCTGCACATATTCGCACAGGCCCACGCCACCGGCATGGGGCCAAACGGGAAGTTCATATTTTGCCGCCATCAGCAAAACGGCGAGAACCTCGTTCAATCCACCCATGCGGCAGCTATCAATTTGCACGATGTCAATGGCACCACCCGCAATCATCTGTTTGAAAACAATGCGGTTCTGGCACATTTCGCCGGTTGCTACCTTGACTGGAAAGATAGCCTCACGGATGGCTTTATGGCCAAAAATATCATCAGGACTTGTGGGCTCTTCAATGAAATAAGGCTTGTAGGGCTGAAGTTCTTTCACCCAGTCAATTGCCTGATTGACCTCCCACACCTGATTGGCATCAATCATCATGAAACGGTCATCGCCAATCACTTCGCGGACAATGCGCAAGCGGCGCTTGTCGTCTTCCAGATCGCGGCCAACTTTCATTTTGATATGGGTAAAGCCCTGCTCAATCGCTTCGTGGCAAAGGCGGCGCAGTTTTTCATCATCATAGCCCAGCCAGCCCGCAGAGGTGGTGTAGCAAGGATAGCCTTCCTGCTCCAGAATGGCGATACGATCCAGCTTGCCAACGTCAGCCTTTTTCAAAATTGCCAGAGCCTCTTCCGGCGTCAGCGCATCGGTCAGATAGCGAAAATCAACAATGGAAACAATCTCTTCCGGGCTCATGTCTGCCACCAGCCGCCACACGGGCTTGCCCGCACGCTTGGCCAGAAGATCCCACACAGCATTGACCACAGCACCCGTTGCCAGATGCATGGCCCCTTTGTCCGGGCCAATCCAGCGCAATTGGCTGTCCGAGGTGATGTGCCGCCAGAAGCGACCGGGGTTTTCCGCAACCCAGTCGAGATCAAGTCCGACAACAAGATGGGTGAGCGCATGGATCGCGGCACAGCAGATGTCATTGCCGCGACCAATGGTAAAGGTCAGTCCATGGCCCTCATATTCCCCCGTATCCGTGCCAAGAATGACATAGGCCGCCGAATAATCCGGGTCGGGATTCATCGCATCCGAACCATCAAGGCTCAACGAGGTGGGAAAGCGTAGATCAATCGCGCGCAGGCTGGTGATTTTGCTCATGGAACTGGCCTTGTTTGGGGTCAACGTCAGACGTCGGCGATAAAGGTCTGTTTTTGTGTGCCGAGGCCCTCAATGCCGAGTTCCACAACATCGCCAGCCTTGAGATAGCGCGGCGGCTTCATGCCAAGGCCAACACCCGGAGGCGTGCCAGTGGAAATCACATCGCCGGGATGCAGGCTCATGAACTGGCTGAGGTAGGACACCAGATGCGCAACGCCATAGACCATGGTGGTGGATGAGCCATTCTGCATGACCTCGCCATTGACGCTCAGCCACATTTTCAGGTTCTGCGGGTCTGCAATCTCATCCTTGGTCACCAGCCATGGGCCAATCGGGCCAAAAGTATCGCAGGATTTGCCCTTGGTCCATTGCCCGGCGCGCTCGGTCTGGAACGCACGCTCCGACACATCATGGGAAACGCAATAGCCAGCCACATAGTCCATGGCGTCCGCTTCCGAGACGTATTTGGCGGTTTTGCCAATCACAACGCCCAGTTCCACCTCCCAATCAGTCTTTTCCGAGCCGCGTGGAATCAGCACATCATCATTGGGGCCGCAAATGGCCGAAGTTGCCTTCATGAAAATCACCGGCTCAGGCGGCACGGTGGCACCAGTTTCAGCAGCATGGTCGGAATAGTTCAGGCCAATGCAGATGAATTTGCCCGTGCCAGCCACGCAGGCCCCAATGCGCTCAGGGGCAATTTCGGGCAGGCTGGACAGGTCGAGAGCAGCGAGTTTGGCCAGACCTTCCGGCGAAATGGCGGCACCACCAATATCGGCTATATGGGCCGACAGATCCCGAATTTTGCCATCCTGATCGAGAGCGGCGGGCTTTTCATGGCCAATCGGGCCAACGCGCATGAGTTTCATCGAAAATATCCTTCTGTATTTAAAGAGTCCAGCCGCCATCAATGGCGTAAGCCTGGCCGGTGGTATAGGTGGCCCCTGCCAGATAGACGGCAAGGTCAGCGATTTCATCCGGCGTGCCCAGCCGCCCGATGGGTTGACGGGCAATGAAAGCCGCGCGGGCCGTTTCATAATCGCCTTGCGCTTTCAAACGATCCTGAAGCGAGGGGCTTTCGACCGTGCCGGGGCAAATAGCGTTGCAGCGAATGCCCTGTGCGACATATTCCGCTGCAACCGATTTGGTGAGGCCAATCACCGCCGCTTTAGTAATGGAATAGGCGCAACGGTTGGCAACCCCCTTCATGCTGGAGGCAACAGACGACATGTTGATAATCGCCCCATCGCCACGCGCAATCATGCCCGGCAGCACGGCGCGAATGGTACGCACCATGGCGTGAACATTGAGATCAAAGGCAAAAGCGAGATCGCTGTCCTTCATATCCAGCACGGACCCTGCATGAACAAAGCCCGCGCAGTTGAACAAAACGTCAAAGGGGCCAGTGTCAGCAATAACCGCTGTCACCTCATCATCCTTCAGCACGTTCAGCACCCGCGTGGTGATGGTGCTCTGGGCCGATAGCTCGGCAAGAGCGGCCTCATTGATGTCGGTGGCAACAACATCGGCACCGGCCCTGGCAAAGGCAAGAGCACTTGCCCGGCCAATGCCCTGGGCGGCGGCCGTCACCAGCACGCGCTTGTCTTTGAGATTTGTGGACACTGAATTCTCCTCCTCAGATCAACGTAACCGCCATGCAACATCAGATGGCGGTATTTGGAAAGCCCTCAAACCGCCATTTCAGCCCTCTGTCCAACGTCGTCTGGACGCATCCAGATGGGTCTGCATGGACGCCTGCGCCAACAGGGGATCACGCGCTTCAAGGGCTGCCAGAATGGCTTCATGCTCTTCAAGCGCGGTTGCCCATGATTGCAGGCTTTCGGTGCGGTCCTGAAGCCGTTCGGCCAGAGGGCTGTAACGTTCATCAAACAAGGAGCCAACAATGCGACCCAGCACCGAATTGCCGGATTGGGCAACTATCGCCAGATGAAATTGCCGATCCAGCTCCAGCGGTCGGCGGCCCTGATCAATCTCGCGGCGCATACCATCAACAAGATTGCGCAGAGCGCTCAACGTCGCCTCGCTCATGCGGCTGGCGGCCAGCAAGGTTGTCGACCCTTCAATCACAATACGCGCCTGCATCAGCTCGGACGGGCTTTCGCCAAAGGATTGGGTGACAGCAACCGGATGTTCCCGCTCCACGGCCACGTAAACGCCAGACCCCATGCGGATTTCGACCGTGCCGTCAATTTCCAGTGCAATCAGCGCTTCGCGCAGCGATGGCCGCGACACACCAAGCTGTTGGGCCAGATCACGCTCGCTGGGCAAGCGGGCGCCGGGACCAAAGCCGCCGCCCTCAATGAACTGACGAATCTGGTCGGCCACCTGCTGATAAAGCCTGCGGGTTTCGAACTTTTGCTCCATGGTGCTCCGTTCTGGGCTTCCTGATCAATTGGCCTTACCAAAATAGAATGATCATGGCAATAAATTTTGACGTCATTGTAAATCTGGATGAAAAGTTGGGTTGTTGGGAGAACTGGCTTGACCAATTTAATGTCGAGCGCTAATTCTGGATGTGCGGGCAGGCTGAGCTGGAGGGTAAGTCGGGTTGATGACCAAGGACCATTCTCATGAAGTCGTTTGATGCCCGCCTTCTTCCAAAAAGCGCGCTAGCACTCACCACCATGGGCCTTGGTTGTGCCCAGATGGGCAATCTCTACCGGCTGACCAGCTATGACGAATGCAAAAGCGCGTTCGAGCGTGCATGGGAGCGCGGTATTCGCTATTTCGATACGGCACCGCATTACGGCCATAGCCGCTCCGAGCTAAGGCTTGGCACCATGCTGGCCGATAGACCCCGCAAGGATTATGTGGTCAGCACCAAGGTTGGCCGGTTGATGGTGCCGGATGCGACGGTGCGTGATGAGGCCAACGGCTTTATCAATCCGCTGCCCTTTCGCGGGGTCTATGATTACAGTCATGACGGCATTTTGCGCTCCTTTGCGGATAGCCAGAAGCGCTTGGGCGTGATTGATCCCGACATTCTCTACATCCATGACATTGGCACCGTGACCCATGGCGATAGAAACGCCCATTATTGGTCACAGCTCACCAAAGGCGGCGGCTTCAAAGCCCTGAATGGTTTGAAAGAGCAAGGCGTGGTCAAAGCTATTGGCCTTGGGGTCAACGAATGGGAAGTGGTGCGCGATGCCATGGCGGAAACGCAAGTGGACGTTGCCATGCTGGCCGGGCGCTACACGCTTCTGGAACAGCAAAGCCTTGGTTTCATGAATGATTGTCACCGGGCCGGAACCGCAATTGTAATTGCAGGCGCGTTCAACTCTGGCATTCTGGCAGGCAACCGCAAGTTCAACTATGCCGATGCGCCAGCCGAATTGTTAGTGCGGGTTGAAGCCTTGCAGCGGGTCTGCGATGAGATGGCGGTGAATTTGCAGGCAGCAGCCCTGCAATTTCCGCTGGCCCATCCAGCCGTCGTGTCTGTGGTGTCAGGCGCGCGCAACGGCGCGCACATTATGGCCAATGCCGATTGGCTGGAGGAACGCATTCCCGATGAATTCTGGAGAGCGCTGCAAGCGCTGGCGCTGATTGATCCGGCCGCCCCTGTGCCATCAGATGGGGGGTGATCGATGCGGATTGATGCGCACCAGCATTTCTGGCGATTAACGGACCGCGTGGGCGAATGGCCCCCTGCCGAACTTGCGGCGATTTACCGTGATTTCCTGCCGCAGGATTTAGAGCCGCTGTTGCAGCAATCCGGCATGGACGGCACCATTCTGGTGCAAACCATGGAACAGGCGGCAGAGACCGATTTTCTGCTGGCTTTGGCGGCTAAACACGCCTTTATCAAGGGTGTGGTGGGCTGGGTTGATCTCGGTGCCCCTGACGCTGCCGAGCAGATCGCAAAACGCGCCACCCATCCGATGCTGAAAGGCTTGCGCCCGATGCTCCAGGATTTGCCCGACGATGACTGGATTGCCAATCCTCGCCTCGACCCGGCCATAGACGCCATGATTGCGCATGGGCTTTCATTGGATGCACTGGTCAAACCCCGTCAGTTGCAGGGGCTTTGGCAACGGGTCAAGCGCCATCCTGAATTGCCCGTGGTGATTGATCACGGGGCAAAGCCGCAGATTGCCCAAGGCCGGTTTATCGAATGGCAGAAGGATATGGCGAGGCTGGCGCAGTGTCCAAACGTTCATTGCAAGCTGTCGGGCCTGCTGACGGAAGCTGGAGCGCAGAAACCGGAGTCACTTGGCCCTTATATTGAGACAATCCTTGATCTCTTTGGGGGTAAGCGCGTGCTGTGGGGCAGCGACTGGCCGGTTTTGCGTCTGGCCGGAGATTATCTCGGCTGGCTTCGCCAGTGCGAGGCTCTGGTGCCAAAAGACGATCAACCCGCAGTTTTTGGTGGCAATGCCGCCCAATTTTACAGGATATGATCATCCTGAAAAGAGGGCGAAGGGTGGGCCAAGATGGGGCCGGTTTTCCACGGATTGATCAGCCGCCATCACAGGAAATATGACCGTTGCAATCGTGGTCATGTTCCTGCGTGCAGGGCAAGGTCAGGCCGAAGGTCTCGACCAGATCCTTCACCTGATCCGGGCTGAGATAGCGCGGATTGAGATTGCGCAACAGAAGATAGAGCTTTGCCGTTTCCTCCAGCTCTTCTGTAGCAAAAACCGCCGCTTCAAGGCTATCGCCCGCCACAACGGGTCCGTGATTGGCCAGAAGAATAGACGAATATTGCCCGGCAAGCCCGCGAATGGCATCGGCAACGGCAGGGTCGCCGGGGCGAAAATAGGGAAGCAATGCAGTCTGCCCGGCGCGCATCAGATAATAGGGCGTCATCGGCGGCAGCGCTGCACGTGGGTCTATTTCCGGCAGCATGGTCAAGGCCACGGCGTGGGTGGAATGCAGATGCACAATCGCCCGTGCGCTGGCGCGAGTTTCATACACAGCCGAATGCAAGGGAATTTCCTTGGTCGGCTTATCGCCAGACATCACCCTGCCCGCGCTATCGAGGCGCGAAATCCGTGCCGGATCAAGAAAGCCCAGCGATGCATTGGTGGGCGTCACCAGCCAGCCGCCATCATCCAGACGCAAGGAAATATTGCCGGATGATCCGGGTGTGAGGCCGCGCTCAAACAGGGAGCGGCCAAACATGCAGATGTCTTCTCTCAGACGGTTTTCGGACATGTCGTCAGTCTCCTGTTCTGGAGTTTGTCAGGGAAAAGTGGTCACCGGTTTTCCCGAAAAGACAAACAAAAAAAAGTTTAGAGCCTGTCTGGTTCAATCTGAACCTGACAGGCTCTATTCAGGCGGTTGCGCCCGCAATCAATGTGAATCCAAGATCAACGGTTTGCGATGGCGCATCATCCAGCACCAGTTGGGCTGCCACACGCCCGGCCTCAACCCGAGGTGTCTGGATGGTCGTCAGCGCCTGCGGCGTATAACGGCCAATATCAAGGCCGTTATGGCCAAAAATGGCCACCTGCTGCGGCACCGCAATCTGATGGGAAAGACAGTGGAAATATCCGCCGAGCGCCATGTCATCATTGGAAAAATACACCGCTTCCATATCGGCATGGCGCGATAGCAAGGCAGCAAGACCGGCATGACCAACGCCCACAGATGAGCGGCCATCGCCAATTTCCGTACCCCAAAGCGCTAAACCCTGCTGCTCAAGTGCGGCACAAAATCCCGCATAGCGCTTGCCCGCACGGGTATCATCGAGAATATTATGGCCTACATAGCCCAGTTTGCGATAGCCTTGCGCCAGCAGATGCTCCGCCGCCGCTTTGCCCGCCGCAAAATTTGAAAAGCCCACCGCCAGATCCAGCGGATCGCCATCAATATCCAGCAATTGCACCACGCGGCAGCCAGACGTCTGCAACATCCTGCGCGTGCCTTCGGTGTGCTCAAAGCCCGCAACCATCACCGCGGCCGGACGCCAGGCCAGCATGGCTGCCACCAGCGCCTCTTCGCGCTCCAGATCATATTCCGTAACCGCAAACACCGCCTGCCGCTGGCCTGTTTCCAAAACCTGCGTTGCGCCGCGCAACACATCGGCAAACACGATATTGGACAGGGACGGAACAACAATCGCCACCAGCGAGGTTCCGGTGGAGGCCAAAGCCCCGGCAATGCGGTTGGGCACATACCCCAGTTGCTCCACAGCCGCCATCACGCTGGCTCTGGTTTTTTCAGAAAACGAGCCGTGATTGCGCAATACCCGCGACACGGTGCTCTCTCCCACGCCTGCGGCAATGGCCACTTCCGACAGCGTGATTGATCCGTTTTTCAAATCGATGGTCATGGTCAGCACGTCATCATGAGGGCGTCATCGGGTACATCCAAATCTCTGTATCTGCTTTTCTACGCCATGCCGGATCAAAAATCCAACAAATTTGGCAGCGCTGCCATTTTTTTGTTGGCAGCGCTGCCAAAACCATTTATGGCATTTTGGCAGCGCTGCCAAAAACGTGCGCGCTGTCAAAAACGGGCCGGGAACCCGTTTACCTGGAGGGAAACATAATGACCGCAGCCATGGATGGCTCCGTCGGTGCACAGCCGACCGAGGCAATTGAAAATGCTGTTTACAAGAAAGTATTCTGGAGAATTGTTCCATTTCTGATGCTCTGCTACGTCGTGTCCTATCTGGACCGCGTCAACGTTGGCTTTGCGAAATTGCAAATGTCGAGCGAGCTCGGCCTGTCGGAAGCAGCCTATGGCGTTGGTGCCGGCATTTTCTTTCTGGGCTATTTTATCTTTGAGGTTCCAAGCAATCTGATCATGAACCGCATTGGTGCCCGTGTCTGGATTGCGCGCATCATGATAACATGGGGCATTATTTCCGCCGCCTTCATGTTTACCACGTCGGAGCCGGTGTTTTACGTGCTGCGTTTTCTGCTGGGCGTGGCTGAGGCCGGATTTTTTCCGGGCATTATTCTCTATCTGACGTCCTGGTATCCGGCCAAGCGCCGCGCCAAGATCATCACCACCTTCATGTCGGCCATCCCCGTATCGGCCATTCTTGGCAATCCGCTGTCCGGCTGGATCATGGATCGTTTTCACCATGTGCATGGCCTCTCCGGCTGGCAGTGGATGTTTTTGCTTGAGGCTATTCCGGCGGTTATTCTGGGCGTGATCGTATTGTTTTATCTCGATGACACCATCAACAAGGCCAAATGGCTGGATGCAGGTGAAAAGGCCATTTTGCTTTCCAATATGGATGAGGAAAACCGGCTGAAAACCTCAAGCCCCCATAACATTGGCGCAACCTTGCGCGATGGCCGCGTGTGGTTGATGTGCCTGATCTATTTTTGCTTCGTGATTGGCCAATACGGGCTGAATTTCTGGATGCCAACGCTGGTGAAAGCGACAGGCGTGGCTGGAAACCTCAATATCGGCATTATCTCGGCCATACCTTATATCTGCACCTTTATCGTGATGTTATTGCTGGGGCGCTCGGCAGACCATCACCGTGAGCGGCGCTGGCATCTGGTGGTGCCGTCGGTAATTGCCGCAGGTGGTTTCATTGCTTCAACTGTTGCGCCCAGTACCTCGCTGGCCATTGCCGCCCTGTCGGTGGCAGCTGCCGGAGCCATCAGCTGCGCGCCGCTGTTCTGGTCGCTGCCCACCGCGTTTCTGGCGGGCACTGGTGCTGCTGCCGGCATTGCCTGGATCAATTCTGTGGGCAATCTGGCGGGCTTTGTCGGGCCGTTCTTTGTCGGCTATCTCAAGGATGTGACAGGCAATAATGCAGCAGGCATGTATTTTCTGGCCATTATTCTGGTGGTTGGTGCCATTGCAACGCTGACTGTGCCTGCAAAAATGGTCAACCGCTAAAAACCTCCTCTCCGGTGTCCGGCACCGGAGAGGAGCCTTGTGACAGACAAATCGAAGGACATCCGTAATGGCATCGGTTCAAGACACATCCACCCCCTCGCCCGTTGTTGCCGTGATTGGCCTCGGTGCCATGGGCATGGGCATGGCAAATTCACTGAAACGTGCGGGCCTTGACGTGATCGGCGTTGACCTCTCAAGCGACGCTGTTGCGCGCTTTACCGCAACAGGCGGACGCAGTGCGGCCACACCGGCCGAGGCGGCAAAACTGGCCGATATTGTTGTCTCGGTCGTGGTCAATGGCGCACAAACGGAAGCCGTGCTGTTTGGTCACAGTGGTATTGCCGACGAAATGCCGCAAGGCTCGGTGTTTATCTCCTCCGCCACCATGGATCCGGCCGTTGCGCGCAGGCTTGCTGCCGCCTTGGAAGCCAAGGGCATCCATTATCTCGATGCCCCTATTTCCGGCGGCGCAGCACGGGCAGCCTCTGGCGAGTTGACCATCATGGCCTCCGGCACAGGTGCCGCATTTGCAACTGCCCGCCCGGCGCTGAACGCCATGGCGGCCAAAGTCTATGAATTGGGCGACAGCGCAGGGCAAGGCGCTGCCTTCAAGATGATCAACCAGCTGTTGGCCGGCGTGCACATCGCTGCCGCCTGCGAGGCGATTTCGCTGGCCGCCAAGCAGGGCTTGGACCTTGATAAAGTCTATGAGGTGATTACCGCATCCGCGGGCAATTCATGGATGTTTGAAAACCGCATTCCGCATGTTCTGGCAGGCGATTATACGCCGCTCAGCGCAATCGATATTTTCGTCAAGGATCTGGGCATCATTCAGGACATGGCCCGAGCTGAGCGCTATCCTGTGCCGCTCAGTGCTGCTGCCCTGCAAATGTATCTGGCCGCATCCGGTGCGGGCATGGGGCGAGATGATGATTCATCACTGGCCCGTCTTTATGCCCAGCTCTCGGGCGCAAGCCTGCCCACCCAAAAACAGTGAGGAGAGTGGCCATGCCTGTTTTTGCTGCCAATCTTTCGATGATGTTCAATGAGTGGTCGTTTCTCGATCGCTTTGATGCCGCCGCTGATGCTGGATTTTCAGCCGTTGAATATCTGTTTCCCTACGAGGAAAAGCCGGAGGCCATCGCCGAGCGCCTGCGCCGCAACAACCTGACCCAAGCCCTGTTCAACCTGCCACCTGGCGATTGGGCAGCGGGCGAGCGCGGCATGGCCGCCCTGGCCGCCCGCTTCAATGATGTGGTTGCATCTATCGAAAAAGCCCTGGATTACGCGGAGGCAACCGGCGTCAAACGCCTGCATCTGATGGCCGGAAACGCTGATCATAACGACGTTCTGGCGCAGAAAGCCTATCGCCGGGCGGTCGAACATGCCGCAACCAGGCTGGCTGAGCGCGATATTGATGTTTTGCTGGAGCCGATCAATTCCCGCAACATGCCGGGTTATTTTCTCAACAATCTGGACGCCACCGCAAGGCTGATTGCCGATCTGGGCTTGGCCAATGTCAAATTGCAGTTTGACATCTACCATTGCCAGATCATCCACGGCGACGTCACCATGCGCCTTCGCCAGTTTCTGCCCATCACCGGCCATGTGCAGATTGCCAGTGTGCCATCACGCCATGAGCCGGATGGG
Source organism: Gillisella vitis (assembly GCF_014204625.1). Lineage (GTDB taxonomy): Bacteria > Pseudomonadota > Alphaproteobacteria > Rhizobiales > Rhizobiaceae > Allorhizobium > Allorhizobium vitis_F. The sequence goes on along the minus strand of NZ_JACHLU010000001.1, from coordinate 251,480 downwards.
GAGGAGCTGAACTATGCTTTCCTGTTTGATGAACTGGATCGGCTTGGTTATCAGGGCTTTGTCGGCTGCGAATATATCCCGTGTGCAGGCACGCTCAACGGTCTGGGCTGGTTCAAGCCCTTTCGAGTTTGTCAGGAAAAAGTGGACCCCGGTTTTTCTGATCAGACAAACTCAAACACATGAATGAGGAGCTAACCATGACCATTCTTCTGGGCTGCATTGCCGATGATTACACCGGCGCATCCGATCTCGCCAATACATTGACCAAAAACGGCCTGCACACCGTGCAGACGGTGGGCATTCCGGCAGCTTCCTTGCCATTGGCCGATGTCGATGCTGTGGTGATTTCGCTGAAAATCCGCTCTGTCGCGGCGGAGGACGCAAAGCAGGCGGCACTTCAAGCGGATCAATGGTTGCGCGCGCAGGGTGCCAGCCATGTGATGTATAAAATCTGCTCGACCTTTGATTCCACCGACACCGGCAATATCGGCCCCGTCACCGAGGCCCTGCTGACGGCTGCCGGTGATACTATGGCCCTTGTGACACCCGCTTTTCCCGAAACGGGCCGTACCGTCTATTTCGGCCATCTGTTTGTCAACGGCCAGCTTTTGAACGAAAGCCCTCTGAAGGATCATCCGTTAAACCCGATGCAGGATGCCAATCTTGTGCGGGTACTTACACGGCAATCGCGTCAGGATGTCGGGCTGGTTGACCTCGCCACCCTCAGACAGGGCGATGATGCCATCAGGCAAAAGCTGCGAACCCTTGTGGCAGACGGCAAAGTCATGGCCATTGCGGATGCTGTTTTTGAGGATGATCTGGAGGCTCTGGGCCGTGTGGCCATCACCTCAAAGGTTTCAACCGGAGCCTCGGGGCTGGGGCTTGGGCTGGCGCGCGCCTTGAAACCATCACGACACGCCGCCGACAAGGGGGAGGCGGCGTCAGAGTTTGCAGCGATGGGCGGCCTCTCCGCCATTGTCGTTGGCAGTTGCTCCAAAGCAACCCTTCGGCAGTTGGAGATTGCCGAGCAGACCATGCCAGTGCTGCGGCTAAACCCCAAAGCCCTGCTGGAAGGCGATGCAGACATTGAAAATGCGCTTGATTGGGCGGCAAGTCGCCTTGATGCTGGCCCGGTGGTCATTGCTGCCAGCGCAACACCTGCCGACGTTGCGGCCCTTCAGGCCGAATACGGACGCGATGCCTCCGGCCATGCCATTGAACGGGCAACGTCATTGATTGCCTTTGAGTTGGTCAAACGGGGTGTTCGTCGCCTTGTGGTGGCTGGTGGTGAGACCTCGGGTGCTGCTGTGGATCGCTTGCAGATTCCGGCATTCCGCATTGGTCCCGAAATTGCTCCCGGCGTTCCCCTGCTGAAAACCATGGGTGATGCCTATGGCGGGCTGGCGATGGCCCTCAAGTCCGGCAATTTTGGTGGTGAGACCTTTTTCAGTGATGCCTTGGCAAGGATGCGCGAAACGTCTTAAGCGAAGAATGTTCTGTTTGCTGTTTTCGCAAACAGAACATTGACGCCGTATCACACCATCCGCATTGTGCGAATTTCCTGCTGTAGTCTTTTAAAATGCTGGTAACGGTGTTGGTGCCTGTCTGCTATGGCACCCGTCGCTGGCTGATAAGTGTTTTTTGCATCGGAGAGACTGGCCATCGCCTGCTTGACATCGGAGAAGGCCTTTGCGGCAACCGCACCCAGAATGGCAGAGCCCAGCAGGACTGGCTCATCGGATGCGGGGGCAACAACAGGTTTGCCGCAGGTGTCGGCAAGAACCTGTCGCACCAGATCGCTTTCTCCCGCGCCGCCGCTGATCACAACCCGCTCGACATCAGCACCAGACGCGGCCTGAGTTTCAAGAATCTGGCGCAGACCATAGCCAACGCCGCACAAGCCCGCGATATAGAGAGAAACAAGACTGTCAAAATCCTGTGCCATGTCCAGACCCGCAATCACGGCTCTGGCATGGGGATCGGCAAAGGGCGCGCGATTGCCCAGAAACTCGGGCACCACGTGCAGGCCTTGTGCCAACAGCACAACATCCGAGAGCGCGCTGACCTTGGCTGCGGCGGCTTCAGCCATCAGCATAGGCAGTGCGATGCCGCGTGCACGGGCCTGCGCCTGCGCCGCAGATGCGGCGGGATGAAAGCTCAAAAGCTGATCAATCGCGGCACCAGCCGCACTTTGGCCGCCCTCGTTAAGCCACAGGCCGGGCACCATTGCCGAATAATAAGGCCCCCAGACGCCGGGGACAAAGACCGGCTCCGCAGTCGATGTCATGGTGCAGGATGACGTGCCAAATACATAGGCCAGGTTGTCTTGCGGCTGCTCGCCAATACCAACCGTGCCAATGCCGCCGGCATGGGCGTCAATCATGCCTGCGGCAACGGCGGTGCCGGGCACAAGGCCCATGGCCTTTGCGGCTGCCTCACTCAAGCCTTGACCAAGCGGCGTTCCCGGCTCGACAATGTTTTGCCCGATACGGCGAAAGCCTTCATCGGCCAGCACACCCAGCCCGATGGCCTGAAAATAGCTCTCATCCCATCTTTTTTCATGGGCCAGATAGGTCCACTTGCAGGTCACAGTGCAGGTGGATCGCGCAAGATCGCCCGTTGCCTTCCATGACAGAAAATCGGCAAGATCAAAAAACTGCCATGCCCTGTCAAAGATATGTGGGCGGTTTTGCTTGAGCCACAGAAGTTTCGGCGTTTCCATCTCTGGCGAAATCCGTCCGCCAACGTAACGCAGCACATCATGCCCCATGGCATTGATGGCCTCTGCCTGCGCAACAGCCCGTTGGTCCATCCAGACGATAATGTCACGCTCAGCCACTTCAGAGGCACCAATTGCCAGAGGTTGACCGCCCTCTCCCAGCACCACCAACGAACAGGTGGCATCAAAACCAAGCCCGATCACCTGTGATGGATCTTCCAGCGAGGCCGCGACCTGTTGAACCGCAGCACAGAGGGCATTCCAGATATTCGTGCTGGATTGCTCGGCAATGGCCCCGGCCTCACGAAACAACGCAATGTCGCGTTTGGCAGAGGCCACAAGCGTGCCATCGAGATCGAAAAGACCCGCACGGGCGCTGCCCGTGCCGACATCGACGCCGATAACATAGCGTTTTAATCCAGTCCTGTTCCTATCCGTGGGTTCAATCATGGCAATAGCTCTTCAAATATGGGATGGGAGAAAAAGGCAGCGATCACAAATCGACGCTGTTGGGTAAGATCACCAGATCTCGAATGGTCACATTGCGCGGTCGTGAGAGCATGAACAGCACGGCGTCAGCCACGTCTTTAGGTTGCATCAGGCTGCCGTTGGCAAGGGCTTCATCCATCTTGGCTTTTGGCCAGTCATCCAGCAATGCCGTCACTACCGGGCCGGGCAGCACCGCCCCCACACGCACGCCATGCTGAGCAACCTGTCGGCGGGTGGAATGCACAAATGCCTGAACAGCAAATTTCGACGCCGTATAGATTGGCTCCCAGATCACCGGCACAACGCCCGCAATCGAGCTGGTAAACAGAATGTCGCCCGACTTTTGCGCAATCATGTGCGGCAATACGGCATGAACAGATCGAAACGCCGCATTGATATTCAGATTCAACATCCGGTCCCATGCATCGGGGTCGCCTTCCGCCACCGCCCCGCCAATATAGGCTCCGGCATTGGCATGGAAAATATCGAGACGGCCCGCAGCATCCAGAATACGCGGCAGCATGGCCGAAACCTCTGGCCCGTTGAGCAGATCCACCACCAGCGGTTTTGCCCGCTCGCCCAGTTCCGCACAAATGGCGTCCAGCCTGTCTTTTGCGCGATCAATCAGCACCACCGTTGCGCCTTCCGCTATCAGCGTGCGGGCGCATTCAAGACCAATGCCCGATGCAGCCCCGGTAATGGCGGCAACTTTGCCCTTCATGAGGTCCGACATATATTTTCCTCCATATCGACTTTGGAATATTGTGCAAAAAGCGCGAGCCAGCACGATCGTCTTGTTTGTGATAGGCTCTATATTCTTTTGTTTTCGTTTGTCTTTTCGGGAAAATCCGATTCCACGTTTCCTTAAGCGCGGCCATGGCTCTGGCGCGAGCGGCGTGCAAGCGAATCGACAATCACCGCAATGGCCAGCACCGCGCCGGTAATCATGTAGCGCAGGGATGAGCTGAGGTTGAGCAAGGTCAAACCATTGGAAATCGCCTGAATAACGATCACCCCCAGCAGGGCTGAATAGGCACTGCCTCGCCCACCGAACAGGCTGGTGCCGCCAATCACCGCGGCCGCAATGGCGTTGAGGTTGACATCACCAGTGCCCGCCTGCTGGCTGGATGAAGCAAGGCGCGATGCCGAGAGCACGCCGCCAAGTGCAGCCAGCGTTGAGCAGAGCATGAAAGCACTCATATAAATGCGGCGGACATTGATGCCTGCACGGCGTGCCGCTTCCCGATTTCCACCCACGGCAAACATCGAACGTCCCCATTGGGTCTTGGTCAGCGCGTAATTCACGGCCACCACCAGCACCACAAACAGCGCAAACATCCATGGCACGCCACGCCCGAGATTGAGGTAGAACACTGCAAATTCAAGCGCCAGTGTCAGTGCTGCGGCCTTGAGCAGCAAGCCACCCAATGGTTTTGAGGATAGGTTGACAGATTGACGCCGCTTGCGAATGGCAAGACCCACTACAATCATCATCACGCCGGGCAACAGTGCCAGCGTTTGCGATAGCCAGTCTGGCATGACCAGGATCTGGCCAAAGCGTACCAAAGGCGAGGCATAGGGCAAATTAATGCTGCCCGTTGGCCCGAGAATGTAAAGTTGCAGGCCCAGCAGCGCCAAAAGACCTGCCAGCGTGGCAACAAAGCTTGGCATACCCATGCGATTGTACAGCACCGCATACAGCGCACCAACAAGCGCGCCAGTGACGAGTGCCGCGAAAATAGCAACTGCGACCGGCAGACCGGAATTGACCCACAAAACACCAATGATGGCAGAGGACAGGCCGCTCATTGAGCCGACAGACAGATCAATTTCCCCAAGCAGCAGCACGCAGACAATGCCCAGCGAGATAATGCCGACAGTGGCGCAATCAAACAGCAGATTGACCAGATTGTTGGGGGCCATGAAAATGGGATTCAGAAGACTGAAGACGGTTGAAATCACAATCAAACCGACGGCCACCGGCAACATGCCCAGATCGCCCGCTTTAATGCGGCCTGCGAAACTGTTCAGCATGGCCAGCAGGCCATCATCATGGCTGACGCGCTCATCGCTGCGGTCCAGAGCGCGAGGTGCATTTGTATCCGGTGTTGGCAAATTCTGACTCATGCGGGCCTCCCGCTGGTTTCAATGGAAGTGGTCTTACGATGGATGCGGCGCGAAACGGCATTTTCCGTTGCCCCGGCAATCGAGGCCACAAGTTCCTGATTGGATGCATCCGGCGTGAAAATCCCGTTGTTACGACCAAGGCGCAGGACAATAATGCGATCTGCCACAGCCCGCACATCCTCCATGTTGTGGCTGATGATAATCACCCCCAATCCCCGCGCCCGCACCCTCTCAATCAGGTTCAGCACTTCCGCGGTCTGCGCGACACCCAATGCGGCGGTTGGCTCATCCAGCATGATGATTTTAGGCTCAAGCAGCAGTGAGCGCGCAATGGCCACTGTCTGGCGCTGACCACCCGACAGAGACGCAATCGGCTCGCGGACCGAGGGAATGCGCGCAGCCAGCTCGTTGAGAAGCGTCCATGCGCGCACTTCCATCGACACTTCATCCAGATTCCACGGAGAAAGCTCGTGGCCCAAAAACAGATTGGCGACCACATCGAGATTTTCACACAGGGCAAGATCCTGAAAAACAGTGGCAATACCCAGTTGAAGGGCACGGCTGGGACTGTCCAGTGATACGCTCTGGCCGCAAAATTCAATGGTGCCGGAGGATGGTTGATGCACCCCGGCCAACACTTTGATCAAGGTGGATTTGCCAGCACCATTATCGCCCACAAGGGCGACAACCTCGCCGGGTGACACCTCCAGATCAATATCCGTCAAGGCTGAGACGGCACCGAAATTCTTCGAGATTTTGCTCAGGCGCAGAATGGGGCCTGCGCCCTTCTCTGCTTTTCTATCGTCTTGCTGCATGATGTGACGCTCTTTTCAGGTTCGGTGCGTGTCCGCTCCAACTGATGGCCAAAGATCGGGCCAGAGATTGGACCAGAGCGGACACGGTCGCAGAATGGTTACTGGATGATACCGAGCTTTTTGCAGCCTGCTGCATATTCACCCGTGCAGACTTCCTGCGGTGTTTGAATCTTCTTGTCGAAGATTTCCGCCTTGATATTGTCTGCCGTGACCACAGCCGGAATGAAAAGCTGTGACGGTGTATCGTACAGCGTTGTTTGGGCGGCTGGCTTCTCGCCCTTCAGAAATTGCACCGTGACTTTTGCAGCCGCTGCCGCCACGATTTCCGAAGGCTTGGAAATCGTATTGTATTGATCACCGGAAATGATCAGCTGAAGGGCGGCAATGGTTGCATCATTGCCAGTCACCGGCGGGACAGGGCTGACACCTGCGGCCTTGAACGCGGCAATGGCCCCGCCGCCCGTGCCGTCATTGGCGGCAACCACACCCTTGATGTCCTTGCCAAAGCGGGTGATCTGGCCTGCGGCCCATTCCTGTGCCTTTGGTGGAGCCCATTCCGGCGTGTCAAATTCCGAAAGGGTTTTATAGCCGGAATCTTTCAGGCCACGGTGAATGCCATCGCGGATCAGACCGGCCGCAGCGTCGGTGGGAGAGCCATTGATTTGCAATACACCTGCGCCGGCTGGAACGCCTGTTGCTTTCAGGTGCTGAACCAGCGATTTGGCAATGGCTTCACCAATGCCGGCGTTGTCGAAGGAAACGTAATAGTCAGCCGCCTTTTTCGGAATCGGGCGGTCATAGGCAATAACCTTGACATCCTGCGACTGCGCAAGCTCAACCAGCGATGCCGCAGCCGAAGAATCCACCGGATCGAGCACAATCACCTTGGCACCCTGCGCAATCACCGAATTGAACTGCTGTTGCTGAAGCGCCGTGTCACCATTGGCGTTCTGATAGATCACCGTGCAACCTGCGCACAGTTTGGCCATCTCGGCCTTGAAGCCAGGATAGTCGTGATTTTCATAGCGTGTCGATGCCTGATCCGGCATCAAAAACGCAACGGTTGCCTTCTCCTGTGCTGAGGCCGCGCTGGCAAACATGCCAACAGCAGCCACAGACATCATCATTATACTCCGAAAATTCATGGTATCCTCCTCTGAAATCCAAAACCCGTGTCGAGAAACGAATGCCGGTGCATGTCCAAGTCTTGCGGCCTTACCGATGACGGTAACGTGACCTTGCGGATCAGCGAATGGCCAAAAGCCACCACAGCCGCCGATTTGAATTGCTTGAACGCCTCCCGATCGACCCTCCAAAGCCAACCAACGTCATCGATTGAGCACCGTTGCTCAATCGATGAAGCAAGAATTGCCACCTTCATCGTTTAATGTCAAGGTGGGTTTTGAACCGGAGGTGCGCGTGAATCAGGACAAGCCCGTCAAGAAGCCAACGATCTACGATCTGGCAGCCCTTGCCGACACATCGGCCAGTGCCGTCAGCGCGGTTTTGAATGGCAACTGGAAAAAACGGCGGATCAGCGCTCAATTGGCCGACAAGATACGGCGGATTGCGCAAGAGCAAGGCTATGCCCTGAACATGCAGGCCAGCTTGCTACGGCGGGAAAAATCGCAGATCATCGGCATGATCGTGCCCAAATATGACAACCGCTATTTTGGCTCGATTGTGGAAGCGTTTGAGGATATGGCCCGTGCGCGCGGCCTGTTTCCGATTATTACCTGCACACGCCGCGACCCCGAGCTGGAGGTGGAGGCGGCCAGAACCATGCTGTCCTATCAGGTGGAATGGCTGGTTTCGACGGGGGCCACAGATCCTGACCGTATTACCGACATCTGCACGGCTGCCGGAGCACGCAGCATCAATCTTGATCTTCCCGGCACCAAGGCACCGTCGATTATTTCCGATAATTTTGCTGGCGCGCGCGAGTTAACCCGTCGCATCCTTCTCAATCTTGCCCGCAAGAGCGGAAAAGCCTCTTCGCTTTTGTTTATCGGCGGGCGCGCCAATGATCATAACACCCATGAGCGCCTGCGCGGTTTTCGGGCTGCCCATCAGGATATGGCTATCGAAATTGATGAGCGTCACATTCTCACCTGCGGATACGCTCCTGAAAAAGCAGCGGCCTCGCTGCAATCTCTTGCGCTCACAGAGGGAGAACTGCCCGGTGGCATGTTTGTCAACTCGACAATTTCTCTTGAAGGTGTGATGCAATGGCTCAAAAGTTCCGGCCATTTTGCTGACCGCTTGCCCAGTCTGGGCTGTTTTGACTGGGACCCCTTCGTTGCTCTTTTGGGCGACAATATCGAAATGGTGCGGCAAGATGTGAAAGGTATGCTGGATGCGGTTTTTCACATCATCGACATGGGGGCAGCAAAGGAAAAACTGGTTGAGATTCCGCCTTTGTTTGCAGGAAATTCAGAAGAGGGTAAATTTTAATCCGGGATATTGAAGGCTCTGCGAAAATAGCCACGCACGGCTTCCATTGCCGGGCTCATATCCGCATTGCGACGCCATGCGAGCCCGACATCCATCGACGGGACAGGATCGCGCAGTGTGACTGTTTCGATCCGCCGCCCCTCCAGCGACCAGGGTCGGTGCACCATGTCGGAAAGAATGGCCACCCCCTGCCCGTTGGCAACAAGTGAGCGCACGGCTTCCACCGACGATGTGCGCAAGGTTACCTTTGGGGCGTAGGGCGTCTGACTCCAGTATTTCAATGATGTATAGGATGCCTCATCCACCGTCAGCATGATGTAGTCCTCCTGCGAAACCTCCTGCAAGCCCACAGACGGCAAGGTCAGCATGGGGTGGCGGGTCGGTAGCCACAGGCGCCGCTGCGAACTCAGCAATTTTTCGGTCACCAGTTCGGGATTGAGAATATTCGAGGTCAGGATTACCGCAAGATCATAGCGGTTGGTCAGTAGGCCCTCTTCAACGCTTTCGCGGTTAAGCTCGAAAAGCTGAATATCGATTCCGGGAAACTGGCGCTTCAGCCGCTCCATATGCAGAGGCAAAAAATAACCGATCACAGTATAGGTGGCAGCCAATGTCAGCTTGCCTTTGATCGCGCTGGTCACAAGATTGAGCGATGTGACATCCTCAACCTTTTGCAAAATATCATAGGCGTGGGCCAGCAATCTACGGCCCGGCGTTGTCAATTCCATGCCGTGGGGGCTGCGCTCAAACAAAGCAGCCCCCACAAGGGCTTCAAGCTCTTTGATTGCTGTGGTCACGGCCGATTGCGAGATGGACAGATTAATTGCTGCCAGCGAAACCTGACCCGATTCTGCCGTTGCTACAAAGTATCGAATTTGGCGAAGACTGAGAGACATATCAAAGCTTTCTTATCTGATTTTCAAATAATGGTCTTCTGTAAATCAGAAAACTATTGCTTCAGATTGTATCGATGCCGTTGCTGCACGTTTTCTGTTTCATCGCTCTATTTGGAAAAATTGCGATTTTTCGTCATTTCGAGACGATTATCATTTTATCTGTAAATCAGATAATGACGTTTTGAAAATAGTATTTTTCAAATGGTTTTTTTCTTCCTAAGATTTTTGCTGAAAACACGGGCATTCAGTTGATCTGCAAAAAATGCAGGCAGAACAGGAAGAGCAGTGGCATTAGATGTCGTCGATATCAATTGTGATATGGGAGAGGCCTTTGGTCGTTGGCGTGTTGGCGATACCAATGATTTGAGTCTGATGGGGTTGATCAGCTCAGCCAATATTGCCGCAGGTTTTCATGCCGGAGACCCGAACTTGATGGATGAGACCGTCAAAATGGCGGTTGAGCATGGTGTCGGCATTGGTGCTCATCCCGGTTACAACGATTTGCAAGGCTTTGGCCGCCGCCGCATCAATGGTACGGCACGTGAGCTGGTCAATGATATGGTCTATCAGGTGGGTGCCTTGCGGGAATTTGCCCGCCGCCATGGCGCACAGCTTCAGCATATCAAGCCGCACGGCGCACTGTATATGGAAATGGCTGTGAACCCGGAGCTTGCGCAGCTTTTTATGCAATATACCCGTAGTGTTGCGCCCAATGCCTATGTCTTTTGCATGGCAGGATCTGTGACCGAAACGGCGGCCCTTGAAGCTGGCCAGCCTGTTGCGCGGGAGTTTTACGCTGATCGGGATTATGATGACAGCGGCTCGATTGTTTTCACCCGCGATGTCGGACGCCCAGACCCCGCTGCCATTGCCCGCAAGGTGGTGCGCGCCTGTCTGGAAGGCAAGGTGACCACCGTGACCGGCAATGACATTGATGTGCCGTTTGAAACCATCTGCTTTCATTCCGACACGCTCGGCGCGCTCGAGATTGTCCAGACCATGCGCGAAGCCCTGATTGCCGAGGGCATTCGCATTTCGCCCCTTTCATCCACAACACGATAATCGGAGACCGTGATGAGCAAGCATGAAATCCAGTCGCCCCTGCCCGGCACGTTTTATCGCAGGTCTTCCCCCGATGCCGCCCCTTTCAAGGCCGATGGTGATGTGGTGGTACAAGGCGATGTCATTGGGCTGATTGAGGTGATGAAAACCTTTCACGAGGTTTATGCCGACGCATCGGGCAGCGACATTGTTTTTATCGCGGAAGACAACGAGCCGATCATGGCAGGGCAAGTGATTGCCGAGGTCTCGCAATGAGCATTTCATCGATTCTCATTGCCAACCGGGGTGAAATTGCGGTGCGGATTATCCGTGCTGCCAAAGCGTTAGGCATTCGCACCGTGCAGGTACATTCGGCGGCGGACCGCGATATGCTGGCGGTAAAGCTCGCCGATCAGGCCGTGGAAATCGGCCCGCCATCTGCGGCAAAATCCTATCTCAATATTGATGCGGTGATGAAGGCGGCGCTGGAAAGCGGTGTGGATGCGGTGCATCCCGGCTATGGTTTTCTCTCAGAGAATGCACGTTTTGCCAAAGCCGTCACCGATGCCGGGCTGATTTTCATTGGCCCCGACCATGCAGCCATCAGCCTGCTGGGGGATAAAGTCGAGGCCCGCAAAGTGGCAATAAAGGCGGGCGTGCCAACCGTTCCCGGCTCCAATGGCCGGGTGGATGATCTTGATCTTGCCCGTGCAGTTGTCACTGAGATCGGTTTTCCGGTGATGATCAAGGCCGCCGCTGGCGGCGGTGGACGCGGTATTCGGATTGCCGAGAGCATGGAGGCGTTTGAGCGGCATTTCCCGCAAGCCGCCGCTGAAGCCCTCGCAGCCTTTGGTGACGGCGGTCTGTATATCGAAAAAGTCATCACCCGCGCCCGCCACGTTGAGGTGCAGATTTTGGGCGATGGCACCAATGCTATCCATTGTTTTGAGCGCGAATGCTCGCTGCAACGCCGCCGCCAAAAAGTGTGGGAAGAAGGGCCGTCCATCAGCTTGCCTGAGGATGTGCGAAAGGGCCTGTGTGAAAGCGCGGTGGCCCTGGCCAAATCCGTGAGCTATCGCGGCGCTGGCACAGTGGAATATCTCTATGATGAGCAAAGCGGAGCGTTTTACTTCATTGAGGTCAACACCCGTATTCAAGTTGAGCATCCGGTGACAGAAATGATCACCGGCATTGATCTGGTGCAGGAAATGATCCGGGTATCGGGTGGCGCATCCCTCTCCATCGCGCAAGACGATGTAAAGGTGCATGGCCACGCCATTGAATGCCGCATCAATGCCGAAGACCCGACGCGGGGCTTTTTGCCGGGACCGGGCGTGATCACCAGCCTCAAAATTCCTGAAGGTGACGGCATCCGTTTCGATACCATGCTCTATGAAGGCTATACGGTTCCGCCGTTTTATGACTCGCTTCTGGGCAAGCTGATTGTCTGGGCAGAGAGCCGCGAGGCCTGCCTTGCAAAGCTTGCGGATGCATTGGACGGGCTGACAATCGGCGGCATAGCCACGACCGTTCCGCTGCATCAGGCATTGGTTCAGGATGCCTCGGTGAAGGCGTCAGACATCCATACCCGTTTTCTGGAACCCTGGCTGGAAACTGTATTTCCAACGGCAAGTGCTTCAATAAAGGAGAGTGCCTGATGCCCATGCGCTATACATTTGGCGGTGATGAACATCTCTTTGTGGAATGCAGCGAAGAGATGTCGCTGGAAGCTTTCTTCAATTCGCTCTCGATGACCAATGGCATCAAACAGGCCAATATCAAGGGCGTCACCGAGATTTGCCCGGCCAATGCCTCGTTCCAGATCAAGTTTGACCCGGACATCATCCACCCGAATGATGTTTTGAAAGAGGTGCAAGCCATTGAAGTGGCCGCATTCAAGGCCGAGCCGGTGATCACCACGCGGATTGTCGAAATTCCGGTGTTTTACAACGACCCGTGGACCCATGAAACATTGATGCGCTTTCGCGAGCGCCATCAAGACCCAAGCGGCACCGATCTGGACTATGCATCGCGCATCAACAATTACAGCACGGTGGATGATTTCATAGCCGCCCATTCCGGCTCGCCCTGGTTTGTCTCCATGGTCGGCTTCGTCTCTGGCCTGCCGTTCATGTATCAAATGGTCGAGCGCCAGCGGCAAATTGAAGTGCCGAAATATCTGCGGCCACGCACGGATACGCCGAGGCTGACGGTGGGCCACGGTGGTTGCTTTGGTTGCATCTATTCGGTGCGCGGTGCAGGTGGCTATCAGATGTTCGGCATAACACCCATGCCGATTTATGATCCGACGCAAACCACCTCTTACCTCAAGGATTTCATGGTGTTTTTCCGCCCCGGCGACATTGTGAAGTTCAAGCCGGTCGATCGTGATGGTTACGATCAGGCGGTGGAAGAGGTCGATAAGGGGCACTTCGTTCCGCCCATCCGCGAGGTCTCGTTTGATCTGCGCGACTTCCAAAACGACATTGATGGCTATAACGCCAAGCTGGAGGGCCTGCTCCATGGGCATTAAGGTTGTTCATCCCGGACTTGCCACCTCGGTTCAGGATCTGGGCCGTCCCGGTTATTTTCACCTTGGCATTCCGCTGGGTGGAGCCATGGATCGGCTGGCGCTGAAAGCTGCCAATCTCTTGGTGGGCAATGCGGAAGGGGCCGCTGGTCTTGAAGCCGTGTTTCTCGGTCCCAAACTGGAATTTACCCGCGACACTATCGTGGCCGTGACGGGCGCAGACATGCCCATCAAATTGGATGGCGAGGAAAAGCCCGGTTGGACAGCGTTCAGGGTCAAGGCAGGGCAGTTGCTATCCTTTGATTTTCTCAAAAAAGGGGCGCGAATTTACATCGCGGTCTCCGGCGGCATTGATGTGCCGCTGGCATTAGGTTCGCGCTCCACCTATGCCATTGGCGCATTGGGGGGCTTCAAAGGCCGTCCGCTGGCGGTGGGTGATGAACTGCCGATGGGTGAGCCGACGCCTTCAGAGGAAGGCAAAAGCATTCCGCAGGCCCTTCGCCGCCATCCGGGCAAGCCAGCAGAATTGCGCGTGTTGCCGGGGCTGTATTGGGACCGGATTACCGAGGAATCGGGCCGAAATTTCTTTGAAGACGAATGGAAGGTCGCACCGGAAGCAGATCGCATGGGCTATCGCTTTCGCGGTGGGCGCAAGCTGGATTTTGTACCGCGTACGGCTCCGTTTGGTGCCGGATCGGACCCCTCGAATATCGTCGATAGCTGCTATCCTTACGGCTCTATTCAGGTGCCGGGTGGCACAGAGCCGATTATTCTGCACCGCGATGCGGTTTCCGGTGGTGGCTATTTCATGGTCGGCACGGTGATTTCGGCAGACATGGACCTGATCGGCCAATTGCAGCCGCACACCCCTACCCGCTTTGTCAAAGTGGATATGGAAACGGCACTCGCGGCGCGACGAGATCGCGCCGCACTGATGGATCAAATCCGCCGCCTGTTTTCACCCATTCGTTGAGGTCGGCCATGAAAAGCGCAGACGCATCATTCCTGAACACGGGTCAGATAGGGGGCGATTTCGCTTGGGTCCGGAATGATGGCAATGATTTTCATCTGGGCAATGGTGCGGTTCATGGCGGCGTCCAGATGGGTCTGATGCATGGCAGCAGCTGCCGCTGTGGCACCACGGGTCAACAGCTCCACAATCAGCCGCAGCTCGGTCATGGTGCCCAGATCGCCGGGCAGACCCAAGCGACCCAACAGGCTCTCAATGGCTGTGACGGGCAGAAGATTGTTGCGGATCAGCTCTTGCAAACGCTCGTTGGGCGTAGACAGCAGGCAGGTTTCAATAAAACAGTCCTTCACCGCCCGCATCTGGTCAACAACATCGGCTCCAACGCTTTTTTCGAGCACCATCAGGCGCTGCAACAAGTCCAAAAGTGCATCTTCATCAATCAAAGGTGCCGCCGAGACCAGCGCCTGCGGCTCCAACATGCCACGCAAAACAAAATGATCTTTCACCGTTTGCGCGGTCAGCGGACCAGCAATCCAATGAGAACTCTGGTTTTTGCGCACCAGCCCGCGTTCGCTCAATCGGGTCAAAACATCGCGCACCACGGTTCTGCTGACATGAAAATGATTGGCCAGTTCAGCCTCAATCATCCGGTATTGGCCAAACACAACACAGCCCGCAACATCGCTTTCAACGCGGTCGTAAATGCGCTCCCACGAGGCGCGACTTTGCAGGGCATTGTCAGCCTCATCCGGCACACTCAGGCCAAGGATGCGAATATCCTGCCGATCTGGCTCGATGCCCTGATCAGCAGGGCCAACAAGATAGCCACGACCGTTGAAGCGATGCACCAACCCATCGGCTTCCAAGGCTTGCAATGCACGCTGCACGGGGGCGCGGGAAATCTGCAAGATCTCGGCAATATGCCCCTCCAGCAGCACCAGCCCATTGGGCAGCGTTCCTTGCGCAATATTGGCACGCAGAACCTCCTCGGCAATTTCATAGCGGCGTTGGGTGCGCGTGGCGTGCATGGGGTGATGTTGATCCTGTGGCCTCTATCCTGCCTGTTTACTGTGACTCGGCATCAAAGGCCTAGTGCCAATTAAAATGCATATTGCGTACAATTTCATCTTATTTCAAGATGGATACAGCTATTCGATATAAGACGCAAAATCCGACCGCTACACTTTCACGGCAGAAACATCGGCAAAATCTGCCATTTAAAGGCAGATTTTCGGATATCCAAGCCGGACAACAAGATCGCACCTTTACGCCACTACAATCAAACACCCTAAAAAATACCGGTATTTGCAAAAACAACAAAAAGAATATTGAATACAAAAATCATTTATGCAATGATTTACCTGCATCACGACAATAGAAACGTGAGCAGCGGAACACTTTAAAAATGCCCCTCCATTCTTCTGGATCATGTCTTGTCTGAGCGGCAAGGCAGCCAGTGCGCCATGCCCTGCGCTGGCGCAGTTGAATGCAAGGGCCAAACGGGCAGGATTGGCTGTGACATCAGTGCTTGAACTTAACGGTCTTGTGAAAACCTACGGCGACACCCGTGCGCTGGATGGGTTGAGTGTGTCACTTCCCGAGAACCAGTATATTTCTCTGCTGGGGCCAAGCGGCTCTGGCAAAACCACCCTGCTGCGGGTGATTGCAGGTTTTGAGCGTTTGGAAAGCGGCACAATTCGTTTTGCTGGCGAACCAATCAATGCCACGCCGCCGCACCGGCGTGGCATTGGCTTTGTCTTTCAAAACTTTGCGCTTTTTCCCCATCTCACCGTACAGGAAAACATTGCCTTTGGCCTGACGAACAGAGAAATCGACCCGCTATCTGATGCGCGCGAATGCGTTGATCGAGTGCGCGGCATCATCGATCTGGTTGGGCTGTCCGGCCTTGAAAGTCGCGCTGTGACCCAGATTTCCGGCGGACAAAAGCAACGCGTGGCCTTGGCCCGCACGCTGGTGACAGAGCCTAAAATGGTGCTGCTGGATGAGCCGCTGGGGGCGCTGGATGCCAATTTGCGCAGCCGCATGCGCCACGAATTGCGCGAAATCCGCGAGCGCTGCGGCGTCACGTTTTTGCATGTTACCGGCAGTGAAACCGAAGCGCTGGCCATGGGCGATACGGTTCTGGTGCTGGATCGCGGTCGCATTGCCCAAAAAGACACATCCGAAGTGGTCTACAGCCGCCCGATCTCGTCCGATGTGGCGCGTTTTCTCAATTGTTACAATCTGTTTTCGGGTCGTGTTGAGGGTGAAGAGCTGGTGACAGACGTCGGCAAGCTGCCGCTGGCTGGCCTTCGCCAACCTGCTGCTTCCCCCGCCTACGCCATCCGCCATGATCGCATCGCTATTCGCGCCGTATCGGACGAAATGGAGGCCGATGACGTGCGGATTGAAGGCCGCTTTCTGGCGGAGGAATACACTGGCTCGGCGATCTACGCCTTTTTTGCCCTCGATGATGGCACCGTGTTTGAGGTGGAAACGCACCTTAGCCACCGCAGCCGCCAGACGCTGGAGCCGCAAAGCCGCTATGCGCTGGCGTGGAAGAAGGATGACGCCCTTGTTTACGCCTGATCCCGCCACACCCATCAGCTTTTATCAGGGGAACAGCACCCAATGAGCACAATCGTCACCGATGAGCCAGCTGTCGTAAGCGCAGCCCCGAAAGCCCTCCCCAAAACCATGCTTCTGGTGCTGCCGGGCGTGCTGTGGATGCTTTTGTTTCTGGTACTTCCGATGGCGATGATGGTCTATGTGTCGTTCTGGACGCAGACCACGTTCAAGATTGAACCGACGCTCACCCTGCAAAGCTGGATCACCTTCTTTTCCAGCGACACTTATATGGGCGCATTGTGGACCACGGTGCGGATCTGGCTGATTGTGCTGGCGGCAACCCTTGTGGTTGGCTATCCGACAGCGCTTTTCGTGGGCCTGTTTGTGAAAAACAAGACGCTGCAAACCGTGCTGCTGGTGCTGTGCGTCATCCCCTTCTGGACCTCGTTTCTGATCCGCGTTTTGGCGTGGCGGCCCATGCTGGGCAAAGAAGGGGCCATCAATATTATCTTGATGAAACTGGGCATGATCACCCATCCCATCGAGGTTCTTCTCTTCTCTGAGCTGTCGGTGATCATTGGTATGACACAAATCTATTGCGTCTTCATGGTCGGTCCCATTGCCTTCATGCTGGGCCGGATTGATCCTGCCATCATTGAAGCGGCGCAAGATTTGGGCGCGAGCTTCTGGCGCATTTTCCGCACCATCATTCTGCCCATGTCCATGCCGGGTGTGGTGGTTGGCTCCATCTTTGTCTCGGTGATGGTGCTGGGGGAGTTTGCCACCTCGTCTGCGCTGTCAGGGCGCAAGGTCAATCTGCTGGGCAATATCATTGTCACCCAGGTTGGCTCGTTGAAATGGGCGTTTGCGGCGGTGGCGGGTGTGGTTCTCACCCTGCTGATGGGCCTTGTGGTGGCCGCTCTGTTGCGCGTCGTTGATCTCAGCAGGGAGCTTTAAGATGAACTCCGGCGGTGTCAAATTCGGCCTCGGCGTCTATACGGCCCTGTTTCTGGTGTTTCTCTATGGGCCTTTGGTGGTGCTGGCCATTCTGTCGTTTCAGGCGGGGCCAGATGGCGGGCCGCAGTTTCCCATCATTGAATGGTCGGTCTATTGGTACAAGCATTTGTTTGGCCTGACGCCCCCATCGCGGGTGGCACCACTGCCGATCAATGATGCGCTGGTGCGCTCTATTGTGCTGGCAGGCCTGACCATGATTGTCTCGACCGTGCTGGGCGTGATGTCGGCACAGGCTTTCCGCAGCCGTTTCAAAGGCTCAGGCTTTGTGTTTTACCTGATTGTTCTGGGCATGATGGTGCCGGGCGTGCTGGTGGGTCTGGGCATGGCGCTGGTGGCCAACAGCTTTGGCATTGATCGCCATTGGTGGAGCACCGCCTTTGTGCTGCATGTGGTCTATACTTTCCCCTTTGCCTTTCTGGTGATGCTGGCAATTTTCAACCGCTTTGATCCCAGCGTCGAAGAGGCCGCATGGTCCTTGGGCGTCACGCCTGCCCGGACATTTCGAAAAATCACCTTTCCGCTGATCTTTCCCGGTGTGCTCTCGGCCATGCTGTTTGCCTTCACCCTGTCCTATGATGAGTTTTCGCGCACCCTGTTTGCCTCCGGGCGAGATTTGACCCTGCCGCTTGCGATTTACGGCACGTTTTCGGTGGAGGTTCACCCCAATGTCTTTGCCTTTGGCGTGCTGACCACCCTGTTTTCCTTTGCGCTTCTGGGGACTTACGCCGTGCTGATGGGCCTGTCCGTGCGCCGTGCAAAGCGCATGGCCGTGCAGGAAGAGGTGTAACATGAAGATCACCCCGACATCTGCCATTGTCACAGGTGCAGGCTCCGGCATTGGCCGCGCCATAGCGCTGAGACTTGCGCAAGATGGCCATGCCGTGCTGGTCAACGACCTCTCTCTGGAGAGCGCCAAGGCTGTGGCCAACGAAATCAAACAATCGGGTGGCAAAGCAGCTTTTGCGGCTGGCGATGTGTCCAGCGAAACAGATGTCGCCGCCGTTGTCGCAAATGCGGTTTCTGCCCACGGCCCGGTGGGGCTTCTGGTCAGCAACGCAGGCATTGTTCACCAGAGCCTGCTTGAAAATATGATGGTAGCAGATTTTGACCGGATGTTTGCCGTGCATGTGCGCGGCAACTTTCTGATGACCCGTGCTGTTTTGCCTTCCATGCTGGACAGCCAAAAAGGTGTGATCATCAACATCGCCTCCCAACTCGGCCAGATCGGCGGGGTGGAGCTTGTGCATTACTCCGGTGCCAAAGCCGCCATCATCGGCATGACCAAGGCGTTGGCGCGGGAAGTGTCCGCGCGTGGCGTGCGGGTCAATGCCGTTGCCCCTGGCCCGATCAACACGCCGCTGGTGATGGCGATTTCCGAGGATTGGCGCAATGCCAAAAAGGCCGAACTGCCCTTGGGCCGGTTTGGCGAGCCGGAAGAGGTGGCTTCTACCGTGTCGTTTCTCGCCTCCGATGAGGCGGCGCTGTTTGTGGGCCAAACGCTTGGGCCAAATTCCGGCGATGTGATGCTGTGACAGGAGAGGGTGAAACCATGCCGCAAGAAACAAAACGCGTTGTGATTGTCACAGGTGCCGGGATAGGCATAGGTGCTGCCACTGCCGCCGTCTTTGGGGCGCTGGGCGATCATGTGGTGGTCACGGATATCCTGAGCAATGAAGGCGAGGCGGTGGCGCAGGCTATACGCACCGCAGGAGGCTCTGCCGAATTCCACGCTTACGATGTGCGCTCCACCCATGCGACCGATGCGCTGGTGCAAGATATTGAAGCCCGCCATGGTCGTATCGACGTTGTAGTTGCCAACGCCGGCATTGCCCACCGCACACCGCTTGCGCAATTGAGCGACGAAAAATGGGATATGACCTTTAATATTGATCTTAAAGGAATTTTCCGTCTCGCCCGTTCCGCAGCTCCCGGTATGCGCGCCCGCAAAAGCGGATCAATCATCGCACTATCCTCCATCATGGGTGTCGCCTATGGCTGGGATGAGCATGTGCATTATTCCGCCGCCAAGGCAGGTGTTGTCGGGCTGGTGCGCGGTCTTGCCGTGGAGCTGGCCCGTGATGGCGTGCGGGTGAATGGGCTTGCACCGGGCTATATCCGCACTGCGCAATTGCTGTCTGAAGAAAATTCGCTTGGGGCTGAAGGTGCAGAAAAAGCCGCCGAATTCATCCCCATGGGCCGTCTTGGCACACCAGAAGACATTGCCGATGTCATCGCATTTCTCGCCTCAAATGCCGCCCGCTACATGACCGGCCAAGTGCTGGTGGTGGATGGCGGCCTGCTGGTTGGGCGCTACTAAAAACAAGACCGGCAAAGACCGGGCATCAAAAACACATGCTGGGAACCTATCAACACTGGAGAAGAGACAATGTCATCATTCCTAAAGCTTAATCGTCGCTCGCTGCTGAAGCGCTCAACCGGCGCAATTGCGTTGGCTATGGGGGCTGGTTCGCCCTTTTTGTCATCGGGCAAGGCCTATGCGCAAGCCTCCAAACTGGCCAGCGAGCAGCTGCGCACCATCGGCCTGTCGGTGACGGTGCAAGAGCGCATTCTGGCCGACTTCAAAAAAGCCTCTGGCGTCGGTGCCACCTCCGGCACGGCGGCAACCTTCCCGGATGCGCAGACAAAAATCCTGTCTGGCTCCAAGGATTATGATTGCTGGGAAATCATCGCCGAGCGCCTACCGTCTATTGTCATGACCAACAATGTCGAGACCATTCCGGCTGCCTCGATGAAAAACTGGGCCAATATCCGCGACACCTTCACCAAGCCCTCGGACAAGTGGGATCGCAAAACCCAGATCGTCGGCCAGATTTGGGCCGATGAGGCGCAGACCGTGCTGAACATGGTACCCGCCGTCTATAATTATGACTCGATTGGCTATAACCCGGATGTTCTCTCCGCTGAAGAAGCCAACACCTGGACGGCGATTTTCGACAAGAAATGGAAGGGCAAATCCGGCCTCAACACCGACCCGTTGATTGCTTTTGGTCAGGCCATCATGGCCATGAACACGCTGGGTCTGTTGAATGTCAAAAACCCCGGCAACCCCAGCGCCAAGGAAATTGACGAGGCCGCCGCCTTCCTGATCTCCAAGAAGAAGGACGGACAATTCCGCGCCCTCTGGGGTGATTTCGGCGAGCTGGTCAACCTGATGGCCTCCGGCGAAATGGTGGTCTGCGATGCATGGCAGCCTGCGGTGATGGCGGTGAAAGCTCAAGGCAAACCCTGCAAATATGCAGTGCCAAAAGAAGGTTACCGCGCTTGGGCCATCGGCCCTGCAATGATTGCTGGCACTCCTAACAAGGATGCTGTTGCCGCCTATGCGGATTACTGGCTCTCCGGTGAGCCGGGTATTGCGGTGTCAGAACAGGGTTATTACTCGCCCTCCACCAACATCAAGAATGTCATGGCCCCGGAAAAATACGGCTTCTGGTACGAGGGCAAGCCTTGGGTGGGCAAGGAAGATCGCGGCATCAAGGAAGGCGATTTGCGCGATGGCGGCTCACTGGAAGAGCGCGCCAAGCACGTGGCCTATTGGCACCAATGGCCCGATGAATACGACCATCTGGTGCAGAAATGGGATGAATTCCTGAACGCCTGATCCGACAACTTTGTGACCGGAAGGCCTTCTTTCGGTCACGTCCTCCCAGACTTTCGGAGCCATGATGATTTACGACCTCGAACTGATCAATGTCGGCAAGGTTTATGACAACGGCACCACCGCCGTGAGCGAGTTCAGCCTTGCGGTGAAAAAGGGCGAGTTCATTGCCTTCCTCGGCCCTTCCGGCTGCGGCAAAACCACCACTTTGCGGATGATTGCAGGCTTTGAGGGCATTTCATCGGGCGATATGATGATCAAGGGCGTGCGGATGAATGACATCGCCCCCGAGCAGCGCCCGACCGCGACGATTTTTCAAAATTACGCGCTGTTTCCCCATATGAGCGTGCGGCGCAATGTTGCCTACGGGCTGGATGTCAAAGGCATGCCCAAGCAGGAGCGCGATGCAAAAGTGGAGCGCATTCTGGCAACGCTGGGCATTGAAGACATTGCCGAGCGCAAACCCGACAAACTCTCTGGCGGGCAACGCCAACGGGTGGCTTTGGCCCGCGGGCTGGTGATTGAGCCGGATATTCTGCTGCTGGATGAACCGCTTGGCGCGCTGGATGCAAACCTTAGAAAAGCCATTCAGAATGAGCTGAAACTGCTGCAACGCACCTTGGGCGTGACCTTCATTTTCGTCACGCACGCGCAATCCGAGGCTTTGGCGCTCTCGGATCGGGTGGTGGTGATGAGTAAGGGCCGTGTTGAGCAGATCAGCCCGCCCTATGAACTTTATACCCGGCCCAACACGCCGTTTGTGGCGCAATTCATTGGCCGCAACACGATTTTCAAAGGGCAGGTTCGCTCGGAACAGGCTGATCTTCGCCATGTTGAAACCGAGGTTGGGCTTTTGGGTGGCATGGCCAATGGCGCGGCCCCGGCGGGCAGCCACGTCAATCTTGTGGTGCCTGCCGAAGCCATTGAGGCCCACAATGCCGAGCATACCAGCAGAGAGCAGATCGCTTTCGCCAATGATGGCAATGCCATTGATGCAATGATCACCCAAAGCGACATTGTTGGCCATATCGCCCATATGTCGGCAAGTCTTGGGGACGGTCGCGTGATTTCACTCGAAGCCCATAGCGAGAAATATCAGGGCCGGAATTTTCGCCCCGGCTCCAAGGTGGTGCTGTCTTGGAAGGCAGCGGATGCCACCGTTATTCCCGCCCATTAATCCCAAAAAATCTCAACAAGGAGAAACACCATGGCAAAGGAAATTTTTTGCAGTTTCGGCATTGATGTGGATGCTGTGGCCGGTTGGCTTGGCTCTTACGGCGGCGAGGATTCGCCAGACGATATTTCCCGTGGTCTGTTCGCAGGCGAAGTCGGCGCGCCGCGTCTGTTGAAACTGTTTGAGCGCTTTGGCATCAAAACCACATGGTTCATTCCCGGCCACTCGATCGAGACCTTTCCTGAGCAAATGCAGGCTGTGGCAGATGCGGGCCACGAAATCGGCATTCATGGCTATACCCATGAAAACCCGATTGCCATGACCCGCGAACAGGAAACCGAAGTGCTGGACAAGTGCATTGAGCTTGTCACCAAGCTCTCCGGCAAACGCCCCACGGGCTACGTGGCTCCATGGTGGGAATTTTCCAATGTCACCAACGAATTGCTGCTGGAGCGTGGCATCAAATACGACCACTCTCTGATGCACAATGATTTCACGCCCTATTATGTGCGCGTTGGCGATAGCTGGACCAAGATCGACTATTCCAAAAAACCATCGGACTGGATGGTGCCGCTGAAACGTGGCCATGAAACCGATCTGATCGAAATCCCGGCCTCGTGGTATCTCGATGATCTGCCCCCGATGATGTTCATCAAGAAATCGCCCAACAGCCATGGCTTCGTCAATCCGCATGATATTGAACAGATATGGCGCGATCAGTTTGATTGGGTCTATCGTGAGATGGACTATGCGGTTTTCCCCATTACCATCCATCCCGACGTGGCAGGCCGTCCGCAAGTGTTGATGATGCTGGAGCGCCTGTTTGCCCATATGAGCAAGCATCCCGGCGTGAAATTTGTCACCATGAACGAAATCGCCGATGATTTCGCAAAACGCTTTCCGCGCAAGAAGTGACGTTTGGCGCTGTGCTTCGCCCCCTCATCCGGCTGCCGCCACCTTCTCCCCGCTGGGGAGAAGAGATGCGCTGTAACCCTTGGAGGTATCCCTATATGTGGTGCGATTGGCGACGTTTACCTTCTCCCCTTCGGGGAGAAGGTCCCGGCAGGGGGATGAGGGGGCGAAGCCAAGGAGCACACTCGGATGAAACACACTACCATTTTTCAGGAGACAGCACATGTGTTCACTCTGCGGCGTCATTGGTGGAAACGAGCATTGGGCCGATGCCGCCCCGCGCCCCGGTGTTTACACACGCAACGCGGAGCGCACCGACAGACGGCGTGAGCGCATCAAGCGAGTTGCCATTGCCAACCGTGTGCTAAAAGCCTTCGGCCTGTCGCTGTCCGATTGGCAAGGCTCGGCCTATCTGCTTTCCAGCCTCACCGGCAAAACAGCCATCATTGATGACCTTGGGCATTTGTGGTCGGAGGCCGAAAAGCTCTGCGGTCGCGCTTGCGATCCGCTTGATCCGGCGGTGATTGCCCGCATGGAACGAGCAAATGGCTGAAATTCCGCAATTCACCGCCGTCAACCTGCTCACAGGCTTTCTCGGCTCTGGCAAAACCACGCTGTTAAAGAGGCTGTTGAGCGATCCGGCCCTGTCAGACACCGCCGTGCTGATCAATGAATTTGGCGAGATTGGCCTTGATCATGATCTGGTCGAGCAGGTTGATGGTGATATGGTCATGCTGCAATCGGGCTGCGTGTGCTGCACCATTCGCGGTGATCTCTCTGATGCCTTGCGCGCCTTGCATGAGCGGCGGGAGCGAGGCGACATGCCCGCTTTTCAGCGCGTGGTGATTGAAAGCACCGGCCTTGCCGATCCCTTCCCGATTCTCTC
Source organism: Gillisella vitis (assembly GCF_014204625.1). Taxonomy (GTDB): domain Bacteria; phylum Pseudomonadota; class Alphaproteobacteria; order Rhizobiales; family Rhizobiaceae; genus Allorhizobium; species Allorhizobium vitis_F. The sequence goes on along the minus strand of NZ_JACHLU010000001.1, from coordinate 227,263 downwards.
GACGTTGAAAGCGGATTCCGTTCTGCGTCATCACTTTCGCCCCGGCAATGTTATCACGACAGTGGATGCCATCAACGGGCTGGGGCAGTTGCAGAGATATGCCGAGTCCAGTCGTCAGGCGGTGATTGCTGATCGGTTGGTGATTACCAAGACCGATATGGCCAATAGCGCCGACCACGACAGGCTGCTGGCGCAATTGACATTGCTCAACCCCGATGCCGTCGTGACAACCGCTGCCGACCCGGATTTTCACCCCGCCTCAGTGCTGAATGAAACCATCAATCTGATCGGCAACGGCCTGCAATCCCAAAGCGGCTTTTATTGTGATGCGCCAAGCGTCATTGAGAATGGCCACAGCGCCGATTTCCGCTCTTTTGTGGTCACCGTAGATCAGCCGGTGGATTGGACAGCCTTTGGCGTATGGCTTACCATGCTGCTCAACCGCCATGGCGAAAAGGTCATCCGGGTCAAAGGCATTTTGAATATTGCAGGTGAAGAACGCCCCGTTGCCATTCACGGCGTGCAGCATCTTGTGCATCCGCCGGTGCATATGGCAGGCTGGCCATCGGATGATCGACGCTCAAAACTGGTGTTTATTGTGGATGGGTTGGAAACAGAGCTGATCCGGCGATCTTTTGAGGCCTTTACAGCATTATGACTCTCTCCACACAGGCTTTTCCCGCTCCTGCCCTGCACACTGAAGGCCGCCCCCGCCTTCGGGTGCTGGGCACGGCCATATCTCTGCTGGAACAATTGCGGCTGCGGGCCGAGGAAGACCTCGGCATTGATGTTGTGTTTGACAACAACGATTTTCTGACCACCCAGCATAAGGCTGCCCAATCACCCGACAGTTATGACATTTACGATCAATGCTTTCATAATCTCGATATTGTCTGGTACTGGCGGGCCATTCAGCCCATTGCCGTCAAGCGAATTACCCTCTGGGATGAAATCACCGAGCTGACCAAAACCGGACGGCTCGGCCCCAATGCCCGGCTCGGCCAAGGCGATGCGCCGGTGAAAAAGCTGTTTGTTCAACCGGATCAATCCTTGGGCGAGCATCCGACCGGGCAGATTTCCATGCTGCCAACCACCCATAATTTCGACAGTTTTGCCTATAAAAGCACCATGGTGAAGCATCCCCCTGATGTGACCAGCTGGGCGGCGTTGCTGGATGAAACATGGGCTGGACGGGTTGCTCTGGTGGATGAGCCAGCCATTGGCATTTTCGATGCGGCGCTGGCGGCTGAGGCCGCCGGGCTGATGACCTTTAAAAATATCGGCAACATGACCGTGCAGGAGATTGACCGGCTGATTGACATCCTGCGTGAGCGAAAACGCTCAGGCTTTTTTCGCGGCTTCTGGCGCACGGCTGAAGATGCCGCAAGGCTGATGGCCGATGGGCGCACCGATATTCAAAGCATGTGGTCAACGGGTATCACGCTTTTGAAAGGTCAGGGCGTGCCGGTGCGGCAGGCGGCACCCGTTGAGGGGTATCGCGCATGGCATGGTGGGCTTTGTCTGTCGCGTGGGCTGCAAGGCCGGATGCTGGATGTGGCCTATGACTATCTGAACTGGTGGATCTCGGGCTGGGCCGGTGCTGTTGTTGCCCGTCAGGGCTATTATATGTCAACGCCAGAGCGCTCTCGCGCCTATCTTTCCAAAGCCGAATGGGATTACTGGTATGGCGGTTTGCCCGCTGAAACGGATCTGAGCGGTCCCGATGGCACCATCTGTATTCAGGCCGGGCAAATACGCAGCGGCGGCTCTTACTGGAACCGAGCCAGTGGTATTGCCGTGTGGAATACCACAATGGATGAGCATAATTATCTGGTGCGTCGCTGGATGCAATTGATGGTGGAATGAAGGGAAATGGCCGTGACAACTGAAAACAAAGGCAAATCAATCGCGCAGCTTGCCGTGCTGCTCCAGTCTGGCCAGCTTGATGCCCGCGCCCTTGCCGAGCAGACGCTCGATGCCATTCGCACCCATGACGATCAATCGATCTTTACCCGCCTCACGCCGGAGCGCGCGACGGTGGAGGCGGAGGCCGCAGCCAGTCGCATTCGTGCCGGTCGCTCCCGTGGCCTGCTGGAGGGCATACCCATTGCATGGAAAGACCTGTTTGATCTCCAAGGCATCACCACCACCGCAGGCTCAACGGTGCTGGCCGATCAATCCCCGGCACAGTCCGACGCCACTGTCGTGGCAGCGCTGGCGAAGGCAGGGATGGTCTGCGTCGGACAGGTGAATATGAGCGAATTTGCCTTTTCAGGTCTGGGTCTCAACCCACATTATGGCACGCCACGCAATCCAAACAGCACCGATGTGCCGCGCATTCCGGGCGGCTCATCATCGGGGTCTGCGGTTGCGGTGGCAGCCGGTCTTGTTCCCGTGGCCATTGGCACAGACACCGGCGGTTCCATCCGCATTCCGGCGGCGTTTAATGGCATTATTGGCTATAAATCGACATGGGGCCGTTATGCGATGGACGGCGTTTTCCCGCTGTCCAAAACCCTCGACAGCCTTGGCCCCCTATGCCGCACGGTTCAGGATGCAGTTTGGGTGGATGCGGCCATGCGCGGTTTAACCCAGCCTTGTGTGCAGCGAGTTCCGCTTGCAGGGCGGCATTTTGTGATCCCGGAAACGATATTTTTCGATGGTGTCGAAGAGGGTGTGATGACAGCCTTTGAAGGCGCGGTCGAGCGGCTGGTGAAAGCAGGAGCCATCATTCGTCGGCAAAAATTTCCGGTGATTGATGCGCTGTTCGATTTGGTGAAAAGCCACGGTACACTTGTCGCCGCAGAGGCTTTTGCCCTGCATCGCCATCGGCTTGCCGGGCCGCAGGCCGAACGGATGGATCAGCGCGTGGTAACGCGCACCCGTCTGGGTGCCACCCTATCCATGTCCACCTACATTGAGATCATTCAAAAACGCCAGCAGATGATTGAGGCTTTTGCCGCCCAGATCGGCCCGGATGCGTTCATTCTCACCCCAACAGTCGCCCATGTCGCGCCGCCTCTTGCGCCGCTGGAAGCTGACGATGATCTGTTTGTGCACGTCAATGGCAAGACATTGCGCAATACGTCCATCGGTAACTTTTTCAATTGGTGCGGAGTCTCCATGCCTTGCGGCACGGGGGATGCCAACATGCCTGTTGGTCTTCTGGTATCTGGCCTTGCTGGCACCGATGAGACCCTGTTGGGCCTTGCGCTTGAGATGGAAGATACGTCCCGGTGATCGTACCACTTGCGTGGCGACCACCGGGACGTCAGTGCTTTTATGGCATGACCGGGTGATTGCCATCCTTTGATGCTGCCTCTGCGGCATCAGAATTTTCATCCTTTTCCGGCGCATAAGCCTTTGCAATCAGCACATAAGCTGCCGGCACAACGAACAGTGTGAACAATGTGCCGATGGCAAGACCCGTGGCAATGACGAGTCCCATGTTGAAGCGGGACGCGGCACCTGCGCCTGTTGCGATGATGAGCGGAATAACGCCGAGCACCATGGCAGCCGTGGTCATAAGGATTGGGCGCAACCGGATTTCAGCCGCTTCCACAATGGCCTGACGTTTTGATTTGCCGGCATCACGGTGTTCGTTGGCAACTTCGACCATCAAGATGCCGTGCTTGCTGACAAGTCCCATCAACGTCACCAGACCAACCTGTGTGTAGATGTTGATGCTGGCTCCGCCAATACCAAGGCTGATGAAGATCAGAGCACCCGCCAATGACATGGGCACCGACACCAGAATCACGACCGGATCGCGGAAGCTGTTAAACAGGGCCGCCAGCGACAGGAAGATGATGATCAGCGCGAAGGCAAAGGTGGTGACAAAGCCGCCGGACTCCTGCTGAATCTGACGCGACAATCCACCGTAATCAATGGTGTAGCCGGGAGGAAGCGTATCCGCAGCCAGCTGCTTCAAGGTCTGCAATGCATCGCCCATGGCTACGCCAGGCATGGCCACGCCAGAAATTGTGGCGGAATTGACCTGCTGGAAGTGGTTCAGGGACTGTGGTGCTGTGACAGTTTCCACATGGGCAACCGTTGAGAGTGGCACACTCGTGCCATCACTGGTTTTGATGTAATAATTCAACACATCCGAGACATTGAGACGCGATTGCTGCTGAACCTGCGGAATGACCTTGTAGGAGCGTCCATCAAGGCTGAAATAGCCAGTGTAATTGCCACCCAGCATGGTTGCCAGCGCGCCACCAATGTCTGACATGTTCAAGCCGAGCTGTGCGGCCTTTTCACGGTCGAACACCACGCGGGATTCGGGCTGGTTAAATTTCAGGTCGTTATCAAGGAAGATGAAACGGCCTGTTTTCAACGCATCTGCAATGAACTTCTGTGAGATGTCGTTCAATGGTCCGAAATCATTGGTCGACGAAATCACAAACTGAATTGGAAGTCCGTTACTGCCGGGCAAAGGTGATGGCTGGAATGCCACCGTTTTAACGCCCGCAATGCCATTCAACTTGTTTTGAATTTCCGGCTGAAGCGTTTTGGTGGTTTCCGCACGCTGATCCCAAGGCTTGAGAACCCAACCGGAAATAGACTGACCGGGAGCGTCGATCTGAAAGACAACGTTGGTTTCAGCGTATTGTTCGTAAATCTTGTAAGCCTGCTCCGAGTAGAACTGGCGCTGTTTCAGGGTGGATGTCGGAGACGCTGTTGTCAGCGCCAGAATGACCCCCTGATCTTCTTCCGGTGCCAGTTCTGTGGTGGAAGAGGTGTAGAGCCAGTAGATGCTGCTGAGCACAATCAGACCGAAGGTGATCACCACCGGCATGGTGTTGAGCGTTCCTTCCAGCATACGACGATACCGATGGCTCAATCGCTCCATGGTCCGATCGATGAAGTGGACAATGCGCGCTTCTGCCGTGGTGCCATCGCGCGGAATTGGCTTGAGAAGATAGGCGCAGGCCATGGGCGACAGCGTCAGGGCTATGACCGCAGAAACAGTCACGGCACCGGCCAGTGTAAAGGCAAATTCAGTGAAGAGCGCCCCGGTCAAGCCGCCCTGAAAGCCGACAGGCACATACACCGCAATCAGAACCACGGTCATGGCAATAATTGGACTGGCGAGATCGCGGGCGGCCTGCAATGACGCCTTGAAGGGCGACATACCCTCATCCATGTGTCGGTTGACACCCTCCACCACGATAATGGCGTCATCCACCACCAGGCCGATGGCAAGCACCAGAGCCAGCAGCGTCAAAAGGTTGATGGAAAAGCCCATTGCCAGCATCAGGGCAAATGTACCAATCAGCGACAGTGGAATGGCCACAATCGGAATGAGCACGGCACGCCATGAGCCAAGGAAGGCAAACACAACGAGGGTCACAATCAGGCCCGCTTCGAGCAGGGTGTGAATCACCTCATCGATCGAACTGTTCACGAAATCGGTGGAGTCATAAATGATCTGGCTGGTCAGTCCGGCAGGCAATTGCGCCTGAATCTCAGGATAGGCAGCCTTTACGCCATTGATCACATCCAGCAGGTTGGCACCGGGTGCCACCTGAATGCCGATATAAACGGCCGTTTTTCCGTTAAAACTGGTGGCGGAGTCATAATCATCATTGCCGAGCGTGACATTGGCAACGTCACTCAGGCGGATGATGGCACCATTTGTTTCTTTGAGAACAAGATTTTTATATTCCGCCAGCGAATGCAGATTGGTCGATGACGACAGGTTGATCTGCACAAGGTTGCCCTTGGTGGTTCCCAGACCTGAAATATAATCGTTGCTCTTGAGCGCTGTCGACACGTCCGATGCGCTGAGGCCATAGGCCGCCAGTTTGATCGGGTCCAGCCAGGCGCGCAGTGCAAATTTCTTGCCGCCCAGAAGTTCAGCGGTCTGTACGCCCTGTACGGATTGCAGTTTGGGTTGAACCACGCGGGTGAGGTAATCGGTGACCTGATTGGGAGCCAGAACCTCACTGGCAAAACCAATATACATCGAGTCAATGGTTTGCCCAACCTTCAGGGTCAGGATCGGCTGTTGGGCACCCGAGGGCAACTGGTTGATGACCGAATTGACCTTGGTGTTGATTTCTGTCAGCGCCTTGCCTGAATCATAGTTCAGACGCAGATTGACCGTGATGGTGCTGGTTCCTGTCTGACTTGTGGATGTCATGTAGTCTATGCCGTTCGCCTGGGCTACGGCATTTTCCAAAGGCGTGGTAATAAAACCTGCAATGATGCTGGAGTCTGCGCCAGCGTAAGTTGTTGTGATCGTCACAATCGCGTTTTGCGTGGCTGGATATTGCAGGATGGGCAGCGATGTCATCGACCTCAACCCAAGAACAAGGATGAGCGCACTGACAACGAGGGCCAGCACCGGCCGCCGCACAAAGATATCGGTGAAACTTTTCATGGCGAGGTCCTATTGATCCTTGATCTCAGGCGCATTTTCGGCAGTCGGTATCTGGCTATTATCGATGATCACGGGTGAGCCGTTGCGCAGCTTGATCTGCCCGGCAATCACGACCTGTTCACCCTCTTTAATGCCGTCTGTAATGGCAACGTTGTCACCGCGCGTATCGCCGGTCTTGACAAAGCTTTGACGGACAACACCATTTTGCTTGCCGCCCTGCGCATCCTGATCAACAATGAACACGGAATCGCCGTAGGGATTGTAAACAATCGCCGTTTGAGGAAGCGTGATGAATTGACGGCTGGTACCAACGGCAATCTTGACACGTCCGAACATGCCCGGCAGCAACAGGCCATCCGGATTGCTCATTGTGGCGCGAACCTGCACGTTTCTGGAGGCTGAATCGACCTTGGAATTGATTGCCGAGATTTTGCCCGGGAAGATTTTGCCAGGATAGGCGTCAACGGTTGTGGTCACATCCTGCCCAACCTTGATCTGGCTCAAAGCCTGCTGGGGCAGATAAAGATCGACATAAAGCGTATCCAGCGCCTGCAAGGTGACAATGGTGGTGCCTGCGGTCAGATATTGACCAATGTCGACAGAGCGGATGCCGAGACGCCCGGCAAAAGGTGCCCGCAATGTCTTTTGATCGACAATTGCTTTTTGCTGTTCAACCAGTGCCCTTGCGTTTTTCAGGTTGGCAGCATCACTATCCACCGTGGCCTGACTGACGGCACTGACCTTTTGCTGGTCCTGCGAACGCTTGAGTGAGATGGCGTAATTGTCGGCTGTTGCCTGCAAGGCGGCAAGCTTTGCAATGTCATCCTCGGCGGAGAGCTTTAAAAGAACCTGCCCCGCGGTAACGGTGTCGCCAGATTCAAAGCTTCTGTCTTCCACGATACCTGCCACCTGCAAGGCAAGATCAGCGCCATTCACGGCTTTCAATGTGCCGACAGCTTCAATCTCGCTTTGCCAGTCGCTTAGATTTGCAGCGGCTGTGGAAACCGTCTGTGGAGGGTTGGCCATTCCAGCCATGACTTTCTGGATAATTCCGGCCTTGAAAGTCTGAAAGCCATAAAGACCGCCAAAAACCGCACCGGTTGCGAGCAACATGATCACCATTCGTTTGATCATCGCATGTGGACCTTTTTTCATTTGATTGTTGTTTGACTGTTAAAACGATGCAGTTTCCAGCGGGCTGAAAAGGTCGGACCTGTTCAACTGCCGCGCATGATCACCCAGAATAATCATGGCTATTATGGTCGCCACGGAAAAGGATGCGTGGTGCACACCACCGTTGCATTGCCGGTATAGCTGCTCTTTGGCTGCGTACACCCGATCTCATATCGGCCCACAGCGCAAGCGGACGATCCTTAACCTTTAGCACGCTGATGTGGAACATCTTCAAATCCGCAACTGAACTGAACCGTTTAGTTCTATTGCGGATCAATGCAATACGGACTATACAAATGTCAAGAGGAAACTAAACGGTTCAGTATGGTTTCGTAAAGGTGTCAGATGGAAAAAAATGCTCTGGGCGCGCCAGAACCACCCAAAACAGGGACAAAAGGCAACAAGCGTCAAAGCAGAAAGCGTCAGATTGTCCTTGATACGGCGAGGCAGATCTTCATGGAGCAGGGCTACGACCGTGCCAGCATGGATATGATTGCGACTGAGGCCAGCGTGTCAAAGGCCACGCTTTATGTGTATTTTGAAAACAAGGAGGCGCTTCTTTCTGCGCTGATTTCGGAAGAATGCCAGCGTTTTGGACCTGATCCCCTCGGAGATGCCTACGGTCGCGTTCATGATATTGAGACAGCGCTACGCGATATTGCCCGCAATTTTACAAGGATTTTCATGAATGAAAATGCGCTTGGCTTATACAGGCTGGTCATGGCAAACGCCTCGCATTTTCCTGAAATTGCCGAGGTTTTTATGAATGCCGGTCCCAGACGGCAACACGCCGATCTTGCCGCATTTTTTCAGCGTGCCATTGATGGTGGTTTACTGAAGATTGACAATATCGATCTGGCCGTCAAACAGTTTCTCAGTCTGGTGCAGGGAGATCTGCCGATTAACTGGGCACTCTCAATGACTCGGCCGCAGCAACGCGAATATGATGCGCTGATCGAAGGGGGCGTTCACGTTTTTCTCGCAGCCTATGGCACCCCTCGACCAGTTGATGGATGAATTTCCTCTGCCTTGCAGTCAGAGGCCTATGGTTTCATCTTGATAAATCGGCATCACCTGCCCGCAATGGCGTTTACAGGCCTGCCAAGGCTTTGGCCCGGATCAGACAGGCAGGCTGTTCGGCAGCGTAACGGCTATTGATTTCCATCATCAACACGGTATCGGGCAAAAATTCCAGCTCAGCAAAAATCGCTTCCCAGGCAATATCACCCCAGCCCAGCGGCATGTGCAGATCACCCAGGCCAAGGGCCGTGGCTTCCTGCGGGAAGAAAGCCTTGTAATCGCCAATCGGGCGACCAAAAGAATCATGCACATGCAGGTGACCCGTAACGGGGGCCATGGTGCGCAATTGCTCCATGAAATCCAGCCCGCGATAGGTGCATTCGATATAGGCGTGGCTGAAGTCAATTAGGGCCACCAGATTGGGGTGGTTGACAGCCTTCACCGTTGCAGCAATCTCGGCAGGCGTCTGGCGATACTGGCCGGGAGCGGTGGTGAAGATGTTTTCCAGCGCAATCCGCACATCATGCGGAGCGGCAAACTCGGCCAGTTCTGCCAAAGCATCCTGCTGGCGGGCATCTGCGCCAGCGCGGTCCTGAATCTGGTTGGCGGCCAATTCGCCACCATGCTGCACCAGAATTTTTGCACCAATGCGGGCGTTGATTTCCACCAAGGATTTGGCCGCCGCCAACTGGTAAGGAAGGGTGATCGGGTCCATGAAATTGGACGACACCAGACCATGCGCGGTGTAGCGGAATGGATAGCGGCTGGTCATCTCCACCAGACGGGCGGCTCGCTCCTCAATAATGCGACCACCCGCCAGAAGATCAAGGCTGGTCAGCGCCAGCTCAACCGTATCCACGCCAATGCTGGCCAGACGCGAAAGGTCTGCATCCAGACTGGCAAACTCGCCATCATGAGAGGCGGCATTAAAACCCACTGCACTGATATTGCTCATGACATTGTCTCCGGTATTTTCGTGACGTGAAAGGTTGGCTCTAACCTGCGACCGCTGTCTGCGGAAAAGCAGTGGATAGCATTGGCATCGAAGGTGAGATGCAGGCGGCTGCCGGTGGCAATCTCTCGGTCGCTGCTTTCCACCACGGCAACAATGCGGTTGCCGCCCACGGAGGTGTGAATGAGACGCGATGGGCCAAGCTCTTCAATGTAATTGACCACAGCTTCAACACTGTCCGGCTGATCGGGGCTGGCAATCCGCACCGATTCAGGGCGCACACCGAGCAGAACCCGCCCACCTGTGGGTTTGAGGCCACCTAAGGCATCGCGCTTCAGGCGCTCGCCCTGACCATGCAGAAAATGGCCATCGGCATCAAATTCGCCTTCAATCAGGTTCATGGCCGGAGAGCCGATAAATTCCGCGACAAACCGGCTGGCGGGGCGCTGATAGACTTCCGTGGGTCTGCCGATCTGCTCGACATTGCCGCCATTCATGATCACCAGCTTGTCGGCCAGCGTCATGGCTTCGATCTGGTCGTGGGTGACGAAAATCGAGGTCACGCCCAGCGCCCGGTGCAGATTGCGCACCTCTTCGCGCATGGCCACGCGCAATTTGGCATCGAGATTGGAGAAAGGCTCGTCAAACAAAAACACCTTGGGTTCGCGCACCATGGCACGGCCCATGGCGACACGCTGGCGCTGACCGCCGGAGAGTTGCGAGGGCTTGCGATCGAGAAGCGCTTCAAGACCCACGCTGGCCGCCACTTTGCGCACCCGCTCCAGCCGCTCGGCCTTGGGCACGCCCGCAACTTTCAGGGCATAGCCGATGTTGCCAGCCACCGTCATATGCGGATAGAGCGCATAATTTTGAAACACCATGGCGCAGCCGCGCTCACGCGGTTCCAGCTTGTTGACGATCTTACCGCCAATGGCGATTTCGCCAGCGGTGATCTCTTCAAGGCCCGCCACCATGCGCAACAGGGTGGATTTGCCACAGCCCGATGGCCCAAGGATGACCACAAACTCGCCGGTTTTGATCTCAAGGTCAACGCCATGCAACGTTTCAATCTTGCCGTAGGATTTGCGCACAGCGCGAATATCAATATCAGTCATAGGTTTAAAACCTTACTTGTCAGAGGCCACGAGGCCGCGCACGAACCAGCGTTGCAGGATGGCGACAACGAGAAGAGGCGGTGCCATGATGATCAGCGAACCCGCCAGCGTGACATTCCAGTCCGGTGTGCCGTTGTCGGAGGGCACAAGACCGCGCAGGGCCATCAGAACGGTGGTATAAGATGGGTCTGTGACCATCAGCAGCGGCCAGAGATATTGGTTCCAGCCATAAACGAACATGATGGTGGTGAGCGCCAGCATATTGGTGCGCGACAGCGGAATCAGCATATCGAAGAAGAAGCGGATTGGCCCCGATCCATCCATGCGGGCGGCCTCAGTCAACTCGTCCGGTAGGGTCAGGAAGAATTGCCGATAGAGAAAGGTGCCGGTGGCTGTGGCAATCAGCGGCAGGGTCAGGCCGGAATAGGAATTGAGCAGGTTCCACTCGACCGACACCTGAAGGCCGGTGACAGCCTCAATCAACATTTTGAACGGCTGAAACAGGTCGGCAGCCACGCTATAGGTGGGCACAACGCGCACTTCCAGCGGCAGCATCAGGGTGATGAAGACAATCCAGAAGAAGAAATGCTTCAGCGGCGTGCGGAAAAACACGATGGCATAGGCCGTAAACGCCGAGAGCGCGACTTTGCCAATGGTGATCAAAACCGTCATGATCAGGGTGTTCAGCATGGCATTGCCCAAATTGGCACGATCCCATGCTGTGTACAGATTTTGGAAAAACTGATCTTGCGGCATGAAATTGAAGGGCACAGAGTTGATCTGCACCATGGTCTGGCTTGCGCCAGAAATGATGACAATGAATGGGCCGATCAGGATCAGAAAACCGAAGATCATCAAAGTATAGGTCAGAGCATCTGACCAGGGAGTCCGCTGGATCATTACTGCCTCACTTGTAATGCACGCGCTTCTCGATGAAGCGGAACTGGATGAAGGTGAAAATCATGATCAGACCGATCAACACGATGCTCTGTGCTGAAGCGCCGGAGTAATTCAGACCCTGGAAGGCTTCATTGACGATGCGGAACACCAGCACTTCCGTCGCATGGTTGGGTCCGCCGTAGGTGGTGCGCTCGACGATGCCGAAGGTGTCGGAGCCAACGAAACCTTCGGTCATCATCGTCACCAGCAGGAAGAACAGAGTGGGAGCCAGAAGCGGCACCTGAATATCGATGGCACGGCGAATGGGGCCGGAACCATCCAGCGCGGCAGCCTCGATCAACGGCCGTGGTACGGATTGCAGACCCGCCAGCAGGAAGATGAAGGTGTAGCCCGCCCATTTCCAGATGAAGATGACAATCACCAGAATGAGCGCATGGCTGCTATATTTGGCTGGATTCCAGAAATCAGGATAGATCGCATTCAACGGTGCCAGAAGACCCCGCTCAGGCGACAGAATGAAGCGAAACGCCATGCCTGCGGCAGGGCCTGCAATGGCGTAAGGAAGAATATAGACAAAGCGAAACAGACCTGATCCTGGCAATTCACGATCCACCGCCAGCGCCAGAACAAGGCCGATCAAAATGGCGAAAAACGCGCCGCAAAAGGCAAAGATCAAACTGACAATCACGGAATTCCAATAGAACGGATCAGCAAAGACCTCCTGAAAATTGGCCCAGCCGACAAATTCCGCCGCCCCACCAAAGGGTGGCTCCAGTGTAAAAGCCCATTTGATCACCGAGATGGCGGGCCAATAGAAGAACAGAAAAATCAGCAGAAGCTGAGGTGCCGCAAAGGCAATCGGGAGCCACCAGCTTTTGAAAACAGAGCGCTTGTCCATGGAAAACCAATCAATTCGAAGAGAAAAGAGCCTGCCATTTTGGCAGGCTCCTGCTTGAGTGAATGGATCAATCGAGCTTCTGACCGGCATAGGTCTTTTCAAACCGGCGCAGAATGTCGTTGCCGCGTTCAGCGGCAATATCGATCTGCTTTTGCACATCGGCATTCTGCATGAAGATGGCTTCAAACGCATTCATCACTTCTGTGCGGATCTGCGTGAAGCTGCCCAGACGGATACCACGGGTGTTTTCCGATGTGGGTGTGTAGGTCAGGCTGGCAATGGCCAGTTCGCGGCCCTTGTAGGGTGCCTTGTCGTAGAAACCATTGGCTTTCATGGCGTCAAAGCCGGTCTTGGTCACAGGAATATAGCCAGTGACGGTGGACCACCACTGACCCATTTCCGGGGTAGCGAGGAAGTTGAGGAAAGCAGCAGCGCCCTTGTATTCGGCAGCCGGGCGACCGGCGAGAACCCAGAGCGACGCCCCGCCCACCAGCGAGTTCTTGCGCTCTGTGCCCTTGTCGATGGGCAGCATGGCCACATCCCATTTGACGCCCGCAGGCAGGGTCTTGCCAACGGTGCCGTGGTCGGCAATCGAAGACTGCATCATCTGGCAGGTCTGCGAGGTGAAGGCGGGCACAACGTCCATGCCAAGCTGCTTGGTTTTGACCACAAACAGCTTTTCATCCTGCATTTTCTTGAAGAATTTCACATGATCGACAAATTTGGTCTTGTTGAATATAAGTGTGGCATTCAAGCCCTTGTAACCATTGCCTTCGGTGGCGATCGGCTGGTTATGAATGGCCGAATACTGTTCCAGCATCGACCATGGGTCGAAATTGAAGGCCAGCGGGCAATCAAAGCCAGCGGCTTTCAGCTTGCGGGCGGCTTCTTCTACATGTTCCCACGTGTCTGGCTTGAAATCGATGCCAGCTTTCTCAAAGGCAGATACGTTGTAATAGAAGACAGCGGTGGAAGAGTTGAACGGGAAAGATTCCAGATCGCCCTTTTCTGTGGCGTAATAGTTGGCAATGCCACTGAAATAATTGTTCCAGTCGATCTTATAGCCGTTGTCGGCCATCAGCTTTTTCGCAGGCACAAACGCCTTGGAGAGCATCATGTCCAGCGTGCCTGCATCATAAATCTGGGCTATGGCTGGCTGCTTCTTGGCGCGGTAGGCGGCAATGGTGTTTTGCAGCGTCGCATCATAGGTGTTTTGCGAGGTGCACAGGACTTCATAGTCCTTCTGGCTGTCGTTGAATTTTTTGCAGGCTTCCTGCACACGGTCACTCAGGTCACCAGACAGGCCGTACCAGAACTCAAACTTGACAGGGGCAGCGGATGCCTGCGTGACGGCAAAGGACATCACGCCCGCAGCAAGAGCCGCAGCGAATAGCCGGTTATCGATCATTGTTCACTCTCCGAGGAATGGGCCGAAACATGGGAAGACGACGCGCGTTGCCGACCATGTACGGGAGAGAGTTGACGGTTTAACCTCAGTTCAGTGAATTTATGGTGACGAGGGTGTAACGATGGAGGGCCCAGTCACGGCCCAGTTGCGTGCATCGTCATGGGTAATCCATATCTTACCGAACCCCATAATAGGCCAGCAGACGCCGCCCTTCTGGTGATAGCCAGTCGGCTTCACCGGGCATATAGCCCGTGATCAGGCCATCGGCGGTGATGAGATAGGTTGTGGGCATCTTGTCGGCCCGCAAAGGAGCTGAACTGGCAGGAGCCGAACTGGCCAGCTTTGCCTCTGGATCGAGAAAGACCGGAAGCGAGCGGATGGCGCGCGTTTCCAGCCAGTCATCGACCCGCTCATGGGAGATTCTATCGGTTGAAACCGCCGCGATGGACAGCTTGTGGCCCAATTCATGATGCAGCTTTTCCAAAAGGGGCATTTCGGTATTGCAGGCCGCACACCAGGTTGCCCAGATGTTGATCAGCATTACACGCCCAGGCGCAGGGGCAAGCGTGGCAGGCTTGCCCTTGCGGTCTGTGAGTGTGGTGGGGGTCAAAGGCAGGACGGGTTGTAGCAGGGTATATTGATAGCGCGTTGTTTCGAAAACCGGCGGATAATCCTGATTGTTCTGGCTTTTGGCCGCAGCCTGATGGGAAAACAGGCCAAAACCTGCGGCACCACCCAGAAAATGACGACGTGATAGAGTCATATGGTTTCTTTATGTCCATGAAATCGTTTTGATATGCCAAGTGGTGATGGTGGTTGCCGGTTTCAACCCTGTATCCGGTTTCACCCCTGTATCACGGTCCAGCCCTGCTCTTGCAACTCCACAATGCGGCTGATGCCGTAAGGCACAAGCCTTGCCCCTTCAATCAGCGGAATGGATTTATTTTCCTTCTGCTCGGCAAGGGAATGAGATGAGCCGCACATGGTGTAAACAATATCGGCATAGGCACCCCGCAATGCCGCCAAAGGCTCCTGAAATGGCGAGGTATCCGCGCGAAACAATTTGATCCCGGAGCCATTGGTCACAATCTCGATGGAGACCGGCTCATCCTTTTCGGCATAGGCGCGAGACAGATTAACCGTGTAGGCGATAGCGTGACGCATGACTTTTTCGTCATCACTGTCGATCAAAATGGCGATATGGTGGGATTTTTTAGAGGCAGCCTCGGTGGCGGCAGCACCCGCGGCGTAACTCCAGCCTGCAACGGTCAGCAAAAAGGAGAAAGCCGCAACGGCAAGAGCAAGGGGCCGCCACCCACGCAACAGGCCATGCTGGGAGGGTGAACGTAACGGATGAATCATATGAAAACTCCAGTCTGTCGCAGGCTGTATCCTGCGTTTAATAACGGCGATACTCTTGTGTTACTCTTGCTCAAGCGCGTCTCTGGCTTTGCCAAGAAGCCGACGGACTTCATCCAGATCGGCTTGTTTCAAAGCCTCGATACCAATCACATCGCGCATGATGGCAAAGCCAAACAGGATGGAAAGGGACAAGGCAACCCTGAGATCCGATCCATGGTTTGAGACTTTGACAAGCGGATCAATGACCAGTTCAGCAGCAACTTCACGCAGAACCCGCGATGCTTCAGTGCAGGAAAAGGAGTGGACAAGAATGTCGATTGGCCGCAACTCTCCCTCTTCTCTCGGCGTCACAGTCTCCTCAAAAATACGATCCATTGTTTCTGTGCAGGGTTGATCCAGAACACCATCAAGCGTCAGCGATGTGCGGACACATTCTGCAAAGAGACGCTCTTTGGAGCCAAAGCTGCGATGAACCAGTGCAACATCAACGCCCGAGCAGGTGGCGATTTCACGAAGCCCGGTCGTGTCAAAAGACTGGCTGGAAAAACGCTCTATTGCATGGCGCAAGATACGGTCTCGCGTCGGCTCCCGTGATTTTTCCTGCTTTGGGCATATTGTCATTATAACCACTCTGTTCATTGCCTGAACAAGCTTATCCCAAAAATGTTCATCATGGCAATCAACACCTGTTGACTTTTTTGATCAACAGGTGTTGATTTGGCGTGCGTCAGGGAAAAGTGGAACCCGGTTTTCCGAAAAGACAAAAAAACGATTGAATCTGTCTGGTTCAGCTTGAGCCTTGCGGATTGATCGCGCCTTTCCAACTCGTGCACAGGCTCACTTGAAGTAAAATGTCATTCAAAAACATCAGCTTGAAAAATATCATGACAGAAGATTGCAGCCATCTTTCCGAGGCCGTTACCGTCATCGGTGTTGTCAACCCGGATATTCAGTGTGTGAGCAAGAGCCATTCAGTCCCCGGCTTGGCTGTGCCTGTTGTGGAGATCAGCCGTTCATCACGCAGAAGCAGACCTGGTTCCAAACTCCCCGATCAAGGCGCCCGCGGGCTGCACGAAACAGTTTTTCCTGTTGCGCAAGCAGGTATTCACACGGGTGCAAAGGCACTCATTCAGGATCTCAGCAGGACCCTCATACGATGATATTTTCTTCCACCCGAGCGAAGAGGTCTTCCGTGGCATCTGCGTCAACGCGCCTGATGGCACTGATCATGGTCAGTGCTGCTCTGGCCAGTTGCAGCGAGCCAGACAAGGCAACAGAAACGGCAGCGCAGATGGTCGGTGTCGAGAAAGCCTCTTCGACCCAATATCAACCCGTTGCCGCCATCACTGGTGAAGTGGAGGCCCGCATCCAGACGGATCTGGCTTTTCGTGTCGGCGGCAAAGTCATTGCCCGTAACGTTGACGTTGGCAATCATGTCCGCAAGGGTGATGTGCTGATGCGGCTGGACAACACCGAGCAACTCGCTGATGTTGCCATTGCTGAAGCATCATTGCGGGCAGCGCAGGCCGATCTCAAGCAGAAACGGCTGGCGTTTGAGCGCTATCAGGCGCTCATTGCCTCCCATGCCGCAGCCCAGCAGGTACTTGATCAGGCTCAGCAGGATCTGGCCACCGCACAAGGCTCGCTCGAATCGGCTGAAGCGTCATTGGCAACAGCAAGGGACTCATTGTCCTACACAGAACTCAGGGCCGATTCGGATGGCATCATTACTGCCCGCAATATTGAAATCGGTGCTGTTGTCACGGCTGCCCAGTCTGCCCTGACCATTGCGCATGATGGGCCGCGTGATGCCGTTTTCGATGTCTATGAAGCGTTTTTCCTCGAAGGTGAACCGTCAAGACAGGTTGAGGTTTCCCCCATCAACGATCCAGCTCAGACCGTCACGGCGCGTATTCGTGAAACCTCTCCGGTTATCGATGACAAGACCGGAACAATTCACATCAAGCTCTCGCTGCCGCAGGATGCGGACTGGGTTCTTGGCACACCTGTTCTCGGTCATTTTCAGGCGCCGGCCAAGACCGGGATCACTCTGCCCTGGGGTGCCATGTCCTCTGCCAGTGGTGTGCCTGCCGTTTGGGTGGTTAATCCCAAAAGCAGAACGGCGACGTTGCAGCCTGTCAAGGTTGCCCTCTACCGGCTTGGTGATTTTGTGGTCAGCGACGGGCTGACAACCGGCGATATTGTGGTGACGGATGGCGGGAAACTGTTGCGTCCTGATGCAATCCTCGACTGGAAAGGACGTTAAGATGCAGAAAAATCCTATCCGAACGCGGGGCACTTTGATGATTGCAAGCCTGCTTCTGTCGGCCATCGCAGCAATTGCCGCAGAGCAGCCCCCCGCCGTTCCTCAAGCCCGTCCTGTTTTGTGGATCGAAGCGAAAGCCGAGCACGCCGGGCTTCTGAATTTTGCTGGTACGGTGCAGCCTCGTATCGAGACCAACCTTGCCTTTCGCACACTTGGCCGTGTCACGGCCCGCAATGTTCAGGTTGGCGATGTTGTCAAGCAGGGCGATGTTTTGATGGAACTGGACCCGCTGGCCTTGCAATTTGCCGTGCGCAGTGCTCAGGCCGATCTCAATTCTGCCATTGCCCAGCTTCAAAATGCCCGCATTACCGAAAAACGCAAGGACATACTGGCCGCCAGCAACAGCATCAGTCAGGCCGATCTGGAAGTGGCCCAACAAGGGCTGATCTCGGCGCAAGCCTCGGTCGATAAAGCGCAATCAAGCCTCGATAAAGCACAGGAGCAGCTTGGTTACGCCTGGCTGAGGGCTGATTTCGATGGTGCAATCACCGCAACATCCGGCAATGTCGGGCAAACCGTTGCATCTGGCCAGACCATGCTCACCCTCGCCCGCCTTGATCAGCGCGATGCGGTTGTGGATGTGCCGGAAGCGCTGCTGGACCCTATCCGGGCAACGCCGGAGATTAATGTGGAATTGCAGCTTGATCCGACGGTAACAGCGCGTGGAGTCTTGCGCGAAATCGCGCCTGAAGCGGATACAACCACCCGCACACATCGCCTCAAGATTGCAATCGATAATGCACCCGAAGCATTTCGTCTTGGATCTGTGGTGACGGTCCGGTTTTCGACCGAAGACGGTCTGGAAGTCATTGTACTCCCCAGTTCAGCCGTCATGCACAAGAATGACAAGGATTATGTCTGGTTGATTAATAGCGAAGGCAACACGATCCGCCTTGCCGAAGTCAAGACCGATCCGAAAACCATCAATTCTCCTCTGATCCGTGTCCTGTCTGGCATAGCACGTGGTGACAAGATTGTCGCCGCTGGCGTCAACGAGCTTCAGGACGGACAAACAATCAGACTTGGACAGGAGCGCCGTACGTGAAAAAATTCAATCTGTCCGACTGGGCGCTCGAGCACCGCTCCCTCGTCCTGTATTTCATGATTGCCTTCTCCGTTGCCGGGTTTTTAGCCTATACTCAATTGGGACGAGAGGAAGACCCCTCCTTCACCATCAAGACCATGGTGATTCAGGCACAATGGCCGGGCGCATCTGCGGAGGAAGTGACGCAGCAGGTTGCTGACCGCATTGAGAAGAAATTGCAGGAACTGCCGTCACTCGATTACAGCCGCAGTGTTACCCAGTCCGGCAAAACCACTGTCTTTGTCAATCTGTTGCCAACCACCAAGGCCAAGGATGTTGCGCCCGCCTGGCAACGGGTTCGCAATATGATCAATGACATCAGCAGCGATTTTCCCTCTGGCGTTCAGGGGCCATTTTTCGATGACCAGTTCGGGGATGT
Source organism: Gillisella vitis (assembly GCF_014204625.1). GTDB lineage: Bacteria > Pseudomonadota > Alphaproteobacteria > Rhizobiales > Rhizobiaceae > Allorhizobium > Allorhizobium vitis_F. The sequence goes on along the minus strand of NZ_JACHLU010000001.1, from coordinate 208,258 downwards.
CTATGGAAATATCTTTGCCTTCACCTCCGACAGCCTGACCAAGCGGGAGCTGCGCGACATTGTCGAGGATGCGAGAACCAAGATTCTCGGCATTCCCAATGTGGGAAAAGTCGAAGTGATTGGTGCGCAGGATGAAGTGATCTATCTGGAGTTCTCAACCCAGAAGCTTGCTGCCCTTGGCATTGATAAAGCTTCCGTGGTGTCTACCCTGCAAGCGCAGAATGCCGTGACCCAATCGGGAATCATGCAGGCCGGGCCAGAAGCCATTGCCTTGCGCGTTGGCGGCAATTTCAAATCTGAAAAAAGCCTGAGCGAGGTGAATCTACGGGTCAACGATCGGTTTTTCCGGCTCAGCGACGTGGCAGACATCAAGCGTGGATATGTTGATCCCGCGACAGCGCTGTTTCGTTACAATGGCAAGCCTGCAATTGGCCTGAAAATCGGCATGAAAGCGGGTGCCAACCTGCTGGTTTTCGGCCATGGACTTGATGAGGAAGTCAACAAGATTTCCAATGATTTGCCTGTTGGCGTCTCGGTCGCACATGTGGCTGACCAGCCTGTTGTTGTGGAAGAGGCCGTGTCTGGCTTCACGCGCGCGCTGGCTGAAGCCATTGCGATTGTTCTTGCCATCAGCTTTATCAGCCTTGGCTTGCGGGCCGGTCTGGTGGTGGCAATTTCCATTCCGCTTGTGTTGGCCATTACATTTATGGTGATGCAATATTCGGGTATCTCGCTTCAGCGGATTTCGTTGGGTGCGTTGATTATCGCGCTGGGACTGCTGGTGGACGACGCCATGATTGCCGTCGAAATGATGGTGGCACGGCTGGAGGTTGGCGACAGTTTGCGCAAGGCGGCAACCTATGTTTACACCTCAACGGCGTTTCCGATGCTGACCGGCACAATGGTCACGGTTGCCAGCTTTTTGCCTATTGCTTTCAACGATAGTAGCGCCGGTGAATTTACCTTCACGCTGTTTGTGGTGCTGGCGGTTTCGCTGACCGCATCATGGGTGGTTGCTGTTGTGTTCACACCGCTGATCGGTGTTGCAATTCTGCCGAAATCCATGAAAAAACATCATGAACATCAAGGCTGGTTTGCAAAGGCGTTTTCCAGATCCCTGCGGCTTTGCCTGCAATTTCGCTGGGTGACGATTGCGGTGACCATTGGTGTGTTTGGCTTGTCCATCGCCGGTCTGTCGCTGGTGCAGCAGCAGTTTTTCCCAAGCTCTGACCGTCCAGAATTGATCGTGGACTGGAATTTGCCGCAAAACAGCACAATTGCTGAAACAAGCCAGCAGATGGGCAAATTTGAGCAGGAACAACTGGCGGGTAATCCGGACGTTGATCACTGGTCAACCTATGTTGGTGAGGGTGCTCCGCGCTTCATTCTGTCATACGATGTGCAAGATCCCTCTTCCTCCTTCGGGCAGACGGTGATTCTGGCCAAAGACCTGGAAGCAAGAGACAGATTGCGGCCAAAGTTGCAGGCCTATCTGAAAGAGACCTTCCCCGGCACGGATGCCTATATAAAACTGCTGGATATTGGCCCTCCCGTGGGCAAGCCGGTGCAATATCGTCTGTCTGGTCCCGATGCTACAATGGTTCGTGATCAGGCATTGAAGCTGGCAACGGTGATGGGAAGCGATCCATCGCTGACAAGCATCTCGCTCGACTGGAATGAGCCTGCGCGCGTGGTCAAGCTCGATGTGCTGCAAGACAAGGCCCGTGAACTGGGTGTTTCCACTCAGGACATCGCCAACCTCCTGAACAGCGTGGTTCAAGGCAGCACGGTAACGCAGGTGCGGGATGGTATTTACCTGATCAACGTGGTGGGTCGGGCTGACAATGTGGATCGATCCTCGATCGACAAGCTTTTGACATTGCAGGTCCAGAGTGGATCAGGCACGTTGATACCGCTCTCGTCGGTGGCAACGTTTCACTATGAGCTTGAACAGCCCAACATTGCACGGCGCAATCGTATTCCAACCATCACGGTGAAAGCCGGCGTGTTGGGCGACAAACAGCCCGCGACGATTGTGACCGCATTGACGGACAAGGTTGCGGCCTTCAGCAAGACCTTGCCAGACGGCTACTTCGTCCAGATTGGTGGTGCTGTCGAGCAAAGTGCTGAATCGCAAGCCCCGATCGTTAAGGTCGTTCCTGTGATGCTGTTTGTGATGGCAACCTTGCTGATGATCCAGTTGCAGAGCTTCCATCGTCTGTTTCTGGTGTTTTCCGTAGCGCCTCTGGCGTTGGTCGGGGTTGTTGCTGCTCTGGTTCTCAGCCGTGCGCCCCTTGGTTTTGTTGCCATTCTTGGCGTTCTGGCGCTGATTGGTATCCTGATCCGAAATTCCGTCATTCTGATTGTCCAGATTGAGGAATTGCGCAAGGAAGGAGTCTCGCCCTTCAAGGCGGTGATAGAGGCAACGGAACACCGGATGCGGCCCATCATGCTGACCGCTGCGGCAGCAACGCTTGCGCTGATTCCCATTGCCCGCGAAGTCTTCTGGGGTCCAATGGCCTATGCGATGATGGGTGGTATTGTTGTGGGCACCGTGCTGACGTTGCTGTTCTTGCCTGCACTCTACGTTGCCTGGTTCCGCATTCCGCGCGAAACAGAGTAATTCAAAGCTGACAGCGCCGTGTCGTTTGCTACACGGCGCTTTTTTATTGATAGCGCTTTATTTTAACGCTTTCGCACAAACTCGGTGCGCAGAACCAGACCCTTGATTGCATCATGGCGGCAGTCGATTTCTTCGGGATTTTCCGTCAGCCGGATGGATTTGATAACGGTTCCCTGTTTCAAGGTCTGCCCAGCACCCTTGACCTTCAGATCCTTGATCAGTGTGACGGAATCGCCATCAACCAGCAGATTGCCTGAAGCATCACGCACTTCACTGGCCAGCGCTTTCGCAGCCGCAATTTCGGATGCAGGCAGCCATTCGCCGGACGCTTCATCGTAAATATAGTCATCATTCTGGTCTGTCATGCCAGCCCCCAAAGTCCAAGAGTTCGATATGCGCCACATCGGCCCCGCTGTCATGGACAGCGCAAGTCCTGTGCAGGTTTTGCCAGTCATGGGGTAATCGGGCGCATGTCATTTATATCAGCCGCAAGGGGATAGCAAACACCGCATTTTTCTGGATATAGCTCTTTTTCAGCAGCCTGTTAAATCTTTGATGTTCAAAGAGTTATGCTGCTCATGGTTTAGCAGAGATCGAATTTGTCGCAAAAATGACCTATCCGCCCCTGTGCCAATAGCCAAAAACAGCCTCTTCCTCTTTGGTAAAGGAGCGTGTTTCACGCAGATAATGGCGGATTTTTCGTGCTGTTTGCACGTCACAGGCGGCCCAGATGAGCTTTTTTCGATCATCCTTCGGACAGTCAACGCTTCCGATGGCCGCGAGCAACTCCGCTTGACTATCGGCGCATGAATCACGGTAAATCCACTTGATCCGTAAATTGGCAGGGGTTTTGAGGGGTTGGGTCTCATGTTCGTTTCCAACCACAATGATGATTGCGCCCTCGGCATTGGCGTGCAATGTCTCAACCATGCGTCCAATGGCTGGAAGTGATGTTTCATCACCGGCAATCAGGTACCAATCGGCCGTTTTAAAGCCGCTGCCGCTCAGACTGGCGATGCCGACCATATCGCCTGATTGCGCTGATTTGGCCCAATTTGCACCGGGCCCATCTGTATCATGCAAGAAGAAATCAATAGCGATAAGGTGTGAGGCGCTATCAATGGTGCGAACCGTGTAGCGCCGCCACACAGGTACGAAATCATGGGCCTGCCCTTTTTGCTGGGCAAGGAACTGATCGAAATTGATCATGATTTTCAGGTGGATAGCATCGGAATTTTGAAATTGTGCGATGTTGGTGGTACTGAAGGTAATGCGGCGAATACGGGGTGTGATATAGCGTGCGCTGGCAACAGTCAGGATTGAAAAACCAGGTGGAACTGTGAGGCCTATACAGTTTTCGCTCCAGTCGATTTTGATCGGTGTGGAGCCTGCGATTTCTGAAAAATGCTCGTGCAGCCAGAACTTGATGAAATAGAGCGATTCTACATCCTCAACGCTTGCCTCAACCAGCACGGCATTGCCCTTGCAAGACAAGACGCCGGAAACCAATGGCGTTGTCACCCTGAAGCCGTTGCCGTCTTCCTCAACGTCCATACCGTCTTCTCGCAGATGATCGGACAAGTACCGAAGACAGTGTTCCGGGTCCGGTATCTCCACGCGCGCGCGCAATGTATAAGGCTCCGCTTCTTTGAAATCACGCGCCAAGGCGTTTTCATGATCTGCGCGATGGGATGACATGAAAAGCCTCACGACCTGGCGGGCTGCGGATGCCACAACCGGCTTGAAAAGAAATGCTGACGTGTAATCGACAGGAGTGCAGCCCTTTTTCCCGGAAAGTCGACCGTCCCTATATGGGAGAACCCGGATCGATGCAGATTTTTCAGTTGCCGATAATGGTTTGCCTGAGGTTCCTGCACGATTCTTTGCGTGCGTGCGTCGTCTAAAAACATGTAATGCAACAACGATGGCAGCCATGCCGTAAACCAGGCCTTGCCGCGGTACTCCTCCTCACCAATGATAACGTGGCAGCCGCGATCATAATCTCCGGCATTGCAATAGGTGCCGATGAGGTCTTCTTTTGCCCAATAGACTTCAAAATAGGAAAAGGGTTGATTGTTAAAACGGCCGATCACAGGCAACACATGCGGGTCATTCAGCATGATGTCCAGATAGGCGGTGTGGCGCGCCTGATCGCCCGCTTCGTGCCAGAATTCGTCGATGCGTGGGTTGTTCATCCATCGATGCAGGTGGGGTAGATCATCATGTGTCGCAGCATCAAAGGATAGGACACCCTCCAGCCATGGAATGAAACGTGTATAAAGCCTGCCCGTTGGTTTTGGTGGCCTGACAGGGTGAAATGTTTTGCCATCAAAAATATCATGCCTCGGATAAGCTGGCGAAACCGTTGCGTTCCAAAAGTCGGGAATCTGCCAGAACATGTCTGCCAGCACCAGAAATTGTGTCGAACTGGTGGGATCGGGCACGCAAAGTCCGCGCTGAACAAGGGATGGGATGATGTCTGCCCACCCTTCTCCAGCCAGGCACACAGAGGCAATATCCGGCTCTGTTGAAAACAGAAATTCCAACGCGGCACAGGCGGTTTTGAACCCCATTTCGTCATTGCTGATCGCGTGATGCGTGGCAGCAAGCATAACCGGAGCCTGCCCCGATAGTGAAAGGATGGTTTGGCCACCCTCCCTGTTCGAAACAACAAGACCAGTCTCGTGACGCTCAATGACAAGTGGACCAGAGCTGTGGGACGTAAAGGCCCGAAACAGAGGTCCGTGGGATGCGCTGGCCAGATGAGATATGTTCATGGTATTTGAGCACCTCGCTCAAGCCTGTCAGGTTGATGTTGAACCTGACAGGCTCTCGGTTCCTTTGTGATCGGTTGTTTCTTCGGAAAAATCGGGTTCCACTTTTTCCTGACAAACTCTCGTGCGTCTGAACGGAACGGCTGGATTAAAACACTTTCGTCACAGAGATACCAAAGGTGCGGCCTCGCCCCTTGTAATTAAACACGGATTCGTCTGCCAGTGCTCCATAAAGCGCCTTGGCGCGAGAACCCCAGATCGTGGTATAATCGGTATCAAAGACGTTCTGGATGCCAAAATTGATGGTCGTATCTGTGCTCTTGAAGGTGTAGGCACCTGTGAGGTCAAACACGGTATAGCCATCAATATGGAAGCCATCTGCATCAGAAAGACCGAAGACATGTTGGCCTGAAAATTTGAGGCTGAGAGCCTCATCGGTCCATCCAACATAACCTCCCGCCTTGGATACGCTTGCCGTTCCGACTGTGTCATTTTCCCAGCCGTCGGTGCCTTTCACTTCGGTTTTGACCCACTGTCCCAGAACGCCAACATTGAAGCCATTGTCGAACTTTACACCAGCCGTTCCCTCGATGCCGTAGACGCGGCGATCCTGATTGACAACATCAATGGTCAGCGTTGTGCGGTTGAGGTTGATGGAGCGGTCTGACGTGGAGTAATAGGCTGCGGTTTCAAAGTTATAGGTGCCATCATCCAGGCGGTAGCCGACCTCAAACGAGTTTGTCTTGATGGCCTGAAGAGAGGACTCTGTTACGTTGACGCTGTTGAGCAGCGTATATTGACCGCCAGCCAGAGAATACGTTCCCACGCCATAATATTTTGCGGGATCAGGCAGTTCAAAGCCCTGACTGAAGTTCGCATAGACTTGCTGTACTGGTGTCAATTCATAAACCGCGCCTGCATTGAACAGGGCTGCATCATAGCTGGCTTCACCGCCGGGAATGGCTTGCGCCGAGGTTGCCCGTCCTTGCAGAATGGCAATCTGCTGGGTTGCACCAACAAAGTCCGACACTTCGGTGTTGACAAACTGATACCGGACGCCACTGCTGAGGGTAAGCCTATCCGTTGCCTCATAAGAAGCTTCTGCAAACCCGGCAACCGTTGAAACGTCGATTGTCGGATATAATCCCGTTATTCCAATAGTCCTGAAGTCTAAGCCGCCTGTTTGAGCAGCAAGAGTCATATCGAAAACATTTTGATGGGAGGAAAACGAATCCTTATCGGCATCAATACCATAGGTAATCTTGAGACGGTCTGTCGGTTCGGCAACCATGGCTGCCTTCACACCATAGTAATCGGTGTTCTGCGAGCTGCCGGCAAAATAGCTGCCCGATGGGAAAGGATTGAATTGCAATTTTTCGCTACGGTAAGAACCTTGCAGCAAGAGCTTCTGCCCCAGCACATCGTCATCCGTATAGGTGACATTGAACATGGAGCGGCGTGTCTTGGGGTTGAAATCCGATGTGTATCCATCGCGTGTTTCAAACAGGCTTGGGTTGGCGAGCGCTGCAAAATTGCGGCCGTAATACAGGCCGTAATCGGACTCCTGTTGGCTGTCGAAATATTGGCCCGACAGTTCCAGGCGACGATCTTCGTCAATTTGCACCCCAAAAGAACCCATCAGATCAAGCCGTTCATTGAAGGCCGTTGATGTCTGGGTAATATCAGGAATGAGCATTGTGCCTGACCCATCATAAAAGGCACCGCTCTTATTGCCGGATATGGACAGCCGCCCATCCCAGTTTTCGCCGTTATAACTCACGGCACCCGCCGCATTGCGGTCAAAATCCTTGTGTCCTGCAAATCCGCTACCAACGCCGACGGTGGTTTCAGCGTGGAGGCCGGGCTTTGCATCCTTGCCCTTTTTGGTGATGATATTGATGATACCGCCTGTGGCGTTGCCGCCATAAAGCGACGTTGCTCCTGACAGCACTTCGACACGTTCAATATTAAAAGGATCGATCGAGTCAAACTGGCGGCTGAGGGAGCGGGCAGAGTTCATCGACACGCCATCAATCAGCACGAGAGCGCTGCGTCCGCGCAAATTTTGTCCGTATGATGTGCGGGCACCGGTGCTGGCAGGATCAAAACTGGGAATGGTTTCGCCCAGAATTTGTTGCAGGGTCTTGCCTGAACGGGCCTGAGCCTGAATGTCTTCCGACTTCACCACATAAATCGTGCGGGCGGTTTCTGAAATTTGCTGCGGTGAGCGTCCCCCGGTGACAACAATTGCGTCCAGCACTGTTTCGTTGGCCTGATTGTTATTCTGATCCGCCGTAGCGCCCTGTTGATTTGTATCTTGCGCGAACGCCCCCGTTGCCGCAACCATGCTTCCAGCGATGGCAAAAAGCCTGATACGGTCCGTATAATGATTTCCCATAGTGCCCCCTAAGCGTATAAAATAACCCACAAGTTCGTGTGCGCAGTTTGCAAATCCGCAATATCGGACTATTTAACTCATGTTTTATGGGATATAAAATTGCATCGCTTGGATTATGGCGAACCTCATTTGGACTGGTGCGAACTTGAACAGGAAAGCGGTCTTGCCGATGGAGACTATTCGTCCGCATAAATTTGGAGCGGTTTCTCTGCCTGATATTGAGAGCAGGATCATGTGTCGCAGCGTTTTGCTGGATATACTCGGTGAGGCAACGATTACGGTTGAAAACGGTAACCTTTCCGGGGTGACTGGCCTGTTCTGGCGTCATGTTTCCCTTTCTCTGGCAACGCTTTATTTGCCAAAGGCACCATTAATGCTTTCGGCAACCGGTGCCTCTGACGCTGGCATTGTGATCTTGCGCGCCATGGATGGTCCGCTCATGGTGCATCATGGTCGGCGAAGTGCAGAACTGAAAAAGGGAGATGTCATTTTTCTGACCTCCGACGCGCCATCCAGGATAACACTCAATGAAGGTGGGCGGCTTGATTGCGCCCATATATCGAGCCATGCATTCACCTCGGCAAAAGACCTTCTCCGGCCGATCATCATGCGCCCGCTTGAAGCCGATTGTCTTCCGTTGCAGCTCTTGACCAATTACGCCGGATACCTTTTACGGCAGGAGTATCATAGCCAACAGGATGCTGGCATGATGGTGGACCATTTTTATGGTCTGTTGCCGGTGCTTGTTCAACATCTCGGCAAAGCCGAACCATCGGACATGTCTCTGAGCAGGCTGAGTTCGATCAAGGCGCTGATTGAGGAAAATCTTGCGGACGGGTCATTTTCGATTGCCCAGGTGGCCGAAGCGCAAGGAATTACCCCGCGCGCCATTCAAAAGCTCTTCAATCGGGAGGGAACAACCTATTCAAGCTATGTGCTGGGACGGCGCTTAGCGCTTGCCCAAGGCATGATCCTGTCTGAGGCCGCAACCGTTCCGATCAGCCAGATTGCCTATAATGTTGGCTTCAATGATCTTTCCTATTTCAATAGAACGTTTCGAAGCCGTTATGGAACCCGCCCGTCAGATTTGCGCCGGGCCGCAAATGGTGGTGCCTGAGATGGTGCTGCAACAGCCACCCCCTTCGGGGTGGCTGCTGGCAAAGTGCTCTTTCAAAAGCGTGGTCAAGCGGCTTTGCTCTGACGTTCAAAGGCGGTGAGTGGATTGTCGACCATGCCCTGAAAATCAGGAACCGGGCGTTCATCATCATCGGCATAGCCATGGGTGAACAGGCGCACCCGATTGAGGCAAAGGCGCGGATAGTCTTCGCCAAACAGATCAAAGATCTTGAAGCGTTCTTCCATATCAGGGAACTGCTTTTGATAGCGCAGGACAGTTTCCCGTGCGAGGCCCCAGAATGTGTCTTCCGACAGGCCTGAACGTTGATCCAGCAGAACCGAAATATAGCGGAAAACGCAGACAAACAATGTGGTCTGGATGAAATGAATGAGGAAATCGGCGGGAAGCGAGAGCAACACACTCCTGACCTCTGGTGGCAAGCTGGCACTTTCAGCAAATTCCTGATCGCAGACGATGACATCATCAATGAAATCGCGCAGCGCCAGCCTTTCTGGCCGTCCATTTTTCAAGATCAGCGTTGCATTCTGTCCATGCGCCGAAAAGGCCAGACCATGTTTTGCCAACAGATGCAGAACCGGCGGAATGACCACATCGAAGAAACGTGCCATCCAGTCCGATACCGAGAGACCGGCCTTTTCGGCCAGCGCCTGAACCACTGGCTTGCCATCGGCCCCTGCATGGAGAAATGCGGCAAGCGGCAGGCCGGTTTCACCGGGCTTGAGATGGGCGCTCAAACTATCGCGCCACATGCAGCCGAGCATCTCGTTAAACTGGTAGGGAGCACCATCAATCGTTGAAAATTGCGGGTGGACATAATGCATACCGGCGCGCTCACCCAGCAGCACAAGGCCGCAATCCTGTGAGAGAAAATGGTCTCTCTCCAGCATTTGGTCGAGCCAGCTGGTCAATGGTGCAGCCGTCAAGGCGCGCTTGCCCGGAATGCCGCGATACACCGCCGTATTCAGAATTGTCATGCACAATTTCAGTGTGGATTTTTCCGGGTTGGACACATTCGACAGTGTTCGAACCGATTGCTGTGGCAGATAGAGATCATCCCCTTGCCCAAGGAAGACAATATGCCCTGCGGCAACATCCGAGGCAAAATGCGGGATGATCATATGATCCCACTGCCATGGATGCACCGGCATCATCCAATGGCTGTCCGTGGACCCACCAGAACGCGAAAGCGTTGTCAGAAATTCCGCATAGCGGTCCGCGCCGACAGCCTCACGCACCAACCCCTCGTTGGACAAGTTGTCCTCGCCGACAAATGAAGCCCGCTCTTTGCTCACGGCCAGCCAAAGCACTGTGGTTGCTGTCTGGTTTTCCGGTGTATAGGCCAGATAATCGGCATAACCGAGGCCAATGCGCCCCTTGCTGACCGTCACCCAAGGATGTCCGGTTGTCTCTCCCTCCATATGGATGTCATCCAGCTCCGCCAGTTCTGCCCCGGTCTTGACGGCACGGGCGGCGATATGCGCATCAGCATTGAGCGTATTGCCAAGTTCCTTGATGAAATGGGCAACCGTCATTGGCTTGACGCCAAGCTGCGGCAGCACATCGGCACAAAAGGCCAGTGGATCATGCAGTGCCACGCTAACACCGGCTTGTGTCTTGGTGATGCTGTCCGCCTCGACCGAGAGATTGTCGAAAACATAGCGCTTGGCGCGAAAACGATAGGTGGCATCTCCCAGATCAATTCGGTAATGCCCGTTTTTTTCAGTCTGAACCTCGAAGACACGCTCATAGGCGAATTCTTCGATGACTTTGGCAAGCAAGCGCGATGAAACGCGCTGCCAGAGTTCTTTAGAAAAAGCTTTGTTAAAAATAGGATCATGATGCGCGGGCATAGAGGCCTCCTGTGATGGAAACGGGTTCGGCCTTGCCAGAAGGCAGGCCAAAACTTTGAAATGCAGTTGGGGCATCAACGCGGTAGTGGTCTTTGCCGAGCAACTGGTTGAGGATGACCGCGTTGCGATAGGCACCGAGGCCAAGGTCTGGCGCACCGACGCCATGGTGGAAGGTTTCGGCATTCTGGACAAAAATACTGCCCTTGCCGCCATCGCAACGCTGGGCGCGAAAATCGTTACCAATGATCAGATCGCCGTTTTGACTGGTCTTGAGCACATCGCCTTTCAGCTCTTCCATCCATTGCGGCCATGCATGGAGATAGCCGGTTGCCGCAACAACGGCATCGGTCTCGATGCTTGCCGTCTCATTGAGATGATTATGGCGTACTGTCAGGCGCAAACCGTCGCCGTGGCCTGCGTGCTCCAGCGTTTCTACACCCGCATTGGACAACAGGGTCAGACCCGGATTGCGGCCGCCAACGGAGCGCTGATAGAGGAGATCAAAAATCTCGCCAATGGTTGAGAAGCTGATGCCCTTGTAAAGCAGGCCCTGCCCCGCAACAATATCGCGGCGTTGCGCGGCAGGAATGGTGTGGAAATGCCGCATGTAGTCTGGCGTGAAATATTCCAGGCCCAGCTTGGAATATTCCATCGGGAAGAAGCCTGCGGAGCGCGTGACCCATTGGATGGATGCCCCGGCTTCAACCATTTCCGGTGTCAGGGCATTGAAAAGAGCCAGAACGCATTCGGCAGCACTTTGGCCGGAACCCACGACCGTCACACGCTGCACTTTTTCCAGTTCAGCACGACGTTTGCCAAATTCGCTCGAATGGATCACCGGGGCCGTGGTGGTTATTTTTGCCCACTTTGGCAAATCTGGTGACGTGCCAACGCCGATTGCGAGGTTGCGGCTCTGGTATTTTCGCCTGCCAGCAGACGCATTGTCACTCTCAATCACAAAACGCTCGCTTGCGCGATCATAAGAGACGCCCACAACATTCTCGCCAAAACGACATGAAGCAAGCTCTTTTGATGCCCAGCGGCAATAGTGATCATATTCCTCTCTGGGAATCATGAAGTGCTCATAGAAATAGAATTTATAGAGCCGGTTGTGGGTTGCCAGATAGTTGAGAAAGCTCAGGCGATGGGTGGGGTCTGCCATCGTCACAAGGTCCGCCATAAACGGAACTTGCAGCGTGGTGCCCGGCAAGATCAGGCCTTCATGCCAGCGAAATTCCGGCTTTTTCTCAAGGAAGGCCGTGGACAGGTGCGGATGCGAAGAGGAGAGCGCGGCAAGACCGAGATTGAACGGCCCAATGCCAATGCCGGCAAGATCAAGATTCAGCATGATTATAATCCAAATTGTTGGGTGAAACGGTCACGGTGGCAAAACATCAATTTTGCCCGCTTGTCAGGAAGGTCGATTTCGCCCTGTTCCTCGAAGGCGCACACAGGTGCGTAGCGAAGCAGCTTTTTGGCTTCGACGCTCGGTTCACCGACCACCTTCATGGTTGCCGGATCATCCAGAAACAAAAAACGTGTGAAGGCGCGAATGATTGCAGGCGCATGGCCGCGCCCGAAAAAATCGGGTTCGCCAACCAGCATGTGCCAGCCTCTATCCTTGTCCTGTGCCGGATAGTGCTGGCCGAGGATGTCATCCTTGGCCCAATAGGCTTCCCAATAGCTCATCGGCGTGCCGTCGATAAAGCCAATATAAGGGTCTTGATGGGGATCACGCAGATTGGCATCAATGTAGCTGGCTATATCCGCGATGGGCTTGGCCATTTTCCATTGAGGCACCACATGCGGCTGGTTCATCCATCGCCATAACAGCTCCAGATCCCGCTCTTTTTCCAAAAGCCGAAAGCTGATCGTCCGTTTTATATCCGGATCAAACCGCGAATAGGCAAATTCAGTCTCCCGTGTGCCAAGATCAAGCATCGGCCATCGCCTTTTCGCTGTGCCAAACGGGGTTGGTGATCTCCAGATAGACTGATTGCGTCTCAAGCGGACCCACCAATTCATCCATCTGGGCCAGTCTGGTTTTGAGGTTTGCCTTGCACTGAAGGGTTGGGGCCAGCATTTTGCGCACCAGCGCGCAATGGGCACCTTCCTGTTGATCCAGAACCACCAGTTCCTTGCGCAGCATGGCCAGAAGAACATCTTCTTCGATCAGACCCTCGCGGCCGAGGGCACCAATCATGCCCAGCACAGAATTGATGAACCCGTAATAGATTACCCGCTCGTCAACAGCCTCTTCCTCGAAGACGGATTCACTGGCTTCGCCAAATCCGGGCAAAGCATTCACCATGGCTTTATGGGCGCGCTCATGATGGAAAAAGCCTTGATTGTCGCGGTAGAAAATCGCCTTGGGATAGCCGTTTTCGATCTCCATCACGATGTTTTGCTGGTGGGCTTCCATGGCAAGACCGTGGCGCAGATAAAGACCAAAGACCGGACGGACAAAAATCGTCAGGAAGCGTTCAAACCAATCACGTGCAACAGCAGTGACAGCACGGTTTTCCAGCGCGGCGCGGTTGCGGATCAAAGCGCCCAACCGGCTGCCGCGCTTGGGCAAATGCTCGCACAAGGCTGCCAGCAGCGAAACATTCCGGCTGGCATCATCCCCACAAAACGGATTTTCACGCATGGAAATGGAGAGGCCGTCGATCACCACACCATCAACAATCACGCCCATATAGGCTGGATCGGGCACAAAATTCAGGCCGGGATACTGGCTTGAAAAATCGCGCCACAAGGGATGCGCACGGAAACGGTACATATCATCACCGCGCAACAATTCGCGCGCCAGATTGACGCGCACCGAATTGGTGATACCTACGCCGAGCGACATTTTCAGCATGAAGGGTGCATCTGGCCGATAGAGCGTGCGCACCGAGGAGGTCGGAAACCATGGCTTTCCTGCTTCGCCGCAATCGATCAGGCGACCCGCTGCCACGAGATTGGCCACTGTCGGATCGCGCAACATGTGGTCTGCCTGCCACGGATGCACAGGAAGCAGTGCGAAATCACCAGATGGAAGGTTTTGCTTAATCGCATCAAGATCGTGACCAAAGGCACCTTCAATCCACTCTTCAGCAGAGGGCGATCCTGCGGAATGCCCGGTGTGAAACAGGCTCTTTTCCACCGCAAACCAGCGCTGAGGAAAGGCTGCCGCAAATTCTGGCGAATAGCGCCGCCCTTCGTCATCCGTCATGCCCTCGCGGCTTTTCGGGCATGGGTGAATTCCGTGACCGGCAATCAGCCCTTGTTCGGCGGCAATGAATGTCATGTCTTCGCCCGCAAGATCGGCAAGATCGCTTTCGCGCAAGCGCAAGGCCGCCTCAATCAGCGACCGGCTTGAATGAGCGCGTTTTAGCAGGTCGTCGCGGCCTTCCCGTGCGCTGGTTGATGGCTCCAGTCGGGTGATGATGACATCGACAGCCTCTTTGGGATCAAGCTGTGTGATTGAGCCTGCATCAGACAGTGTTATCGGCTCTCCAAACAGGTGGTGGCCTGTTTCAGAGCGGTAGAGAGCCGGCAAGCGCAGCTGTCCGCCCGATTGCGGAAATGTCAGAATGAGATGCAGCTTTCCATGGTGTTCTGCCCATTCAACACGCTCATGATATTCGCGTGCAACGCAGTTGATCAGGGAGCGTAAGGATAGAGTGGCGGCATTATGCGTGTGCATGATCGGTCTCCAGTTCGCGGGCCGCATTGCCAATCGCATCAAGAACGCGAGTGACAACGTCTGGCGTTGACCGCGGGTTTAAAAGTGTGAGCTTGAAGTGGATGCGCCCATCCAGAACGGTGGTGGCAACGGCGGCGGTGCCGTCATGAAACAGCTTTGCGCGCACCTTGAGGGTGATCGTATCTGCACGCTCTTCGCCGTTTGGCGAGAGGTAGCGAAACACAACTGTTGACAATGATGGCTTGTGCGCCAGATGCAGGTCTGTGCGGCCCTCAATGGCCTTTGCCGCCGCTTGCGTGTTGTCCAGCGTTTGCTGGATCAGTGCATCCAAGCCGTCGCGGCCCAAAGAGCGCAGCGTCATCAGAACTTTCAATGCATCGCTTCGACGGGTCGTTTGAAAGGAACGCTCCACCAGATTTGGCGCATCGGTAAAGATGGAATCCTCGGGATTCAGGTAATCGGCCTTTGTCGCCAGTGGTGAAAAATCCGCAGCCTTTGCCACCAGAAGCGCACCGCAACTGATCGGCTGAAACAGCATTTTATGAAAATCAAGCGCGATGGAGCATGCTTTTTCCAGACCGTTCAAACGGTGACGGTGGCGCGAAAACAGCAAGCCGCCGCCATAGGCCGCATCGACATGTAACCAGACACCTTCAGCGTCAGCAATCTGTGCAATGTCTGCCAAAGGATCGATCGCACCAAGGTCGGTTGTGCCTGCGGTGGCCACCACAGCAACCACGGACCGGCCCTGATGTTTCGCATGGCCTATTGCCGCCTCAAGGGCTGAAATCACCATACGCCCGTCTGCATCCGTGGGAATTTTCACCACGGCATCAGCAGAAAAACCCAAAATCGCCGCAGTTTTGGCAATGCTGAAATGCGCCTGATCGGAGGTGAAAATAACACCCGATGCTCTGGCATGGGGCCCACAATCTTCAGCGGCCAGATGCAGAGCCGTCATATTGGATTGGCTGCCGCCACTGGTGAAATTGCCGCTTGCGGTGTCTGGCAGGCCTGCAAGGCTGGTCAACCATGTCAGCACACGCTCTTCAACCATGGTTCCAAAGGGTGATTGGTCCCATGAATCGAGCGATTGGTTGGTGGCCGAGATCAAGACCTCGGCCGCCAGCGCCGGAATGGCAACCGGGCAATGCAGATGCGCCATAGACAATGGATTGCCAACGTTGAGAGCATGTTCAAGCGCTGGCTTGCCGATGTCAGAGAGGGCTGCCGCAATGCCGGTTCCAACCTGCGGGCATGGATCAAGATCATCGAGAAGATGACGCAAGGCTCCAACATTTGCCCCGGAGTAAGGGCGCTGATCGGTAGGTGCGGACATGGCAACGAGATCAACGGCGCTAGACATGGCTTGCCGATAGTCATGCAGAGATGCCTCGCTGTTGCCAAGAATCTGATCTGCGTGATCGTGCACAGCATGGGCGGGGGTGTGGAATGCAACAACGGTCATCTTCAGGCTGCCTTTTGCTCGAGGCGGCCAAAGGCCGCCGCAATGATGGCTGAGACGTGATCAATTTCGGCATCAGAGATGATCAATGGCGGCAAAAGACGCAGCACACTGCTGTGGCGGCCCCCGGTTTCCATAATAAGCCCCGCCCTGAACACGTCATTCTGGATTATTTTGGCAATATCACCCCCATGGGGCGGATGACCAAGGGCGTCGCATGTCCCCCACGGGTTCACCACTTCAACGCCGAGCATCAACCCTTCGCCGCGCACTTCGCCAATATAGGATGTCGTTGCCGCAATCTGTTCGAGATGGGTGCGCAGCCGCTTGCCGGCAATGGCCGCGCGTTCCACCAGCCCATCGCGTTTGATGATCTCCAAGGTTTTTGATCCGGCGGCCATGGCCATCTGGTTGCCGCGGAAGGTTCCTGCATGGGCACCGGGCTTCCACAGATCGAGATCCTGATGATAGATCGTCACCGCAAGCGGTAGCCCGCCGCCAATCGCTTTGGAAAGCACGATAATATCCGGCACAATTCCGGCTTTCTCAAAGGCATAAAATGTGCCGGTGCGGCCAATGCCGCTTTGCACTTCATCAATAATCAACGGTATGCCCAGCTCACGGGTCACGCGGCGGATCGCCCGCAACCACGCCGCAGGTGCAGGTATAACGCCGCCTTCACCTTGCACCGCCTCAAGAATCACCGCAGCAGGCAGGTTGATACCGCCTTCTGGGTCTTTGAGGGCGCGTTCAAAATGTTCTGCCGCCAGAATGGCAGTCTCTTCGCCGCCGCGCCCAAACGGGCAACGATAGCTGTAAGGGTATGGAAAAAAATGGGCGCCGGGCACCAATTGGCCAATGGCTGCCTTTGGCCCAAGCGATCCCATGAGCGATAGCGAGCCTTGCGACATGCCGTGATAGGCACCTGTAAACGCGACAATGTCTGTGCGCCCGGTTGCCGTCTTGGCAAGTTTGATGGCCGCTTCGACCGCATCAGACCCGCTTGGCGAGCAAAACTGGATTTTTGCCACCTCTCGCAAGCCCTGTGGCAAGGTTTCGAAGATGTCAGACACGAACTGATCTTTGACGGGCGTGCTGAGATCCAGTGTGTGAAGTGGCAGTCCAGATGCCAGCACCTCTTGCAGTGTTTCAATCACCTCCGGGTGATTGTGGCCGAGCGCAAGGGTTCCGGCACCGGCGAGGCAATCGAGATAGGTTCGGCCATCCACGTCTGTGACTGTGCAGCCGGAAGCGGATTTTAAAGCCACGGGAAACCGCCTTGGATAGCTGCGCGCATTGGATTCGCGGCGGGCCTGGCGGTCGAGATAAAAGTCGTTCTTTGAGCGTGCGGAAGCATCCATGTGAGTTCAACTCCGTTGAGATTTTCCGAAGAATGTTTTGGTCAGGACATGGAGGGCGTTGGTGCGCCCTTGATTTTTTGCAGCATCCAGATCGACAAACCGATCCCGAATACGGAGATGGCAGTCGCCAGGGAAAACAGGGCCGCGTATCCGAAACGGTCGGCAAGCATACCTGCAATCGAGGCTCCGATCAGATAGATGATCAGCTCTGCGCAGGTGAGAATGGTGAAGTCTGTTCCCGGCTGATCGTCCGACGACGAGGCCATGAAGAAAGAATAGATTGCCACCAGTTCCATATAGCGGATCAGGGTCTGGAAGGCCGAGGCCGACAGGGCGACCGCAATGCCCGGCCAAATTCCGAACGCATTAAGCGTAAACGCCAAAAAGCAAAGACTGCGCAAGCCACCCAGCAGAACCAGTGTTGCAGTCAGCCCCGCTTTTCGAATGATCAGCGCGGCAATTGCAGCCCCCAGCAGTCCGGCTGTCGCAGCCGCACTTCCCGAGAGATAGCCGATCCAGGCAACAGGAACCTTGATGTCAACGAGATATGGACCTTCCATGCCCCGAACCAATCCTTCGCTGGCCCGATAGGTCAGAGCGAACCCCAAAATCATCCAGGCATGTGGCTTGCGAAAGAAGCCAAGCAGGCTGGCAGATTTTTCGTGTTTTTTTACCTGCCTGGGTTCGCGCTCATCCGTCATCCAGATCGTGGCCATGAGCGGCAGCAAGGACAGGGTGGCAACAATCAAAATGGTCGGACGCCAGCCGATCTGATGAAACAGCACCAAGGCCAGTGTGCCACCGATAATGACCCCCAGAGCCACCGATGCCGCCTGCACGGCATTGCCAATTGCCCGTGACCTGCCCGTCAGATGCCGTACCGCATAACCGTCGGTGGCAATATCCTGCGTTGAGGACAGCAGCGTGATGACAAAGCAGATAGCAAACAGCCAGCCAGCCTGTTGCGGCTCGACAAATGCCATTGACGCAATGCCAGCACTGACGAGAAGCTGTGTTGGTATGATCCAGCCACGTCGATGTCCCATGCGCGGCCATAATGCTGTGCGGTCAATCAGGGGGGCTATGGCGAATTTTAGCACCAGTGGCAACATTAACAGCGAAAACAAACCGATAGCAGTGCGCGAGGCTCCGCTTTCACGCATCAGGGGTGGTAGGGCAACCAGAAGAAGATAATTGGGAATTCCCTGCGCAAGGTAAAGCCCGCCCAGAATTGCGTAGAGTTTGCCGCTTTCAGTCAAATTCATATCCTTGCGACCTCGGTGCTCGGCGCCTCCTCAATGATGCCTATTGAGGTGCGGAATAAAGAGGAGTATTTTAATCATGTTTATTGGCAAAAAAAATGAAATGCTTGGAGGCAGGCGAACCCGACTAAGACAATGACGAACTTTCTGGAGTTTTGGGATGACGTTCTCATATGTCGCGTTCAACTGGGATCAGTTGAACCATCGCTGAAGGTGACATTGAGCGCCACCAGGATTTCAGCTTGATCGGGCACGCTTTGAGCGATGGCCTGCGTAAGCCTGTCCAGACTGCTATCATCCAGACAAACGGATGCGGCGAGAATCCGGGTGTGAAATGCTTCCAGATGGCTTGGCGTGATGGAAAAACGGAACGTGACGGCGATTGCGGCAAAGCACGTCTCTCCGGCAATCCAGCCTCCCGCTGCCGATACAATATCCCGAATATCCATCATCACCTCATGGCGAGGACGCCGCGTTACTCCTTCCAGCAGGAAAATTTTGGGTCTCATCGTAAACCTGTCCAATCGTGTTGTCGGGAGTGCGAGCACTGTTTCAGGAGGAACTCAAGCGGATCGCTTCAAAGCGGCGGTGCAAGATTGCGGCTGTATCATCCAGAAGATGTTGGGCGAGGTCAGCGACGGGCCTGTTTCTCCAATGCTGCAAAGCTGTATTCTTCAGCCAATGATTGCAGGTGCCCATGGCTGTGCCGCACGGAATGGCGAATTGAACCTTCTGGTCGGCTTGGCCCGCCTGCGCCGCAGCAAAGGCCAGATGGAAATACCAGCGCAGAACAAGCAGCAATTTGTGGCGCGGGTTTTGCGCAGCACGATCGAGCGCTTCAGGCCAATGTTTCTGCCAATGGGCCACCACATCCTGCCACACCGCCTCCAGCGATTTGCCGAAATATTTCTCTTCCAGTTGGCGGCGCATTTTCACATCCAGCTCGTCCAGAGAACCGAGTGTCTGGTAGAGTTGGTAGAGTTTGCTGGCACGGGCTGGAAAAAGAATGCCTTTTCGCAAAAACTGGATCTGCGCACCAAACTCGAAGAAATCTCCACCGGGGGCGAAAACCGTGTCCTGCAAGCCGCAATCCTGAAGCAGGTCTTTGACGGCATCGCTGGTTTCCGCCTCCACCGTGCACTGGTTTATGGTGCCAGTGACGATGAAATCTGCGCCCATGAAAAAGGCAGCGGCAGCGGCCTCGGGATCGCCAATGCCTCCTGAAAAACCAATCCGTGGTGTTTGTTGATAGGGAACCGCCCGCTGCACCTTGTCGCGCATGTCTCTCAGCGCCGGAAACAGCAGCCAGCCGTTGCCGCGCTCTGAATACCATCCACCTTCGGCAGCAAGGCAAATGTCATCTGCCACAGGTATGTGCCGGGCCAATTGCGCCTGTTCAGCGGTAATCTCGCCGTTTGCCAGCAGCTCGTTAAGCAGGCGTTCGGGAGCTGGTTGCAAAAATGCCTCCGCCACTTCGATTTGCGAGAGCTTGGCGATGATCCGGTTGCGGGCTGTGATCTTGCCCTCTCTCCGTTCCAGACCGCGAAGCCTGAAGGCCACCAAGGCAGCGGTTGGGCGGATATAGCCGGACACTTCAACGGTGGTGACATCATATGTGCCGCACAAAGCCAGAAGCGGCTGCTCATGATCCGGTTGGGCGATGCTGGAGACAATATTGACGGAAAATCGCTCTTGCGGTGCAAGCATTGACCGCAACTTGATAAGCCGGGCCTCGACCTCTGCCACGGACAGCCCAAGTGTTCCCAGGCTTGCCAGAAAACCGCGCCGCGCCAAAGCCGCAACCAGCGCCACCGAGGAAATGCCCTTGTGCATCCCTCCGGCCAGATAGGCGTGGCGAACGCCATGATCTGCCTTGAATGTATTGCTGCCCAATTGTTCTGCATGGCTTTTCACCGGATGCGGTCTGGGGCGTGGTGCCGGAAACGGAACGACAGGTGCCATCTTGAGAGCGGGAGCCTCAACAGCGGGTGCAATAATCGGCTCCGGGACGGCGACGTGTATGATCTCAACAGCCTTTGGCACCTCAACAGGGGCCTGCGGCAGAGGTCCAAGTGGCCTGATCTGCTTGACAAGGTCGGTCAAAACCCGCTTTGGGCCAAGCTCCTGAAACTCCACCTCGCCCTGTGCCAGAAGATAGCGCACGCTTTCAACCCATCGCACCGAGCCAGTGATCTGTTGCGTCAACAGATGGGCAATATCACCTGTTGCATAGGGCCGGGCCGTCACATTGGCGATCACCGGAAAGCGTGGCGCGGAAAATTGGAACTGGGCCAGAAAGCGGGAAAACTCTTCTTGAGCCGGGCGCATGTAGCGCGAATGAAACGCCGCACTGACATTCAGCTTCACATAACGCGCGCCTGCGGCCTCGAAAACGGGCTGGGCAGCGGCAATATCCGCTAAAAGTCCTGAAATAACCACTTGGGTAGGCGAATTGATATTGGCAATGTCAAGGCGGTCGAGATTGGCTTTTGCCAGCACGGCTGCCACCGCCTCACCGTCCAGTCCGATCACGGCGGCCATGCCGGAACCCGGCTCTGCCTTGCTCATCAGCTCACCGCGCTTGGCAACCAGCCGGAGGCCGGTTTCCAGATCAAACACCCCGGCAGCGAGCAGCGCGTTATATTCTCCCAGACTATGCCCCGCCACCATGGATGGCAAAGGATCACCACGGTCTCTGGTCTCGCGCTCATGCAGGGCATTGACGAAAAACAGCAAGGGCTGGGTGTAATTGGTCTGGTTGAGCCTGCCCTCTTTATCGTTCAGGCAAAGGTCGCGCACGCTATAGCCCAGAATGCGATCCGCAAGCTGAACCTCCCGCGGGTAACGGTCGAAAAAATCCTTACCCATGCCGATATGTTGTGAACCCTGCCCCGGAAATATAGTGATCAGCATCTTAAATCCTTACCTGAAAAAATGATCGGCGTTTTTCGCCTTAAATGCGGCTGTCCGAGACCCGTCTGCCAATGATGTCCAGCACACGCTCTGCATCGGAATGCAGGAAAAAATGGCCCCCGGGAATGATTCTTGCCTCAAACTCGGCTTCAGTCTGCTCACCCCAGGCGTTCAACAGCCCGAACGGCACCAGAATGTCACGGTCGCCACCCAAGGCCGTGATGGGAATGGTGAGCCGGTTGCCGGGTCTGTACTGCCATGTTTCCAGCGCTTCAAAATCAGCCCGTAGGGCTGGAAGCACCATGGCCATCAGGCTGGTGTCGTTCAACACCTGTTCCGGCGTGCCTTGCATCAGCCGCAGTTCTTCGATGAACTCGGCGTCGTTCAGCCGATGCATTTCCTTTTGCACAGGCGGCAGATGCGGCGCTCCACGCCCGGAAGCAAACAGGCGCTGTGGCTGAAGATGGTGGGGCAACAGCCGCAGCAGCTCAAAGGCGGCAACGGCACCCATGCTGTGGCCGAACATCATATAGGGCCGATCAAGAATCGGCAGAAGCTCCGCCAGCAAATCAGCAACAAGGGCGTCCATCCGCCGATAAGGTGTTTCTTTGAAGCGAGAGCCGCGCCCCGGCAATTGCACGGAAATCACCTCAACATTGTCCGGCAAGGAACGCCACCAGCCATGAAAAGCTGTGGCGGTCCCACCGGCATAGGGAAGGCAAATCAAGCGCATATCGGCATTGGCCACCGGCTTTGGCACCACAAACCAGCGGCTTGCCACAGGATCGCTGGACGGTCGGTCGGTTGTTCTCACAGTTTGAAAATAGCTCATGATCAATTCCGTCAATGTCACACATGAAGCGCTACAGCAGCACTTTCCAAGATGCCCGCCGCGGGCGTGATCGAGGCGATGTTCTCCTCACCCGGAGCCAGCAGCGGATCGGTCAACCAATGGCGCTCACGCGCAAACGGATAGGTGGGTAGATCGATACGCTTATGAGCCGCGCCGTGATGAAGCTCTGCCCAACGGATGATCGCCCCGCCTGTCCATGCCTTGGCGGCGGCACGCCAGTCTGGGGCATCGGTTCCGATCCGCTCGACCGGCCATGGCGCGTTTGCACGCAAGACGTCGCCCTGCCATGTGCTGTTATCGGCCCTGCCGTTCAGCCAATCTTGCAAGGAGCGCCGCAGACTGTTGATGTCTGCTGCCAAAATTGCCAGCCTTGATGCAAAGGCGTCGCGCCCCAACTGGCTGGTGTAGGCAAGATCCGCAAGCGACAGATCATCCGACCTGTTGAGAAAATCGATATAGCACGCGCCATAGCGCTTCAGGGCCTCGCCATCCTTTGCCGATAGCACGAAGAGCTGTGGACCGGCGGAAGCTTCGGGCTGCGCAGTCTGCGCAGGCTTGGTATATTCCTCCAGCACCACGATGACATTGGCACCGCCAAGGCCAAAGGAATTGACCAGCGCACGGCGCGGATGCTCGACCTCTCTGCTGCCCTCAACGGTCTTTGGCCTTTGCCATTCAGACGCCTGTTTCTGGATGAAGAAGGGCGATTGCTCAAGGTCGATATTTGGATTGACCGGCTCGGCATTCAGGGTCGGAACCAACATGCCGTGCTGCAATTGCAAGATCACCTTGGTCAACTGCGAAATGCCGGACGCGGCCTCAAGATGCCCGATATTGGATTTCACCGTGCCAATCGGGCAAAATTGCTTATCCTCGGTAAAGCGGCGGAAGGCATTGCCAAGACTGCCGATTTCAATCGGGTCGCCAAGCGGCGAACCGTTGGCGGCAGCCTCCACCCAGCTGATGGTTCGTGCATCGACCCCGGCCTGTTCCAGCGCTCTGGTGATGACATCGGCCTGCGCCTGGAGATTGGGGGTCATAAAGCCCAATGCCCGGCCACTGTGGTTCATGGCGGTTGAGCGGATCACCGCCAAAATGGGATCGCCATCGCGGATCGCATCCGCAAGAGGCCGCAGCAGCACGGCTCCCACGCCCTCGCCCGGCACATAGCCATCACCTTCGCCAAGGCTCATGCTCTTGTCCGTTCCGGCAATCACACGGCGCTGACTGAGCGACTTATATTTCCCCGGATCGAGACTGAGATTGACGCCCCCCGCCAGTGCCATCACCGATTCACCGCGCCGAATGCTTTCGCAGGCCATGTGCAAGGCGACCATGGACGACGACGAGGCCGTATCGACCGCAAGGCTTGGACCTGTCAGATTCAACATCTGCGAAATGCGATTGGGAATCGACCAATAGGACCAGGTCGATAGCAAGGCGTTGATGTCTTCGTCACGGGCAAGGCGGCCATAATGCTGGTACATGCAGCCCACGAAGACCCCGACACCACGACGGCTGGATTTTTGCAGGTCCGCAATCCGCTGAGGGGTCATGCCCGCATGTTCCAGCGTCTCCCATGCTGTTTGCATAAACAGCCGCTCCTGCGGATCAATCCAGCGCGCATCCTCCTTGGGGATATTAAAGAAGCTGGCATCAAAGCACGCGATCTCATCGATGAAACCGCCCCACATGCTGTAGCTTTTGCCGAATTTTCCCTTTTCCGGGTCAAAATCATCAGCGGGGTTCCAGCGCTCTGGCGGCACGGGTGTGATGCAATTGCGCCCGGATTGCAGATTGTCCCAGAACACCGCCAGATCCCGCGCCTGCGGATAACGTCCACTGACCCCGATGATGGCAATGGCATCCTCGGGAACTTCTGGGGACGCGTCATCCGCAAGAATGGCCGGAGCGGTTATGGTCGCAGCAATTGGCGCGACCTGCCGCACGGCATCGGATGGTGACATGGGAGAAACCTCGTCGATCCAGTTTTGCGTTTGCGCCGGGTGGCGATGCAGAAGATGGGTTGCAATCTCCCTGATCGTCTGGAACTCGAAGAACAACGTCTTGGAAATCGCGCTGTAGCGGGCTTCCAACACCGGCATCAACTCCACGATCACAATGGAATCCACCCCGTAGATGTGAAGGCTTTCCGTGGGGTCAAGGGTGTCATCGGCGCGGCCTGTGGCCTTGGCGAAAAGGCCGATGAGAATGGCTTCCAAGCCTGCCTGCGCATCATCGTCCGGGTTTGTTTCTGCCGTCAATGTTTCGGCGGGTGCTGTTGGCAAGGCAGGCATGAACACAGACCGGATTTTTTCAACATCGCCCTGCGCCACCGCGATCTGATCGGCATCGGTCTGCAAGGCAAGCTCCATCGCTCTCAGGCCCGCGTGCGTAGGCAGTGGCACCATGCCCGTCATCTGCCGCATGATGGTTTGTGCACGGGCATCCATGCCCATGCCACCTTCCGCCCACAGCGGCCAGTTGATGGACAGGCTGCGGCCAAAGCGTTCGCCCTTTTCCACCATCTGCCGGCGGGCCGTTGCAAAGCGGTCCATCACGGCATTGCCATAGGCATAGTCAATCTGGCCCGGCGAGCCGAGAACCGCTGCAACGGAAGAGAAGGTCACGAAAACCTCAAGCCGATCGCTGCGTGAGGCATGGTCGAGGTTAAACGTGCCATCAATCTTGGGCGACAGAACGGTGCGCATCTGCTCCATGCTCTTGCGGGCAAGTGGACCATCATCCAGCACACCGGCAGCGTGTAGAATGCCGTGCAGCGCACCAAACTGCTCTCTCGCTTCAGCCAACAGGCGTTCAGTGTCAGAAAGAACGGCAATATCGGCCTGTACATAGAGGACGCTACCGCCCTTTTGACGCAGATCATCCAGCACAAGCGCTTTCGCCTCAGACAAGGGCGAGCGTCCACACAGCACCAGTTTTGCGCCATAGGTACGGGCCAGATACTCTGCGACAATCAAACCAAGACCGCCCAACCCGCCAGTGACGATATAGGTTCCTCCCTGCCGAAAAGTCGGTTTTTGCGACGCCTTATCAAGAGCAAGCGGCGCGTTGCGCTTGACCAGACGTTCGCCAGTGGCGAGACGCACCTCCTGGCTGTCGCCATTGTTGCGGCCTTCTTTGGTCGCTGCCTCAACAAGGGTGCGGGCAGACAAGCCTGCGAAATCAACGGATAGCGTTTTGACGCCCACCCGTGACATGTCATAGTGGAGGCATTGAGAGATGCTGCCCAGTGCCGATGACAGCGCATGGCTGGCGGCAGGGGCCGCGTCATCGTGAACATGAACAATCGGCAAGGCCGTGCCGCCTTTGCCCTGCATTTCGGCTTGTGCGAAAGCAACTGCACCGAAAAAGTCAGCAGCGACAACATCATCATCCGCCACTTGCACCACCATCTGCGGCATACGGCCTTTGGACGCCAGCCACTCCAGAAGCTGACTTTGCTGATCCCGATCATCCGCTTTCACGGTGCAAAGCGTATCGTTATCAACTTTGAAGGATGATCCATGGCGGGCGACAATCCAGGATGTGGGTCTTGCAGGATCTGCCATCAGTTGATCGGCAAAGGATGCGTTGGCAAAAATCAACAAATGTTCAGGTTCCGGTGCCGTCGTTGCGGCGGCTTTTCGCTCCCAGCGAGGCGAAAAAAGCTGCAATTCTCCGTCGCTGTTCATGCTCTGGGGTCTTGAAGGTCGAAAGGCGTAGTTGCTGATAAAGGCCAGCACCTTGCCCTTTTCATCGGTGATGGCAACATCATAGGCCTTGGATGCGCCCTCAGGCCGCTGTGTGGATTGGCTGACATGCGCAAAGCAGTCTCGCGGCAGCGTTCCCAACACGTGCACCTGACCAATGGAAAATGGCAGATCGAGAGTGTCGCTGCGTGCGTGCCCCCCAACCAAACCAGCAACGCTTTGCAATGCGCCATCCAGAAGCGATGGATGCAGCGCAAATGCCGTGCTGTCAGGCAGGTCCGGGCAAATCAGACGCGCAATGGCCACCTGCCCATCCGCGTCCGCCGCAATATCGCGCACCGCCTGAAAGGCGGGGCCATAGACATAGCCTGCCGCAGAGAAACCGCGATAGCAGGCCTCACCGTCAATCGTGATGGCGCTGCGCTGGCGGATCGTTTCCAGATCAATATGTTGTGGAACGCGCGACACCTCGGAGGACTGCGTGAAAAACACCTTTCCTTCGGCGCACAGGGTAAAATTGCCTGCTTCGCCTTCCATGCTCACACGGAAGCGATAATTGCTGCCTTCTGGTGTCAGCGTAAGCTTCGCACCTGCGGCACCGCCGGGTGTCAACTGGAAAGGTTGGAGCAGAACAATGTCACCAATCGACACCGGCGACGATTGCCGGACGTGAGACGCTGCTGCCCATGCCATCTCGAGCATTACAACGGCAGGCAACAAGGGCCGCCCACCAATCACGTGATCCCGAAGCCAGACATCATCGGCCCGAAAAACGCGATGAAAACGGATGCTTTCACCCTCCACCGTCTGTTGACCTAACAGCGGATGCTTTGGTGAAACGACGGCAGGCTGTTGCACGGGTAATGGTGCCGCTTTTTGTGGCCAATGGCGTTGCCCTGCAAACACGTAGGTCGGCAACGGCACACGCCTGCCCTTGTTCTGATTGGGCATCAGGGACCAATCTATGGCCGCGCCATTGACCCACAACTCGGCGAGACGCAGGATTTTACCCTTGGCAATCCAGTTGGACACCATGAGGGCGGCATCTTCATCGTCCAGTGACAACAATTGGCTTGATGGGCTTTTGCTCTTGAGAGAACCGCGTCTTGCAGCCTCCGGCATGTCGCCAGCCACGATGGAGGCCAGATTGTCAACCAACTCTTCCCTTGTTCTGGCGGCAATGGCCAGCCGCTCGCTCATGGCATCACGACCTTTTTGAAGCGTAAAGGCAATATCAGACAGCGACGGAACAGGCTGGCTCGCCGGTGGCTGGCGCAGATAAGACAGTATGGCATTCAGCCCGGCTTGCAGGCTCGCTTGCGTTTTGGCTGAAAACACAAACAGCAGCGGCTGATGAAGCACCTCTCGCGTGGGTGCAGGGGCCTGATAATCCTCAATCACCACATGGGCATTGGCACCGCCAAAGCCAAAGGAGCTGACACCGGCGCGTCTTGGCACGGGCTTGCCATCGGCATCGGTCAAACGGGGCCATTCGCGCCGCTCATTGGCGATGAAGAAAGGACTGTTTTCAAGCTCAATATAGGGATTTTGCTCCACACAATGCAGGCTGGCAGGCAAAACCCCGTGCCGCATTCCAAGGATGACCTTGAGAAGCCCCGCAACACCGGAGCCGGATTCCAGATGGCCGATATTGGTTTTGACCGAACCAATCGCGCAATGGGGCCGCTCTGGCTTTGGCAGCGACCAATGGTCATACAAAGCGTTAAAGGCGATTTTCAGCCCGTTCACCTCAATCGGATCGCCCAGCGGTGTGCCTGTGCCATGAGTTTCGATGTAGCTTGCAGTGTCTGGAGAAACACCAGCTTCCAGCCACGCAGCCTTGATCAGATCGGCCTGAGCCTTGGGATTGGGGGCTGTCAACGAATTGGTGCGTCCGCCATGATTGTGTGCCGTACCGCGAATGACGCCGTAGATATGGTCGCCGTCGCGCTCGGCGGCGCTCAGGCGTTTCAACACCACTGCGCCCACGCCCTCGCCGCGCACATAGCCATTGGCCGCCCGATCAAAGGTCTTGCAGCGCCCGTCTTCGCTCAACATGCCACTGTTAACCATGGCAATATAGACATTGGGGTTGAGAATGAGATTGACCCCGCCTGCAATCGCAAGGTCGCAATCTGACGTTTGCAGGGAGCGCACGGCCTTGATGATGGCAATCAAGGCGCTGGAGCAGGCCGTATCCACCACCACGCTCGGCCCCTGAAGATCGAGCATATAGGAAATACGATTGGCCAGAATGGAATGGGAATTGCCAAGCATGGCAAAGCCATCCAATGCAATGCCTGCCTCTTGCAACACTTCAATATAATCAAAGTTCGACACCCCTGCGAAAAGGCCGGTGCGGCTGCCCGCAAGCGAGGCTGGACTGTATCCGGCATCCTCAATGGACTTCCAGACCGTTTCGGCAAAGAGCCGCTGTTGCGGGTCCATCACCATTGCCTCACGCGGCGACAGGTTGAAGAAATCCGCATCGAACCGATCGACATCGGCAACGAAACCGCCCCAGCGACCCGCCTGCTTTCCTTGAAGGGACTTTTCGGTAAAGGCCCGCCAATCCCAGCGCTCTTGCGGCACCTCTGTGATCAGATCGCGCCCGGCATCAAGATTTTGCCAGAAACGTTCAAGGTCGGGAGATTGCGGAAACATACCGCTGATGCCGATGATGGCGACAGGCTCCAGCCCCGTCATATCCGAGACAGGCGCAGGCTGTTTCTGAATTGTGGGTGCGACGAGGGCAGGACTCGGCTCCAGCTCTATGGGAGCCTGCCTCTGGGCGTGATCCGCCCCGATAAAATGGTCTCGGCGCACGCTGAGCAAATGCTCTGCCAGCTCTGCCACCGTTGGATAGGTGAACAGCAGAGTGGGATGGGCGTCGAGCGCATATGTCTCGTTCAAACGAGTGGCGAAGGTGATGAAACCCAGAGAATCCATCCCGAAATCGCCAAACTTGTCCTCGGGGTTGAGATCATCGACCGCGACCGACAGCACATCGGCAATCAGCGCCATGACCTGGTGGCGCGCATTGGCAATCAGGCTTTTGTCATCGACAACAGCAGGGGCTTCGCTCTCGGCAACCGCTTCAGCCAGCACCGGGGCCTGCGTCTCGCGCTGTACCACAAAGCGGTCCCGACGCACGCTGATCAGATGATCCGCCAGCTCTGCCACGGTTGGGTAGGTGAACAACAGCGTGGGATGGGCATCAAGCGCATATGTCTCGTTCAGACGAGTGGCGAAGGTGATGAAGCCGAGAGAATCCATCCCGAAATCCCCAAACTTGTCCTCGGGATCGAGATCCGTTGCGGAGACGGAGAGAACATCGGCAATCATCGTCAGCAAGTGTTGGCGCACGTTGGCAATCAGGCTCTTGTCATCCTCCATGATCGTCTCATCCCTTTTGATTGTGTCCGTGCTTGTTACCTTATTTGCACTGGTGGTCACACGCAGCGACGCGGCCGATTGCGGTTTGATTTCAGACGGCTGTACGGTGTTTGCCTGCTCTGAAACCCAGTGACGTTTGCGCAAAAAAGGATAATGCGGCAGAGGAATGCGCTGGCAGTCCGCAGACCGATCAAGCGCGGTCCAATCCACATCGGTCCCCTCCAGCCAGGCTTTGGCAAGGCTTTCAAGTGCTGCCGCATCCAGCGTTCCGGTCGGCGGGGTCAGTGTCCCGGCGCGACGTGGCCCAGATATAAGCGCAAAGCCAATCCCGGCGGCAGATGCGCCGGCCTTGCACACCTCGGTCAAGCGCGCAATCAGTTTATCCCGATCCTGCACCACCAGCGCCAGACGCGCGGGCAATGCCTGACGGCCCACTTGCAGCGTATAGGCCACATCGGCCAAGGCCGCTGCCTCCTCGGTCTCCAAAAAGGCAAGCAGCCGTGCGGCAGAGGCCGTCAACTGGTCTTGCGTCATCGCGGAGAGAAGGATGAGCTGGGGTATGCGCCCGACATCTGCGGTTGATCGCGCTTGCGGCACAAATTCCTCGATGACCAGATGCGAATTTGCCCCACCCGCCCCAAAGGAGCTGATTGCCGCCCGCCGCGGCTGCGGCTTGCCGTCGATGTTGGCAGGCATCCAGTCTGCGGCTTCATGCTGGATGAAAAATGGTGAATCGTCCAGTTTCAGACTTGGATTTGCAGGTGTGGCATTGATCGACGGCACCAGCTTGCCATGTTTGAGCTGAAGCAGAACCTTGGTGATCTGCGAAATGCCGGATGCGGCCTCCAGATGGCCGATATTGGATTTGACCGCACCAATCGGCATGGCATTGCGGGCATCGGTAAATTGCCGCATGGCCTTTGACAGGGCGGCAATCTCAATCGGATCGCCGAGGTTGGAGCCGTTGGCCGCCACTTCGAGATAGCTCAGGCTGCGCGGATCAATGCCGCTTTCTTTCCATGTGCGCACAATAAGATCAGTCTGCGCGTGGGGACTGGGCACAGTAAAGCCGTGGGTGCGTCCGCTATGGTTGACCCCGCTGGCCTTGATGACGGCGTAGATATGATCCTTATCGCGGATCGCATCATCAAGCCGCTTCAACAGAACCGCACCAACGCCTTCGCCCGGCGTGTAACCAGAGCCTTGACCCAGGCTGGCACTATGGTCCTGCTGATCAATCACGCCTTTCAGCGAGAGCGACTGATATTTGCTGCGGTGAATGCTCAAATTCACCCCGCCCGCAATGGCAATGCCGGTCTCGCCAGCCCGCAGGCTCTGGCAGGCCATGTGAATGGCCGTCATCGACGACGAGCAGGCGCTATCCACCGCAAGGCTCGGGCCTTGCAGATTGAAGTGATAGGATACCCGGTTGGCAATCGACCAATAGGAAGACCCCGCCAGCAAGGCCCCGGTCTGAGGATCGGCAGGCACCAGCGGATAATGCTGATACATGCTGCCAACAAACACCCCGGCCCCCTGCCCGTTACGGCTTTGCAAGGCCGCAAGGCTGCGCGGGGTGTAGCCGCCATCTTCCAGCAGCGCCCAGACGGTTTCGAGGAACAGCCGCTCCTGCGGATCAATCCAGTCGGCTTCCCCATCGGGGATCTGAAACAGGGCGGCGTCGAATTTATCCACATCCGTCAGGAAGCCGCCCCATTTGCTGTAGGATTTGCCGATTTTACCTCGTTCAGGATCGAAATCCTCGTTCGCATCCCAGCGCTCCGGCGGGATTTCGGTGATGCAATTGCGTCCCTCCAGCAGATTGCGCCAAAATGCATCAAGATCGTCCGCCAGCGGATAGCGCCCGGCAATGCCGATCACGGCAATATCGCTGGTTTCGACAGCTGTTGCTTCTGCCTTCGGCAAGGCGGCTGGAGGCTCCCATACCAGAGCCGCAGGTGGTTCGACTGCGACAGGCGGTTCAACCGTTTCCGGCATTGATGCATCCCCCACCCACGCGCGGGCGGCGGTTGGAAATTCGTTCATCAAAAAGGCTGCGAGATCGCGCAGACTCCGATGCTCGTAGAAAATCGTTTTGGACAATGTCCCAAACGTGGCTTCCAGCGCCTCACTGAGCTGTACGACCAGAACGGAATCCAGACCATAGGATTCGAGCGCCTCATCCAGATCAATAAACTCCGGCTCATTCCGGGTTTCCTGCGCAAACAGCAGGCGCAGCTTTTCCTCTACCAAAGGCTTCATATCCCATGTCTCACGGATCACCAGCGCGTCTGTCTTGGCCGGAACCGGGCTTGGCTTCGGCTGGGGCGGAGCAGATGTGAGAACATTGAGAAGCTTTGCGCCGTCGCCTTGAGAGATCAGAATTTCGCTCAATGGGCTGTTCAAGGCATGGTCAAAGGCTTGCAGCCCCGTTTCCGCCTCCAGCGGCACCATGCCAAACAGCGTTTCCATCGCCTGCAAGGCAGCTGTTGGCGGTGCCATTCCACCGTCTCGCCACAGGCCCCAATCCAGCGCCAGACTTTTGCCCTGCCGCTGACCTGACGCAACCATGGTTGCCCGCTGGTCGGCAAAACGGGTCATGAAACGGTTGGCATAGCCATAGGCAGCCTGCCCCGGATTGCCGATCCGGGCAGCCGTGGACGAAAACATCACAAAGAAGCGCAACGGGTCTGAGGCGGTTGCTGCATCCAGCAGCCGCGTGCCTTGCACCTTGGGGGCCAGCACCCTCTCCATCGCGCTGCGGTCTTGCCGCAGGATCAAACCGTCCTGCAACACACCCGCCGCATGGATGACCCCGATGATCGGACCTTGTCGGTTGCGGATTTCGTTCACCAGCCGGTGCACATCGTCTGGCCGCGACACATCCGCCTGATAATAGCGAATATCGACACCCGTAGCCCGCAAGCTGTCAATGGCTGAGGCGCGCGCGCCCTCCAGTGGACGGGTGCCACACAAGGCAATGCTGCTTGCACCCCGCGCCAGAAGATGGCGCGCAAACAGCAGGCCAAGCGCCCCCGCCCCGCCAGTGATCAGCACCGGACCACCGCTGAGATCCATCGCGGCCAAACCGGGCTTGAGGTCGAGATGAACAGGCTTTTTGACCCAGCGTTGGCCATGGCTATAGCGAATATCGGCACCGACCTCGCCGAAATCCGAAAACTCTTCAAGAGCAATTGTGATGCAAGCAGCAATGTCACTCATGGCATCCAGAGAGACGCATTTCAGGGCAAGATTGGAATTTTCAGCGGCCAGCGTCTGGGCAAAGCCGCCGATTGCGCCAAAGGCTGCCTGATGATCTTGGCCGTGAAGCAGCAGAAGGTCAAATTTTTGACCTGCAAATGTGCGCGGCAACGCCTTGCTCAGGGCCGCAAGCCGGAAGAAACTTTGCTCAACCGCCTGTTCGGCATTTTCTGGTGAGGTAATGATGAGAATTTTCTCGGGGATGACGTTGGAAGCCTGTAACCGCTCAAACGCCTTTGAAAAATCCTCCTCCGAGGCGGTGCGAAGGGTGAAAGAACCATCCGCCCTTGCCTCGAATGCTGCTCCTGTCTTTATCCAGACCACGCGCTCTGTGCGCCCGCTGTTTTGGAGTGTCGCCGCAACGGCTGGGTTGTCGGCCATCACCAACACTGTGCCAAGTGCTGCCGCCGGGCTGAAGCGTTCGCTTGCCACCCAGTCGTAAGCAATCGTGATCGGAGGATGCGCAACAGACTGCATATCGCTTCTGACGGTATCGGGCGCAATCTTGCGCAATTGCAGCCGGTCGATCTTCACCAGCACCGCCCCTGTTGTGTCGGTGATATGGACATCGAAAAACGTCGCATTGGCCGCCTCGCCTGCGGTGCGGGCATGGACACGGCAATGGCTCTGCAAGGGTGCAAAACTGGTGACTGCGGCTGCCGCAAAGGGCAATTGCAGCCCTCCGTCACCATCGCCAATCAACCCGCTCACGGTTTGCAAGGCGGCATCCATCACCGCCGGGTGCAGAACCACCGTTTCCAGCTCCGCGGCCTGTGTCGGCGCAAGCTCGATGAAGGCCAGAACCTCATCGCGGTTGGCAGAGCGGTAAAGCGTGCGCAGAACCTGAAAGCTTGGTCCATAATGAAAATCGCGCTCTGTCAGGCGACGATAGCAATCCGCACCCTCCAGCCGGTCGGGGCACCGTGCCTGCGCTGCGGCGAGATCAACTCTCAAAGGCTCCAGCTTTTCTGCCTCATCCTCAAACCCAAGGTGTCCTTGCGCATGGGTGAGCGTTTTTCCATCCACGGTCGAGGTCATCCGATATTCTGTGCCGGAGGACTTGCGCTGAAGGTTGACAATCAAATCCCGGCCCTCGGTTTCCCCAGCCAAAAAGGAGACGGGGTTGAGCCAGACCAGATTGCTGATTGTGCGAATGCGCGTGCCCGGTCGGGCCGCCTCGCCTGCGGCGCGCGCCATTTCCAGATAGACCACAGCGGGCAGAATGGGCGCATTGCCGATGCGATGATCGCGCAGAACAACATCATCAGGCCGGACATGCTTGACGAATGCAACGCCATCCAGCGTCGAGCAATTGCTGTCGATAAACGGATGAAGCCCATCGAAACCAGAGGCTCTGCTGACACCGCCGGGTGCAACAGGTGCCTCGGCCAGCCAATAGCGCTGTCTGGCGAAAGGATAGCTCGGCAGAGCCATACGTTTTGGCTGGCCGGTGCTATACAGCTTCTGGAAATCCACGGAGACGCCGCTGACCCAGAGCCGTGCCAGACCATCGATCTGGCGGCGCTCGATCATCACTTCAGCCATGGTGTCGCTGACACCGTCCAGCATACCAAGCCCGGCCCCGCCCGCGCCAACACGACCGTGGTAAACGGCGGCCATGTCATGGCGACCGGCAATGAAAGCATCAAGCCCGGCTGTCAGGCCACCAAGATGATCAACCACCAGCGCCAAACGCACGTCCATCGCCTCGCGGCCCACCTGTGAGGTAAAGGCAATGGAGGCAAGATCAGCCTCGGAAATCGACGGGCTATCGATGAAGGCCCGCAGGCGTTCTGCCGCCGCGATCAGCCGATCATCTCGCTTTGCCGATAGCAGCACCAGATAAGGTCCGGCGTGTGTTTCAACAGGGCGTGGTTCGACCGGTGCTTCCTCCACAATCACATGGGCATTTGTGCCGCCAAAGCCAAAGGAGCTAATGCCCGCCCGGCGTGGATAGAGCCCACCCTGCCCATCAGACTGCCGGTTCCATGCGCTTTTTTGCTGCGCAACGAACAGGCCGGATCGGCCAAAATCGAGATTGGGATTCTGCCGTTCAAAATGCAGGCTGGCCGGGATGGTCTCGTGCTGCATTGACAGGATGATCTTGATCAGCCCGGCAATGCCCGCCGCGGCCTCCAGATGACCAATATTGGTCTTCACCGAACCAAGAGCACATGGCGTTGCAATGCCATCCGGCTGCAAGTCTTCAAGCGCTGCCTTCAGGCCATCCACCTCAATCGGATCACCCAGGGCGGTTCCTGTGCCGTGCGCTTCCCGATAGGTGATGCTGGCCGCAGCAAAGCCCGCATCCC
The DNA here is from genome assembly GCF_014204625.1 of Gillisella vitis. GTDB lineage: Bacteria > Pseudomonadota > Alphaproteobacteria > Rhizobiales > Rhizobiaceae > Allorhizobium > Allorhizobium vitis_F. The sequence continues at coordinate 173,248 of NZ_JACHLU010000001.1, read as the reverse complement.
GATGCGCCGCAACAATCAATTCCGCCTGCGCGTTCGGATTCGGTGCCGTGAGCGAATTGGCGCGCCCGCCGTGATTTTCCGCACTTCCACGCAGGATTGCCAAAACCGGATTGCCATCGGCTCTGGCGGCACCAAGCCGCTTGAGCAGCACCACGCCAACCCCTTCACCACGAACATAGCCATTGGCCCGATGGTCAAAGGCGCGGCAGCGTCCATCTGGACTGAGCATATTGGCCTTGCTCAGCGCCACATAAATTTCAGGGCTGAGGATGACATTGACGCCCCCCGCAAAGGCCTGATCACAATGGCCCGCCCGAATGGCTTCCATGGCCCGGCGCACCGCCACAAGCGAGCTGGAGCAGGCGGTGTCAATCACTTCGCTTGGCCCCTTCAGGTCAAACTGGAAGGAAATCCGGTTGGCAATAATGGTATGGGCAACACCTGTCAGCGTATGCCCTTCCACCGCACCGAGGCGATTGACCAGATTGCCATAATCCGAATTGGTCACACCGACAAAAACGCCGGTGCGGCTGCCCGCAAAATCGGAAGGCTTCTGCCCGGCATTTTCCACCGCCGACCAGACGGCTTCCAGCATCAGCCGCTGCTGCGGGTCCATCCACTCCGCCTCACGCGGCGAAATGCCGAACACATGCGGATCGAAGCGATCAACCTGCGACAGGAAACCACCCCAACGGGAAATCGGCTTGCCATTGGCATCGGCTTGATAATCACGCCAGTTCCAGCGGTCTGCCGGAATTTCACTGACCAGATCACGCCCCTCGGCAAGCGCATCCCAAAACGCCTGAAGATCATCGCATTGCGGGAACATGCCCGCCATGCCCACCACAGCAATCGCATCATCATCGTGCCGCGCCAAAGAAGGCTTGGTGACGGCAGCGACAGCGGCCGGAGAGGCCGCCAGAACAGGTGCAGGGCTTTGCGCAAAACGCGCTGTAAGCTCCGTCTGCGTTGCCAGCAGATGGGCCGCAAGGCGGCGGATGCTTGCATGTTGATAAAACAGATTGGGGCCAACATTGACATTCAGCCTACGGCCAAGCTCCACGCTCAATTCGGTGAAGCGCACCGAATCCATACCATATTGCCCAAAGGGCGCATCCAGCGGAATGTCTCTTTCCGCAAGGCCAACAATGGCAGAAACAATAGCCAGCAGCTCTGCCGTCAGCTGCGCCATTCCATCTTTTGACACGGGCAAAACCTTTGCAGTGTCTGAAGTGGTTTGCGCCTGCTGCAAGCTCTCAAGCGGTGCTTGCGCCAAGTGTTTGCGGTCAATCTTGCGATTGAGCGTTTGCGGAAAAGCCTGAACGGCAATCAGTTGCGCCGGGATCATATGGGCAGGCAACAGGCTGCCAAGCGCCTCCTGCCAGACCTCATAGGCAGGCAGCGCGGCGTGGGGTCGCAATGTCGCAAAGCCCACCAGTTGCCGCTCCTGCCGCACCACCACAACGGCATCCTCGATAAAGTCCAGTTTGCGCAAGGCGGCCTCAATGTCTCCGGCCTCCACCCGGAAACCGCGCACCTTCAACTGCTGATCATTGCGCCCGAGATAGACGACCTCACCATCGGCCCGGTATTTGGCCAGATCACCCGTGCGGTAAAGCCGAGCCGTGCTTGATTGCGCGAAGGGATGCGAAATGAAACGCTCTGCCGTCAGATCAGGGCGATTGAGATAGCCATGGGCCAACCCGTCGCCGCCAATATACAGCTCTCCCGCCATGCCAATCGGCACCGGCTTGAGATGGGCATCCAGCACGTAAAATTCGGTATTGGCAATCGGTCGGCCAATGGTCACAGCCTCGCCATGCTTCAAGCGCTTGGCAGAGGACCAGATGGTGGTTTCTGTTGGTCCATAAAGGTTCCAGACATCGTCGCTGCGCTCCAGCAGCCTGTCAGCCAGATCCTGCCCCAGGGCCTCGCCACCGCACAAGATTTTGAGACGGCTGCCGCCGCGCCATCCAGCGGAGATCAGCATTTGCCATGTGGCAGGGGTTGCCTGAAGCACTGAAATCTCACCGGACGACAATCTGGCCGCCAGCGCCCGCCCATCGCGGGCCATGTCGCTGGAAGCAATCTCAACCTCGCCGCCAACAAACAGCGGCAGGTAGAGTTCCAGTCCGGCAATGTCGAAGCTGATGGTGGTGACTGCCAGCAGCCGATCCAGCGCCGAAATGCCAAGAGTGCGCTGCATGGCTGTGAGGAAGTTGACGACTGCCCGATGGCCAACCTCGACCCCCTTGGGCTGACCCGTGGAGCCGGAGGTGTAGATGACATAAGCAGCATCGGTTGGATTGCTGGTGCCAAGTGGGGCCATTGGCAGGACATTGTCTGTCATGCGTTGGCGCAAGCTGCCAAGATCAATGCGGACAATGGCATCGGACAAGGCGACGTTGCTGGCGCTGGCATCGGTGATGATGAATTTCAGATCCGCATCGCCGCAAATATAGGCCAGTCGCTCCACCGGATAGGTGGGATCAAGCGGCACATAGGCCGCTCCCGTTTTTAGCACGGCCAGCAGCACAACGGGCAGTTCAAGCGAGCGTGACAGCATGATCCCCGCCCGCATCCCCGGACGCAAGCCCAGCGATTGCAGGTGGCTTGCCAGCCAGTTGGAGCGTTGCGTCAACGCGCCATAGCTCAGTTGCTCTCCTTCGAAGCGGACCGCGCATTTTTGCGGTGTCGAGAGGCTTTGCCGATCAATCAACTCATGCAGGCAAAATTGCTCAGGATAGGCCGTATTTGTGGCATTCCAGCTTTTCAGCACGGTCTGCTCGGCTGGAGTCACCAGATCGAAAGCCGAGAGGCGGCACTCCGGCGTATCAACCACCTGCTCCAGAATATGGCGATAATGCGCACCCATGCGCCGGATTGTCGCCTCATCAAACAGGTCCGGGTTGTATTTCAGCAAAAAGCGGCAGCGGTCGCTTTCATCGGTGATTTCAAAGGTGAGATCAAATTCACCCTCCTGATGAATGCCGGGATAAAGCTCCAGCGGCAGCGGCACATTCTGCACCGCCTTCACCCAGTTTTGGAAGTAAAACACGGCGCGCAGCAGATTGCCGCCGCCGCCTGCCCGCTGGCCAAGCTCCTCGGCAATGCGAATGAAGGGATAGCGTGCGTGGTCCATGGCCTCGCGCACGGTGGTTTTGAGCCGTTGCACCAGCTCCTGGAAGGTCGGATCACCAGACAGGTCTGAGCGCAGCACGGCCATGTTGATGCAATAGCCCAGCACATCACCAAATTCATCGGGGCGCACGGCCACCGGAGCACCCACAAGAATATCCGTCTGGCCGCTATAGCGGTTGAGGATCAGGTTATAGGCCGCCAGCATGACGGAGAACATGGTTGTGCCCTGCTGGCTGGCGAGGCTTCGCAGCCGCCGCATCAGCGTGGGGTCCAGCTCCAGTTCCACACTCTCGCCCGCAAAAGACGGTTGCGCTGGATGTGAGCGGTCGGTTGGCAGTTCCAGTGGTGCAATGGGGCCAGATAATCTGTCATGCCAGTAGCGACGCAAGCGCTCGCCCTCGCTGCTCTCCAGAAGAGCCTGCTCCCATGCAACGAAGTCGGCATAATTGCGTTTTGGCAAGGGCGGCTGGAAAGGTTTGCCCGTGGTTTCAAAGCCATAAAAGCCCTGCAACTCCTCCAGAAACAGCTGGATCGACATGCCATCAAAAACAATGTGATGGAAATTCAACAGCAGAATGGGCTTTGCTGCCTCGCGCTCAAACAGCACCGCCTTCATCAGCGGGCCGGTCGTGAGATCAAAAGGCTGGCGCATCACGGCCCGCACAAGAGTGCGGTGCTCCTCCTCCCGTCCGGCAGGCAGCACGCGGCGCTCAAACCACACAGCGTCAGCCGCCGCAAACACCTGTTGCACCTCGCCATTGATTTGCCGAAAACGCGCACGCAAGCCCGGATGACGATCCCATATGCTTTGCAGCGCCCGCCGCAGCGCCTCAACATCCAGACCCGCCAGCACAGTAAAGGCCAGCGGCAGATTATAAGCATAGCTTTGAGGTGCCAGTTGTGAAAACGCATAGAGGCCACGCTGCCCGGCAGACAGAGGTGCAACCGTGTCTTTCATCTGGGTGATGTCAACCGGCGTCCGCACTGACTGCGGCACAACCTCATGAAATGATTCAGAAATACGCAATTCAGCATGAGACGACGTTGCCGGCATACTCGGCGTTGCCGCAATCTCTGGTGTGACGGCTCTCCCCTCTGGCCCAATGCCTTGTGCGGCAAAATGGCGTGCCAGCTCGCGGACGGTGGGATATTCAAAGAAGGAATCGATTGACAGTTCTGTGGCGTAAAGCTCTGAGAGCGCACTGACCACCTTGACGCCGGTGAGCGAGTCAAAACCGTAATCGGCCAAGGCCCGGTTCAATGCCAACTCGTCCAACCGCAGCACCGTTTTTACCGCATCGGCAATATCCTGCTCGATCAGGCCTTCCACCGCGACGTCCGGCTGCTTGACCTCTGCAACGACTGGTGTTTGCTCTATGATCGGCACGGCACTCGGTTTGGCCGCCATCCGCTCCGGCAAAATGCCATCGCTTTCTGCCACAAACACATGCTGGCCGAGAATCTTGCCCTTCACCGCCGAACCGCCAAAGGCTTCGATGCGGTGAAAACCGGCTTCAGACAACAGACCACGCCAGATTTGTGGCTTGCTGAGGGGCGAGCCGGGAATGCGCAGCGCTTCATCTTCAAACAGCCACCAGCCGTCCAGCACCCCGCCGGGAATGGTGACAATGGCCCGCACCGTTGTCAGCTCATTCATCACCATCCAGCCATTCGGTTTTAGCAGGCGCTTGGCACTGGTCAGGGTGTTTCTGAGGTTTTTCGTGGCATGGACGACATTGGTGGCCAGCACAATGTCAAAACTGCCGGGGGTAAAGCCTTGTTTTTCCAGACTGTGCTCAAGATTGAGCACCTTGAAGGTAAAGCAGTTCCAGCGCGCGCCGACACTGCTGCGGCCAAGCTCCAGAAAGGCAGGAGAGATGTCGGTATAGGTATAATCAATCCGCTCGGACAGATGGCCGATGGTGTTCAACACCCGCTCGGTTGTTGCGCCGGTTCCTGCGCCCAGCTCAATAATGCGGATTTTTGCCCCCGCTCCCAGCGCGGGCAGCCGCGCTTCAATGCAGGCCTGCACGGCATGGGCAACCAGCGTATTATACCAATCGGTCAGGGCATTGCCCTTATAGAAACCCTGCACCAGCTTCATCGATGAGCCGGGGAACATGATGTCGGTGGCGGCGCGCTTGCCCTGCAAGATGTCTGGATAGTCTTCGAGGAAAATCCAGATCAGCTGGATAGTCGCCTCAATATCTGGGCTGCGCTGCAACAGCGCTTCTTTGCGGGCCGTCAATTGCTCCATGTACGGCCCCGGAACAAAGGGCAATGCGGCCGGGTCAAGTGCGGTGCAAACCTCAGCCCCCTCCAGCGTCAGATAGCCGGATTCGGCAAGCGTGCCCAAAAGCGCATCATAAAGCCGGGTGAATTTCCCATGGATGGCAAGCTGAACCCGAAGGGCTTCCCGGTCATGCCGCTCGCCGGGGGTGCGAAACACGCCCATGCGCTGAAACACACCCAACAGAGCCGGACGCGAAATCTGCTCCAGTTCATCAAACGCTTCCCATGTGGCGTAAACCTGATCGCTCTGCGGTGTCAGTGATGCCAGCCGGGGTACAATGCTGTGCAGCACGGGAGAATAGGCCGCAGGGCGGGCCTCTCCCTTCCGCGTCTCATCAAGCCCCATGTGCTGTAGAACACCTGCCTCTGCAAGGATCGGCATGACCTGCGATGCAGGCCCGGCCAGAATCCGCTCAATGGCCTCCAACCCCTCTTCAGCTGAAAAGGCCGGAACGCCTTTGGCATCAAACATGGTTTTGATACCCGGACGCGCCCCAGAGCCAACTTCGCCCCAATAGCCCCAATTGATGACCTTGACCGGATAGGGCCGCAGCATTGCCAGTTGTCGCCCAACGGCATCTTCAAAAGACACGCCAGCGGTATAGCCCGCTGTGCCCGCCCAATTGCCAAAAGCCCCGGAGGAAGAGAAAAGCGCCAGAAAATCAAGACCTTCATGGGCTGTTGCACGGGCGAGGGCGGCAATTCCATCGGTTTTGACCGCAATCGCTGCCCGAAACAGCGCCTCATCGCTTTTCGCAATCGTGGCACTTTGCAGGTCCATGGCGGAATGGATGACACCGTTGAGCGCGCCATGCAGCGCTTTCACCTGCGCAATGACGCGCACAAGGTCATCGTGATGGGCCGCATCGGCGGCAATGAAGCTGACCTGATTGCTGGTCTTGCACAGTGCTGACATCTCGGTCTGTACTGTCGCATCAGGGGTGCGACGTCCGACCCAGACCACCCTTGCATTGTAGCGCTCCACCAGATGGCGGGTCAGGATCCGGCCAATGCCACCCGTGCCGCCAATGATCAGGTACACGCCATTTTGCCGGAAAGCCGAGGTGGTGACGGCGGGAAGGTCCAACGCCTCCAGCCTGCGCTGGAACGATTGCCCCTGCCTGCGCAGCACCAGACCACCAGAGAGTGACCACGGCTGTGCCAGCAGCCATGCGCTGACCGTATCGATTGTCAAATCCTCGGTAAAAGAAAGATCGAAAGCAGCAATGCCCCACGCGGGCTGTTCTGTTGCCAACACCTGCGCAAAGCCAAACAGCCCCGCCGCCTGCGCGTTGCGCGATGGCGTGCCAAAGGCGTCATGCACATCATTGGCAATGATCTTGAGGCGCGGTTGAATCTGCGAATTGCGCATCAAAATCCGAGACAGCCGCAACAGCGACAACAGCCCCTGATTCTGTGCGGTGGAAATTGCCGCCGTATCTTCTGGCGCAATCCCTTCCGGCTGCACACCGCCAAGGAAATAAATGTCAAGCGGGCCACTGTAGCCTTCCAGCCGCACGCTTTCGCCAGCGTCCGAGATCAGGTCAAGTGCGTCTGGACTATTGGTTGTTTGCAGCCAGAGCAGCTCGGCTCCTGTGCGTCGGGCAAGTGTGCGGGCCAGATCGGCGCTGCCGCGCGGGGCCAAAACAACAGTGCGGCCTCTGGCTTCAGACGCTGGCATATCAGCATACGGCACCCATATGGGGCGGTAATAAAAATCGCCGCGCGGATCATCGACAAGCGCCGTTTGCGTGCTGACCACCGGAGCCACCTTTGGCAGATCGCTGATCCAGTAGCGCTTGCGCTCAAACGGATAAGTCGGCAGGGAGATCGGCTTAAAGTGGCGGCCTTCATTCAGTGCCTGCCAATCGACCTCGAGACCCTTTGCCCAAAGTTCCGCCAGTTCCTTCAGGCGCTTTTCGGCCATCAGCATCCGGCGGAAACCATCGCCTGCATCACCTTGAAACATCGCAGCGAGGCTGGATTGATCCTTCAAGGTCGAGCCGCGATGGATACCCCGCGTTTCGCCCGTGCGGGCAAAATCGTTCAATCTATCACGCACCTCCTTCAGACTGGAGGCTATGAAAGACAGGCGTTCTTCCATGGCTTCGCGGCCATGCTGAAGCGTATGGGCCAGAGCGCCGAGGCTGAAGCCTTCATAATCGTGGTTTTCGCCCGCATTCATGCGATGTTGGATGTGATCTGCAAGCCGTTGGGCCGAGCGGCGCAAGGCTGCGTCATTGCGTGCCGATAGCACGATGACCCCCGTTTCCGCCTGCGCTTCAACCTTTTGTCCGATATATTCCTCAATAATAATATGGGCATTGGCCCCGCCACCGCCAAAAGAGCTGACACCGGCCAAACGCGGCTGACCATCCGGGCTTTGTGGCCAGGCTTGCCGCTGCCGTTGAACCCGGAAGGGAGTTTGTGTCAGCTCAAGCGCGGGATTGAGCGCTTGCGAATGCAGCGATGGAACCAGCTCGCGGTGGCGCAATTGCAGCACCACTTTGGTGAGCCCGGCAACGCCTGCCGCCGATTCAATGTGGCCGATATTGGATTTCACCGAACCAATGGCGCAAAATTGGACATCCTGGGTTGAACGGGCAAAAGACGACGCCAATCCGGCAATTTCAATGGGATCGCCCAGCGCTGTGCCGGTGCCATGGGCCTCGATATAGCTCAAGCGCCGTGCGGAAAGGCCCGCGGAGTCAAGCGCTGCCGCAATGGCATTGCCCTGCGCCTTCGGATTGGGCACGGTATAGCCATTGGTGCGTCCGCCGGCATTGATGGCAGAGCCGCGAATGACCGCATAAATCCGGTCTCCATCTTTCTCCGCCTGTTCGAGCGACTTGAGCAGCACGGCACCGACGCCTTCACCCGCCACAAAGCCATTGCCGCCTTCGCCAAAGCTTTTGCAGCGCCCATCTGTGGAGAGCATACCCGACAATCTGGCGTAATGCATGGGATGCAGGATGAGATTGACACCACCGGCAATCGCGGCCTCGCACTCGCCGCGCCGGATGCTTTCGCACGCAAGATGAATGGCTGTGAGCGAGGATGAGCAGGCGGAATCCACCGCAAAGCTCGGCCCCTGCAAATCGAGAACATAGGAGACCCGGTTGGCGATGGACCAGTAAGCCGCATGGGCAGACGTTTCTACACCCAGCGTTGTTGCCTGCGCGCTCAGCCATTCATAATCGCCGTACATCACGCCTGCAAACACGCCAATGCGGTTGCTGGCGCGGGTCAGACGCGCAGGCGTGTAGCCTGCATCTTCCAGAACCTGCCATGATGCTTCCAGAAACAGCCGTTCCTGCGGGTCCATGCCCTCGGCCTCGGCGGGCGAGATATGGAAGAACAGCGGATCAAACTTGTCCACATCGGTCAAAAACGCGCCCCATCGGCTGTAGGTCTTGCCGAATGTATGCGGCTGCGGATCAAAATGATCCTGCCAGCGCCAGCGCTCGGACGGCACTTCTGTTACACTGTCGCGGCCTTGCGTGAGATTGTCCCAGAACTGGTCGAGTGTTTCGGCATCGGGATAGCGACCGCTCATGCCGATGATGGCAATGCCCTGCTGTTTTGGCCCCTCTCGGCCATCAAGAAGGAGCTGCTTGAGAAGCTGGCGCTTGTCGTATCCGTTGTTTTTCTCAGTCATGGCAGATCTCACTTTCAATTCCGGCTGGAGCCGTTGGCCCGTACCTGGCGCAGGAGTTTTTCGACCTCGTCATCTGATAGAGCGTTGATGAAGCTATCCAGATCGTCAGGCAGGTCTTCAGCGATGTCACCGTCATGGTCCGCCGTGAAGACAGGAGCCTGTTCCGCAGCCTTGGGAACAAGGATTGGTCTGGAGGCGAGGTCATGATCGGAATGGGTGGATGGCGGCAGGGCATTGCGCACGCCCTGCGGATGGTTGGTGATCAGATAATCAGCCAGTTGCGCCAGCGTCAGATGCTCGAACAGCAATGTAACTGGCAGCGAACCAAAGGGCTGCTTCAGCGCTTTGACGATTTCAATCGCCACCAGTGAATCCAGCCCGTAATGGGAGAAGGACGTTTCTGGCTGCAAACGCGATGGATCTAGCTGAAGCACATCCGCAAAAACCGATTGCAGATAGCGGATGAGCGCCTGTCGCTGTCCACCTGTTTGTTGCGTCGGCCCATGCGTCTGCGCCGTTGGAGTTGGAACAGGTGCTTTGACGGCGGTGGACGGTGCCGTGCTGGCTTCGGTCAGGCTCAGGCCACTTGCCTCGGCTAAAAGCACGTTTTGCTCTGCCACGGGCGATCCCGCCCCGGCAATTTCCAGCGCCCTCACCCGTTGGAAGCCTGCAATGCCCAAGGTGCTTTTCCAGCCTTTCACATCCAGCAAGGGCGATTGCGGCAGGCGCAGATGCTGATCGTCATGGGCCCACCATCCCGGCGTGAAGCCAAAACTGAGTGTGGGGAATGTCCGCACACCCGTGCCTTCGTTGATCACAGCGACGCCATGGCGCTTCAACATCCGCTGCACGCGCGACAGCGTATCGATGATTGAGCGGGTGGCGTGCAGCACATTGCTGCCCAGCACCAGATCGACCGCATGAGCACGGATGCCTTGCGCCTCCGGCGGCTGCTCAATATCGAGCAACTGGAAGGTGATGAAGGGAAAGCGGGTGGCAAACTGCCGCTCGCCGTGCTGTAAAAAGGCGCGGGAAATGTCGGTGTAGACATAGCGCACCTGTTGGCCATAGGGCTCCAGCGCTTTCAGCACGGTTTCTGACGTTGAGCCGGTTCCGGCCCCGATCTCAACAATGGTGATCTGTGCTTGCGGCTCGTGCTTCAACCGCGCATCAACAAAAGCCGCCACGCAATCGGCAACAAGGCCGTTGCAAACATCGCTCACCTGATTGCCCCGATAGATCTTCTCAACCTTGGCCATGGAGCCGCCGGGGAAGAGAACTTCGGTCGGATTGAGCGCCCCGCTGAGCATGGCTGGCATGGCGTTAAAGCACGAGATCACAAGATCTGCCGGGCCATCCACAGTCGGATGCGCGGCCAAAAGGGCATCGCGCTCCACGGCAATCAACCCATTAATGTTGGTTGGCAAAAGGCTTGAGAGACGTTCCGTGGGGGTGACGATGCCGTTACCAAGGGTCAGCCAGCCATCCTGCTGCAACAGGCCCAGCATGGCCGCAAACAGGCGGTGATGCTGTTCAACAATGCCAAGCCGGGTGGCGAGATTGTCAAGCGTCTGGGCGGTGGTCAAGGTCGAGGCAAGGCCCATATTGCCCAACACGCCTGCCAGAATGCGCCGCCCGAAACGGTCGAGCGCTTCCAGCCCCCCATGGTGACGCACCGCATCCTGAGGTGGCAAATTCACGGTTGAACCTGCCGCTGCGACAATGTCAAACACCGAGGCAAGGCCCGTATTGTCGAGCAAAGCTGGTGCTTGCGGCCACACGCCCATGCCGTCGAGAATCTCCGCAGACGCCTTGGTGGCAACAACCTGCGGCAGGGCTGCGCGCAACAGGTTTTCGACAACGCCCATGCCCTCATAGCGGTCAATGGTGCCAAGGCCTGCGGCTCTTAAGCGCTTCAGGGCCTGTTCGCGTGCGGCAATGCCGGTTGAATCCCAGAAGCCCCAATTGACAAGCTTGACTGGGAAGGATGCCGCGCGCCCCAAGGACAGCGCAAGCGCATCCTGAAAAGCGCATCCGGCTGCATATCCCGCCTGCCCGACATTGCCCTCAAAGGCGATGCCTGAAGAAAAGCACAGCAGAAAATCAAGCGGTCTGTCACGGAGCACTTTGTATAGCGTCAACAGACCTTGAGTCTTGGGGCGCAGGGAGGCGAGGAAATCACCATCGCCCATCTCGCTCAAAGGTGTGTTGGTCAGCACCATGGCAGAATGGATGGCACCATCCAGCGCACCATAGCGCTGGAGCACACGGACAACCACATCCCGCATATCTGCTTCATTGCAAAGATCGGCCTGTAGATAGAGAACAGAACCACCAGCGGCCTCGATGGCCCTGATTTTGTCCAGCCGTTCTGCATCCAGCGCAGTGCGTCCCACCAAGGCCACGCGGGCCTTGAAGCGCTCCGCCAGCCACAGGCTGACATCCAGCCCCACAGCGCCTGCACCCCCGGCAATCAGATAGACGCCATTTTGCCGGAATGGGGTTTGCGCAGTGGCGGGAAGCCTGAGCGGCAGCAGACCGCGTTGATGATAGTGCTGGCCGCGAAGGGCGATTTCCGCCAGTTTTCGCACCTGTCCAACGCCTGCGGTCGGCTTGACCAAGGACCATTCGATCGCCGTAAGCGGTGCTCCCTCTTCCGGCAGCACATCCACCACAGCACAACGCCATTGCGGATTTTCCTTGCACAGCACCCGCAGCATCCCGTGCAGAGCCGCCCCTGTCGGGTTGACGGTTTCACTGGCTGACACGGCAAAGGCCCCGCTGGTGACCACGGTGATATGAAGGGGGCGCGCTTGTTTTTTTAAGGCGCAGGTTAATGACTTCAGCGCCACGGCCAGACGCTCCTCACGGGCAACGGCATCATCAAGATCAAGGCCCGGCGCGAACGATCCGGCCAGCAGATACACACTGCCGACGTCGCCAATCCGATCCAGCAGCGCATCAACGCCATCCATCGACCATGGCAATGACTCATCACCTGCAATCCCGGCATTGCTGCCCAAATGCAGTGACAGGAAAGACTCTGGTCGCGCCGCACGGAAGGCGTCTGCGGCAGCTTTGCTTTGGGCATCGAACACCAGAAGGGCTGCGCCCTCACCCTGTGACGGCTGTTCACGCACCGCCTGCGGTGAAAGCAATTTCCAGTGCGGCACAAAGGTGAAGCCAGCCGTTTCCTGCTGATATTCACGCAAGGCGAAATCATCAAAGATCAGGCAGACATCCCCGTTCAGATCGAGGATTTCAACCCGGAACCGATGTTCACCACTCAACACTGCATGGCTATAGGCCCGATCCGGCAGGGGCCGCAGGTGTGTGATCTTCTCCACCGAGAACGGCAGAAGTGGCGCACTGCCCGGCGTCCTGCTGGTCTGGAGCACCCCGCCAACGGCCTGCAAGGCTCCATCCATCAGGCTTGGGTGTAAACCATAGGCCGTTATGGCTTCAACCTGCGGCGGCAAGCGCAGCCGGGCCAAGGCCTCACTGTCACTGGCAGCAATCTCTTCAATCACCTGAAAGCCGGGGCCATAGTGGATGTTTGCGCCATCCATCAGGCGGTAGAAGCTCTCCTTGGCCGTGGTCCGCGTCATGCGGGCGCGAATGGCGGCGAGATCGCGGCGCTCCACCGTTGATGGTACTTGCGTGGCTTCCAGAAGACCTGTGGCGCAGAGAAGATCAAAATTTTCACCCGTCTTGACCTCAAAACGCAAGCCAGCATCCTCGCGGAACAATGATACAGCCGCATCACTTGCCACCCGCACCGGGATCGGCCGCAGCCACCGGATACCGGACAGGCTGATGGCACTGGCAAAACCAACGGCATCACCAGCTGCGCGGGCCATTTCCAGATAGGCAACACCGGGTAGAACGGGCGTTCCAGCCACATGATGGTCGGCAACAATCCACTCCCTCGCCTCGATCCGGCGGCTGAACGTGATGCCATCGCCGAGGCTCGCTCGTGGATCGAGCTTGCCCAGCAGCGGGTTGCCCGCGGACAATTGGGTTGCCTTGTTGGTTTTGTCATCTCCATCCGCAACGGCAATCCAGCATTCTTCCCGCGCAAAAGGATAGGTGGGCAGAGAAACCGGACGCAAGCCCTGTTGCGAGAGCAGCGGCCACGGGACAGCCTCTCCCCTGACCCACGCCTCTGCCAGAGACCGGAGGCTCTGGCTCTGCCGTTCCAAGCCACGGATCGGATCAAGCGTGACATCAGTTGGCACCACGCCGGACACAAAAGCCTCAGTCTCGGCATGTCCGGCAAGAAAAGCCTCCAATGCCGTCAGCAGCGTTTCATCATCGCTGGCAACGATAGCCAACCGATGCTCCAGCGCAGAGCGACCGCGCTGCAAGGCATAAGCCACGTGTTCAAGCGGTGGCCGGTTGGCCTGCATATGGTCGCGCAGTTTGGCGACGCTGACGCGCAAGGCGCTGTTTTCCTTGGCAGAGAGCGGAAAAACAAGCAGCTCGTTAGACGGTGCGAACACCTGAGGGTTTGCAAACTCTTCCAGCACCACATGCACATTGGTGCCGCCAGCGCCAAACGAACTGACACCCGCCCGCCGCATTCCGTCCCGGCCATCCTCGTCTTGTGGTCGCGGCCAAGGCATCAGCCGATTGGCGAGGAAAAACGGTGATGCAGCAAAATCAATGCGGGGGTTGAGTACATCGGCGTGGAGCGAGGGAGCAATCTTGCCATGCTTCAGCTGAAGGACCGTTTTCAGCAGGGCCGAAATGCCTGCGGCCCCTTCCAGATGACCGATGTTGGATTTGACCGATCCCAACGCGCAAAATTGCCGCTCATGTGTTTGCTTGCCAAAGGCCATGGTCAGGCCGGTCAGCTCAATCGGATCACCCAGCGGTGTGCCGGTGCCATGGGCTTCGACATAGCCAATTGTGCGGGCATTGATGCCGCTGCGCTGCAACGCCTCCTCGATGACCTCGGCCTGCGCCGAGGGACTGGGCACCGTGAAACCATTGACCTTGCCGCCATGGTTCATGGCTGTGCCACGGATCACGGCATGGATCTGGTCGCCATCTCGCAAGGCATCAGCCAGCGGCTTCAAAAGCACCGCCGCCACGCCCTCACCCGGCACATAGCCATCGGCTGCACTGCCAAAACTATGGCAACGTCCGGTGGGCGAAAGCATGGAGAGCTGGCTCAGATTGACATATTTGGACGGATGGATCGACAGATTAACGCCCCCCACCAAAGCACTGTCGCAGGCTCCCCGCCGCAAATCCTCGCAGGCTATATGAAGGGCTGCCAGCGATGAGGAGCAGGCCGTATCCACCGACAGGCTGGGGCCGCGCAGATTGAAGAAATAGGACACATGATTGGCAATGGACGAGCCTGACGAAAAGGCCTGAACAGGATTGCCTTTGGCCTGCTCATCCGCGCCCAAAAGCTGATAATCATGCCACATCACCCCCACGAAGACGCCGACGCGACCAGCCTTTTCGCGCAAGTAATCCCGCGAATAGGCCGCATCTTCAAACGTCGCCCAGGCGGTTTGCAGGAAAAGCCGCTCCTGCGGGTCCATCCGCCGCGCTTGTGACGGTGAAAGGTTAAACAGCAAGGGATCGAAGCTCCGAATATCGGAGAGGAAACCGCCCCATTTGCTGCTGGATTTGCCCGCGACCGTGCCCGACGGCGAAAAATAACGCTCCGCATCCCAGCGATCGCCTGGAATTTCACCGATGCAATCGCGCCCCTCGGATAAATTCGCCCAGAATTCATCAAGGTTGTCTGCCATCGGAAACTGGCCCGCCATGCCGATAATGGCGACATCGAAACGCCCCTCTTCTGATTCTGGCTCCTGCTGCATCGTCACAGGCGCTTCAGCCACCGCCACTGTCGGCACGTGGCTTGCGACGGTTTTCTGGCGCGACGCCTGCCACAGGGTGAGCTGTTGCGCATGGTGGGCAACGAGATAGGTTGCCAGCGCCCGGATATTGCCATGCTCGAAAAACAGTGTTGGCGTGAGCCCCGCAATATGCTCGCCGATCAGCGCGGTCATATCCATGATGGCAACGGAATCAATGCCGTATTCCTCCAGCGCCACCCCGGAACGAAGCTGTTGCGCGGGGATTTTCAACACGGTGGAGATGACCTCTCTCACCATGGTCTCTGCCACGTCTTGCAGCATGACAGCATTGAAAGGGGGCGTTTCTATCAATGACATGGGGTGCTTCTCCTGAGATGCGGAGCCAACTTCGATTTTCAGCACACGTTCCACCCGGCTGCGGTCACCCGGCGCGACAATCCACACGCCACCATCGCAAGCGAGTGCATGATCGAAGACGCGCAGAGCTGACGGGGTATCGATAGCGGTCAGGCCCGCCACCTGTTCATAGGCGGTCTGCTGGGCCTGCGGCATGGCCGCATCAAAACCACCCTCAGCCCAGAGCGGCCAGCCGATGGCAATGGTCTTGCCGTGACGCTGCCTTTGTGCCTGCAAAGCCTGTCTTTCTTCCGCAAAGGCATCTACGAAGCGGTTGGCGGCGGCATAAACAACCGAGCCAAAATCACCAATCCAGCTGGAAATGGAGGAAAACAGCACCAGAAAATCGAGGGGTTCAGAGGCGGTTGCTTCATCAAGCAGGCGTGTCCCCGAAACTTTTGGCAGCAACACACGCGAGAGATCGTCACCCCGCAATTGCGTTAGCGGTCGTGTTTCGGCAACGCCCGCGCAATGGATGATGCCTTTCAAGCAGCCAAAACGGTGTTTGGCCAGTTCGACAATCCGGTCAACATCATCTTTGACACCAATATCAGCCTGAATATGCAACACTTCTGCGCCAAGGGCTTCAAGCGCATTGATTGCTTGGGCTTGCGCCGCATTCGGCTTGCTGCGGCTTGTCAGCACCAGATGCCGTGCCCCCTTCGACACCAGATGGCGGGTGAAGATCAGGCCCAGTCCTCCGGTTCCGCCGGTGATCAGATAGGCAGCCTTGGTATCGAACGACGGATTTTGGTCCGACACGTCTGCGGCGCGAACCACCCTTTGCTGCAAGCGTGTATCGCCACTATAACGAAGCGAAAGTGCACGCGCGGTCGGCTCCACCGTAAATTCAGCGCTCAGACGGTGCAGAATATCGGCCGACCTTGCCGCCGCGGCATCCATCTGGATGGTGAAAAGACTGATCCGCTGACCTGCCTGCCGGAGGGAACGACCCATTGCACCTGCCATGGCGGGTTCAGGCCGGGCGCTGCCATCATAAGCAACGAGGATGCGGCAATGCATGGCCAGTTCCGTGGCGGCCAAGGCCTGAACGAGGAAAAACAGTGTTGTAAAACCCTGATCCCGGCCATGCACGGCAGCAGTATCGCCGCCCATTTCCCATAGGTGCAGAATGCGGTCTGGAAGCTGGTCTTGAGCGTGAAGCATATTGACCAGCCTGTGCAGATCTTCGCGCTGGCCGGGACGGATGATAAAATGTGTCTCCGACACCTGCGCGAAGGCATGGCCGGGGCTTACAACCACGTTTGCTCCAAGCGAGGAGATGTCTCGGCCCGTGTGCGCAAACACCAGAAGCCTGCCCTGTCGAACACCGTGGCTGATGGGCGCAGGCGCAATGCTCCAGTCGGGCTGGAAGAGATGCACATCAGCGCCTGCCTCTTTGGTCTGTGGCGCATCAAACCGCCGCCCGATGAGGCCGCGCACGCTGATCAGCAGATCACCATTTTCATCGTGAATGGTAATGTCACAGGATCGGCTCGCACCATCAAAATGATCCGGCACGGTGGTCAGAACGGCATGGGCAAAGCAGCGCTCGGGCAAGGTGCGCAAGATGTCGATGGAGCGGATGATCACCGGCACATAAAGACCGGAACGCAAGCCATCCGCCCCGATGCCAAAGGAGGTTCGCAACGCCGCATCCAACATGCAAGGATGCAGCCCATAGAGGCCTGCCTCTGTGCGCAGGTTCTCAGGTAGGCACAGTTCTGCAAGCGCCTGGCGCTCATCGCCATACAAAGCCTGCGTCACTTGATAGGCCGGACCGAAATCAAAGCCGAGTTCCGCCATCGCCCGATCAATCTGCGTGCCTGTTGCGCGAAGCTGCAAGCTTTGCTTCAGCGCGTCGAGATCAAGCTTTGAGCCGGGTTGCAAACTGCTATCCGATGACGCGGCAAAGCTGATCCGACCTTGGGAATGGACCGTTTTTTGCTGATCATTCCGGCTGACGATCTGATAGAAATGGCCGTCCACCTTTTTCTCGATCCTGAAAATGGCCTCACCTTTGCTCTTGTCGGCAAACAGCGGATGAAGCCATGACACGTCCCGGAGCTGGATTGCGTTTGCATCTGGATCCACCCGCACGGCGGCGGCGTGGGCCATTTCCAAGGTTGCAGCACCCGCCACAATCGTCTGCCCACTCACCACATGATCTGCAATCACATGCGAGCGAGGATCGAGACGCAGGGCGATCTCGGTGATGTCCCCGTTTTGAGTGATTGCGCCAAGCAAAGGATGGCTGGAAGATACAAGATCAACGGCAGCCGACGCCGCGGGCTTTGGTATCCAGTAGCGCTCTCCTGCAAAAGGATAACCCGGCAGGGAAATCCGGCGACGTGTCCGATCCTCATGCAGCCCTGAAAAATCGACCTCGGCACCGCAAACCCAGCTTTGTGCCAGATCCGCCATGCTTGCCGCCTTCGCCTGCGGCACAGGGTTTTCGCCCGCTTCGCCGCGCCAGATCTCTTGTGATAGAACACCATCGGCGGCCTGCTGGAACAGGCGTGCAGCGTCAGCAACATCCTGCGCCACAAAGGCGAGACGGTGGGCCATAGGTTCGCGGCCGGTTTGCAAGGTGTAAGCAATGGCGCTCAGAGCAAGGTCACGACGCGGCACTCTGCTTGGTGAGGATACCTGATACGCAGCAGGCAGAAGCTTCGCCAGCCATGCCGCAAGCTCCATGCCGGTGCGGCAATGCGCCATGCTCGATGTGGGCAACTGAATTGACAGTGCCGTTTCCAGATGACTGATCAGCACATGTTGCGGCGCACCCATCAGACCATAGGAATCGAGATCGTCATCAAGATCGATGTCGCACGGTGATACACCGCAGGCCAGCGCAATGCCCTGCCGCAGCGTCGCAAGAAGCGCATCTGTTGGTGCAATGTCATCCTGTGCCTCGGCTGGCTCTGTTAAAAACCTCGCCATTTGCGCAGCGTAGGCCGCAAGACGCTCATCACTGCGCGCTGACAAAACCATGAGTTGCGGCGACATGTCGTCCTGCACAGGCGCAACCGGATCAGCCTCGGCAAGGATGATATGAGCATTGGCACCACCGGCACCAAAGGAGCTTAAACCTGCCACGCGGCGCTGAACGCCAGAGGGCAAGGTCCATGGTGCCAGCGCCGTTTGAATGGTGAAGGGCGTGCCCTTCAGCTCCAGATCGGGGTTCAGCACATCAGCGTGCAGCGAAGGCGCGAGCTGGCGGTGCTTCATTTGCAACAGCACCTTGGCAAGACCGGCAATGCCAGCCGCCGCTTCGCAATGGCCAATATTGGATTTGATCGAGCCAATCGCGCAATAAGGCGTGTCTGTGCTCACGCCAAAAGCACGGCTAAGGCCAGCAATTTCAATGGGATCGCCCAGTGCCGTTCCGGTGCCATGCGCCTCGATATAGCTGATCTCATGCGGATCAACGCCTGCGCGGGCTATTGCATTGGCAATGACCGCCGCCTGCGCGGTGGGATTGGGCACTGTAAAGCCATTGGTTCTGCCGCCATTGTTGATGGCGCATCCCTTGATGATGCCATGGATGGGATCGCCATCGCGCAATGCCTGCGAAAGCGGCTTCAAAAGCACCGCCCCCACAGCTTCGCCGGGAACATAACCATCTCCGCCCGCGCCAAAACTGCGGCAACGGCCATCGGTGGAGGCGAATTTGCCTTGGCTGATCAGGGCATATTTGTTGGGATGCAGCGACAGATTAACGCCCCCCGCCAGTGCCATATCAATGTCGCCACTGTGCAGAGCCTGTACGGCCAGATGGATTGCCGTCAGTGACGATGAGCACATGGTATCGATAGCGAGGCTTGGTCCCAACAGGTTGAAAATATAGGAAATTCGATTGGCGATGGAGGCATGGGAGGAGCTGGCGGCAATGAGCTGGCCGGAAGCTGCCTGCTCGGCTCCATAGAACTGGTATTCGCCATACATGGTGCCGACATAGACCCCGCAGGCGCGACCGTTGAGCGTTGCGCGGGTATAGCCCGCATCCTCAAACGTCAGCCATGCGGATTGCAGAAACAGCCGTTCCTGCGGGTCCATCAACTCGGCTTCGCGTGGCGAGATTTTGAAAAAGAGCGGATCAAACCGATCTACGCCGTCCATAAAGCCACCCCATTTGCTGTAGCTGCGGCCCTTTTTCTGCCGGTCGGGATCAAACCAGCGATCCCCATCCCAGCGCTCTTGCGGAATTTCGGTAATGCAATCACGGCCTGCTTGCAGATTATCCCACAGCGCATCGAGAGTGTCGGCCTTGGGAAAGCGACCATTGATACCAATAATGGCAATATCCTCATCGCGCACCGGGGTTTTCATCACGGGTTCTGCAATGACCGCAGCCGCCGAGCTGTTGGACAGCGTTGCGATTTTGGGCCGGGCGGTATCAGGCGTCGGGTGGGTGCCCGGAACTTTATCAGTCCGGGTTGTGGCCAGATGATGCGCAAGAGAAGCAGGCGTCTGATATTCGTAGAACAAGGTTTTTGGCAGCGCACCCACTTGCGCTTCCAGCCGCCGGGTCAGGCGCAATGCCAGAATGGAATCAATACCATAACGCTCGAAATCCGCCTCTGGCGCAATCTGGCCGCTGGCAATCTGGAGCTCAGAGGCCATTGTTTCAATCACGAAAGCCAGCGCTGCTTTTTCTGTTTCCGGCATTGTCGCTGCTGGCAAAACGGTTTCGGTCTGAACCTCTGCGGCAATGGCTGCCTGTTGTTTGAGTTCTGACACAATCACTCGCACGGGGTATGGGCTGGCGAGTGTCTCCTCAAAGGCTTTCATGGCCTGTTCGGTGGCCAGGGGCAGGCGACCATGGCGTTGCCGTTCCTCGGCAATCGCGTGCGCATCCGGCCGCATATTGCCCTCTTGCCAAAGGCTCCAGCCGAAGGCGCGTGTCACGCCGGATCGCTCACCGTTTTGGCACAAACCCTCCCGCGTAACGGCAAAATGCTCAAGAAAACTGTTGGCAAAAGCATAATCGCTCTGGCCGGGATAACCCCAGGCGGCGGTGGTCGATGAGAACAGCGCAAAGAAATCAAGCGCGTCGGTGGCGGTTGCACGGTCGAGCACCAAAGCGCCCTGCATCTTGGGCCACAGCACCATCTCAAGGTTTTCACGGCTTTTGTTGAGGATCAACTGATCACGCAACACGCCCGCCGCATGGATGACACCGTGAAGAGGGCCGCGGGCACGAATGCGCTCAAGCACGGCATCAACTGCCGGGGCAACGCCGCAATCAGCGCTTTCATAGAAAAGCCGTCCACGCCCACCATCTATTTCAGCAACCTGCCGGGAACGTTCGGCGTTGAGGGTTGAGCGCCCCATCAGCGTCACGTGCGCATCAAAACGCTCGATCAGATGACGGGCAAGCATCAGACCAATGCCGCCTGCGCCGCCGGTGATCAGATAGGAGCCGCCGTTACGCAGCGGCAGGTTGAGAGGGGTTGAAACATCGTCCGCCTCAAGCAGGTTTGCCCAGCGGTCTTGAGCGTCAATGCGGATGTCGATGGCCGCATCCCCGGTCTGCGTCCATTCCGCCAGCACGGCGTCCGCTTGTTGCTCCAGCGTCCAGCCCGTTGGCAGCGCGAGTGATGAGCCCATCAGCCTTTCGCTTTCCTGCCGAAGCGAGGCAAAGGCTGATGCCAAGCCGCCATATTCGGGCATGGCATGGCCGCCATCATGCGGGTGAAGATAAACGATGCGTGTGGGTGCGGCATTGCCATGCAAAATAACACTGCGGGCCAGACCGAGAACGGAGCGAATGCCAAAATCCAGACGCTGATGATGATCAAGACCGGATGCAAACGCCCAACGGTAAATCACCAGCGATGGTGCGCAACCATCGGCGTTGAGTTTGCTCAACAGGCGCTCGGCATCGTCGAACTGGCCCGGGCATATGCGGAAATGGCCATGGTCTTCGGCTAGAAAAGCGGGGCCGGGACGCACCGTTGTTACCACCACATCGGAGCCTTCAGCCCGCAATCGGGCTGACAAAACCGCAGAAAACCGATCATCCCGATCAAAAACCAGCACCGGCCCCGGCTTGATCGTCTTGCTCTCTTCGGCCTTGGCAGGCTGCCATTGGCGGCGATAATAGCGCAAGATGCCCTCGCCCTGATCTGCTTCGGGCGCAGACACGCTTGCCTGTCTGGCTTGCCGCACGACAACATCCTGAAGCCGCAAGACCACGGCCCCAGCCGCGTCATAAACATCGACATCAAAGCGGCAGGATGCGCGGTCATTGTCCATGCGGATAGACGCAACATGCACCTGCACGCTGCCCTTCAAGGCGGCATGAATCTCAACCGTACCAATGGATGCCGGGAGATAGGTAGTGTGCTCGCCAGAGCCAACCAGCCAGGCGGCTGCGGCCTGCAACACGCCGTCGAGCAAGGCAGGCGCGAGATGCACAGTATTCGGCACCAACTCAGGCGCATCAAGCTGCGCCAGCACTTCGTCCTTGCCAAGCCATATTTCTCGAAGTGGACGCAAGGACGGGCTATAGTCCAGCCCCTTTTTCTGGGCGTGACTGTAAAACAGCGCAGGCTCCAGTGGCGTTTGGCAGCGGCTACGGATTGCCGCGAAGTTTGCGAGTAACGCGGGCGATGAAGGAGCCGCCTGCTCCAGTGGGACAAGACCGCTGACAAAGGGCGCATCCCCTTCAGCATCGCCAGTGATAACGCAGCGGATAACATTGCTCTCAGCAGTCAGCACTGTCGTGATTGGCCTTCCCCCCGCCGTCACTGCAATCGGGCGCAACCATTCCAGGGCGTTGATCCGCTGGATCGGGCGTTTGAGGGCAATTTCGGCACCGGCGCGGATCATTTCCAGCGAGGCCGCTGCGGGCAGAGTGGCCTGACCATTGATGCGGTGATCGGCTAACAGAGGCTGATCTGGCATGAAGCGTGTCTGGAACTGGAGACCGCTCAAGCTTGGCAGCATATGCCCCAGCAAGGGATGCAGAGCGGCTCCACTAACCATGGCTGTGTTTTGACTGTTGTTGACGTGATTCAATATCGGGCGCTTGCTGGCGGCATCTGGTTCCTCAAACCAGCAGCGTATCCGCGCAAACGGATAGGTTGGCAGCGACACCATGACCGGCGGCTTGCCCGCATACAGCCCCGCCCAATCAATGATCTGACCTTCAACCCATGCGCGGCACAAGGCCTGCACATCCGAATCCGTGCCGGATGGTTGCGCGGCTGGCGCATGGAGGTTGGCTCTCAGTACGCTGCCCTGCAACACGTGGTCGGCACTGCCGTCACGAGCGATGCGGAAAAGCGTATCCGCCACCTCCTCAACGCTGCTGGCCACAAAGGCCAGACGATATTCCATGGCATCGCGTCCGGCTTGCAGCGTCCATGCCAGCGCCTCAAGCGACAGTGCAGCGCCCGCCCTTTGCGCATGGCTGGCTATATGGGCGCTGAGGCGATGGGCCTGTTCCTGCAATTGTGCGGATGTGCGGGCGGATAGGACGATTGCAACGGGCTTGGACATGGTTTTGCCTTTGGGAACATCGGGTTCCCTGTATTCCTCAAGAATGAGATGGGCGTTGGCACCGCCAGCACCAAAGGAGCTGACGGCAGCGCGGCGTGGCAACACGGTGTCCACGCCATCAATCCGGCGCACGGGGGCTTGCCAGTCGCTGGCACGGGTGCGGATGGCAAAAGGCGAGCCTGCAAAATCAATCTTCGGATTGATTGTCCCGGCATGGAGCGAGGGCGTCAGTGTGCGATGCTGCATTTGCAGCACCAGCTTGGTCAGGGCGGCAATGCCTGCGGCAGCTTCAAGATGGCCAATATTGGGCTTGAGCGAACCGATCACCGTTTCGCCATCACTCATGCGCGGATCAGCCGTTTTACGATAGGCCTTGGTCAGGGCCGCAACCTCAATCGGATCGCCAAGCGGCGTGCCGGTGCCATGGGCCTCCACATAGGAAATGCTTTGCGGCGCGACACCGGATTTGAGCAGCACCGTCTCGATAAGATCGGCCTGTGCGTTGAGGCTTGGCACGGTGTAGCCGCTGGTTTTTCCGGCGGTGTTGATGCCGGAACCGCGAATGACGGCCAAAATCCGGTCGCCATCATCAATCGCACGCGAAAGCGGCTTCAAAAGCATCGCCCCTACGCCTTCGCCATCAACAAAACCATCAGCCTCAGCGCTGAAGGTTTTGCAGGACCCATCTTCTGCCAGCATATCGAGGCTGCAAAGCCGGGTAAAATGTTCTGGATGCAGGATGGCATTGACCCCACCCGCCAGCGCCATGGTGCTTTCACCCCGGCGCAGGCTTTCGCAGGCCAAATGGATGGCGGTGAGCGACGAGGAGCAGGCGGTATCAACAGCAAGGCTCGGCCCGTGCAGATCATAGAGCCACGATACCCGATTGGCGCAGGAATAATAGGCCGAACGCGCCATGTTTGGGCGTCCCTGCCCATGGGCCTCGCCGCCAAGCCATTCGTAATTGCAATTCATCACGCCGACAAAAACCCCAACCTTGGAGCCTTTTGTGTGAAGGCGTGCCCGGCTGTAGCCTGCATCCTCAAAGGTCTGGGCTGCGGTTTCTAAAAACAGCCGTTCCTGCGGGTCCATGCCCGCCGCTTCGACCGGGGAGATGTTGAAAAACAGCGGATCGAATTGGTCGATACCATCGATGAACCCACCCCAGCGTGAATAGCTGGTATGTGGCTCTCCACCCCGTTTGCCGTCATGATCCTGCCAGCGCCAGCGCTCTGGCGGAACTTCACCGATGCATGAAACGCCGTCTTCGAGATTGCGCCAGAACGTGGCGAGATCAGGTGATTGCGGATAGCGCCCGGCAATGCCGATGATGGCAATTGGCTCATCGCCGCTCTTTGGGTCGGGCTTCTGGATTGGTGATTCAACGACCACTATTTCAGGCACGGCTTCTGGCTCAAAAGAGTCCACAGCAGGCTGCAACGCTTCCGCATGGTTGCGGTCCAGATAATCCACCAGCTCGCCGACGGTAACATGTTCAAACAGCAAGGTGGATGGCAGGCGGCCAAAGCTCTTTTCCAGCTCGCGGTTGATTTCCAGCACCACGAGGGAATCGACGCCATAGACTTCAAAGGTCACATCGGCATCAATGTCCTTTGGCGACAGTTTCAGCACATTGCAAAAGGCATCCACCACCAATGGCAGCGAGGATTTCTGACGCGGCACTGGCGCAGAAATGGTCTGGGCGCGATGCTCGGCGTTCAATGCCTTGCGGGGACGCTCGATCTCAGGCTTGTTGGTCGGCGCGGCTTTCAGCATCCGCACCCGCCCATCGCTTTCAGCCACCAACACCTGCCGATCCAGCCGTTGACCATCAGGCTTGCGCGGGCCCGGCATGTGAAAAGCACGGTATCCGGCATCGCTCAAGCCTTGCCGCCACGCGGCAGGCGTCAGCAGCGGTGATCCGGCAATGCGCCGCGCCCCATCGGTAAAATGCCACCAGCCACTGGTGAGGCCAAAGGTCAGGGTGGCAAAGTCCTGCCGGGAAATTGTTTCGTTGATCACCACAATGCCGCCGGGCCGCAGCAAGCGCTTGACCTGATCCAGCGTGGTCACAATATCGCGTGTGGCATGGAGAACATCGGTTGCGAAAATCAGATCAAAGCCGCCAGCTGGCAGGTTTTGCGCGGCAATATCCTTTTCCACATCAAAGGGCACAAAGCTGACAAAGGGGAAATCCGCCCCAAAACGCCGCTCGCCACTGCGCACAAACGCAGGCGAAATATCGGTGTAATGATAGGAAACATCGCGGGCGAGATTGCGGACGGCTGGCAGCACGGTTGCGGATGTTCCGCCCGTGCCAGCACCGATTTCCAAAAGCCGAACCGGCCTGTTGCCACGGCTGTTTTCGATAAAGCTGGCAACAACCGAGGCCACTTGCGCATTGGAGGCATCCATCAAGGGATTGCCGCGATAGATCCCCTCCACCAGCGAACTGCCGCCTGCGGGGAACATCACATCTATATGGCTTCGTCGCCCGGTCAACACCTCTGGATAGGCCTGCACGCAGGCAATCAACAGATCAGCCATCGGCAGGATAGGCGCTGAAATATCAGCAAGCGTGCGCATCTGGTCCATCAGCACCGAGGCACTGGGGGGATTCACGCTCACCTGACCACTCACAGCATCAATCAGACCCTCGCGCAGCAGAATATCGAGGCATTCTTTGAACAGGGGATGATAGGCCGACTCAATGCCAAGGCTTTTGCCCAGTTCATGCCGATCACTCGGAATATGGCCTGGCAGGCCCATAACCTGCAACCGCTCCAGCAGCAGCAGGCGGCCCAATTGCTCCAATTGGCGGTAGGCTTCATTGAAGCGCTCGATGTCCTCGCCGACGGGCACGGGGCGGGCGCTTGCAAGACTATCACCCAAAGGCGTATCGGTGGCGGCAAGAGCCGGATAAATCTCGGCCTTCACACCCCGATCAACCCCCAGTGCCGCAAGCTGGTTATCATCCGCCTTGATCGGCATGACCTGATCCAGACCATGGGCGAGGATGCGCTCAACCGCCTCCATGCCGCTTTCAATATCAATGGAATAGACGCCACCCGCCTGCAAGCGTTGCTGATAGGGCGCACTTGCCACCACACCCACGGAGCCCCAATAGCCCCAATTGATGATCTGAACGGGATAATCCACCGATTGCGCCCATTGCAGGGCGAAACTGTCCTTGAAACTACATGCTGCCGCGTAATTGGCCTGGCCTGCAAGGCCAATGAAGGATTGCGCCGACGAGAACATCAGCACAAAATCGGGCTTGTCATCCATCAATGCTTCTCGCAACACCGCGAGGCCTTGCACCTTGGGGGCGAGCACATCGTACAGGGTTTGAAGATCCATGCGGCCAACCGTCATATCCTTCAGCACAATGGCGGAATGGATGACACCATGGATATTGCCGAAGGTTTCTCGTACCTGTTTGAGCGCGCCGCGCATGGACGCCAGATCAACCGCATTGGCCTGAATGTAGAGCACCTTGCCGCCGCGCTGCTCAACCGCTTCAATTCTGCTGTTGATCTCGCCATCCGCAGGCCGCCGCCCAATCCAGACAAGACGCGCATCCCAATGGTGCGCCAGATAATCGCTTAAAGCCGCACCAATGCCCCCGGCCCCGCCGAGAATGACGTAAACGCCACCACGCCGGAACCGGCTGTTGGGGGCAGGCGGCACGGTGATTGGCTCCATGGTCTGGCGATAGCGCAAGGTGCCACGCAACACGGTTTCCCGGCCCGCGTTAAAGCTCTCGCGCAACAGATTGTCGATGCGGCGTTGATCCGCGTGGTTAAAATCTGCAAGGTGAATATCGACGGCGCGGATCTGCCATGACGGACGCTCCTTGGCCAGCGATTTGACAAAGCCGAGAACGGCAGACCCCGCCGTTGCAATGGCCTGTGCCGGGTCGAGGACATGGACATTGTTGGTAATCACCGTCAACCGGGGAACCTCAGCAGAATTGCCGTGCGATTCAAGGGCTTTGACAAGGTGGTATAGTGCTGTCACGCCGCGCGATTGCGCAAGGGCCACGGCCTCCGGAGAGGCCTTGCCCGGCAGGGCCTCGATGGCACCGAGGAAATAAATGTCACGCGCATCATTGCGCTCAACCAGCGCCCGCAGTGCTTGCGCATCATCCGGGATGAGATGGACTGAAGCATCTGTGAGCCGCTCAGACAACGCCTGCGCTACGCCCCTGCCATCAGGCGAGGTGAGGATGAGGCTTTGTGCCCGCAGATCATCATT
Organism: Gillisella vitis; assembly: GCF_014204625.1. Lineage (GTDB taxonomy): Bacteria > Pseudomonadota > Alphaproteobacteria > Rhizobiales > Rhizobiaceae > Allorhizobium > Allorhizobium vitis_F. Next base: position 146,152 of record NZ_JACHLU010000001.1, on the reverse strand, counting down.
CAGAGTGCGATCGGCTTGCGGCACATGCACCCATTTGGGCGCAAAGAAAAAATCGGCCAGCGGATCGGCCAGTTCGCGCAGCACGACATTCCCGAAGACAGCGCAAATCTCACCATTGTCATTGGCGATGGTGATGTCGCAGCTCCATTCATCCTTGGCCACAACATGCGAATATCCCTTGGCTGGCAAAGGACGCAGCAGCTCGAAACTGCCAATGGAAAAGGGTGCAAGCGGAACAGTCCGGGTTCGATTTTCCGCGAGGCCGAGACCCAATATGGCCTGCAAGGCGGCATCCAGAAGCGCCGCAGAGGCGTCCCGCGCCTCACCGTGCACGCACTCAAGACGCGCCAGCGCTTCACCAGTGCCGCACAACAGCGCCTGCATCACTTGAAAATGCGGACCATAGCCAATGCCAGCAGCTCGGAAGCGTTGATAAATCTCAGGCTTGTCAAACTGCTGTGTCAGCCTTGCCTTGACGGCTTGAATGTCAAGCGGCCCAGGCTGAGGACGATCAGCTTCGGTCCAGTGGATGCATCCTTGCGCATGAAGATCAGCCTCTTCTGTACCACTGACAAAAGAGAGCTGCCAATCCTGTGGTGTTTCCTCAAGCTTGAGCTGCAATTGGCTGGCGGCATGGCCCCAAAGCGGCTGCCGCCAGCTCAGGTCGCACAGCTTGAAATGGCGGTGCGGATAAGCGCCCGCAATCGCCGCCTGCCCCCAGGCAATCATCGCGGCACCCGGCAAAATACGCGCACCATGGACCCGGTGATCGTGCAGCACGGCATCGCCTGGCGTGAGATTCCATGCAATGGGTGCGGTATCAGCAAGCGCCGTTTCAGGCGAGCGCTTTGGTGGCATGGGGTGCGGCCCCAGACCGTCACCCCCCGGCCAATGGCGATCCTGTGCAAAGGGATAGAGCGGCAAGCGCGCCTTCTGCCAAGGGCGGCCCTTGCGCAACGCGCGCCAGTTCACGGCTCCACCTTTCACCCAATGGTCGGCGGCTTTGGCGAGATCGCCGGAAAAGCTCTCGGCGTTGGCGTGATCCTGCACCGGGCCACGGTTGATGCTGACGCGCTTGATCTCGCCAGACCAGATCGGGTGTGCCGAGGTCTCACCCGCCGCAAAAGCCGTCAAAACATCCCGCATGTGTTGCAAAGACGAGGTGGTGAAGGCAAGCCTTGCCTCCATCTCGTCGCGGCCCAATTGCAGCGTGGCGGCGATGTCCGCCAAGGGCGGCAATTGATGATCAGGCTGGTCGAGAAAAACCAGCCAAGTCTGGACCAGTGCCATCAACCTGTCACGATCACGGGCGGAGAGAGCGATCAACTCCGTTGTATCGGCAGGTCGTGGGGCTGAAGCGGCGCGATATTCCTCCACCACCACATGGGCATTGACCCCGCCAAAACCAAACGAGCTGACACCTGCGCGACGTGGCAGCAGATTGCCCAATGCATCCAGCCGCTCAGGCCACGGCGTCTTTTCCGTCACAAGCCGGAAGGGTGTCACCTCAAGATTGATCTGCGGATTCAGGCGGCGGTGATGCAAGGATGGTGGCAAAACGCCATGGCGCATGGACAGCACCAGCTTGAACAAGCCGGCAATGCCCGCCGCCGATTCCAGATGACCGATATTGGTTTTGACCGAACCGATGGCAATCCGGGCTTCAGGCAGCCCCGGCCAATGCTGGGCTGAGCGGGCGACTGCTGTTGTCAGCGCATTGATCTCAATCGGGTCTCCCAGCCTGGTTCCGGTGCCATGCGCCTCGATATAGCCGATGGAGGATGGCGGCGTATCGGCGGCCGTCCATGCGCTCAACAGAAGTTCCGTCTGCGCCTTGGGATTGGGGCTGGTCAGCGTATTGGCACGGCCACCATGATTGACCGCCGATCCGCGAATGACCGCATGAATCTGGTCGCCATCCGCTTCGGCCCGGCTCAAGGGTTTGAGCACAATTGCGCCCACACCCTCGCCGCGCACATAGCCATTGGCGCTTTCATCAAATGTCTTGCAACGGCCATCGGGCGAGAGCATTCCGACCTTGGCGAAAGACACGAAGAAATGTGGTGACAGCAGCGAGTTGACACCACCGGCAATGGCCAGTTCACATCCACCGTTGCGAATGGCCTCAACGGCGCGATGGACTGCCACCAGCGAACTGGAGCAGGCGGTATCGACGGGTTCGCTTGGCCCTGTCAGATTGAGCAGATAGGAAAGCCGGTTGGGAATCATCGTCATGGCAATTCCGGCGGCACCGTGGGACAGCCATGGAATTTTGCGCCCGTTCAGCACCTCGGTAAAATCGCAAGTGGAGGCCCCGACAAACACGCCGGTGCGGCTTCCCCACAGGTCAGACGGGCGAATGCCCGCATCTTCCAGCGCGTGCCAGCTGACCTGCAAAAACAGGCGCTGCTGTGGGTCGAGCAATTCGGCTTCGCGTGGCGAAATATTCCAGAATTTCGCATCGAAGTGATCAATGCCGGGAAGAAAACCGCCCCATTTCGAATTGGTCTTGTTATCCTCGGTGGCTGGATCACCCTGCCACGCGCGCCAGTCCCACCGCTCGGCCGGAATTTCTCGGATCAGGTCTTGTCCGGCCTCGATGTGCTGCCAGAACCTGTCGAGATTGGCGGATTCCGGCAAAATGCCACTCATGCCAACGATGGCGATGGGTTCCGGCTTGCCGGGTGAGACGAGCGCCGGTGTTTTCAGGCGCGTGTCCGCATCTACAGCCATTCCCGCCCTGAAGCGGTTCTTGGCTTGAGCACTCTCCCCCGTGTCACGCGGCTTTTCCGGCGGTGCATCGGGGCTGTAACGGCGCGCAAGCGGCTCCTGAAAGCCATCCCACAGACCGGCGGCAAAAGCGGACAGTGTGTCATATTCAAAAAACTGGGCTGGACTGGTCTGAAGTCCGTATTTCTTGTTCAAAACGTTGGAGAATTGGGTGATGACAATGGAGGTGAAGCCATAATCGCTCATGCTGCCTTCGGCAGAGATGTCCTGCACGTCCATGTGCAAAAGCTCTGCCGCATCCGCGACCAGATCAGGAACAAGCTGTTCAGGCATAGCCGATGTCTGGCTGCGACGCTTGCGCATTGTGGGCTTGAAGCTTGCGGCGATGCGCTCAGCATCACCATAGGCCACCGAAATGCTGGTCTCGCCCATGGCAAGCCCCTGGTTCAGCGCCTTCAACCCATGCTCGGCGGTGAGCAAATGCATCCCCAGCACCCGCTCCATATAGCCAGCCGTCTCGCGGTCGATCTCAAAACCACCCTCGCCCCAGGCAGGCCAAAGGATCGACAGACCGCGACCGGAACGGCTGCCACGGGATCGCAGCACCTCACGCCTTTCAATAAAATGATCCATGAAGCGATTGGCCGCCGCATAGGCACTTTGGCCGATATTGCCGAGCACGCCTGCGATAGACGAAAACGTGATGAACAGCTCAATTGGCTCATGGCGGGTGACCTGATCCAGCGCCACCAGTCCCGTCACCTTTGGAGTCAGCGCACCGCGCATATTCTCCTGCGTTTCCTTGATCGCCAGCGCATTATACATCGCACCTGCGGCATGGATGACGCCATGAAGCGCACCAAACCTGTCCTTGATGGCAGACAGCGCCTTGGCCAGCTCCATCTCGGAGCCAACGTCAGCCTGTACATAAAGACCATTGCCGCCAAGGGCGGAGATTTCTTCCAGCAGGCCGCGCCTGGCATCATCCAGCGGCCCGCGCCCGCTCAGCGCAATGCTGGCATGATACCGTTGCGCCAGATACCGCGCCACATGCGCGCCAATACCGCCAGCGCCGCCGGTGATCCAGTAAATACCACCGTTGCGCCAGTCCGGGGCGTCTTCAGCAAGGCTGCCAACCTCCTCTTGTTGACGCGCAAATCGACCGGCGAGCGTATAGTGAAGATCGCTCCAGCCATCCTCAGCTGCGGCCTCAAGGGACAGAACTTCCATAATCCGTGAGGCACGCAACGCTTCACCGGGTTTAAGTTCAATGCCAATACTGCGGAAGCGAATGCTGCTGTTTTCCAGCGTCAGGCTCTTGCCAAAGGCCGAGAGTGCCTGCCAGCCCGGTTGCGGCGCGTCGCTGCTATAGGGATAGAGCGACAAGATCAGCCGCTGGCGTTTCTCGCGCGACTGCGCAAGAGCGCTGGCGGTGTTGACAAGGCGCATCAACGCCTCTTCAAGCCGTGTCTGCTCAAGGGTTCCGTCTGCATCATCGGCTTCAAGCGGCCAGACGAAGGCGAGAATATCGGGTGTACGGTCAGCCGCATCAAGCTGTTCAAAAACACGCTCAACCTGCAAAGCCTGCCGGGCATCAAGGGCGAACCCATCCCCCTTGGGCACTCCTGTGGCAGCCGCGCTGGCAATCGTTAATTTTCCCGCATGGGCAAGCGTCGAGGGCCAAGTCGGTGCATCGAGATCATTGGACAGGAACAGCAGGGTGTTTACTGCTCTCGGATCATCCTTCGCAATGACGGCCTCCTGCGGTTTCCAGGCGGCGCGGTGGTAGACCAGCCTTGCCTCACCCGCCACCTTCATGCGCCGCACGGAAAGATCCTTGAGGGCAAGATGCACCCGGCCCGTCTCATCCGTCACAACAAGGTTGAGCTTGCGAATGCCGGAGGCCGCATCAGGTTCTGCGGCCAGCGTCATATGGGCAAAGCCGCGCTTCAAGCCTTCCACGGTTTTGAGCAGAATTTCAGACAGGGCGAAGGGCACATATGGCCCGTCATTGCCTTGGCCCATGAAGTCAAATCCGGCAACGGTCTGGAATGCGCCATCGAGAAAGGCGGGATTGATGCCGAAAGTTCCGGCATCAGCGGCAGCAGGCAGTTCCAGTTCGGCCAGCGCCTCAATGTCTGAGCCACGAACATCCTTGAGTGCCTGAAAGCTTACCCCGTAATTCTGGCCAAAGCCCTGAAAACGGCGGTAGCAATCGGCAGCTGCAACAGGTTTGGTTCTTGCGCGAATGGCCGCAAGGTCAATGATGTCATCGACAGGTGCCAAGTCATCAAAGCCAATCACCCCTTGGCAATGCTGGCCGATGGCGCTTGTCAGCTCAAAGCCCGCACCTGCCGCGTCCGGCAGCAACGAAATAGCGGTATGGACGGGTTTTCCGCTTTCCGCCACCACCGGCAGCGACCAGACAATATCGCGCAGCGATGTCACCGCGCGTCCATCGGCCAGTTCTCCAGCAGCCCTTGCCATTTCAATCATGGCTGCCGCAGGTAGCATTCTGTGATTTTGCACAACATGGTCGCGGAAGAAAAACTCATCACCTGTCCACGTCGTCGCAAAGGATTGCACCTCAAAGGTGGAGCTGTTTTCGCCAAGCAGAGGATGCAGTGTCGTCGCAACCTGTATCTCCCGGCTGCCCACAGGGATCAGCGGATAGTGCTCGCCACCAAAAACGATCGTTGGCAGGGTTACGCGGTGCCTTGCTTTTCCAGCATAGAGCTTTTGCCAATCCGGCTGAATACCCCTGACCCAGAGAGCTGCCAAACGGTCGAGATTGCCGGAAGCCATCAGGCCATCGGTCATCTCAGGGGCGTTATCAAGCACAAGCGCCGCATCACCGGGATTGTTGGCATAGGCCCCCGGCACCAGCCCGGAACCCGAGAGATAGGCCGTCAGCATCGAGCGCAGTTCTGCAATCGACGCTGCAACAGCGGCAAAGCGGTGCGCCATCGGCACACGCCCAAGCATCAGCGTATAAGCAATATCGCCCTGTGCTGCCGTCTCATCACGCAAGGCAGCTTCCATCCGCAACAACAGCGCCCGCAGGCTGTCTTTGTCGCTGGCCGAGAAAACAAAGAGATGCGCGCCGCTCTCTGCGGTCTGCTCCCGGTCATCATGATAGCTCTCGACAATCACATGGGCATTTGTGCCGGTCAGGCCGTAGGCGTTAATCCCGGCTCTGAGCGGTGCATGGCTGACATTGCCCGCACGGGGTGTCCATTGCCGCATCGCTGTGACCACGTTCAGCACCGGGTCCGGCTGATCCAGCGCCTCTGGCAGATTGGCGTGGTTGATGGTGGGTGCAAGCTGTTTGTGGCGCATCATCAACAGCACTTTGAGCAGCTGCGACATGCCGCCCGCCGCTTCCAGAAAGCCGATATTCGGCTTTACTGTGCCGATGGGCAGTGCAACGGCGCTGTTTTCGGCCAGCTTGCCAAAGGCGGAAAATTCTACGGTGTCGCCAATCCCACCCGCCCCATGGGCCTCGATATAATCCAGCTCATTCGGGGAAATGCCTGCATCCTGACACGCCGCCCGGATCACCTCGATCTGGGCGCGGGCGTCTGGCATGGTCAGTGAGCCAGAGCGTGCGCCGTGGTGGTTGACCGCAGCCCCTTTGATCACGCCGTGGATTGTATCACCATCCCGAAGGGCACGATCCAGCGGCTTGAGGATGACCGCACCCACACCTTCACCGATGACCTGCCCGGTGGTATCGCGCTCAAACGGACGGCAACGCCCCTCTGGTGACAGCACGCCCAGCGCCTGCAACGACATCATTCGATCGGGCGACAGCAAAAGGCTGACGCCGCCAACAATCGCCTGCTCGCATTCCCCCTGCCGGATAGCGCGGATGGCTCGATTGATGGCCACCAAAGCGCTGGAGCAGGCGGTGTTGATCACTTCGCTTGGGCCATGCAGATCCAGCCAGTAGGAAATGCGATTTGGCACCGCGAAATGCGTGCGGCTGGTGGCAAAAAACGGATCGGCATTGTCCTTGCCGCCCGTGCCCGAAGTGGCAAAATCCATGTTGTACATGGCCATGAACACGCCGGTGCGCGAGCCGGCGAATGCGTCTGGCCGATACCCGGCATGTTCGATGCTTTCCCAGACCACTTCCAGCAATTGCCGCTGATGCGGGTCCATGCTGGCAGCTTCCAGCGGCGAAATCTGAAACAGACGGGCATCAAAACGGGCAGCATCGTCCAGCAATCCGGCACGCGGCACCGGCGCAAATGGCACGCGATCCGAGCTGGCAAGGTCGGTCAGGCATTCGCGCCCGTCTCGCAGGTTTTGCCAGAACGTCTCAAGGGTCGGCGCACCGGGAAAGCGCCCGCTCATGCCGATGACGGCCAGCGGCTCATCATTGGTGTTCTTCTTTGCAGCCGCAGGCCGGATCAGCGCCTTGGCAGGCGCGGAAACGGATGAGGGCGAAAAATGGTTTTTCAACTCCACCAGATGCTCAAGGCAATCCCGAACGATCTGCTTGTCCACGCCGAAGTCCACAAGGCAGGCAATTTCGTTGACGCCAGCGGCCATCGCCGCTTCCACGGTTTTGCGGCATTGCTCGACAGGGCCAAAAAGCGCGCCGGTGCTGCTGTAGCGGTCGAAAGAATAGTCAACAATCCGCTCGATCTCGCTCTCAGAAATCTCTTTGTTGCGGCCCATCAATGTCAAATGGCCCAGAAAGGCAGAGCGAATATATTGGCTGAACGGCTCCTTCACGGCATCGCGCACAAAGGCTGCATCGGGATGCACCATGGTGTGCAGCATCAGCGACACGGTACCTGTTTCGGGGTCAAGGCCAGCCTGTTGCCGAGCACCACGGTAGAGGGCAATCTTGCGGCCAAGCTCCTCCAGCGTAATGCCCTGCAACATGGTCAGCACATTCAAGCCTTGCCGCCCGGCCTCGATAAAGGTCTCATCCTGCTTGGTGGCCGCAAGCCAGATGGGCAATTGCGCCTGCACGGGGCGCGGAAAAATCTGCACGCTTGCCGCTTCGCCATTGCCATTGGGCAGTGTTACTGATTGGCCCTGCCACAGCCGCTGCACGTCGCTGATCCGCTCAAGCCAGATTGCGCGGCGGTTTTCATAGTTTTCCGGGGCCAGCACGAAATCATTCGGATTCCAGCCCGAGGCAAAAGCCACATCCACCCGCCCGCCCGACAAGGCATCGACCGTTGCCCATTCCTCAACAATGCGGATGGGATGATCGAGCGGCAGGATCACCGATCCGGCACGCAGGCGGATGTTGGTGGTGATGCTGGCGAGATTGGCGCAGAGAGTGGCCGGATTGGGAAAAATACCCCCGAATTGATAGAAATGGCGCTCAGGCATCCAGATGGCTTCAAAGCCATTTTGATCACCAAATTGGGCAATGTCCTGCAAAAAATCATATTCAGCCGGAGCATTGGCCGCATCCGAATCCGAGAAAATAATGAAACTGAACTGCGTGTTTTTTGCAGGCATCGCAAGACCCGGATGCTCATCAAACGCAACCTCAGCCTCTTTCACTGTCTGGTCTGAGACTGGCGGGGGCAGCAGCGTATCCAGCTTGGCCATCAAGTGCGGGTGCGTGGTGAGAAGCTGAAGCAATTGCTCTTCCAGCGCCTGGCGTGATGTCGATCCAACAAGCGGTTTCTGTTCGGTCATCTCAGCTCACCATATCCACGAGGGAGGATTGTTTTTCGATCTCGCGCACCGCGTCTTCGGCTGTCGCGTGGGCGGCCAGCAGTTTGGCTGGCACGTCAGTTTTCAGGGCTTTTTCAAGCTTCACGGCCATCTGCACCGCCGTCACCGAATCCACGCCATAGTCCTGAAGCGGGCGATTGAGATCGATGGCGGTGTCGTCCAGCTTCAACACTTCGGTCATGATCCGTCGCAGCGTGGCCTCCACGCTCTCGCGCTTGGCTACAGGCTTGGCTACAGGTTGCGGAGCGAGATCACGCAGACCATGCGCAAGAGTGGGTGCGGCGACCCTATCAACGAGTGTGGGTGTGGAAATACCAAGCTGGTTCAGCAGTGCCAGCAAATCCGCATCAGAGAGGCTGGCAATCCGGCTTGCCAGCGCGCCCGCGCTCTTTTTGAGCAAAGGCGCATCAACAGCAACATCCTTGGGTTTTGGCACCCCAGTGGACGGCGGCGCAAACAGCCGACGAAGTGCGTCACCCCCTGCGAGACTGTCCAATTGCGCCGGATCGCCGCGCACCACAGCCAATGCCGCATGGGGCACCGCAAGGCTTGTTTGCAGCGCTTCGAAGCCTGCGGCCATATCAATCAGCCGGAAGCCGACGGCCTCAAATTGCGCATCGCGCCCCGCATTTGAATAGGGGTCATATTCCCATTGCGACCAGCAGAGCGCCCGGCTGATGCCTGAGCGACGGCCTGCTGCGACATCTGCGCTACGCGAGGCCGCAAAACCATTCTGAAAACCACAGGCAAAGGCATAATCAGCCGATCCACGCAGGCCAAACATGCCTGCCATGGAGGAGAACATCACAAACAGATCAAGCGGTTGGTCTGCTGTTGCCCGATCCAGCACGAGGCTGCCCCTGACCTTGGCCGCCAGCACTTTTTCGACAGATTCCGGCTTTTTCTGAAGCACCAGCCCGTCTTCCACGGCCCGCGCCAGATGCAGAACGCCGTTCAACCCGCCCGTTTTAGCAGCGATCTGCTGCACCAAAGCCCGCAAGGCCGGTTCATCGCAAATATCGACGGCATGATAAGAAACGCGGCCAGCGGCACCATCGGTCATAGCCTTGAGCTTTGCCGCACGGCCAGCATCCATCGGTGTTCGACCTGTGAGATAAACCGAGGCCGAAAACTCTTTCACCAGTTTTTCAGCCAGACGCTGGCCGATTTCGCCCATGCCGCCCGTGATCAGATAGGCACCGCCACGGCGGAAGGAGACGGTGGAATGAGAGGCCGACTGGTCACGCTCCAGACCGCGTGCAAGTCGTTGACCATTTTGATAGAGAACTTCATCAGGGCCACCCTCACCCACGCGCCATTCGTTCACGGCACAATTGGCCCAGATGCCAGCATCAAAATCTGTGGTCTTGAGCGCAATCAGCCGAGAACGGTGATCCGGGCTTTCCCAGCCAATGGATTTCAGCGCAGCCAGCACGGCGAGATCGCGCGGCTCAATATCGTTACCTTGCGCCGGGCAGAGGTAATAGCCTTCCAGCGTTCGCCCAAGGGTTGCCAGCATCAGCTCCCGCTCAAATGCAAAGCAGAACTGCGCATCCTGTTGCACGGCCTCGTCCAAGGGCAGGCTGGTATCCTGCGCCTGCGGCGTGCGCAGAATGAAAACGGCATTGGGCAGGCCATGATCTTGAGAGAGCCATGCGAAGATCTGACTCCAATCCTCGCCTTCACTCCAGCGGGCGGCATAGAGTCGCTCCCCACGCTTTTCCGCAGCTCGGCCAGAGGTAACGCCGATGATAATGGCGTTTCTTTCTCTCAGAGACAGGCTTTGGATAAAGCCACGCAGCGCTGCAACATCGCGGCACAGTACCAGAACAATCTGCGGCGCGTTGGGCACACCGGGAGCAGCAACAGGCAAGGGCGCAGGCTTCCAGACTGGAGCGAAAAAGCCGATGGACGGATCAAGCGCTGCCTTGGCCAGCGGTTGTTGCGCACGCGGCGCGGCCGATGGCAGCCAGTAGCGCTTGCGCTGGAACGGATAGGTTGGCAACGGCACCCGGCGGCGCGAGTTCGGGCCATGCAACGGTGCCCAGTCAATCGGCGCGCCCGCAATCCAGGATGTCGCAATGGCCTGCCAGTCGGGATGATTGTCACCCAAGGATGTGGGAGAAGAAGAAGGCAATGCGCCTGTCTGCACACGTCCCGTCAACAGATCAGCCGGGTTTTCACCACCGGCAAAAGCCCGTAGCTTGGCCACAGCCTCCGGCACATTCCGGGCAACAAAGGCCAAACGATCAGCCAGTGCTGTACGCCCGACCTGAAGCGTATAGGCAACAGCACCGAGCGGCAGAGAAGAAGATGTTTTCGCCCCTTCGGCGCTTTCGCTGGCAATCATCGCGGCAATGGCGTTTACTGTTGCAGCGGCTGCAAGGGTTGATGCCGGAAGATTCAGATTAAATGCAGCCGCAATATCATCTGCCAATTGACTCCAGCCGATGATGCCGATGCCGTAATCACCCAGCGGCTCGTCTTCCTCCATCTCGGATAGACCTGTGAGGGCACAGATCAGGCTCTTCAGCTTTTCCTTGATACCAGAAGAGGAAACGGCTTCCATTTGGATGGGAAAGGCCAGCGCGTCTGCGAGGCGTTCAGCACTGGCCCGCAAAGCCTCCGGCGTGCGTGCGGACAGAACAATCAGTTCTGACCGCTCCGGCCCTTCTGAAAGCGCTGCGGGCGTAAAGGATTCCAGAATGATATGGGCATTGGCCCCGCCAGCACCGAACGAGCTGACACCCGCCCGCAGTGGCGCTGCCTCGCTCGTTTGCGCTTCGCCTGCCCAGGTCTCAAGGCTGCGCTGAACCTTGATGGGTGAGCGGGCAAAGTCGATATTGGGGTTGAGGTGATCGGCATGGAGCGAAGGCACCAATTGCCGATGTTTCATTTGCAAGACAACCTTGGTGACGGCGGCAATGCCCGCTGCCGCTTCCAGATGGCCGACATTTGACTTGACCGAGCCGATGGCGATGCGGCGGCCGTCCTTGACGCCATAGCTTTGCGTCAATCCGACAATCTCGATGGGATCACCCAGCGACGTGCCCGTGCCATGGGCCTCGATATAGCTAATGCTGGCAGGCTCAACCCCTGCCCGCGCAAGGGCCGTCCTGATCACCTCGCTCTGGGCCTCGACATTTGGAACGGTAAAGCCGGAGGCGCGTCCACCGTGATTGATGGCGCTGGCGCGAATGAGCGCGTGGATATGATCGCCCTGCTCAAGCGCTCGTGACAGCGGCTTGATCAGGATGGCACCAACACCTTCACCCGGCACATAGCCATCACCGCCCTCGCCAAAGGCGCGGCAGCGGCCATCGGTGGACATCATCCGCATCTGGCTGAGGATGACATATTTGGCCGGGTGCAGCATCAGGTTCACGCCGCCGGCAATCGCCTGATTGCACTCGCCGCGCCGAATGCTTTCGCAGGCAAGATGAATGGCCGTCAGCGACGAGGAACACATCGTATCCAGCGCAAAGCTCGGCCCATGGAAATCGAAGAAATAGGAAGCCCGATTGGCGATGGAGGACGACAGGCCCCACGGATAAACCGGATTTCCCTTCATGCCCTCCTCGATGCCAAGCCAGGAATAATGGCTCCACATTGACCCGACGAAGACACCAGTCTTTTCGCGGCGCATGGACTCGAGACCATAGCCTGCATCTTCCAGCACCTCCCAGCAGGCTTCGAGAAACAGCCGTTCCTGCGGGTCCATCATCTCGGCTTCCGCCGGGCTGATATTGAACATCAGCGGATCAAAGCCATCAACCTGATCCAGAAAGCCGCCCCATTTGCTATAGGTCTTGCCGGGCTGCGGACCGTTCGCATTGAAATAGTCCCGCAGATCGAAACGGCCAACTGGTGCCTCATCAATGCAATCGCGCCCGTCGCGCAGATTGCGCCAGAATTCATCGAGCGTGTCAGCCTTGGGATAACGCCCGCTGACGCCGACAATGGCCAATGGCTCATCTGTGTTGATGGGTTCTGCTGTTTTGGCCTGGCCCTCGGAAGAGACATGGATGATGGCCGGGGTCGCCACCGGGGCAATTGGCTTGGAGGATGCAACCAGATCGAAGGCCCGGATCAAATTTTCTGCATTTCCCTCAAGCACAAGAGGTCTCGCCTCACCCGCGCTCATGGCGATGAGCAATGCCCGGACACCATGTGACGTGCTCAGCGGCACCAGACCTGTCTCAGAGGTCAGTTTTGCAACAGCGGCGGCATCGCCGCGCATACCGCCCTTGTCCCAGAGTGGCCAGTTGATGCTGATCGTGGCACCATGGCGCTGATGTTTTTGTCTCGCAACGTCGCGCTGTACGGCAAAAGCATCCAGAAATGCATTGCCATAGGCATAATCGCTCTGGCCAAGGTTGCCGAGCACCGCCGCCGATGATGAAAAGAGAATAAGATGTTCCAGCGGCAGATGGGCCGTGCAGGCATCGAGATTGAGCGTCCCGGTGATCTTGGGCGCAAGCACGGCTGCCATGTCTTCCGCCGTTTTATGCAGGATCAACCCATCGCGCAGCACACCTGCGGCATGAATTATGCCGTGGATGGTGCCAAAGGTGCGGCAGGCTTCAGCAATCAGGTGGCGCGTATCCTCAAGACGGCTGACATCGGCCGTGACCCACAACACGCGAGCGCCCCGCTCTTCCAGAGACTTAAGCCGTGCCTTGTCCTGCACTGTGGGTTGGCGGCGCCCGGTCAACACCAGACGCGCTCCGGGGATAGTGGCCAAATGTTCGGCAAAGATCAGGCCGAGACCACCCAGACCGCCGGTAATCAGCCAGGTTTTATCAACTCCAGGATTGGCAGGCAGGGCATCCTTGCCATGATCGGTGAGGAAAAACGCCCGCTCAAACCGTTGCCCATTCGCGTAGTGTACAACAGGCACGGTTCCTTGCACAAACAATTCACGCCAGACCTGCTCGACCCAGACTGGCTGATGCGGCGTGGCTGTATCGCCTGCCGCCGATGCGACCAATCGCAGATCTATCCTGTCCGTTTCAAGGTGCAGGGTCTTGAGCAGACCCTCCATCGCGGCATCGAGCAAGCTGGCCGGGCTTTCATCCTGGTGATAGCCGTAGACAACCCGCACGGAATACGGCCAGCGCTCATGCATCATGGCTTGCACCAGCGTGGTCATGGCGTGCAGGCGGTGGGTGGTCGGGCTGTCCGGTTGCTCCCGTCTGCTGGCGAGATAAAGGATGCGGGCCACTCTGCCGCCTTGATTGCGCAATCGGGCAAAGACTTTGCGAAAATCATCCGCATTGTGCGGATGAACGCTAAAAGCGTGGCTGTTCTTTTCAACAAAGCCCGTTGCAGGTTCGATCTGCACGAGCCTGCTGTGATTACGCAATGCGAGGCGATGCACGCGCTCAAAAAGCGCGGGATCATCTGTGATCACAAGGGTCAGCCCGTCTTGTTCGGCAGGGGCAAGAAATTCTGCTTGCGCCTCTCTCCAGCCGCAACGTGCCATGATGAGATCATGGCTGCCATCTATGCTCGGCACCTCTGGGACTTGCTCTGTTGCTGTGTGCCATTTGCCTGCAAAATGCGTGGAAAGATGGGCAGAGAGGCTTGTCAACGTGCTGTATTCAAACAATAAAGTCGGATAGATGCGCTCACCCAGCCGCTCTTCAAGCTGCCGCGCAATCGTCAACAGGGCCACGGAGTCCAGCCCCAGTTCGTAAAAGCCCTGATCGGCGGCGATTGCCTCCGGGGGCTGCTCGATGAGCGGGGCAAACATGTGTCTCAAATCCTGCTCAACAGCATGACGTAGATCAGTTGTTTGTGCAGCGCTTGAACGCGGCGGGTCGGCAACAAGGGTGGGAGCAATTACGGCGGGTTTTGCCGCCGGTGCAGCAACCAGCCGCCCTATATCGTCCGCTGCCCGAATGCGCTTCAGGGCAAGCCCCGTCATCTCACACAGAACACGTCCCTCGGCATCACAGATTTGAATGCTGCTATGGAGAACATCGCTTTCCTGATTGCGCCCCGCTCCCGAGATCACCCGCACATAGACCTGTTTTGGCAGCGGTGCAGAGAGCCGGAAACGGTCGACATAGATGGGAATAAACGGCCGCATTTGTCCTGATTGCCCATCGGTCAAACCGGACTGGCGAAAAAACGGCACCACTGTTGATGTATCGAGATGGGCGGGATGCGCATCAAAATCAGCGATATGAGCTTGTGCCGATACATCCAGCTCCAGCTCGGCAAGAGCACCATCTGCCAGTTCAAAAATGCGGCCTGCGCTTTTCATAAAGCCCGTATGGCGAATGGAAACGCTGCGGGTTGCAGCATAGGCCGTATCAAGATCAACAACGCGGAGCGCCTTTGCCCGCAAGCTCTCAAGATCGAGATTCTGGGCCAGCAGTGGCTCGTTGAGGTTCAATGTGCAGCCAAAATTATGTCGCCATGGGCCATCCGCCGCATCCCGGTTGCGCACGCTGACCTTGAATGGCTGGCTGGTCGGATCAATGCTGATTTCAATATCGCGGCTTCGTCCCGGTGCAACGGCCACCGGCTCTTCAAACAGAATGTGGCTGAGAATTGTCCGGCTGGGATCAACGCCCCAAAGCTTCAGGCTGCGATGAACCAGCTCAATCAGCGCCACACCCGGCAGCACCCGAACGTCATGGACCAGATGATTGGCAATCAGCGGGCAATCAAACGTCAGCTGCGTGCGGGCCACCCAAAGCGTATTCGAGCTTTGCGCATCTATGGTAAGCGGAAGGATCGCGGCCATCGGGTTCTGCTTTGGCATGGGTGCGCTCCTGGATCTGGGCATCAGCCAATGGCGCTTGCGCGCATATTGGGGGGCATCTAATGGTTGGCGTGTGCCGATCTGCTCGGCTCCGCGCAGAACCACATGGGCGTTGGAGCCGCCAAACCCGAAAGAGCTGATTCCCGCCCGGCGAACGCCTTGGCGCGGTTGCCATTCTTGCAAACGGCGATTGGGGTAGAAAGGCGATTGGTCAAATCCGATGCGCGGATTGGGGTGCTCACAATAGACTGTGGGCGGAATCTGGCGGTTTTGCAGCGCCAGAACCACCTTGATAACGCCCGCCACACCGGCGGCGCTCAAGGCATGGCCAATATTGCTTTTCACGCTGCCGACGGCGCAGAATCCGGTTTCACCCGACGTATCTCCCATCGCAGCACTCAGTGCCCTGATTTCGATGGGGTCGCCAATCATCGTGCCTGTGCCATGCGCCTCGATATAGCTCAGTGAACCGGGATCGGCACCCGCCGCCGCCAGCGCTTCACGCACCACATCTTTCTGCGCAGCCGGGTTGGGCGTGGTGATGCCCATGGTGCGACCATCATTGTTGATCGCTGATCCTTCGATCACCGCCAGCACGCGGTCGCCATCGGCAACCGCATCCTCAAGGCGTTTCAGCACCACGATGCCGCAGCCTTCGCCGGGCACGAAGCCATTGGCCTTTTCATCAAAGGTATGGCACGCGCCATCGGGCGAAAGCGCCCGTGCTTCACTGAGCATCACATAGAGGAACTCATCAAGCAGGTAATCCACACCACCCGCCAGTGCCATATCGGCATCGCCGTGCAGCAGGGATTTGCACGCCAGATGAATGCTGGTCAGCGAGGAGGAGCAGGCGGTATCCACCACCATATTGGGGCCACGCAGATTATAAAATTGCGCCAGATTGGCGGCGATGAAATTCTGAAGAATGTTGACAATCGAACTCTTGGAGGGCGTTTCAATTCTGTCCGCATAGTTGAGAACACGCGCGCCCATGAAAACGCCAACCCGGCGGCCATCCAGCTCATCGCGGCGATAGCCCGCATCACACACAGCCTCGACACCCACTTCCAGAGCCAGCCGGATTAGCGGATCAACCTCGGCGGCATCACGTTCATGAATGCCGAAGTAGGCGGGGTCGAAGTCCTCCACCCCATCCAGAAAGCCACCCCATTTGCTGTTGGTTTTGCCTGGCACCGGCGTTGGCGCATATAGCGCCTGCGAGTCCCAGCGGTTGGCTGGCACCTCTCGGATGCTGGAAACGCCACGGGCGAGATTGTCCCAGAATTCTGCAATGTTCGAGGCACCCGGAAACCGGCAGGCCATGCCCACCACGGCAATATCGCCCCTGCCCTTGCTCCTTGTGGCCGGTTCGCAAATCATATCAACCTGCGTCGCTGCCGGGAGCGGCAAGCGGGCAAGCATGTGGCTTGCAAGCGCTGAAAGGGTGGGATTTTCGAGAAAAATGGTTGGATCAAGCTTTGTTCCCAGCACAGCCTCAAGCCTGCCGGTGATCACCGATAGAAGAAGAGAATCGACACCATAGCGCTCAAAGGGTTGATCATCCTGCATCTGGCCGGGTTTGAGGCCCAGTTCCTCCTCGAACACCATGCGCAGATCAGCCATCAAGGCGCGCCGATCATGGCCAAGCGGCGGTGCACCCATCGTCTGATGCGATGCGACGCTGTCGCTCTGCACAATGGGCGCAGCTTCAGCAGGGGGCGCAATCCAGCAAAATTCACGGGCAAACGGATAGGTTGGCAACGGCACCCGAAGGCGAGGCCCCTGATGGAGGGCCGTCCAGTCAACATCCTGCCCCTCTGCCCAAAGACGGGCGACGACGGAAAGGTCGCGTTTTGCCAGTGCAGCCTTTAAAGCCCCGTCATCGGTCGGTGATTGGCTTGCTTCACCCTGATAAAGCGCCGCAACGGGCCGCCCCTCGGCATAGGATTGCAAGGTGGTTCGCACTGACATGACGGTGTCTGCGACAAAGGCAAGGCGGTATTGCATGGCCTCGCGCCCAGTCTGCAAGGTATAGGCCAGATCTTCCAACCGCGGCGGTCGATCCGTCTCGACTGGCATAGCTCTATCTGGAACATGCTTCGCCAGATGCTCGGCAAGTGTCAGGATGGACATGTTCTCGGCAATCTCGATCACCCGCGCATCCACGCCGAGTTCGCCTGCAATCAAGCTTGGTAGATGTGAGTGCTCAAGGGCTGAGAGGCCGAGATCAGCAATGGGGCAAGCACTGTTCAGTGTTGCTGTATCGTTGCAGGTAATCTCTGCAATGATCCGGGTGATTTTTTCGGGCAGATCATTGGGGGATCGTGGGCCGTTCTGTGACGGTGCCTGAATAAGATCAAGATACCGCACCAGACGTTGAGCGTAACGTTTCAGCTGAGACGTTGAAGCCGCCGACAGGGTCATAATGGCAGGCTGCGGCTCTGTCACAGGCAGGCGTGGCGGAATGGCAGCTTGCAGCGCAACATGGGCATTCACACCACCCGATCCGAAGGAGCTGACGCCTGCCCGAAGCGGCAGGCGCTCGCCTGTGGATGATGTCTGCTCTTCCCACGCCCGCTTCTGTGCAACGAGATAGAGGGGGCTTCCCTTGAGATGGATGTGCGGATTGAGATCATGGAAATGCACCGTTGAGGGAATTGTCCGGTGCTGGAAGGACAGAAGAACCTTGATCAAACCCGCAATGCCAGCCGCAGATTCCAGATGGCCGATATTGCTTTTGACAGACCCGACCCCACAATGAGGCTCTGGTGCGGGCTTTTTCGCCCAATGGCGGTAAAATCCCTCAAAAGCGGTTTTTATGCCTGTGATTTCAATGGGGTCACCCAGTGGCGTGCCGGTACCATGGGCTTCGAAATAGCCAATGCTGTCAGGGTCCACCCTGTCTTTCGGCCATGCGGCGTCGATCAACCGTGCCTGCGCATCGGGATTGGGCGTCGTCAGCGTATTGACCGTACCGCCATGATTGATCGCACTGCCGAGAATAATGCCATGCACGTGATCGCCATCAGCCAGCGCCTTGGCCAAAGGCTTGAGCAGCACAAACGCGCCGCCTTCACCACGCACATAACCATTCGCCCTTTTGTCAAAGGTCTTGCAACGCCAGTCCGGGGACAACATGCCCGCCCCGGCAAAGGCCTGAAAACGGCGGGAGGTGCAATTGATATTGACGCCACCCGCAAGCGCTAAGCCGCATTCGCCTGAGCGAAGCGCGCGAACCGCTTGATGCACTGCAACCAGAGAACTTGAGCAGGCCGTATCAATGGCAAGGCTGGGGCCTCTAAAATCCATGAGATAGGAAATGCGATTGGCGGCGATGGAAAAAGCAGAGCCTGCCACCCCCTGAAATTCAGATGCCGCCCCATGGCGTAGCAAAAGCTCATCATAATCGCCGTTGGAAATGCCAACAAACACGCCCGTATCGCTGCCGCGCAGAGAAGAGGCACGATAACCGGCGTTTTCAACCGCTTTCCAGGCTTCTTCAAGCAGAATGCGCTGTTGCGGGTCCATTCTTTCGGCCTCGCGGGGCGAGATGCGGAAAAACAGCGGATCAAAATATTGAATGCCATCGAGAAAGCCACCCTCAAAACGGGCCGCGTTCTGTTCGTTACCCCAGAGATCCTTGCGGTCTTGCGGTGGTGCACCCACGAGATCACGACCGTCAGCAAGGTTACGCCAGAACTCTTCCGGGTCGTCTGCTCCGGGAAGCCGCAGGCTGAGGCCGATCACGGCAATATCCTGATTGTCCGTTTCAGGCACGCTTCGCTGGAATTGCGATGACGCCGCCGCAGGCTTTGCAACCGCTAACATGGGTGCGGCTGGTGCCTCCGCCGCATGGTCTGTGGCCAATTGTGTCGCAAGAGTGCGAATGGAAAGGTCGCTATAAAGCCAGCCCGGCTCAATCGGCAATCCGGCTACCGCCTCAAAGCGACCGGCAAATTCTGCAACCGCCATGGAATTGATGCCGAGCGTTTTGAAAGAGGCATCGCGGGCAATGCGACTTGCATCCTGTTTCAGCACCTGCGCCAGTTCAGAAACAAGCATCGCTTCCAGATCAGCAGCCCAGTCGCTGCCTGCCTTTGCCATCAGTGGAGCAGGCTGCTGCTCCTGCCCCTGCACAGTCGGCAAGCCCTCTTCCCAGAGGCGGCCATAGCCCTCTCCGGCCTCGCCGAGTTGCTTCACGGTCTGGATAAGAGCAATGTCTTTGCCATCGCTTTTGCGGGTAAAGCGCGATTGCAACTGAATGCGTCGCCCTTCAATGAATTGGCACTGAGATAGCGTGAAGATGATCACATCATCGACATCGCAATTGCCGAAATAAAAAACGTCCCGCGCCATCACCGACGTGACAGAAAACCAGTCCTCTTCAAGGCCGAAGTGTCGCTGAATCTCGCGGAAAAACGTCAATTCGCAACTGTCATGGATCTTGGGATAGGCTGCGAAATAAACCAGATTAAGCCCGTTCAAATCATCATGCGGCTTGATCTCGTATTCCGTGGAAAAAATAACGTCACTCGTGGCCTCAAACGCCTCTTCACCCAGCAAAAGTGGCAGACCTTCCTCCTGACCCTGGCTGGCATTGCCCAACCGCTGATAATCGGCAGCCAATGGCGGCATGGTTTTCAATGCCGGAATAACATCAAGTAACGCCCCTTTGGGTTGTGAATTTGCCAGGACATTGCGTTTCCCAGCCACGCGCGCCGAAAACATCGACATCAGCGATGCGCGCAGCTCTCCGGACTCGCCGCTCATGAACACATCGCTGAACAGCATGGTGCGACCAAAGCGGTTCATGCTGGCGTGAAATGTCAGGTGCTGATTTTCACCATAAGCCTGTAGTGGCACGGTGCTTTCATAACGAACCCGGACAAAACTCGTCAGAAGCCGTCTTCCGTACCGATCCAATACCTCATCGGAGGGAACCTGCGTGGCTGATGCCAGGAGAGACCAATGCAGATCTCCCAATTCTTTCATCAACCAGGTTTCAGAAAGGCCGGAAAACGCCATTTGCGGAAGATGAACATCCACCGCTCGATAGATTTGTGGCATGAGCACGTCTTTCTCTTCCATAGCCATGGGATGCTCCAGACATGATCAAACGTGAAAGCAATTGGTGCGACAGCCGCGCGCGCTTCGGCATGGTGCCGATGCCGATTTTATGCGCGACAGGATAAAGCGCGCAGAGACGCCAAGTATCGAAAAATGATACTTTATTAAAAAATAATACACTAAAGGTTGTATATTATGTCGCAAAAAATCATCCAGTCTCGCCGAAGCGAGACCGCCAAGACCCAAACTGTGACGCATGTCGACGTCCTAAAAAATAAAAATGTAATCAATGAGTGTATATTTATTGTAGCCACACGTTACTTCAAATTATCAACGTGTCAATGGGTACAAAACGAACTCTACAGCGCCGATAGCCATATATGGCGTACAAAATCCCGTTACTTTTCTTTAAAACGATTTAGGCTTAAAGAGAAAATCACGCCGAATGCATAGGGTGAGGTGAGTGTGTTGCGCTATAGCATTGTGCCATAAATCGGAATCGGCCGTCCCGCCGTTATTGTCCTGCGATTGTTTGATCTGAACAGACTGGATTATGCGATCAGAATGGCTCTTATGTCGTTGACGTTGGTGAGTGTCGGTCCTGTGACGACAAGGTCGTCAATGGCTTTGAAGGCTGTATAGCTATCGTGGCGCGAAAGTGCTGAGCGGGGATCAATTCCTGCTGTGCGCATCCGGGCCAGGGTGTCTGGGGCAATCATGGCCCCCGCAGCATCTTCAACCCCGTCAATCCCATCGCTATCGCCTGATATTGCCCATATGCGCTCTGCTCCACCAAGATTGATTGCCAGACTGAGGAGAAACTCGCTATTGCGTCCACCCCGCCCTGTCGTTTCCGCAGGAAGCGAAACGGTTGTTTCCCCGCCAGACAGAAGCACGGCGGGGCCGCGAACCGGAAGACCCTTTTGGCTGGCGGACAGGGCAATACCGGCAAAAAGGGTGCCTGCATCCTTGGCCTCACCCTGGAGCGCATCACCCAGAACCATAGGTGTGAGGCCATAAGCCCTGGCGCATTCGGACGCAGCGTTCAGCGCCATGGAGGGGGATGCGATCATTCGCACATCCGAAATTGGCTGCTGGAGGTGCTCGTTTTCACGTTGGTTGGCCAGCACGTTCTGGGCTGCCACAGGCAGGGAAAGACGGTATCTGGCAACAATTTCGCGGGCATCTTCGATGGTGGTGTCGTTCGCAACGGTTGGCCCCGAGGCGATTTCTGACGGGTCGTCGCCCGGCACATCGGAAATAACCAGTGTGACAAGTTTTGCGGGATAGGCAAAGCGCGCAAGACGGCCACCCTTGATGCCCGAGAGCTGTTTGCGCACGGTGTTCATTTCAGAAATCGTGGCACCGCTTGCCAGCAACGCCCTGTTGACTGCCTTTTTGTCTTCGAGCGTCATGCCGGGTGCTGGCGACACCAGCAGCGAAGAGCCTCCGCCAGAAATCAGGGCGATAACCATGTCATCCGCTCCAAGATTGCTGACCGCGTCGATAATGCGACCAGCGGCCTCGACGCTCATGGCATCCGGGACGGGATGTGCGGCTTCGATGATCTGGATTCGGCCTGCCGGTACAGCGTGGCCATAGCGCGTGACAACGACGCCGCTGAGGTTCACGTCACTCCATGCGGTGTCGAGAGCTGCGGCCATTGCCGCAGATGCCTTGCCCGCGCCAACAACCACGCATCGACCTTTCGGTCGTTCAGGAAGGTGTCGGGCAAGTACGTTTGCCGGATCAGCGCTGGCCACGGCTGCGTCGAATATACGACGCAGAACATCACGGGCAGATGAATTATCCCAAACCATCATGCTACTTCCATATTCAGAATATGCGATCCGGCGATTGCCGTGCACATCGCATCGGCCACCTGCCGGGTACTGGCGGCGCCGCCGATATTGGGCGTGGACCGAATTTTCATGGCATCCACCATCATCTTGTCCCATGTCACGTCGGGGCATTCCTTCGATACGTCTGCGGCGATCCTATCCCCCATAACCATGCCGTGCCGCTGGGCATTTGCAGGGTGACGACGGTCACAAGCTTGAAAGCGCTACGATGATAAGGCTAACGCCGATGCGGGTAAAGATGGCAACTTCCGCGTCAAACTCTTCCGGCAGCCCCGGAGCGGTTCAATCTGCATCAGCAATAGAAAGTACCGAGAAATGCGCCGGTGAGGGAATATTCGGTACCGTCATCACTGACAACGCCGGTGAGAAAAATATTGAACCCGGCGCTGCCATTTGCGATCAGTTGCAACGACAATCCTCTTCTGAATGTCACAACCGCGTTGCCACGGTTGGCTGACAACATGACATTGACGTTTGCGGTTGACAATTGCGCTGTCCAATAGGTGACATTGCCAGTCTGAAAGGCAATTGTCAGCGCGTTGTTGGCATTGTTCAGACTGGAGGCCACTGTAAAACTGTTTGGCGTGATCTGAGTTGTTTGTGTCGCTCCGCAATCGTTCTTTGCCTTTAGGACACGGCTCTGCTGTTGTGCCGTCGTTGGTCGTTTAGATGGCTCCGTAGCGCTGGCAGACAGTGTGCCGTTGCCAATCACCAAGCCTAGAGCCATCAGTAAAACAAAATGACGCATGGAGAACTCTCACAACCGCGATGATCGTACGGTTGTCATCATGTTCCGGTGGTAAAGTAAAGTTCATTGATCACGAACAGCAATTGTTCGTTGCTCAGATCAGAAAACAGGTTGAGCTTGAAATCCATGGCTGCCTCTCCCGCAGTGGATGGTTGGTTGGTGCTGAACCAGTCGTTTACCTGCTGTGCCACCTCAAGCGCCGCAGCTGGCGGCGTGCTGGCATCGACGGTGATGTCCACGGGTTGCAGCAGGTTAATCGGCAGATAGGTCACCGGCAGCCCAGGCACTGTTGGCGCCACACTATAGGAATAGCCTCCGGCCATGCCCAGACGTAGCTGACCTGCTGCTCCCGTGAATAAATCTGCAAAGAACGCGGCCATATAATCGGTCACGGTCGTGCCTTGGGTCGGGTTGAGCTGGCGCAAGGCGTAGGACGGCCAGGTAATTCGAGGCAGGATCGGATCGCTGAAGGTGACCAGCGGGGTCTGGTAGAGGAATTCGGGGTTGGTGGACACCGTACCAACCTGATCGTCCGGGGTGAGGATGGTGTTGCGCTGGGTCAGCAAGGCTGCCTGCGCGTTTTTATAGACCATGACATTGAGATCCGGGATGGCGACGGTGCGCCCTGTTTCTGCCAATGCCTCGGTATAGGTCAGAGCAGGCGTGGTGTCTGGGTTTTGTGTTGCTGGATAGGTGTAGGCCAGCGTTACCCCGGCGGGTGGCGGATTGAGCGGGGTGGCCGTATAGTCATCGGGCAGGATATAGACCACCGGGGCCGATAGGGTCACGGTTCCATTGCTGATGGTGCCATCGGTGGCAGAGTAGGTGGCAGTGCTGCCAGAAATGGTGATATTGCGCAGGCACATGATGGCGTTGCCAGCATCGTCGGCCTCAAGCCTGGCATCGAAAGCCACCGGCGTTGTCACGTCGGCGAGGCTGAACAGCGCTGTCGCGTTGGTGCCGAACTGGTCAGCGT
Source organism: Gillisella vitis (assembly GCF_014204625.1). Taxonomy (GTDB): domain Bacteria; phylum Pseudomonadota; class Alphaproteobacteria; order Rhizobiales; family Rhizobiaceae; genus Allorhizobium; species Allorhizobium vitis_F. The sequence continues at coordinate 122,282 of NZ_JACHLU010000001.1, read as the reverse complement.
AGGCGGTCGCAACGGCAGTGACCCGGCTTTGGAACGCAACGACAGCAGACGTGGCGTTGCTGATCAGCGTCTCATCTGTGGTCTGGCCGTTGATTTGCACCAGATACGTGTCCAGATCGGCAGAAATTGTTGGATAATTGGTGACGAAGTCTGCCAGCGCCGTGAACAACGGGTCGGTATCGTCAATGCTTGCAGTCGTTGTGGACGCGCCCGAAGCATTCAAGGTGATGGTGATGCTGGTATCGTCCTGGGCGGCTGCGGAATAGCTGTAGGTAAAGGCATAATTCCATGTCGCAAGCTGCGCCGGAGTGAGCTTTGTTGTATCTGTATTGCCATCGTCGGCGTTGGACGCCGTCGCGGTCTGGGTCTGCACTGTCGGCGGCACTGGCAGGGACCGATTGAGCACCGGAATATCCTGGCTTCCCAGAGACTCTGTTGCCAGCGGGTTGATGAAGACCAGCCATTGGCTGTCCACATAATCCTGAATGCCGGGAACCGTTGTGCGTTCGAACTCCATATGTGTGATCTGATAGGACAGATCGAGCGCGATATAGGACTGGGCATCGACATTCTTGGTGGTCACGTTGAAGGCCAACTGCGGAGCGGTTGTCGGCGACGCAGGCACAGGCAGGCTTGCGGACGAAAAGCTGTAGTTCTGGTTGCTGTCGATGCTGGTATCGGCTGTGGAGATCCCCATAGGCTGGCCATACAGACGGGGTGGCCCGCCACTATCATCGCCGTCAGCACCTGAAACGTTGCTCAACCCGAAGACCACGACAGTCCCGGCGGTAAAGGCCGGGGCAAGGGTTGTCAGCAATTGTTGTTCCATTGCGCTCTGTGCGGCAGCCAGTGTTACCGAATCTTTGGCCGAACTGGACAGGATCGGTGCAGTCGTTTTGGCGATAGCATCTGCGAGGGCTTGTTTGGCTGCCAGTACGGCATCCAGCTCCTTGCCCACCGCGACATTGCCGTCATTGGTATTGATCTGATCGAGAATGAAAGCAGGTGGCGCATATGTGGCGGACAGGAATTTGTCGATGGCCGACAGGCAGCTTTCGAACCACAGGTTCATGTCGATGCTGGTGAAAGTGGTGCTCTGCGTCGTGCTGGTGCCACCGGTCGCGTAGATGTTGAGCTGAACCGTGCCGCTTTCCAGCGATGTGGCCACCGGCAATGGTGCATAGTAGCCGGCATTGGGGGCAATATCGAAATAAATGCCGACGCCTGCGATTTTGCCGAACCGTACAGCGTAGAGCTGATCTGTTTGTGATGAATTGCCTGTGGTGACGGGTGACAGCCCTGCCCCGGTGCACATGTACCATGTGTCGGTTTGCAGGCAGGTCTCGAGGGCGGAGGCAAAGCTGGTAAAACTGGACGACTGGGTTGCGTCGGACCCGTTGGCATAGGGCAGAATGGGGCTGGTTACGGACAGTCCATCCGGCAGGCCCGCAATCAGCGGTTCAACCAGGGTGGCATTGCGGGTGAATGTCAGGCCGACATCAAGCCGGATCAGATTTTTGCTGGCGATGGCATCAATATCCACTGTCAAAGCCAGCGTTTGCTGTGGTGCTGCTCCCAAGGTGTGTTTGGACACGTAATTTTGCAGAAAGACCACGCAGTCCGCCACGAAATTGCGGATGGATTGAGCCTCGGCATCACTCAATTGCTGGTCCGGGACGGCCAGCAATGAATTTGTCACCGTCATTGTTACCGCATTGCCGGTCACTCCGGGGACGTTCAGCCCGGTATAGTCCTGATTTAACTGGAAATAGATGTTCTGATAGGTGGCCAGGTCCTGTTCGGCCACATCCACCGCCTGCCCGTCAGCATCATAGGTTGAAATATCCAGGGCCAAGGACAGATTGAGCACTGGCGCGCCAGCGGTACCGGAATAGAGATAGGTGGCCTGCGTTTTGGGCCACGACGACAGGCCAAGCAGCCGGTCAGTGTAGCGCAGCGCAGTCGGTGCATTGTTCAAGGCACCGGTGTAGCCGGAGGGCACCAGTTCGAACGGAGTCAAGGTGATGTTGCCGTACAAATCCTGCCAGCGCAGTGCCACACAGGCATAGGTACCAATGCCGATATAAGGGTTCTGATCGGCCGCGGGCAGCCCGGCCACCGGGTTCTGCGGGGCGGGATTGATCAGTGCGAAGGGTTTTCCCTGAGTGTTGGTGCCGCTGAAGCCAAGCACCTGCGTGTATTGATAGTCGGTGGTGTCGGACTGAACCGCCAGACTTTGACTGCGGGCGTTGGCGCTCTGACGCGGCGATAGCCGTCTTGCACGGGCCGGTTTGACGGTTTTTTGTGTCGGCGCGCCTTCCACGATTGTGCCATCAGCCGAGACTGTTGCGGCGTCGCTGGCTTGCTCTGTGGCATCATCCGTATCGCTGTCGTCTTGCGGCCCGAATGGCAGGCCCAGTGCGCTTGCATTAAAATACGGGTTCTCTGCAAGACCGGCAGACAGGGTGTTGTACAAGGAAAACAGCGTGATCTGGGCGTAGCTGTCCAGCTCTTCCTGCGTGGCATTGGCGGGCGGGGCATCGATCGTGCCCAGATTGGCCCTGCTCAGTGTGAATGACAGATTATCGGATGGTTGGGTCGCCTGCGTATCCTGACTGAGGGTGTCAATGGTCAGCATGGTCTCGGCGGGGAATAACCCGGCAACGCCGGAGGCCAGAACCGCAATGCCCTCAACCGCGAGACCATAATAATCTGCCATGGATTGAAAGGTGTTGCCGGGTCCGGGGTTGAGGGTGGGGTTGACCTGATAGGTTATCGCCGGAATCACAAGCGTTGCACCCGTGACGACTGACACACCGGCATTCTGGCTGGTGATGTCGGCAGCCGTCATCGCCTTGACGGCTCCCACGGAATAGTAGGTGGCGAGCGTGTTCAGAATCTGGGCTTCGGTGTTGCCTTGTGTTTCTGCCGCCGTCAGTTGATGCAGAAGACCTGAAATCGGAATCTGACTGGCGTTGGCCAAAGATTTTGTCTTGTTGGACTGGGCAAGCGCCCCCACACCAACAGAATAGAGTGCGGCAAGGCTTGTCAGCGTATCGGCAGCGGTGGTTGGAGCACTGCTGCCAGCGGTATCCTGCGACTGCAAAACGACCACATCATTGAGCGGATCGAGATTTTCTGTCGTGACAAACGCATTGGTGAAATTGGTCAGAGCGTTGTTGGCTTTTATAGTCAGATCCCGCTCAAGGGTGACCACCAGCGTCAAGGTGGCGGTGCCGCTGGAATCGAAGATTTCTGCCGGTAAGCCGCTGCCGGAATCCAGTTGTTCCCAATAGAAATAATAGCCGCCGCCTTTCACCACCGACTGCTCCCACAGCAGGGTAATGAATTCGGTCGGTGTATTGGCGATTCCTTGCGGCGGTGTTGAGGGGGTTGTGGTTTCAGACGTCCTGAACAGGGCGGTGCTGAACGATGGATTGCTTTGGGTCGACAGGTTCGTCTGGCTGATAAAGGACAGGAAGGCCGAATCCGCCTGTCCGGTCAGGGTGGTGGTGTTGGTTCCGCCAGCGGAATACAGCACGAACAGCCCGGATATAAAGCCATCTCCCAACGCCGACACAGCCGTCAGCAGATATTCCAGCACCTGAGCATCGCTCGATGATGGACCGACCAATTGGTAGATGGTGGAATCGTTGGCGCTGGCGGTGGATGTGGACTGATTGTCGGAACTGGCGTCTGTTGTCGCGGACAGGCGGGTAATCTGGAAATCAACCCGCGTGGCGTAGGCATAGGCTGTCAGATCGCTGAACAATGTCGCCGGATCGTTGGGGGATGTGGTGCCGATTTGCGGTTGATATACCGGCATCAGGTCAATGATATTGGTGTAGTCTGCCGCATCCTCGGCATCGAATAGGGTACTCAGTGTTGCCTGCTGGTTCTGCAACGCATTGATCAGGGATTGCGGCAGACTCCACAGATAAGGCGTCGCCTTCACCGCATCCGCCCCCGCTTCGGTGAGCTTCGCCAGCGTGGCGAAATCGGAGGTGCTCCACATCGCATAACCAGCATTGGTATATTGGCGCGGTTGCAGCAACACCAGAGGCACGTTGGCACTGGTCGGAGAAGGCACGAACTTGCCAGCCTGCGCGTATTCCAGCACGGTGGTAAGCAGGCCGTAGGCGTCGCTGAGATCAACGTCGATACTGGTGGCAGTGCTACTGCCGTTGAAGGTTACGAAACTCATATCAACACCATGAGACTGGCTGGTGCATCCCAGCGTGATCCCATAGCCTGCTTGCTGCTGTTGCGCCGGAGCCGGGGTGGGAAACTGTTGGCCGGTCAACTGGAACAGGGCGTAATCGCTTTGCTGGGTCGGATAGAGGAAATCAGACGACAGGGTCAGCCCGTCTGCCATTGGCAGACGCAAGCCTGCCGTCAGGAAACTGGCGACCTGGCCGCCGACCTGCGCTATGTCGCTGGTGGCCGTGATACCTGTCCACACCTGACTGATCGGTAACGCCTCAAGGTTGGCAATCGCAATCTCGCCCACGACAAACAACCCGGTCACATCTGCATTGTCGAAGCCGACAACCGATGCGGTCGTGCCAAACGTTGCGGCAATGCTGTTGAGGGTATCGCCACTGGCAGAGATATAGGCGATGTCAGGGATCGCAATTACCGTGGTTGGCGTAAGCAGACCGGCCAGATCATAGAGCGAAGTCTGGGCTGACAGTTCCGAAAGCGTGATGCCGTTGTCGGCCGCAATCTGGTTGAAACTTGCTCCGGGCGGGGTGGTGTAAGGAACCGCCTTACCACTGATGGTCAGCGTGAGCGTCACACCGGCTTGCAGGATGCGGGCATCACCGTTGGCAACACTGATCAGGTCGGCCGCTGTGATGCTCCAGCGGCTGTCCTGTATATCGGGATCAGAATAGCGGTCAGCAATGGTGGTCAGTGTGTCGCTGGCCTGGATGACGCTGCTCAGCCCGACCAGCGAGAGGCTCAAGCCGCTGTTGAGATCGTAATCAGCATTGGGAACCACGATGTCGTCGGTGGTGATCGCATTTCCGTAATTGTTGAAGGTCGACAGGATCACGTCAATGCTGTCGGTTGCGGCCACCGTATAGGCATAGCTGCCGAAGGCATTAATGCCTGCCTGCAACAACGCACGCGCAATGATGGTGAACACATCGATCAAGACGAAAGACGCCATGGACTGGATGGTGTCGTCAGCGGTGTTCCGGGTTGTGGAAGATGATGTTGTTGTGCTCGGTGCCGCTTGTCGCAACTGGGCTGCGACTGTGTTGCAATAGGCCAAGGTTGCTTCGGTATAAGTCTCCAGCGTCACGGTTTTGCTGTTGGTGCTGTCGTCTGGATCAGGAATGGTGAGAACAAAGCCGTCAAACAGCGGAAACAGAATGTGGTTGGTCTCGTCTGACAAAGGCGTGGTGACGATGTTGAGAATAAAGGCGTCAGACAGGAAGGTCAGAAGGTCTGTGGTGGTAAATGCCGATTGGCCCGAGTTGGCAAACCAGTCCATATCGGCCTGCAATCTGTCCAGCGTCACGGTCTGGCTGGCGGTGGCAGCCAGATCAATGTCTGCCGCAGTGTCGCCATCCATCAGATCGATCAGCCAGGGGAAGAAGCTGGCGCACATCATTTCAAACGAGGTGCCAAGCGCTTCAGCGGTGTTGTCGGCAGCATTTGTCGGGTCCGGCGCGTCCATGGCGAACTGGCACACAAACGCACCCTGCTGATCCGCATAGCTGGTCGCCCCTTCGGGGGCCAGAACGGTAAACTGCGGAGCAACCACGAGGGTCAGGGTTTGCTTGCTGACGGAGGCCGCGAGCCGACTTGCCTTTGGACTGCGAACATACAGGTGGGGACTGCGGCGTAGTACCTCGGTCGGCAGCGAGCGGCGGTGCCAGGCGCGCCGACGCTGAAGGCGGCCACTCCGGGCATTTGTCCTGACAAGGTCATCGCTCAGGAGTGCCGTGTTCTGAACGCTTTGGCCACTGTCTATCCATGGCGCTGTGCCCTGCCCCGGCAGGTTGATGACAAAGCTGACCGAGGCCACCGTATGGTATGACATGGTGACTTTGATCGAGAACAGGCCGAGGTTGATCTTGACTTTTACGCTGACCTTAACCGACGCCGAGGCATTGATATAAATGGGCTCAAATGACTCATAGGTCATATTGACGGACAGGGTGATATTCACTGAAACAGATGCGGTGATAATTTGAAAATCAACCGTGCCATACAGCATACCAATCAGGCCAACAGTGCCTTGCAGGTAAAAATAATTGGTATCCTGCACGGTGGTCGCCGTGCCTGACGATGAATCATCATAGGGGTGATAGGTGGCAATAACCCCCTGTATGATCCCGAATTGGGTGAGGGCAAAACCGGCAGAGAGCGGGCCTTCGCTGAAGTTATAGCCGAGGCCGACCTGTAGGCCAAGGCCGAAGACAATAACCGGGTTGAAGGTGCCGAGCTGGGTTTCCGGCACCTGGGTTGCCGTGGCGTTGGACAGTTTGCCAAAGTACAGCCCACCCGACCCCAGCACAGGCACACCGAACACGATGGCGGAAATGCTGAAGGATTGTGTGAAATCCATATTATAGGGGAAGCCGAGGTCAATGGTGAAATCGCCATTGGTGTAGATCTGGACACCAATGGACGGCAGAACGACGCTGACGGCACCGAAATCGAGATTGCGGATACTGTCGGGGAAGGTAAAATTGACCTGAAACAGGCCGATGTCATCGCTGATTTTCTTATACAGGATGTCGATAACGAAACCGGACAAGGCACCCGTCTTGCCGCCGGTCAGCGCCAGCCTCATGCCGTACAGGTCGGGATCGTTGAACACGATCTGGAGACTGATGGCCCAGGTATCGCCTGTTTTCAACAGGTCGAAGTCAAGAGCAATCAGCCAGTCGCTGTCGGCATTGTAATAGGGTGTGCCTGTCACCGCTGACTGGGTGGGCACAATAGGGTTTTGGGTGCCCGTGGTTTCAGGCACGCCTTCCAGCGCAGTGATCACCTCCTGGGTCGAGGTGAAACTGTCGTAACCGCTAATGGCAATGCGCTGGCCCAGAGCCAGAAGATTGAGCTGGAAAAACTCTGATCCCTGCCCCGGCACGGTGGGCATGTCTTCAACCGATTGCCCCTCCGGCTCCATCAATGTGCCCATGGAGTCCTTGAGGCTGTCTGGAACGGTCCCATCAATCGATAGCCGCACTTCGCCCGCTGTATTGCGCGTCAGCGACAGGCCCTTGATGGTTATGAACCCCAGATACAGCGGAGTGGACAGGGTATAGGTCCCGGTCAGGCAATTGGTTGCACCGTCCTCCAGTGACACCGTGATCGACAGCCCGTCGAGCGAAATCTGGTCAAGCAGATCCCACGGTGATGGCAAGGTGAAATACGGATTGCCCAGTGTGGCCATCAGACTGGAAATCAACGTGCCGACCGACCAGCCCTTCAGTGTGAAGGTTATGGTTTGCTGTGCGGTTTCACCCTCTGTTGTGCTGGCATAGGTCGCCGTAAACCCTTCCCATGTCACATAGAGGTTCTCATTGCCTTCCTCATCAAAATTATATCCGAAATCCAGCGACAGATTGATGGCAGAATAAACCCAGGTTGCCGTCGCATCGCCGGAAAAATTTTCGCCATCGTAAGAGACGGTAATTGCGGCATCTTTAATTGCCACGTTCTGATCGCCAAAACTGAAATTCCAGTCAAAGTTGGTGCTGATGGTGTAGGTATTGGCACCGTCTTTGGCGTCTGGAACAAAACATTCTGCTGAAAGCGCTGTGACTTCCAGATCTCCAAGCAGGAAGCTGGGAAAACTGTAAGGGGTCGATGTCAGGAAAAACTGGCTGATCAGACTGCTGACATCGACTGTATCGGTCAGCGCAGCTGACAGTGTCCACCCGGCCTGATCGCCTGCACCGTCATAGGAAACGGTGACGTTGACCCCAACGTCGCACAGCGTCACAAGGCCGGAGAAGCTGCCTGACCAAACGGTGCCAGCTCCGATTTCCGCATCGTCGCCAGACGTGCTGCTGGCGCTGTAGGCGGAAAGATTGACCATGCCACCAGAAATGGTGAAAATATCGCTGTCACCGATTGTCAGGAAAGAAAAATCAACGTCGACTGCTGAAGAAAACGCAAAGGTGTAGGACGAGTAATCGAGTTGCAGGCTAATGTCTGAGACGACAATATCAACTCCGATTGTCGTTGGTGACGGGACCAGACCATTGGAGACGGTGCTCAAAAAATCAATCAGTGAAGCGCTTCCGTCGAAGCTGGCGTTAAAAACCTGATCCGAGGTGAACGTCACGTCAAAAACGCCGTCGGTGCTGCCGTCAGTTGACTTGAAAACAGTCGGCAGGATCGAGAAACTTGTTGCAAAAAGATAGCTGAAGCTGGGATTGTCAAGTGGATTGGAAGCGGCCCAATCGAGTGCCATACTGTTGATGGTGAAGGAAAAATCTGGCGTTGGTGCTGGCAAGGGTTGCCAGTTCATGTTCTGCCCGGTGGGGGTGCCAAGCTGCACTGTCGCCTGGCTAACGGTCACGGATGAAAGATCAAATGTGCCGGAAAGCGTCATGCCAGTCAGGCCGAACGAGGTCAAAAACTGTTGGAGATAGGCTGGCGTACCATCAAAATAACTGCCCTTACCCCCAATCAGTGTGATGGCGTCCGAAGGATCAAGCAAAGCCGTCGTCAGGGGAACGAGGGAGACGGTATACGTATTCGCATCTCCGCCGACTGCGGATGATGGTATTGATACTTGCAGCTGATACGCATCTGCCGCTGCATCACCAATCAGCAGATTGGTGGTCAGCGCCAGCGATGGTGTCTGGGTGCCATTACCATCGGTTAAATCCGCCGTATCAGGTGCGGGGATGATCAGCGCCAGGGCGGGTTGGCTGACCGATAGGTAATCGGCAAATGTATAGTGTTCATCGCTCAACACGCTGGTGAAGGTTCCGACAGGCAGAACTGCGCCGGTGGTAAAGTCTGGGCCGCCGTAGAGTGTCAGATCAAGCGTGCCGGACAATGTGATGGCATTGGTGGGGGCGATCAGGCCTGCGAAAAGGGCAAGATAGGGGCTGGCAGCATCGGGGAAGGAAATGGATGCCTGAAGGGTCTGCGTAGCACCGGCGCTGACGGCAATTCCATCCGTCGCCGTCCAGGGATAAACGCCAGAGGCCGTGGAGAAATACAATTTTGTATTGGTCAGCGGCACCTGATCGAAAGGAAAGCCGTTTGTGTAGGGAAAGCTGGTAGGCCAGTTCCAGTTTGCCGGAAAGGACGCGACCTGCACCACCAGAACGGCATCGCCGGACGGGTCCGCCATGGTGGTGAAGAGGAGCGCGGCAGGCGCTGTCTCTGTGCCACCAATGATGGGGACGGTGACGCCCTTGACGGTAAATTGCGCGTCGGCGACTGGACTGACACCGCTTGCGCTGCCAGCGACGCTGAACGCTGTTGCACTGACCTGAAAGGCTTTACCAAGGATGGTATCAAAGTCGGCCGATACTGCCACATCCGGATCGTTCAGACCGGCTGCCAGATAGGCCGCATCCAGCGTGAACGTTCCCGCATCGGTCAGGGAAGCCGTGATTGCGGCTTGCAGGTTGGCGAGGGCGATGGCCGTATCTGCCATAGGGGCGGCCTTTCAAACTGGTGTTGACGTTTATGGTGAGCCTTAACAGGCTGCTGAAAAACTCGAGGCGGGCTGAAAATGGTCTGTTTCGGTGATCGAAAAGCGCCCAAAAAGCGTTACATATGGCTTATATGCGCCGTTTTTTTGCACTTTTTCTCCCCAAAACATTCTCATTTTCAGCTCCACCTGACTTTTTCAGCAGCCTGTTAAAGTGTGGTAACCAACGGAAAATGATCGCTGGTGGAGTAGATGCGCCCGTAATTGGGCCAGGAGCAGAGAATTTCTCCGTCGCCAGCACTGTAATTGGCAGCGGTCGGATTTAGCGGCCAGGGAGCGGGCGGTGCGGTAAACGTTGAGGCACTCGCAACTATATCCTCATTCTCACCAAGCGGAGGCTCACAGGCGGCGGGCAACAGTGTTGAGCGTTCGAACGGCCAGCCCGTCACCAGATTCATGACTGTGAGCGGAAATTGGGGTGCCTGGGCCTGATAGGACCAGACCAGAATATTATCGATGGAATCAGTATTTTTGGCCGCACTGGTGTAACCGTAGCCGGGATAATAGGAGAGCGAGTTTGTATAGCCATCGGACCACAGGAAGCGGGTTGCAGCGCCTTCCGGCGGATAAAGTGGCGAGGGTAAACTCGGAACAGCGCTGATATGCGTGGCGAAATAGCCCCGGAAGGCTGCCAACGCTGCGGCATCTGCGGGGGCATCAAGATCCGTTGGCAAGAGTGATTGATAGCCCAAACCCGTCAAAGGCTGGTAGACGCCCGAATAACTGCCGTTGGCGTTGAGAAATTGTAGATTGAAATCACCACATATGACCTTGATTTCCGCAGAGGTGACATCAGGGGCAGTGGTGATCTCTGGTGTGTCCGCCATGAACTGCATGAAAGCTTTCGCGGCTCCTCTTTGGGGAGGCGCATGGACGGAAAAGACCGTCAGGTTGCGTTCTGAATTCGTAGCCGTGTTGATTTCATAAAAACTGGTCATGTAAGGGGGGCGATAGGCACCATAAATACCTGTTTCTTCATAGAGATTTCTTCCCCGCTTTTGCCCGACCCGTTGGGTGGCTTCATAAAAGATACGGGCTGCTGACTGATTTTCCGCTTTCCCACGACGATAAAGGGATGTCGGGGGTATATTCCGCTCTTCGATCCCCTGTGTCGGGTCATCGATGAATGTATTGTAGTTTTCCGGGTAGTTTTGCGGGGTAAAAGTCCCTGTTTGCGGGTTTTTGGACACGCCCCCAGCCCCGCCTGTCCATACGTTGGGGCCGGTAAAATAACGACCCACTGTGCCGGTTTTGCCGCGGTATAGCACAGCCACCGTTTCTGTTCCGGCCGGTGGCGTAATACGTGAGCCGAGCCACAGTGGTGGCACCATGCGCCATTGGGCCGCGTGTGTCGGATCAGCATCGCGCAGCTCTTGGAGCAGCAGGGCCGCCGCTTGTGGTCCATTGCCGTAGGGGCCTAAATCAGAAGCTCCGCCGTTGCCGCTTGAGACTTCGACAATACAGATAATGTCTGCCTTAGCGGCATCGATCACATTCTGGACGAGTGCGAGGCGTTGTTGAGATGCGGTCGCATAGGTCAAGCCTGCGATGCCGGGAACGACACTGCCATCACTGCTATTGATTAACTTGGTCGTAAATTGCCTGATATTCCAATAAAGAATGTTCGTCATCGCAGCATACTCACTGAAGGAGGGTTTCGTCAGCCTCAGTCGATTGGACATTGCGGTTGTAGGCCGCATACCAACCGGGGCTGCTGCTGCTGCCGGGATCACCAAAAAGGAAGAAGTTGATGCTGCCGTCCGGAGGGAGTTTGGCAATGCCCAGAATTTTCAAACCAATATTGTTGAGCCGCAGGCAGTAATAATAGGAGCTTGAGTTTGGATCGGGCACCTTCTGGCGTGATAGCGCAATACTGTCTACTGCAACTTTGAATACGCCTTGCAGGCTGATCAGCTTGGCACCCGGTGCCGCGCCCGGCAGCGAAAGGCCCATGAACAGTGAATAGCTGGTGTCGTCCGCGGTGGTGTCCGGCGACCACGCGACCAGTAAAGAGGAGTTGAACCCGGCAGCGGAGGCCAGTGCACCCGGGCCCCCCATGGTGACGTTATAGGTGACGCCATACCACCCGCTGCTGAAGGCGGTCAGATTGAGGTCGGAGCTGACCGTGAGGTAGCCGTAGTCTGCGGGCATTTCGTTGGAACCAGCAGCAATAAAGCCGCTGAGTTGTAATCCGAACCCCTGAAACAAACTGTTGTTGCGATATATGCTGTTGGCCAGATCCCATGAGAGGTTCTGGGTGTTTTCAACGAAGCTCACGGCGTTGGGGGTGGTTTGCGGATAAGTCATGTCAATCAGCAGGCTGGAAAAACTCAAGCCTGCCCCGGACAATTCAGAATCGCTGGCTGCGTCATCATCACCAAAAGACAGCACATCGAAGAGCGCTCCGTCGGTGTCGTTGATCTGGGTAAAATCGAAACTGCCCCAAATGAAGAAGCGGTTTAAAACGGTGGCTCCATCGTCGGTTGTGCCCATGCAGTTAAACTGTACCCGCGTGAATGCGATTGCGGGCAAAATATTGCTGTCCAGGGTAAACACCGTGGTGGTGTCCTGCACGAAGATGTAAACACCAACCCCGTTCTGATCGACGTAACTGCCATTCAGGACCACGCCGTTGCTGGGCATGGTGGTGCCGCCAAAGGTGGTGCTCAGCACATTGCTGGTAAACAGCGTGCCAACCCCAAGTTCCAGATAGCTTTTGAAGGTCTGCACCGCGGCGTTGTCGAACAGAACCTGTAGCTGTAAAACACTGAAGGCATAATTGTTTGCGATGGACAGGCTGATTGGCGTGTCGGGCGAAACGCCCGCAGCCAGATTGGTGGCAAACGTCTGGTTGGTATAATCTATCAGGCCAAATGTGCTTGAATTGCCATTGAAGGTGATGGTGCCATCGGCATTGGTGGACAGCCGGCTCGCGGTAAAGCCGAAGTGATGGGCCTTGAACTGGGTCATATCGATACCAGCGACAATTCCCGCCAAGCCATCGGGCAGGCTGCTGGAATCGAGATTGGCCTGCAACACCAGCACCCCGTTCCAGTCAGGGTCGTTGACCAGACTGACAAAATTGGCATAGGGCGACGACGCATCGGCGGCGACGGCACTTTCGGCAGCCTTGACCAGATCCTGAAGCCAGGCAGACAGGCCCGTATAACTGACCGAGGCGACGCTGGATTGGGAATCCGTGCCGGACGGTAGCGAGAAATCCGCTTGCGCCGTCCATTGGTTGGGATTTCCAATCATATCGGCAAAACTGCCCTCGCAATATTTCATCACCATGACATTGGCGTATTGGGTGGCTGATACCCCGTCACCGACCTTGGCTTTCATTGACCAGCCAGCAATTTCAAGGGTGTTTTCAAAATCATCGGTCTCGGCCACCAGATTGTCTGGATTGACGATCACCAGAAACAACTGGTTTGTCTGGAGTGCATCTTGCAACTTGAGAGATGGCAGCTGAAAACCGAATGGCAGAATGGCATCGGTGCTGTCCACGGTCTGACCGAGGGTCACCGACAGATAGGTGCCGCTATCGGGATCGACGGTGGCAATCAAACCTTGCGGCGTGGAGCGGTAGACCGACGATGTATCCTGCTCCACAGCCAGACCGGCCCGGCGCTGGTTCCTGGCGCGAGCGGCGCGGTTTGTGGCATTGGCACGCGCGGCCCATGTGGTGGTTGCTCCGGCCGAAACAATCTGCTTGCGGGTTGGCGCGATAATGCTGCTTTCAAAGCTGGCCAGCGTGGAACCCGATACGGTGGTATCGGTTAGCCCACCGTAGGGCACAAGAGGAAAGGTGTGGGCGACGCCTTGGGGCAGCGGCAATGTCGGAGGCTGGGATTCGAGAATGATCGTGTCGCCGCTGATGGTGTCTGGAAAGCCAAACATTGGGCTGCCCGCGGGCTCGGCACTATAGCTGGGTGCGGTGGCGGCACCCTGCACGACTGTGGCCCATGCCGTGGTGGATGTGCTGGTGAGTGGGGTGACCACATTGCCCGAACTTGGCTGGTTCAGGCTGGCGGTGGTGAAGGGAAACACAGGCGCATAGGCCGCTCCACCCAGGCAAAAGAGCAGAATATCGTTGCTGGCCGCTGTGGCATCATAGGCAGTCAGTGCAATTTTCTCTGAGCCATAAATGCCGCACAGCAGTTGCACGGTCTGGCCAGGGCTCTGCATGGCGGTGCTGACGCCAAATTGTCCGCTCAATGTCAGGGCTGGTACCGCCGTGGTGGGATCACTTGGCACCGTTGCATTGGTGGTCAGCGCGAAGCCCCCGGCCTGTAGCGGTATTTGTGGCGGCTGGGCTGTTGTGCCGCCCAATGGCAGCAGGCTGATCTGATTGCCTTGGGTATTGCAAAAACATGAGGCGAGTGTGGTCCCGCCCGTCAGTATAAAGCCGGTTCGTAGCACGCCCGATGACAGCGCGGCAGCTGGTATCAACTGGTTGAACGGGTCAAGAACATCGACAGTGCCGATGCAAGGCAGTGTTGACGGCAATGCTGCGGGGGAAAAGGCGGGATAATAGAAATTGTCGGTCTGCGCTGTGCCGCTGGATGTGTCGGTGGCAGTAAATTGAAAGCCCAGAGGCAGGCCGCCGCTGCCAAAGGTGACGGTGGGCTGAATGGTCGCCGAAAACAGGCAGCAACCCGCATTGGTTCCTGTGAACGGCAGATAGGCGTTGAGGCGGCTGCCATCACTGACCAGCGCAATACCAAGTGTCGAGTGCCCTCGGGAAAAAGCAATAGTCTGGGTGTAGTTCGCAGGTGCCGAAAAATTGAGAGAACCACTTGTTGCGTCGATCTTGAGCGTCGTATTCGAAAGAATATTGAAGGTAAGATCCAGGCCGAGATTGGCATTCCAGTTTGATGTTACGTTGAACTGACCAGAAATTGCATTGCAGCTAAAGACAATACTATAATCATTAAACGGAGTGCCAAAGGTGATCGGGTCAACGCTCGTGACCCATAATATCACTTGACTGCCGGCATCCAAATTTTGGTTGTTAATGTAAGATGTAACGCTGTCGATAAAGCTGTCTGGATCGACATCAAGCCCAGCGGGCCGCGTGGATGCAAATATATACGATCCGGGGTAGAGTGCCGTGTAAGACCCTTTGCTGTAAACAGAGCTGAGCGTGTCTGTGTAGCTCATGTCTTTTGGCGGTGCGCTGCCAGTGGCAGGCAGCAGATAAGCTGCCCAATATTGACCGGCTTGCCACGCTGCCTCATACAGGCTCACTCCGCTGGCCGCGCTGGTTGCGATGAACGTAAAGTCCGCTCCCATGGTGCGACACTTTCCTGTTGGATGTTGGACGATACGGCAGCGGATATGTGAGGTTGTCATACCATGAACACACCCGCATACTGCCAATTGCGGACGGGTGTGGTGCTTGCTCACATACGTATTGTTTATGTATATTTGACAATGGGATACCAACTGCGGCAACGGCGGAACCCAATCTCATGTCGAGGCGAGCTGAGAGCCCGTCAGATTCAGATTGAACCAGACAGACTCTCAATTTCTTCGTTTTCATTTGTCTTTTCGGGAATGCCGGGGGTCACTTTTCCCTGACAAACTCCAGTGTATCGATCCAAACGAAAGATTCATCTGAGTTTGGAAAATCGATGCATAAACAAAAACGAGTGCACGAGAGCATGAACGCAGTGAATGCGTCAGTGCACTAGGATGCCGTATAGGTGCCAACAGCCATGCCCGCAATTGGATAAACGGTGCCGTTGTCGGTAATGTTTCCGGTGACAATCACGGTGTAGCTACCATTTCCCTGCGGCAACATCTGCAAGGTGAGGCCCTTGTTAAAGATGACCACGCCATTGCCAGTGTCCGTTGCATTGGTGGCCGTGACAAACGATGTGGCAACCGATGGCGACCAGTAGGAGATGTCAGTCGGCATGATCTGGAAGGAAGCCTGAGCGGTTGTGGCCGTCATGGTGACGACAACCTGGCTGTTTGGTGTCAGCGTGGTGGTGGTAGACATTCGCACTCCTGTAATGGGATAAAATCACAATTGATCGGGTGATTGCTCATGGTCTGATGCAGGCGTGATTGCAGTAAACTTCAAATATCTCAAATGCATCAGAAGCCTGGTATGCGGGGAACGGGATTTGGCGAAACGCCTTCAAGAACCGTTCCAATAGATTGTATTTTAATTTTTACACAAGTCAAAGGTTTATCTCTCAAAAAGTGTATAATTTATTTTACAATCTTTGGTGGGTTTTTGTTCGATCATTCTTGGGGCGGATGGATCATGCTAGGATTTGTCAAGGGAAAGCGGAATCCGGCTTTCGGTCTGATCCTGTCAGGGCAGGTCAAAACTCTCCGCCTGTGATTTTTGAGTGGTGAAAGCGTTGACATCGGCGCGCGTATTGTCTTATTTAACGATGATTAATCGTTTAATCATTCTTTTGCAGAGTGCTGAGACATGTCCGTCACGCCCGCGCCAAAGCAGACCATCAATCTGGGTGATATTGCCCGTGCGCTTGGCGTGTCGGTGGCGACGGTATCGAATGCGCTTTCTGGCAAGGGTCGGGTATCGGCAAGTCTTGTGCCGCGTATTCGGGAAATGGCGGATGCGATGGGCTATGTGCCAAGTCAGGCAGCGCGGGCTTTACGCACCGGAAAAAGCGGTGTGCTGGGTCTGGTGTTGCCCGATATTGCCAGCCCACTGTTTCCGCAAATCGCTCAGGCGATTGAACATGCGGCCAGCGGAGCCGGTTATGGTATTTTGATTGCCGACTCGCGCGGCGATGTTACCCTTCAGACTGAGGCCATCAACCGGCTGATCGAGCGTGGGGTTGATGGTTTGATCATTGTGCCCCGGCGTGGAACGCGCATTGCGGCTATGGATATTCCCTATGCTGTGATTGATAGCCCCTCGACACCGGGCAACACGGTCTCGGCCGATCATTGGCAGGGTGGCGCGCTGGTGGGTGCCCATCTTGCAGCGCTTGGCCATCAAGCCATCATGCTGATTGGCAACAATCCTGCATCTAACGTGCAAAATGACCGCATTGGCGGTATTCGCTCCATGCTCTCCGCCTCCGCACAGGTTGAGGTTCTCTGGATAGAGCAGCACGATGCCACATACGGCGCGGGTGCATTGCTGGGATTGGCAGATAAATTCAATCGGGGAGTCACGGCTTTTGCTGCTGTTTCTGATCTTCACGCCCTGCGCGCCATGACCGAGCTGCACCGTGCCAACATTCGTGTTCCCGAAGACGCAACCGTCATTGGCTTTGATGATCTGTTCTGGGCTGCTGCCATTACGCCAGCTCTGACCACCGTGCGCATGGATATGCCGCGTATTGCCGACATCGCCATTGCCTCGCTGGTAAACAAGATCGAGGGAAAACAAGAGGAAACCCCACATCGAAACGCCCGCGTACCGATGTCGCTGGTGGTTCGCCAGACCTGTGGCCCCACGCCATCCACCCTTCACCAACAATCATAAAAGAGGAACAGGACCATGCTGAAAAGCATTTTAAGTGTATCAGCCTTGGGCTTGCTGGCCAGCGCTGCCCATGCCGAAGACAAGACCCTGACAATTTCCGTCTACGCTTTTGCGCAGGATGATTTCAAGGACATCGTCTACACCCCGTTTGAGCAGAAATGCGGCTGCAAGCTGGTGGTGGAAACCGGAAACAGCGTTGAGCGCCTTGCGAAAATGGAAACCAACAAGGCAAGCCCGGTGGTGGATATGGCCGTTGTCTCGATGGCCGATGCGCTTCAGGCCAGCCGCGCTGGTCTGATCGACAAGATTGACACTGCAAAGCTTGCCAATTTCAATAAGCTCTATGATGTTGCCAAAGACCCGAATGGCGATGGCATGAGCATTGGCTATACTTTCTACGCCACATCCATTGTCTATCGTACCGACAAAATGAAAATTGAGTCCTGGGCCGATCTGCTCAAGCCCGAATATGCCTCACACGTGGCGTTTCCAAACATCACCACCAATCAGGGACCGACAGCGCTCTACATGCTGGGCAAGGCGCTCGGCAAGGACAGCCCGGATCTGAAAGCAGCCATCGATGCCCTTGGCGAGAAGAAGGATGACATCGTCACCTTCTACGTCAAATCCTCGCAGCTGGTGCAGTTGATGCAGCAGGAGGAAATCTGGGCAGCCCCGATTGGCCGCTTCTCGTGGTCGCCCTTTACCAAGCTGGACCTGCCATTGGGCTGGGCCACACCCAAGGAAGGGCAAACTGGCGGCATGAATGTGATGGTGCTGACCAAAGGCTCGAAACATCAGGATCTGGCCCTGCAATTCATGGATTTCTGGCTCTCCACCGAGGTGCAGACCAAGCTGGCTGAAAAGCTGGTCGATAGCCCGGCCAACAGGGAGGTGAAGGTGTCGGATTCGGTTGCCAACAACATCACTTATGGCGAGGACACCGCCAAGAGCCTCAAGCTCATTCCGTCGGCTGTTGCGCTGGATAATCGGGATGCCTGGTTGAAGGAATGGAATGCCAAGGTTGGGCAGTGAGGTTTTGGGTTGGTGAAAATGGTGTTGGGCTTCGCACCCCCTCATCCGGCTGCCGCCACCTTCTCCCCGCTGGGGAGAAGGGCGCAAGACGATGGCCCTGAACCTAAGCTTGATGATGAAAGAAAAGTGGTCAGAAAAGGATCAGGAGGTTGCCTCACATCTCTTCTCCCCATCGGGGAGAAGGTCCCGGCAGGGGGATGAGGGGGTCGCGGCCTATCTAAACAGTGAAGTTATCGACCGGAATAATAGTCGCCTTTAAAGCCGTTCATCTGCCAACAACCGGATATTGTTAAGGACCACCCATGTTTCAAAACCGCACTGAAGCCCTGATGCTGGCGCTGCCAGCCGCGCTGTTCGCAGGCGTGGTTTTTCTGGTTCCGGTTATTCTCCTGCTGTCGGAGAGCTTTCACTCCGGCAACAGTTGGAACCTGTCAGCCTATAGCAACTTCTTTTCCGAGCCGCTCAATCGCACCGTCTTTTGGCGCACAATGAAACTTGGCTTTGAAGTGACCGCCGTTTCCGCCATTCTCGGCTATGCAGCGGCTTATGCCATTGTGGCCCTGCCCGCCAATTCCAAAGGTCGGATGATTGGCCTGATCATGCTGCCGATGATGATTTCGCCGGTGGCGCGAACCTATGCGTGGATTGTCATTCTGGGCCGTACCGGCATTGTCAATCAAGCGCTTCAGGGGCTTGGGGTGCTGGATGGTCCAGCCCGCATTCTGTTTACCGAGACAGCGGTTTTCATTGGGCTGTTGCAGCTGTTTTTACCGCTGATGATTATCTCGCTGATCAGTGCGTTGGAAAACCTGCCAAAAGATGTTGTGCCCGCCGCCCGTGTGCTGGGGGCCAATTGGTTGCAGATTTTCTGGAAGATCATTCTGCCACTCACCAAGGAGGGTCTGGTGATCGGCGGCACGCTGGTTTTCACCGGCTCGCTCACGGCCTATATTACCCCGGCCATTCTGGGCGGCTCCAAAGTGCTGATGCTGGAGACCCTGCTGTATCAGCGTGTTACGGTTGCCAATGATTTTGTCTCGGCCAGCGTTATTGCCCTTGTGCTGGTGGCCATGAGCTTTGCCGCCAACCTGCTGCTCAAACGCATTGCCACAGCAAAGGCGCACGCATGACCAAATCTCACTTTTCGTTTAACCCTTCAACCGTGATTTTGTGGCTGATCATTGCCTTTCTGATCGGTCCGTTTCTGATCATTGTCGCGGCCTCTTTTTCGGCAGGCGATACGCTGGCCTTTCCGCCGCAGGGGCTTTCAATGAAATGGATCTTCAAGGTGTTCACAGTCGAGAGCTTTCGGCAGAGCTTTGTCACCTCCATGGTGTTGGCCATTGGCGGCACGCTGGTGGCCCTGCTTCTCGGCGTGCCAGCCTCTTACGCCATGTCGCGCTACCCTCTGCCCTTTGCCGAGACCGTGCGCACGATTGTGTCTGCTCCGGTGATTGTGCCCGGCATTATCGTTGGCCTTGCGCTGCTGCGCTATTTTGTCGTGCCGATTGGTATGCCGATCACGCTTGCGCTGTTTTTGGCCCACACGGCCCTTGTGCTGCCCTACGCGGTGCGGGTTGTGTCGGCAAGCCTTGGTAATCTGCGGTCGGACATGGAGGAAGCGGCAGTCCTTCTCGGATGCTCCCGTGTTGGGGCATTTTTCCGGGTGGTGTTGCCCAATATTCGCGGCGGCATTCTCTCGGCCTTCATTCTGGGTTTTGTCACCAGCTTCAATCAGGTGCCGGTGTCGCTGTTTCTGTCTGGTCCGGGGGTGCGAACTCTTCCCATTGATATGCTCGGCTATATGGAAATTGTGTTTGATCCATCCATTGCTGCCCTGTCTTCGCTGCTTGCCTTTCTGTCGATGGGCATAGTCCTGCTTGCTGAACGCTTCCTTGGATTTTCCCGCTATGTCTGATGCGACCTCACTTTCCCTTGAAAAACTCACCCTGCGCTACGGCAAAACCACCGCTGTTGAGAGCCTTGATCTCACCATTGGCAAAGGTGAGCTGGTGGCGCTGCTTGGCCCATCGGGTTGTGGAAAAACCACTACCATGCGGGCCATTGCCGGTCTTCTTGACCCCAGCAGCGGCAGCATCCGGCTGGATGGCGTCGACATCACCCGTGTGCCCGCCAACAAGCGGCAGATTGGCCTGATGTTTCAATCCTATGCGCTGTTTCCGCATTTGACGGTGTTTGACAATGTGGCGTTTGGGCTGAAGCTTAAAGGCATCAAAGGCGGAGAGCTTCGCAACCGTGTGGAAAGCGGGTTGAAATCCGTGGGTCTGCTCGATTACGCGGCCCGCAAACCACCGGAGCTTTCCGGCGGCCAGCAACAGCGCGTAGCGCTGGCCCGCTCCATGGTGATGGAGCCAAAAGTTCTGCTGCTGGATGAGCCTTTGTCCAATCTGGATGCGCGCCTGCGGCTGGATATGCGCACCGAGCTTCAGCGCGTGCAAAAGGAAACCGGCGTTACCATGATTTTTGTCACCCATGATCAAACTGAGGCCCTCGCGCTGGCCGACCGTATTGTGGTGATGCGGGCCGGGGCCATTGAACAGATTGGCACGCCGGAAGAGATCTACAACGCGCCAGTGTCGCATTTCGTGGCCGATTTCGTTGGCTTTGACAATATCTACAGCATCACGGATGGCAAGCTATATGCGGACACTGTGATGGTGCCTTTGGCAGGGCCCTTGCCAAATGCGGCGGGCCTTGCGTTTCGCCCGCGCACAGTTGTGCTTGGGCAGGGCAGCTTGAACGGCACCGTGCGCGGCGTCTCCTTTGCCGGGGGCACCCGCGAATATGTGCTGGAAACCGCTTTTGGCTCCGTAAAGGCGGAAGTCGATGCCGCGCTTCCCGCCTATCACCTTGGGCAAGAACTGGTGTTTGATCTGCCGATCGAACGGGCCGCTGTTCTCACACGCAATTAGAGCCTGTCGGAAAAGGCCCCCCCTTTTATCCGGAAAGACAAACAAAAACAAAAGAATTGAGCGTTATGGGCGTCTGGATTGATACGGACATGGGTTTTGATGACATTGCCGCCATTCTGGTGGTGCTGCATCAGGGCATGGACATTGATGGCATTTCCCTGACCTTCGGCAATGCGTCGCTGGATCAGGTGCGCCGCAATGCGGCGGGTGCTGTCGAAGTCTTTGGCTGGACATTTCCCATCCATACCGGGCGGGCAACGCCGGTGCTGGCATCCATCACCACCGCGACCGATATTTTGGGTCAGACCGGGATACCCACCATCGGCCTGTCCTTGCCTGATACATTGCCGCTGCCCGCAAGCGATGCCTTCACGGCCCTGTGCAATTGGCTTGAGTGCGGGGACGGGCCAAAACGCATCCTGGCTTTGGGACCGCTCACGAATATTGCGGTTCTCGCGCTGGCCAGACCAGACCTTGCCGCCAAAATTGACGAGTTGGTCTGGATGGGCGGCGGGCTGACCCGTGGCAATCACACCGCATCTGCCGAATTTAATGCGCTGGCTGATCCAGAAGCCCTTGCTATTGTTTTCGCCCATGGGCTGCCATTGAAAATGGTTGATCTGGATTTTTGCCGCAAGATTTCCGCGACCATGGACGATGTCACGCCGATCCGCTCGGCTGGTGGCAAAAATGCTGCCATGCTTGCCGATATGACGGCTGGCTTTATCAATATCGCTGTCTCGCGGGGGCGCTCCAGCATGGCGCTGTATGACCCATCGGCAGCAGTGGCCTTTGCGCGGCCTGATCTGATGACCTTTGATCCCGCTTTTATCGGTGTTGAACTCTCGGGCAACCTCACACGCGGGCGCACAGTGGTGGAAACACGCGCCACTCACGCCCCTTTCAATGCGGCCTATGCCAATGATTGTGATGCGGCCGCAATCCGTAAAATCGTGCTGGATGCGCTTGCAATGGAGGCGGCAAAACCATGACTCATGCTGAGCCCATTGATCTTGCAGCACCTCATTTGCGCCTTCGCGCCACCAAGGCGGCAAGAGGTGCCGCCCCTTTTGACCGTTTAATTGTCAATGGCATTGTGGTCGATATGGTCACGGGAGAGCGCCGCCCTGCCGATATAGGCCTTGTTGGGCCGTTGATTGCTTCAGTTCATCCCCCCGGTACCCGCCTTGATGCGGCAGAGGTGATCGATGCCAAGGGCGGCTTTGTCTGTCCCGGCCTGATCGATACCCATATGCATGTTGAAAGCTCGATGGTGACGCCCGCCACCTATGCTTCAGCCGTGGTACCGCGCGGCGTGACAACTGTGGTCTGGGACCCCCATGAATTTGGCAATGTCCATGGTATTGCAGGCGTGGATTGGGCGATTAAAGCCACGCGCAATCTGCCTTTACGCTTTATTGTTCTGGCTCCCTCCTGCGTGCCATCGGCTCCGGGGCTGGAGCGGGCGGGCGCTGATTTTGATGGCGATACAATCCGCCAACTTCTGGCCAGAGACGAAATCGGTGGCATTGCCGAGGTGATGAACATGCGCGGTGTGATCGAAGGCGATGCGCGCATGAGTGACATTGTTCACGCGGGTCTCGCCGCTGGCAAACCTGTGTGTGGCCATGCCCGGAGCCTGACGGGGGCCGATCTTGCGGCTTTCATGGCGGCGGGCATCACGTCTGATCACGAATTGGTCTCCGGTGATGACCTGATGGAAAAACTGCGAGCGGGCCTGACCATTGAGCTGCGCGGCTCCCATGACCATCTGCTGCCGGAGTTTGTCAAGGTTCTCAACGCCCTCGGCCATGTGCCGCAAACTGTCACCCTTTGCACTGACGATGTGTTTGCCGATGATCTGTTTGCCGCTGGCGGGCTGGATGATGTGGTGCGGCGACTGGTGCGCTATGGGCTGAAGCCCGAATGGGCCTTGCAGGCCGCAACCTTGAATGCTGCCAGCCGTCTGGGCCGCAACGATCTTGGCCTGATTGCTGCCGGTCGGCGTGCCGATCTGGTGGTGTTTGACGATTTGCGCGATTTTCAGGCGCGCTTGGTTCTGGTCAACGGCAATGTTGTTTCAGAAAATTCCCCTTTGCAGCACAGCATCCCGGAGGCTTTTAACCAGTCCATGAAAATCACCCTGCTGTCTGCTGATGATTTTCGTCTTCGCTCTGAAGCCGTTCGCGTACGCCTTGCTACCATCGACCGCCCGCGCTTCACCCGCTGGGGTGAGGCGGAAGCCAGCGTGATCAACGGCTTTGTTGTGCCGCCAAAGGGTACCACGCTGATTGCTGTTGCCCATCGTCACGGCCTGGCGGATAGCGCACCACGGCTTGGATTTCTGCGAGAATGGGGTGAGTGGCGGGGGGCTTTTGCCACCACCGTCTCGCATGACAGCCATAACCTGACTGTGTTTGGTGGCAATTGCGAAGACATGGCGGTCGCTGCCAATGCGGTGATTGCGGCGGGTGGTGGCATGGCAGTTGCTATGGATGGTGTGGTGACTGCGTTGCTGCCCTTGCCCGTCTCCGGGCTGGTCTCCGAGGCCACCCTCAGCACTGTGGCCAAGGGGTTTGCCAACGTGCGTGCCGCTATGGATCAGGTGGTGGATTGGCAGCCGCCCTATCTGATTTTCAAGGCCTGCTTTGGGGCAACGCTTGCCTGCAATGCCGGGCCGCATCAGACAGACCTCGGCATTGCCGATGTTGTCAGCGGCACCGTGATGGCATCATCTATTCTTGGCATTCTGGAGTAGGAAGGAGGGGCAATGCAACCGCATGATTTCTGGCAGACAGTGCACCCACCCGGAACCTTCAAACTGGATGGCGGCCATCAATACTTCTTTCCGGCCTGTCTTGCCAATGGCCAGCAATTGCCATTGCCCATCCGGCCCCTCAGCGATGGGTGCCATGCGCTGGCCTCGCTGATTATCAATCAGGCAAGTTTCACGGTTGTTCACGCGCTTGCAGAAGACCTTGCAGCACGGCTCAAGCCCTATGCGCCGGAGGTTGTCATTGGTCTGCCAACGCTGGGCCTGACGCTGGCCTCGGAAGTGGCGAAAAAGCTGGGCCATGGGCGCTACGTCCCACTCGGCACGTCGCGCAAATTCTGGTACGAGGATGGGCTGTCGGTGCCACTATCCTCCATCACCACGCCGGATCAGATCAAGCGGCTTTATATTGATCCGCGCATGGTGCCTTTGGTGAAACACACACGGGTGGCCTTGATTGATGATGTGATTTCCAGTGGCTCGTCGATCATCGCGGGCCTGTCTTTGCTGGCCACCTGCGGCATCAGCCCGGTGGTGATTGGAGCGGCATGCTGCAATCTGATCGGTGGAGACCAGCAATTGATGCTGCAACACCCGGCATGACCCGACGTGTTGAGGGCTGCTTTGCAACCCCCATGCTGGAGCGCGCAGCTGACGGGCTTTGGCATATGCCCAAAGCATGAGGCATCACCCCCGAGACAAGCCCGAGGGTGATAAACGCGGCGCATTTACTGGCAGGTAAAACTTTCTGCCGATTTTGGGTCCGAGCCGTGATAGCGGGCAACCTGCGGATAGGGGCACAGCTTGCGCGTCACATTGCCAAGCGTCTCCTGTCCTTCCTTGTTGCCAGCGGTGACGCCAGCGACAATCGCCTCAGGGGCCTTGCCATTTTCGACCCAGTTGACCAGAGCGGTGAACATGTCGAAATCATCAGTGGAGGGGCCGCCTGCTCCGTGTGGCATTCCGGGCACCTCATAGAAGCGAACAAAACTGCTGGCCTTGCCGCCATTGTTGGCATCCAGCTTTTTGTACCAATTGATGGTGTCCACCACGGAAAACACCGGATCGCTATTGCCATGGAACACGATCATCTTGGCTCCCGTATCGCGGAAGGCGGCGAGATCGGGATTATCCGCACCGGGCGGCACCATGAAATCATAGGAGGATTCCGGAAATTCTGGCGTTTTGGCAAAAATCTTCGGGGCATCGGTGTCAAAATTGAAATTCAGCAGAAAGGCTTCCAGCTCCTGCGGTGTCCCATCAATCTTGATCGGTGGTGTCATGAAGACTTGCGCAAGAGACGGTGCGCCAAGGGCGACGATGCGTGGCATTGTCGCTGTGCCATCCGCGTCTTTCGCTCCTTCCAGCTTCCAGCGGCGCCAATCGCTTGAGGCCATGCCGGCATCCCATACCCATGAACTATAGAGCGCCTCGCCCTTGGCGTTTTGCGGCCCTTTCTCCATGGTTGAAAGGGCTTTGACCTGAGTCGGGCTCAGGCAACCATCTGTCTGGTCCGCCTTGCATTCCAGTTTAGCAACAGAAAACTCTTTCTGGCAGGCGGCACTGTCGGCAACAAAGCCGTCGACCAGACCATCAAGCCTGTCGCAGCTCTCCAGAATCCCATTTTTCAGAACATTCATCGCCGCAGGCGAAAAGGCGGTGCGAATATCACCCGTCACCGGCTTCATGGCTTGCACATCCCATGCATGTTGAATGGCTGCCTTGGGCAGATTGTAACCGGGATAACCGACCAGAAGGCCGTTGAACGCACCGGGAGAGCGGGCGGCTTCAACCAGCGCGTGGCGGCCACCATTGGAGCCACCCATGCCGTAGCGATAGCGAACCGGCTTGCCATAATAGGTTTCGACGATTTTCAGGGCGGCCGGGTTCAAGGTTTCAATCGCGCTATAGCCATAATCACGCCGCGCCTGTGGGTCAAAGCCAAAGCGCGCGCCGCCAGCAAGACCTGCATCCTTCACGGCCATGGCGTCATGGCCAGAATCGCTGGATACAACGGCAAAACCAAGCCCAAGCGCTGTTTTGCTGCGGTCGCCACCCATCAATTGCCCAAGTGCTGGCACGACAAAACCGTCATTGCCACCGTTGAACTGATGCACGAAATCACCGTTCCAGGTGTCGGGCAATCGCAACTCGAACGAAATGGCATAATCTTGTCCATCAACCCCCTTATGGGCACCAATCTGGCCGCGTAAAACACAATGACTGTTGGGGGATTTTGCATTTTTACCGATCAAATCGCCCATGGATACGGTTTTGGTCGACTCAATCTTCAGGCCCGCAATATCAAAACTGCTGCGGCCCAGATCAACGCAGGTCATTTTTCCAGCCGCCATTGCGGTTGAGCCTGTACCCAAAACAGCGGCGATAACCGCCGCGCTGCCCAGATGAAATGCAATCCATTGTTTCATAGTGTGCGTCCTCCTCGCCCAAAATATCTATGTCAAGAACGTCATCAAACCTGTCCTCCTGACAGGCTTGATGGGTTTCAACAGTAATTACCATTTTGAGTTGGTATGCAACACTTATCAATTTGCAAGGGCGGATCGATACAATCCGAGCAGCCGGTATAACGGCCAATCACAGGCCAAAGGCGTCCTTGAACTGATACCACCACGATCCAATGGTGGAATATTGCGCCCGGAACATCCGCCCACCCGGAAAGGGTATCCATGGTAATTTGGCAAATTGATCAAACCGGCTGGAATCAGCACCGCTGATCACTTCGCTTAAAATCTTGCCAAACAGATGCGAGCCGGTCACGCCGTGGCCGCTATAGCCATGGGCAAAATAGGTGTTTTTGCCAATCCGCCCCATCTGCGGCACGCGCGAGAACGACAGGGCGAAGTTGCCATTCCAGGCATAGTCGATCTTTACGCCCTTGAGCTGCGGAAACACCTTTTCCAGATTGGGCCTGAGCTTTGCCCGCACATCGGCAGCATCCGTGCCGCCATAGACCGTTCCACCGCCAAAAATCAGCCGATTATCGGCAGAAAGGCGGAAATAATCGAGAATATAGCGCACATCCTCCACGCACATGTCACTTGGAATAAGCCCTTTGGCCTGCGCTTCACCCAAAGGTGCTGTTGCCATCATCTGAGTGGAGACGGGCATGACGCGCGATACCAGTTTGGGCACCACATGGCCCAGATAGGCATTGCCGCACAGCACCACGGTGTTGGCTGTGACCCGCCCTCTGGCGGTGATGATCGAGGGTTTTTCGGCCTCGTGATCCACGCGAATGGCTGGTGATTGTTCAAAAACCACGCCGCCAAGGGATTCAAATGCTGCGGCCTCTCCCAGTGTCAGATTAAGCGGATGAAGGTGGCCGCCCGTGGTGTCCAGCATACCGCCGATATAGGCATCGGTATTGACGAGCTTTCGGATCATGTCTTTGTCGAGCAATTGATGATCGTCCATGCCGTGCGATTGCCATAGCGCCTTTTTATGCTCCAGCTCTTTCATATGGGCCTTGGTGTAGGCGGCATAGATATTGCCCGGCTTCAGATCGCATTGAATATCATACTGGCTGACGAGGCGACGAATGACTTTCCCGCCCTCCTGGATCAGGCTGCCAACGAAGGCCCCTGCTTCCTGACCATAGCGGCGGGTGATGGTATCAAGGCTGGCGTTGAGACCATTGACCACCTGCCCGCCATTGCGGCCGGAGGCACCCCAGCCAACATTGGCCCCTTCGACAATTACAACCTTATAGCCCTTTTCCGCCAGATGAATGGCGGTGGACAGGCCCGAATAACCAGCGCCCAGCACGGCCACATCGGCGGTGATCTCCCCTTCCAGAATTTTGGGCACGCGCACGATATTGCGCGAGGCCGCATAATAGCTATCGGGATAAGAGCCGTTGCCGGCATAGGATTTTTTGGACGCGCTCATCAGACAATTTCCAGATAGGCACCGAATTCAAAATCGGTCACTTGTTCAGCAAAACCGGCGATTTCCTGCCGTTTGCAGGCAATCAGCATGGCGCGAAGCTCAGCATCAAAAATTTCCGGCACAATCGAGCCGTTTTCAAAGGCCGTAACAGCGGCACCCCATTCCACCGGAATGCTGGCACCCCGCCCCTGATAGGCCCGGCCCGATGTTGGCTCTGGCGGCGTCCACTTGTTGCGAATACCCACCAGCGCGGCCCCCAAAATAGCTGCCATGACCAGATAGGGATTTGCATCTGCCCCGGCAACGCGGTGCTCGATACGCCGTGCCTCGGTTTTACCGCCGGGAATGCGGATAGCTGCCGTGCGGTTTTCATAGCCCCAGGAAATCTTGGTGGGCGCATGGGTGTCGGGCCGCAAGCGGCGATAGGAGTTGAAATGCGGGGCAAACAGCAGCGTGGTTTCTTCCATGCCACGCAGCAGGCCTGCAACAGCATGTTTCATCACATCGGAGCCTTCCGCCGTGCCATCATCAAAAATATTTTTTCCGTCGGCATCGATAATGCTGAAATGCATATGCATACCGCTGCCCGAACGCCCGCCATAGGGCTTGGCCATGAAGGTGGCAGCCAGTCGATGTTTGCGGGCCACACCCTTGACGATGCGTTTCAAAAATAGGGCGTCATCGGCCGCTTTGAGTGGATCGCTGGTGTGCAGCAAATTGATCTCGAACTGGCCAATGCCGTTTTCGGCCACGGCCGAATCGGCGGGCACATTCTGGCGCTTGCACTCGGCATAGACATCCGAGAAAAACTCGCCAAAATCATCCAGCTCATCGATGGAGAGAATGGCATCCGAGTCGAGCCGCTTGCCGGTATAGGGCGAAATCGGCGGCTCGGCGTGATCCGGCTCCGGGTCCACCAGATAAAATTCCATCTCAGACGCCACAACCGGGCGCAGGCCCAGCGCATGATATTGCCGTACAATCGCAGCCAGCGCCTGACGGGGATCGGCCAGAAAGGGATCACCATTTTCCTTGACCAGCCACAGCGGCACAACGGCGCTGGGCTTCAGCGTCCAGCCCACCGGCAGGGCACCGCGTCCGGTATTGGCGCAGATTCCGTCAATATCACCATTGGCAAACACAAGAGAGCTGCCGACAATATCCTCGCCCCAGATGTCGACGCCGACAATGGAAAGAGGCATACGGATACCGCCGTTGAGAACCTTTTCGATCTGATCAACCGGCACGCGCTTGCCGCGCAAAATGCCATTCAGATCACAGACGACTGCCTGAACGCTGTCAATTGTTGTCACATCAATGGAACTGCCAAGCGCTTCGATAGTCGAAGGCATAAAAAACTCCTGTCATAAAAAATATCACGAACCCTGATCCGTGATCCCGTTGTGGACTATGTCTTCTATTGTTGACGCGGTCAAATTGAACCCCTTTGCCGACGCGCCGATTTTGGAGCTATTCAAACCCGTGGGGAATATTTTATCATGTGACTAT
This sequence comes from Gillisella vitis, assembly GCF_014204625.1. Taxonomy (GTDB): domain Bacteria; phylum Pseudomonadota; class Alphaproteobacteria; order Rhizobiales; family Rhizobiaceae; genus Allorhizobium; species Allorhizobium vitis_F. The sequence goes on along the minus strand of NZ_JACHLU010000001.1, from coordinate 92,937 downwards.
TGCATCCCGGTGTCATATTGGTGCGCTCAAAGATTTATGGATTGAAATATCACCTATGGAAAACGGCACAGCGCACCAGAAAAAGAGCAGCCTTGATTGCCTGTTTGATGATGGGGCCGTGAAAAACCCGCTCTCCATTCTGCAAACGATTTATGGCTACCCCTCATTTCGGGGCAAGCAGGCCGATGTGATTGCGCAAGTGGTCTCCGGTGGCGATGCCGTCGTGCTGTTTCCCACTGGCGCCGGCAAATCCCTGTGTTTTCAAATTCCCGCACTCTGCCGCGATGGGGTGGGTGTTGTGGTATCGCCGCTGATTGCCTTGATGCGCGATCAGGTACAGGCTTTGCAACAATTGGGCGTGCGGGCCGCTGCCCTGAACTCCTCGCTCACCCGTGAAGAGTTTGTTGAGGTGCGCAGCAAAATTGCCAACAACGCCCTTGATCTTCTCTATGTCACGCCGGAACGCATTGTGACGCCTGCCTTTAAAGAGGTGATGGGCAATGCCAAAATTGCGCTGTTTGCCATTGATGAAGCTCATTGCGTCTCGCAATGGGGGCATGATTTTCGCCCTGAATATCGGGAGCTTGGCCATCTGGCCGAGAGCTACCCCGGCGTGCCGCGCATAGCGCTGACTGCCACCGCCGATCCGCACACCCGCGAGGATATTATCGACAAGCTGGCGCTGCATCAGGCGCAGGTGTTCACCACCTCGTTTGATCGGCCCAATATTGCCTATGAGATTGTGGAGCGCGATCAGCCGCGCCAGCAATTGCTGCGTTTTTTGTCGCGTCATAAAGGCTCAAGCGGCATTGTCTATTGCCTGTCGCGGGCCAAGGTTGAAGACACGGCGGAATGGCTGAACGCGCAAGGCATTTATGCCCTGCCCTATCATGCTGGCATGGACCGAGAGTTGCGAGACAGACATCAGGATGCCTTCCTGCGTGAGGAAAACCTCTGCCTTGTCGCCACCGTCGCATTTGGCATGGGTATTGACAAGCCCAATGTGCGCTATGTGGCGCATCTGGATTTGCCCGGCTCCGTCGAGGCCTATTATCAGGAAACCGGACGCGCTGGCCGCGACGGCCTGCCATCGGATGTGTGGATGGCCTATGGTATGGCCGATGTGATTCAGCGCGGCCGGATGATTGACGAAGGTAATTCCAGTAATGATGTCAAACGGGTGGAGCGCGCCAAGCTGAACGCCCTTCTGGCGATCTGCGAAACCCCCGGCTGCCGCAGGCAAGCCATTCTGGCCCATTTCGGCGAGGCCCATGCTGGCGGATGCGGCAATTGCGACACCTGTCTCAAGCCGGTGGAAACATGGGATGGCACAGACGCCGCCATCAAGGCGCTCGCTGCCGTTTACCGCACCGGGCAACGCTTTGGCGCAGGCCATTTGATTGATGTGCTGATGGGCAATGAAAATGAGCGCACCATTCGCTTTGGTCATGTCGATATGCCGGTGTTTGGGGCGGGCAAGGATTTGCCGGTAAAAACATGGCAATCGGTCTATCGGCAATTGCTGGCGGCGGGCCTGATTACGGTGGATCATGAGGCCTATGGTGCCTTGAAACTGGCCGATGAGGCCCGCGCCGTGTTCAAGCGCGAGCGCGAAGTGCGGTTCCGCAAAGACCGTCCCACCAAGGGCAAGGCATCGCGCGCCGCATCACCCAGCTCTGCCAATGCCAAATCGGCGCTGGCCGGGGATGATATGGAACTGTTCGAGGCCCTGCGCACGACGCGCCTGAGCATCGCCAAAGAACTGGCCATTGCGCCCTATATGGTGTTTCCCGATACCACACTTGTGGCCTTTGCCACAGAGCGGCCGATGAACAGTCAAGACTTACTCGGCATTTCCGGTGTCGGGCAATCCAAGCTGGAGCGTTATGGCGATGCGTTTCTGGAGGTTATCAGAAATCACGCATAAAGACCGACATCACACGACGTCTGGGGTGGCTTGGATTCTGATCCATGTTGCATAACTATGTGCATTTATGGACTACTTATCCCTCGCAAACCCTAAATTCGCTTCCCAGTCTCCAGATCAAAAAGATGAACTGCCGATGGTTCTACTCTTACGCCCAGCCGATCTCTTGACCTGATATTGCGTCCACCGGCCACAACAATCGTCAGCTCAGGCTCTGTCAAGGTGGTGAGATAGGTGGACGAGCCGGTGGATTCGACCAAGGCGATGGTAATGTCAAAATTGCCTTCTCCCGGAGGCAGCAGGGATAGATTTTCGGGCCGCAGACCCACCACCAGCTTTTGTCCAGAGGGTAAATGGGTGTGATGGTTCAGTGTTTCTGTTCGAGTGCCAAAAGCAAGGTCAAGGCTTCGTCCATCAGCAGACACCACGGCTGGAATGAAATTCATGGCAGGCGAGCCAATAAAGCCTGCCACAAAACGATTGGCGGGTTTATCATACAGCGCGAGCGGATGGCCTTGCTGCTCGATCACGCCATCGCGCATCACCACCACATGGTCGGCCATGGTCATGGCTTCGATTTGATCATGGGTGACGTAGACGGAGGTGGCTTTCAACCGATCATGCAGCAGGCGGATTTCCTTGCGCATATGCACTCGCAACGATGCATCGAGGTTGGAGAGCGGCTCATCAAACAAAAATGCTTTCGGATTACGGATAATGGCTCGGCTCATGGCCACGCGCTGGCGCTGGCCGCCGGAAAGCTCGCGTGGATAGCGTTTTAGCAAAGGCATCAGCCCGGTAGTGGTTGCCACCTCTTCGGCGGCTTTGCGGGCTTCCAGCTTTTTTACGCCGCGAATGCGCAGGCTGTAGGTGAGGTTTTCCTCAACCGTCATATGCGGATAGAGCGCATAGGATTGAAACACCATGGCCACATCGCGCTTTCGCGGCGGCACATTGGTCATCAGGTCACCGGCTATTTTCATCTCACCAGTGGAGATTTTCTCAAGTCCGGCCAGTGAGCGCAGCAGGGTGGATTTTCCGCAGCCGGAAGGACCAACCAGCGCTACAAAACTGCCTTTTTCAATGGCCAGATCAATGTTTTTCAGCGCGTGAAAGGCACCGTAATATTTGTTCACGCCGTTCAATTCGATCTGAAGGGTCATTTGAGGGCTCCCGATGTGAGGCCGGAGACAATGCGGCGCTGCAAAAGAACAAAGATGGCGAGGATCGGCGTGACGTAGATCGAGGCATAGGCCATGATACCATTCCATTCATTGGTGTTGGGGCCCATGAAGCTGTTCAGGCCAACGCTTGCGGGCTGCAATTCCACGGCCTGAATGAGCGATTTCGAGTAAACAAATTCGCCAAATGCCTGCATGAAAATCAAAATCGCGCTGACGAGAATGCCATTGCGGGCCAGCGGCAGCACGATATTGAAAAACGCGCCAATCCGTGAATTGCCATCGACCAGTGCCGCTTCTTCCAGCTCCATCGGCACGCTCATGAAGGTTGTGCGCACCAACACCACAAAGAAGGGCATACTTTTGGCAGTGACTGCCAGAATGACAGCAAAGCGTGGTGTTTCCAGCAAGCCAAGTTGTGAAAAGCCAACGAAAATCGGCGTGATCATCAAGGATGCTGGCAAAACCTGAAGCATCAAAATCAGAAACAGGCCCGCATCGACCCAAGGGTTGCGGTATCGCGCCAGCACATAGGCGCAGCCTACGCCCAGCAGACAGACAAGGCTGACCGAGCCAAGGGCAATCACGGTGGAGTTCCACAGATAACGGCCCATGTTGCGGCTTTGCCAGACATCGGCATAGACGCCCCATTGCGGATCATGCGGCAGAAATTGCGGTGGCGTGGCAAACATGGCCGAGCCGGTTTTCAGCGCCGTGATATACATCCAATAGAGCGGAAACAGGTAGATGGCCGCCATACATAGGGCGATGACCAGCATCAGACGGTTGCGTGCAATGTCGCTCATCCGCGCACCTCATGGCGTGTGGAGCGGACGTAGACCAGCGATGCAAACACCACGAAAATAATCATGATCACCGACACAGTCGCCCCCTTGGCAAAATCATATTGGCGGAAGGAAAGATCCCACGCCCAATATTGCGCGACATTGGAGGAATTGGCCGGGCCACCGGAGGTAATCGCCGCAAACAGATCAAATTGTTGCAGCGTGAAAATTAGCCCCAGCGACACCAGCGCGCCGATGGAGGAACGCATCATCGGTAGGGTGATGGTGAAAAACCGCTGAAAGACGTTTGCGCCATCAAGCTCTGCCGCCTCATAGAGGTCTTTGGAAATGCCCGCCAAACCAACCGACAGCAGGATCATATTGAACGAGGTGCCGAGCCAGATATTGGCAATAATCACCGCCCAGAGGGAATAATGCGGATCAGACCGCCAGAAGATATTGGCGCTCATCAACCCGCTTTCGCGCAACACATAATTGAACACGCCAAAATCGCCGGACAATATCCAGTTCCATGTCGCTCCCACCACAAGACCGGGCATGATCCACGACACCAGAAACAGACCCCGAAGCCAGCGTGCGCAGGGAAAATCCACGCCAAAGAACAGGGCCAGTCCAAAGCCCAACAGGAATTGCCCAGCAATGGAGGCAACGACAAAAATCGCGGTATTGCCCAAAATGGGCCAGGCTTCCGGCTGCGCCATCAGATCAATGTAATTCTGAAAGCCAACAAAAGGGCGGTTGAAGGTGCCGAGGCTGAACATATCAACCTGCTGAAAGCTCATCACCACATTGTATAAAAGCGGCAAGCCCGACAGCAGCAAGAGGAAAGCGAGGGGAATACCGACAAGGCCAAGGTCAAAGCCGCGCCCGTCGATCATGCTGGACACGATACGTTTCATGGGACTTTTCTTTGCTCCGTCTGTGTCTCCATGCGGGGCTGCATTCAAAAGCTGGATGATGCAGCCCCGACGGGGAGGAAAGGATGAGGGCTCGTGAGAGCCATTTCGCTTTTCACGTAACGACAATGCAAACGCTCGAAAAAAGGCCCCTCCCCAACCCTCTCCACAAGGGGGAGGGAGCACCCCGAATGCATCGTAAACATCGTGCCACCCTGTGATCTATGGTGGAAAATCATGAGGTTACGTCGTATAGGGACAGGCCCCCTCCCCCTTGTGGGGAGGGTTGGGGAGGGGTTCTCTCAACTCTGCTTAACCGAGAGCAGCCTTGATTTTCACGGCAGCCTGATCAAGTGCATCTTTCGGCGTGGCCTGACCTGTCAGGGCAGCCTGTATGGCATCCTGAATAGCCTTGGACACTTTGGTCCAGACAGGGCTTGGTCCGCGAGGCTTGGCATATTTCAACTGTTCAACGAACACTTTCAGCGCCGCATCTTTTAAAGGTTCACCCGTCGGCGGAATGGCAATGTCAGAGCGGGCGGGCAGTTGGCCAAAGTTCTTGAACATGTCCTTGTCTTGCGAAGCAAAATATTCCAGCGCCTTGAAGGCTTCGGCAGGGTGTTTGGTGGAGGAGAAAATAGCCCAGTTGAAATCCCCCATGCCCGATGAGCGCTCTGCCCCTTGCTGCGGCACCGGCAAAAGCGCCACGGCCCAATCAAACTTTGCCTCTTTCACCATCCGGTCCAGCTCCCAAGGGCCGGAAATCGCCATGGCGGCATTGCCGGAGTTGAACGTTCCAGTGGAATCCCATTGACCACGGGTGAGTGAATCCGGCGATGCCAGTTTTTCACTCATGATGGTTTTCCAGACCTCCAGCGCCTTCACCGCGCCCGGCGCATTGATGTGGTCATAGCCACCACCGCCCATTTGTGCCCAGGGGAGAAACTGGAACGTGCCCTCTTCGCTGGCCTTGGCGGAGAAGGCCAGACCATAGACATTTTTGGCCGGATCGGTGAGCTTGCGAGCATCGCTCAAAAGCTCATCCCATGTCTGCGGCGGCATGGCAGGATCAAGCCCTTTGGCCTTGAACATGTCCTTGTTGTAGTAAAGCGCAATGGTGTTGGTGGCTTTCGGCACACCGTAATATTTGCCATTCCATGTTACCGACGCCAGCGGGCCGGGAAAATAGTTTGCAGGCTTAATTTCGTGCGATGTTGCAATCATCCTGGTGAGATCAAGAAACGCTCCCTTTGAGGCAAACAGCGCATGGTCTGGATTGTCAATGGCGATAATATCGGGCGCCTGGCCGGTGGCGTAGGCGCGCATGGCCTCGATGACAACATCATCAAACTGGATCAACCGATATTCAATCTTGATACCATTGTTCAGCGCATTGAACTGCTTGACCAGATTGGGGGCTGGCTGAATATCCTTATCCAGCGACCACAGCCGCAAGGTTACATCTTCCGCTTTGGCTGCGACTCCAGACAGCGACACCCCGGCCAGCGCCAGCGCGCTTAAAAGCGCAAATCTTTTCAATGCCATGGTTTCCTCCTCCACTTTGTTGTTTCATTGAGGCACCTCCATGCCCCAATGACTGTGACCGTTTCCGTCATGCCAGCGTCGGATCACCGCCGCCGTAAGCTGCCATTTCGTCAATGAAGTCGCCGCCACGGGCCTGTTTCAAATGGTTGAGAGCATGTACCTGCCCCGTCATTTCCAGTGCATCACGGTAGACCGGATCATGCCAGCCTTCGATGTCAATCGCACCCGTATAGCCCGCAAGGCGCAATTCGCTGATGATAGTGGTCCAGTTGCTATCGCCAAAGCCGGGCGTGCGCATGAAAACAAAGGGTTCTTTGCCAAAAATGCCGTGCTCGCGGATCACATCCCAGCGAATGGTGGCATCCTTGCCATGCACGTGGAAAATTTTATGCGCCCATTTGCGAATTTGCGGCAGCGGATCAATCAGATACACCATTTGATGGCATGGTTCCCACTCCAGCCCCAGATTGTCATCGGGCGTCTCGTTGAACATCAATTCCCACGCATCCGGGTTATGGGCTATGTTCCAGTCTCCGCTTTGCCAATTGCCATCCATGGCGCAATTCTCAAAGGCAATGCGAATACCCTTGTCGGCAGCCCGTTTGGCCAGCTCGCTCCAGATTTCGCGGTAACGGGGCAGGCTCTCGGTCAGCACCTTGCCACGCAAACGCCCTGTGAAACCCGCCACGCAGGTGGCACCAAAATGATGGGCATTGTCGATACAATCCTTCCATCCTTGCAGGGCTTGCAGATCAACCTCGGTCTCTTCCAGAGGGTTGCCGAACATGCCAAGCGTGGAAATGGTAATGTCACGATCGCCAATGGCATCAAGGCACCGCTTGCCCAGTTCCGCCAGATCCTGCCCTTTGGTGGTCTGCCAGAAAAAGGGCTCAAAACTCTCAAAACCGAGATGAGCAATCTGGGTGATGCGGGTGGCAGCATCGCCATTGTTGCCGCTGATCATGGTGCCGATACGAATGGATTTGGCTGGATTGCTCACAATGAATATCCTTGGATTCAGGCTGAAATGATGATGCGTTGGCCGGTTTTTGCGCTTTCAATCGCGGCAAACACCATGGCAAGGCTGTTGATATTGTCCGAGGCAACTGTCTCTGGGGCCTTGCCACCCGCAACCGCTGTGATGAAACTGGCAATCACGCTGGCATGGCCATGGGTTTGGTCGGGATTTTTGTGATCGTAAACGTTTACGATCTTATATCCATGCAAGAGACCGGGTTCATCGCCAGCAACAGTGGCTTCAAACGCCTCTTCACCATCCCATGTCAGCATTCCTTGTGAGCCGATAACCCGCCATTGGCTTTCCCAACTTGTATTACGGCCTTCGGCACACCACGAGCCACGATAGGTAAACACCACATCATCGCTGAACTCGAAAATCGCATTGGCTGACGCACCATGGGCATACCATGAGCCTTTTGGATTGCGCTCCACACAATAGGCCGCAAGCGGTTGGCGTGATGCGACAAAGCGGGCGGCATCAAAGGTGTGAATGGCCATATCATGCAACAGCACATGCTCCATCTCATCTCGAAATCCGCCAAAATGGGGGGCGAGAAAGAAATCACAGTGGATGGCTGTCAGATCGCCAATCGCACCGCTTTCGACAAAGCGCTGCATTCGGCGCACGCCAGTGATAAAGCGGCGGTTCTGCACGATAGCATGGATGCGCCCAACCTTGGCGGCAAGCGCAATCAGCGCCCTGCCCTCTTCCAGCGAATTGGCCATCGGCTTTTCACTGAGCACATGGCACCCGGCTTTCAAGGCCGTTGACACCACCTCGAAACGGGCATGTGGCACGACCACATCAAACACAAGGTCAGCCCCGCTTGAAGCCAGCATCTGCGCAAGGTCACGACCCGTTGCCGCATTGTTAAGAGCAAACTCCACAGCAAGCGCTTTCGCCGCCGCCGGATTGACATCGACAAGACCAACAATGGAAATTTGCTCTCGAAGTGCCGGGTTGCTGGCAATCGCCTTGAGCCAGCCTTTGGCCATAGCGCCGCACCCGCATAAAACGGCTTTGAATGTCACATTTTCCTCCCTCAGGGCCAAGGCACGTCACAGCAAACGCTCAGGCTCTTCACCTTTTTCGTTTCTGTGGGTTGCGCGAAGCGAGACGGCTTGCCTCCCGTCAGTCCCCGTCACCGTGCAAAACTCCTCATGACACAACGACCGTAAACGTTTACGATACTAGTCGCAGTTTTTATTTCATGTCAAGGGGACGTTGATGTGTCTGCACGAGCAAGCTCTGGAACAACCCTAAACCCGCCGTGGATTGGTTGCGGTTTTTATCGAGATAATCTCGTATCTTGCCGCAGTATTGCGGCTGTGCTTTTGGTACAATGCCGCATGGGAGAAAAGCGTCAATGAAGGGCATACATCAGCTTGCAAAGCATCTGGACATCTCGATCGGCACGGTGTCACGTGCCTTGAACGGACGCCCGGATGTGAATGCGGAAACGCGCAAGCGTGTGCTGGAAGCGGCCGAGCAGCTTGGCTATGTTGCCAATCAATCAGGCCGCTCCTTGCGCAAGGGGTCAACCAATGTAGTCGGTCTGATGATCGAGTCCAGCCAGGAAAGCATTGAAAACAGTGATAACTTTTTCTCTGGTCTGACGGGTGGATTGCAGGCGGTGCTCAAGCGGCATAACCTTGATCTGGTGATGTTGCCCTGCCCCAATGACGAAGATCCGCTGGAATATCTCAAGCGCATGGTGGCGCGTCGTCTGGTTGATGCCATGATCATTTCCGCCACTCAGCGCGTCGATGCGCGTATTGATCTGCTGATCAAGGCCAAAATTCCGTTTGTGACACTGGGGCGTAGCACCTCTGGCGGCAGCCACAGATGGATCGATCTTGACTTTGAAGGCGTTGCCAATTCTGCGGTCGACAGGCTGGTGGCGCAAGGCCATCGGCGCATTGCCATTGCGGCGCCCTGCAATGACATCAATCTCGGCTATGTGTTTGTCGATGCTTATAAATCTGCGCTGGAGCGTCATCATCTGCCATTTGATCCGGCGCTTGTCATCCGCGCGCCATCGACCGAAAGCGGCGGCTATCATGCGGGCTGCGCCCTGCTTGCGCTTGAGCCTCGGCCGAGTGCGATCATTCTGATCTATGAAATGATGGCCATCGGGCTCTACCAATGTCTGGCGGAAGCGGGTCTTGCGCCGGGCAAGGATGTTGCGGTTATCGGCTTTCGAGAGGCTCCACGGGCCAAGTTTCTTCAACCAGCATTGACCTGTTATCGCCTATCGCTGCATGATCTCGGGATGGAAGTTGCTGAAACCCTGCTGGCGTCTATGCCCGATTACGCAGAAACCTATCAGGATCACGCCCGCAATCGCATTTGGCCGCTGGAGCTGACGCCGGGGGACAGCGATGGCTTCCAGTTCGTGCAATCGTGATCACAACTGGCTTTTCATCTCTGCCCGCAACACATCATTGATGCGCTCCTGCCAGCCCGGTCCGTCCTGCTGAAAATGGGCAAGCACATCGCTATCAAGCCGGATCGACACCAGTTCCTTGCTGTTGGGAATAGCAGGTTTTTCCATAGCAGGTGCGGCTGCCTTCTTTGCAGGCTTGAACAGAGCTTCTGCCGCATCCATGGGATTAATGGGGCGCCGGGGCGTCTGGGCCATGTCAGTTTCCTTTATTGTACATATCTGTTTTAATCTGCACGCGCTAAAGCCTGTCGCAGTGAATAGGATTGACTGCGACAGGCTTTAGCTCTTTCTTTTTCGCATGTACGTTATCGTTTTATTGAGGACAATAAAACCCGACATGCTTTAGAACGCCAGCCCTACTACAGGATTCATTTTTGTTGCACATATGTGCAAACAGTCATTCCCCTGTCATGGAGAGCCATTATCCCTCAGGCCAATTGGTCAGGCGGAGACGGCAAAGTCATGTCAGCGGGTGTCGAGAGAATGGGTGCAAGGGAGCCTGCGGGGCGGATGCGCCAGCTGTTGCATCGCTGTGCTGTCGCCCGTCATGAGCCTGCAATTTTTATCGGCATTCTGCTGTGCCTGTTTTTCGCCTATGTCATCCTCGCGCCGGTGTTTTCCATTCTCGCGGACGCGGTGATCGTGCATCCCGGCGATGGCTATCGCATCCATCAGGATGATGGCGCATTGACACTCTTCTATCTCGCCCGCGTGTTTGTCTCTCGCATGTCTGCCATTCTGATCTGGAGCCCGCTGGTTCATACGCTGTCCATCGCTTTGGGCACGGTAACACTTTCGATCAGCCTTGGTGTGGTGCTGGCCTGGCTGGTCAACCGCACCGACATGGCCGGGCGGGCATGGTTTGCAACAGCGCTGATTGTGCCCTTCATGCTGCCGACCTGGACCTTTGCGCTGGCCTGGACGACGATTTTCAAAAACCGCAACATTGGCGGGCAGCCGGGCTGGATGGAAGCCATGGGCGTGCATACGCCCAACTGGCTGGCCTATGGCTATCTGCCCATCGTGTTTATTCTGGTGCTTCATTATACGCCGCTGGTCATTCTGATTGTTGGCAATGCCTTGCGCCGGATGGATGTGCAAATGGAAGAATGCGCCCGAATCCTGGGGGCGCCGCCACGCAAAATTGCCTTGTCGATTATCCTGCCGCTGGTGCGGCCTGCCCTGCTCTCCGCCGCATTGCTGATCTTTGCCGATTGCATTGGCGAATTTGCCGTTCCCTATATTCTTGGCCTGCCAATCAATTACGACACGCTTTCCACCGGGCTGTACCGTTCGCTGTCATCGCGCCAGAACGGCGTTGCTGCGGTGATGGCGGCAACCATCATGCTGATTGGCGTTGTCACGCTGTTGATTGATGTGCGGATGATGCGTGAAGCCCGCCGCTTTGTGACTGTTGGCGGCAAGGGCAATATGGAGCGACTTGGCAGGCTTGGTCGCTTTCGCATTCTGTCCGCAGGTTTACCCGCAACGTTCGTGCTGGTTGGCGTGGCCTTGCCGCTGCTGACCTTGTTTCTCTCAACCGTGATGATTTTGCCGGGGCGTTTTACGCCGGATAATTTCACGCTGAATTTCTGGATTGGTACCCATCTCGATACTATCGCATTGCGTAGCGGCATTCTGCTGACGCCCGAGTTCTGGCAGGCCGCGTGGAACACCGTGCGCATTGTCGGCATGGCGTCGCTGGTCTCTGGCACGCTTGGCCTGCTGGTTGGCTACGCAGTGTTGCGCAGTCCCTCGCGCACAATTGCCACGTTTTTGCGCCAGATCACCTTTTTGCCCTATCTGGTGCCCGGCATCGCTTTTGCCGCTGCTTTCCTGTCGCTGTTTGCCGTGGCGCGTGGCCCAATTCCGGCACTCTATGGCACGCCCGTGATTTTGATCCTGGCGCTGATTGCCGAGCAAATGCCCTTTGCCAGCCGTTCCGGCATTGCCGCCATGACCCAGTTGGGCCGTGAGCCGGAAGAGGCAGCGCGGGTTGTCGGGGCCAGCTGGTGGTGCCGAATGCGCACCATCATCATTCCGATACAGGCGGCACCTTTGGCAACCGCCATTCTTCTACCCTTCATTTCGGGCATCAAAGGCGTGAGCCTGTTTATCATTCTCGCCGTGCCCGCCACCGATGTGCTGACCACCTATTCACTGCGTCTGCTGGATTACAACTATGACCAGGCAGCCAATGCCGTGGTGTTGATGATTGCCCTGATTGCCTGGTTGGGAACCGTGTTGATCCAGAGGATCTCCGGCACCGGCCTCGCCCGTGGTCTGGAGAGCTGACATGCCCAAGATTACCCTGAAAGGTCTGACGAAATTCTACGGCCGTGGCCCAGAACCTGCCGTGGATGGCGTCGATCTTACCGTGGCCGATGGTGAATTCATGTGTCTGCTTGGCCCCTCTGGCTGCGGCAAAACCACGATGCTGCGGATGATTGCCGGTCTCGAACATGCATCGGAGGGCGAAATATCGATGGATGACAGGATTGTCGATTCTGTCGCGCAATCGCGCTTTGTGCCGCCGGAAAAGCGCGGCATTGGGCTGGTGTTTCAAAATTACGCCCTGTGGCCGCATATGACGGTGGAGAAAAATGTCGATTTTGGCCTCCGCCTGAAAAATGTGCCCGCGGCAGAGCGCAAGGCCCGCTGCCTGGATGTGATGACCAAGCTGCGCATTGCCGATTATGCCGGGCGTTATCCTTCGCAATTGTCGGGTGGTCAGCAGCAGCGGGTGGCGCTGGCGCGCATGTTGGCGATCAATCCCGGTGTGTTGCTGCTGGATGAGCCATTGTCCAATCTGGATGCCGCCTTGCGGCTGGAAATGCGCGCCGAATTGCGCAAGCTGCACGAAACATTTGGCACCACCATTATCTTCGTCAGCCACGACCAATGGGAGGCCATGACTTTGGCCAACACCATTGCCGTGATGAACAAAGGGACTGTGCAGCAGGTGGGCACGCCGGATGACATTTATGCCCATCCTGCCAATCGCTTTGTGGCCGAGTTTATCGGCAATCCGCAAATCAACATGATCAGGTTGCGCGGCGTGGGTCGTAGTCCGCTTGGCGGTTTTGCCAGCCATGTGGGCGCAAACCTGCCAGTTGGCATGGATGCCGACATCTGCGGTATCCGCCCCGAAGACGTCAGACTGTGTGACGCCAGCGATAGAGATGCCATTCCCGTTACGGTCGAGGCCATCATGCCCACTGGCGGCAGTTGGATCATTGAGCTTTCCCATGGCGCACAACGGATTTTTCATTCCACCCAGTCCAGACCGCAGTGGGCAATGAAAGACAGGATTGGCTGTCATCTTCCAGCTCAAGCGCTGCATGTCTTTGATGCCGGTGGACAGCGCATCGAGATGCCCGCCTGCCTGTCATCCTCATCGAGGACACCCGCACATATCGGCCTTCATCAAGGGGCCTGAACCACGCATCCCTTTCTTTGCCGTCAACTGTCGGCAAGATTTTCTTCATGTTTTCAATCACAGGAAAATGTCATGACCTCTTTTTTTAAGATCAGCCTTGTGGCGCTCACAGCCTCGGTTGCGGCCCTGTCAACGGCGGCAGCAGAGGACAGTTTCAATCTTGAGGCGCTGATTGCGGCGGCAAAAAAGGAAGCGCCGATCAATGTCTATGACTCCACCGGCAAGATTGTGGAGCAGGCCAAGGCGTTCAGCGAGAAATACGGCGTCAAGGCCACTGGTATTAAAGCCAAGGCCCCGGATATTCTGGAAATTGTCAGCCGCGAAGCACAGGCGGGCAACGTCAAGGCCGATGTTGCCATTCTTTCGGATGCCCCGGCGGCCAATGAGCAATTGTTGTCGAAAGGCTATGTTATCAGCTGGGTTCCCGCTGATCTGGCCGCCGACATTCCGAAGACCTATCAAAAGCCTTTGACCGTGGTACTGGCACCCAATGTCTGGACCTATAACACAAGCCTTTATCAGTCCTGCCCGGTTAAAAACATCTGGGAGCTGACCGAGCCGAAATGGAAGGGCAAAGTGTCGATGCAAGACCCATTGGGCAAGCCATCCTATACGGACTGGTTCAACCAGATGGCAAACCATCACGACAAGGCTGTTGCGGACGCCTATCAGGCCCAGTTCGGCAAGCCGCTGGACACCAAAGAGAGCAGCGCCACCGCCGCTTTCGTCAAGGCGCTGGCCGCCAACGGACCGCTGCTAACCGATTCCGATGGGGCTGCGGCCGAAGCGGTTGGAGCACCTGATGTCAAAGACAGCTTTATCGGTCTGGTCAGCACGGCCAAGTATCGAGACAATGCCAAGGGCATGAAGCTCGGTATTTGCGCGGGTCTTGCCCCTTTTGCGGGCTGGAACTACCCATCGCTTGGTCTGATTGCTGCGGGCAGCAAAAGCCCCAACGCTGCAAAGCTGTTCATCCATTACATGATGACCGCAGAAGGCATAGCGCCACAGGCGGTTGATGGAAAAATGTCCACCAGCACCAAAATCGCACTTCCTGCCGATGAACCATCCGGTATTGCCAAAATCAGCGACCAGATCATGGGCTATGATGCCGCAACCGCAAGCGCCGACTGGCAGGCCCGCCAGGACTGGCAAGATCTGTGGAGCCTGAACTACAAGAAATAACCGCAGGACAGTCTGTCAGATTCAGGTTGAAGCAGACAAACTCCAGACATCACAGCAGCGGTGTCCGCTCATACGGACGCCGCTTTCTTGTCGAAGAACAAACATTGCTCTGACGAGCAGGCTTGCATGAAGACTGAAGGTGACGACCATGTGCGCAGACAAAACCCACCATTATCCACGCCCGCCGATAAGCTTGATCGAGAGCAATCTTCCCGGCTGGGGCATTGATCTCTACATCAGTGGCTCGGATGGTGCGGCTGATCCGCAATTGCTGGCAAGCCATGCGATCAGGATTGTGCTCAACTGCGCCGTCAATCTTGACCTTGACATCGTCTCCGAGGCAAAGACAGGTGTGGCAGAGCATCTTATGACCCATGGCACCGGACTGGTGCGCTATTACAAACTCGGCCTTGTTGATGGCCCCGGCAATCCGGACGTGATGATGCTGGCAGGTTATCACCTGCTCCGCTCCGCGTTGGATCAACAATTTCCTGACAAGCCTTCCTATCCCCGCCGTGAAAAGGGCAATATTCTGGTCAATTGCCGAGGTGGACGCAGCCGTTCGGTGACGCTGGTCTCGTTGTTTCTGCATCTGGATTTTCCAGATCGCTACCCAACGCTGGATGCGGCCATAGCTCATGTCAGAGTTCAGCGGCAACTCCACCCGGATGAGTGGCAATCTGCGCCAAAGGCGGTGCTGGTGGAGAGTGCGCGGCGGGCAGCGGATATGGTCAAACTGCTCAAGACTGCGGGTTTCGGGCTTGAAAACGTGCAAATATGAGATCAAAATCACCGAAGAGCATCGCAAGTGCGGCTGAAGTTGCCAAGCTCGCAGGCGTGTCGCGCTCTGCTGTTTCCAGAACATTCACACCGGGCGCCAGCGTTTCCCAAGAGACGCGGGCGCGCGTCATGGCCGCTGCGGAAGCCTTGAGTTATCACGTCAATCATCTGGCCCGAGGACTTAGTCAGGAAAAAAGCCGTCCGGTCTGTATTCTGGGAGCGGATCTCAATGCTCCCTATCAGGCAAGCCTGCTTAATGCCATGACCCGGCGTCTGCAACTGGCGGAACGCGCCGTGATGGTGATCAATACCGCCGGGGGGGAGGCCAATGCTGATGCAGCCCTTCGCCAGACATTGAACTATCGCGCCTCGGCAACGATTGTGCTGTCCGGAACGCCACCATCATCGCTGGTGGAAACCTGCATCAAAAGCGGCCAGCATGTGATTTTGATCAACCGTGCCGAACAATTCGAAGGCCCTGATCATATCACCATCGATTATGCTGCCGCCATGGTCGATGCGCATCACATGCTGGCAAGGGCCAACTGCCAGCGGCTTGCCATCGTTTCGTCCACCATCGCCTCACCCAGTCTTGTCGCCCGCGAAAACCTGTTTATGGCGCAGGCTTTAAGAGCTGGACATTCCTGCCAGCTCTTGCGGGCTGGGCCCACCAGCTACGCCACAGGGGTTGAGGCCGCACGGCAACTGCTTGCGGTGCGCGAGCGGCCAGAGGGCGTTTTTTGTGTGACCGATCTGATTGCCTGTGGCTTTATGGATGCCGCAAGGGTTGAATTCGGATTGCAAATTCCGCAGGATGTCTGCGTTATCGGGTTTGATGATATTGAACTGGCGAGCTGGCTTGGCTATCGGCTGACAACCTTTGCCCAACCGCTGACGCGCATGGCCGATGCCATTGCCGATCTTCTCGATCATTCCGATTCCGAAACCCGTGAAACACAAAAACTCGTTTTCAACGCATCCCCTGTCTGGCGCACCTCGGTGCGGCCCGCCTGAAGCGGTTTTATGGTTGACCGACTGGAGACAAACGCCGCACCCTGTCATTCGGCCTGAAAATGAAGCCGACCTGTAACGGGATGGTCCTCCAACTTGCGGTGCCCTGTAAAAAAATCGGGGTCAGATTTTAACATAAGAATTTGTTTTATATATTTTTTCGTTTTATCTGAAAATTTCCAGACATGCACTGTGTGCAGATTTCAATCAAGAATGCGCGGCATTTGTGAAGATTTCGCGTGCACTTGACCCGAATCAAAGCCTGGTGCAAATTTACGACGAATTGCCGTGCATTGCTTCTTTGTCCGTAACAAGGTGTGGACGCTGTTAGTTTCTTGTGGCTGCGTATATCATTGTGATGGAGAATCAGTCATCAGCGGTATCTGACGATGGAGCCATGCAGCAGAGAGCGAATTTTGTGAGGATCGCCCTCGATCTGGATTGTCTGTCTGGGCCGTCGCCTCAAGAAGAGGTCTTGGTCAAGACCGGAATGAAGTGAACGGGTCAACGAAGTGAATAGGTCAAGGAGCGCGGTAATCATTGGGTGCCGTGCGAATTTGAGGACACGGCTATGGCGGTTGCATCGATGATGGCAACGGGAAAACAGGAGATGGATTTGCGACCCGCCGATGAAACGATTGCGGAAGATGCTCAGGCATTGTCTGCCCAGTTGCAAGCCATGCGGGAGCGCCTGTTTGCGCCGTCCTCGCGCAAGACCCTGCGTACATTCACATCCGGCGAAGCCGCCCGTCTTGTTGGTGTTTCGGACGGTTATCTGCGCCAGTTATCGCTGGCAGGAGAGGGTCCGGCACCCGTTGTTGGTGCGGGTGGGCGCCGCTATTACTCGCTGTCGGATATTGACGCCCTGCGCCATTATCTGGCGGAGCAAGCCATGGCCAAGGGGAATGTTTCCAAGGCCAGATCATACGTCAAATGGCGGGATGAATCCCGCGGTGAGCATCTTCAGATTATATCCGTGACCAATTTCAAGGGTGGTTCCGGCAAGACCACGTCTGCCGTGCATCTGGCCCAATATCTTGCGATGACAGGCCATCGGGTGCTGGCCGTGGATCTCGATCCACAGGCATCGCTTTCGGCGCTGTTCGGTTATCAGCCAGAGCTTGATCTGGTGGGCAATGATACGATTTACGGTGCGATCCGTTATGATGCGGAAGCGCGGCCGTTGCGCGACATTATTCGCAAGACCTATTTTCACAATCTTGATCTGCTGCCGGGCAATCTCGAGCTTCAGGAATTTGAACACGTTACGCCAAGAGCGCTTGCCGAGCGCAAGGGTGGCGATGCCAAAAGCCTGTTTTTTGCCCGGGTGCAGGATGCACTTCATACCGTGGCCGATGATTACGATGTTGTTGTTATCGATTGCCCACCACAGCTTGGCTATCTGACGTTGTCGGCCCTGTGTGCGTCGACTTCGGTGATTGTGACAGTTCATCCGCAAATGCTGGATGTGGCATCCATGAGCCAATTTCTGTTCATGACATCCGATCTTCTCAGTGTTGTGCGCGAAGCTGGCGGCACGTTGAATTTTGACTTTTTGCGTTATCTTGTCACCCGCTTTGAGCCGAATGATGGACCGCAGGCACAGATTGTTGGTTTTCTTCGGTCGCTGTTTGGTGAGCGGGTTCTGACATCCCCCATGGTCAAATCCACGGCGATTTCAGATGCGGGCCTGACCAAGCAGACACTTTATGAAGTTGGACGGGAAAACTTCAGCAGAGGCACGTATGACCGTGCCATTGAAGCTTTGGAATCGGTCAATGCCGAAATCGAGCAGTTGATACACACTGCCTGGGGACGGAAAGAATGATAGGGAAAAACCGAAAAAGCGAATTGAGAGCACTGTTTTCTGACCCGGCTCCGGCCCAGAAAATTGAAGTTTCCGACACCGAGGTTGAAAAAAAAACGGCGGCTCCGGTGGCCGCAGATCGGGTTTCCGAACCACCCGCAGAGCCGCACGGCGTGGCGGTGCCGCGCGCTGCATCCGGTGCCATCAAGGCAATGGGACTGACATTGTCGTCCATTACCCGAGAGGCAGAGGAAGCTCGCGCCCTGCGGCAGGCGCTTGATGAAGGAGAGCGCGTCGTGGCGCTCGACACCTCTGTGATTGACGCTTCTTTTGTGTCTGATCGCTTGAGTGATCAGGAAAAAGACGACCCGGATTTTCTGGCGCTTGTGGAGAGTATGCGTGAGAGCGGGCAGCAGGTGCCTATTCTGGTGCGGCGCAATCCTTCCGATCCTGAGCGATTTCAGGTGGCCTATGGCCATCGAAGACTGAATGCAGCCAAACGATTGGGCATTCGGATCAAGGCGCTGGTGCGTCCTTTGAGCGATGACCAGCTTGTTTTGGCACAAGGCAAGGAAAATGCTGAACGCCGCAATTTGACGTTCATTGAGCGTGCTCTTTTCGCCAGGGCGCTTGTTGAGCGCGGATTTGACCGCAAGGTGATTGGCGATGCGCTCTCAGTCCAGAAAAGCGAATTATCCCGCTTGATTCAAGTGGCTGAGAGTGTTCCGGATCGGTTTGCCCGTGCCATCGGCCCCGCTCCAAAGGCGGGGCGAGAACGTTGGATGTCACTTGGGCAATTGCTCTCAAATGAGCAAGGTCAGGCACGGGCTGCGGGTTTGTTGGCCACGGATGAATTTCGCTCCTGGCCGTCAGATGAGCGGTTTCAGAAGCTGTATGAAGCCCTGTCACGCAAGGCACCCGTAGAACGGGCTGAGCCAGAAGATGTGCGAGGCCCGGACGGAAGGACGTTCGCCCGGGTGATGAGACAAGGGCGCCGTTTGAAAGTCGAGTTTCTGGCCGAAGCAGACCCCGGTTTTCTGGGCGGATTTGAGGAGCGGCTGGCCGCTGATTATGCCGCCTATCTGGCTTGCGCACGGAATTAGGTTTCGGCGCGGCTGATTTTACAATCACGATATTCCCGCACTGAATTGCCGGGAAATATCGAAATCAGGTCTTGAGAATTGTCTCTGCCAGGCGGGGAACGGTTCACAAGTTGATTCAGCTCAACAACGCAATGCGTTAGCGTGTGATGAGCGGTTAACATGTTTGATAGGCACCCATAATCGGATGTCTATTTCTTATTTTGTCACAATGTGAAAGGTCGTGCTGAGACAAGAAAAAAGGCCCCAAAACGTCACCATCTCGGAAGCCCTCTTCTATGTAGCAATCTAAGAGAATCACTTCCGGCGTTAAAAGTCAAGACTCTTCCGCACACTTGCGGACGTGGCGTTGCTTTGCGCCCTTTTGTGCCGTGCGTTTGTGTTGGTGCACGAGGTTGATGGCGATCTTCGAACATGTATGGGTTCTTGGACGTATCTTGTTGATACGCCAATGATTCATGCCTGCTGGTATGGGGCGGCTTGTCTCCGTTTGTGGAGCAAAAGCGATGGAAAGACTTGCGACGACACCGTTTGGCGGTGGGCGATTGACGAGCCGTGTCTTGGCCCGGCAGGCAAAAGTTGGAGAACGTCAGGAACAGTTACGCCGTGGCGAAGGTGGCAATGCCTCTGGCCGCGTTGACAAGTGGCAACTTTTGCGGGCTTTGACCGAGGCAAGGCAGACCTATGACCTTGGTGACCGGACGATTTGCTTGTTGGAAGCATTGGTGAGCTTTACGGCCGATCGTGAGCTTGATGGACGTCAGCCGATTATTGTTTTTCCGTCCAACAGAGAGCTTTCGTTTCGTGCCCGAGGAATGGCACCCGCAACCATTCGCAGGCACTTGGCTAGCCTTGTGGAAGCGGGAATGATCTTTCGTCGTGATAGCGCCAATGGCAAACGCTTTTGCCGCCGAGATGATGCGGGATTGGTTGAAGATGCCTTTGGCTTTGATCTTGCGCCATTTGTGCTGCGGGCAGAAGAAATTTACAGTGCCGCTGAAGCGGCCAGAGCCGAAGCAAAGCTTGCAAGAGCATTGCGCGGTGAGATTACAGTGCTCTTGAGAGACGCTTCCCGTATTATTGGACTTGCCCTGGAAGAGGGGAGGACGGGTCCTTGGGACGATTATTTTCTACGTTATCAGATGACAGCCGGGGATGTCGCTCGACGCAGACATAGCGGCGACTTAAGCCTGCTCATTGAACAGATGCGTGCGCTTCGTTCAGAAGTGGAAAACGCATATCTTTCAAGCCTTTCAGAACATGAAATGAGCGGCAATGATGATGATTTTGAGCAGCACCAACAGAATTCAAATACAGAACTTAAACTTGAATATAAAAGCATAGAGAAAATGAATGTCGCCGCCGAACCCGTCAAAGATAACGAACGCAAGATTGCCATCAGCCTGACAAAACTAAAGATGCTGTGCTCTCAAATGAACGATTATGCGAAAAGCGGCATTGCAAGCTGGAATGATTTTATACAAACAGCCGATCTGGTCAGAACCATGCTGGGTATTTCGCCTGATGCCTGGTTAAAGGCAAAACAGATTATGGGAGATCAGGCAGCCGCCGTCACTGTGGCCGTGATGCTGGAACATGCTGAAACAATAAGGTCGCCTGGCGGATATTTGCGCACGCTGACAATGAAAGCTGAAGCTGGAAAATTCAGCGTCTATCCGATGCTGCTGGCGCTTGACAAGCCGGGTGACGGTCCACAAAAACAGAGTGTAAATTAAAAAAATCTGCGAGGGACTATCAATGGGCCTCCGCCTCAGGATTTCATGAGGCGGAGATCAAAATTCTAGAGTTTGCTAAAGAAAAGGGAACCCGGTCGTCCTGATAAGACAAACGAGAACAAAACTTCTACCACAGGCGTGCGTGGCGGTTCACATCCTTATAGAGCAGGTAACGAAATCGGCCAGGGCCACCAGCATAGCAGGCCTGAGGACAAAAGGCGCGCAACCACATGAAATCGCCCGCTTCGACCTCGACCCAGTCTTCGTTCAAGCGATAGACAGCTTTGCCCTCCAGCACATAAAGCCCATGTTCCATCACATGGGTTTCCATAAAGGGAATAATGCCACCCGGCTGAAATGTGACGATATTCAAATGAAAATCATAACGAATATCATCTGGGTCAATGAAACGGGTGGTTCCCCAGGCTCCATTGGTGTTGGGCATCATGGCGATGTCGTGATTGTTTTCGTGCGTGAAGATCGCAGGCGGTGCGTCCAGACCTTCAACGGGCTGAAACGCTTTTCGAACCCAATGAAACTTCACCGGATGCTGGCTGTTGTTGCGCAATGTCCAGTGAGAGCCGGCAGGCAGAAAAGCAAAGGAACCTGCTGTCAGTTGATGTGACTTGCCCTCAAAAGTGATCGTCAATGATCCTTCGACCATAAAGAGAGCGGCTTGTGCTCGTGGGTCCATCTCCGGTTTTTCGCTGCCGCCACCCGGTTCCACTTGCATGATATATTGTGAGAATGTTTCGGAAAAGCCAGTCATCGGACGGGCAATGATCCAGGCTTTGGATTTGTCCCAATGGGGTAAAAGACTGGTGACAATATCACTCATGACCCCTTTGGGGATGACGGCATATGCATTGGTGAAAACCGCTTTTCCTGAAAGAAGTTGAGTTTGAGGCGGCAAGCCGCCAAATGCGGTGTAATAGCTGTTTTCGCTCATTGAACCTGTTCCGTGTGGCAATTGATGTCCTTTGTCTTACGGCATAAATCGCAATATCGGAATCCGTTAATGATGCGTTTTTTAAAGCCGGGCTTTTCTTTTGGTTCTACTTTGCCATGGGGACGAACAGGCTGAGCTTGATGTCTCTCAAAACGACATTGGTGTGCATCCGTCGGATCTGCGGATTTTCCGCCATGAGCACGGCGGCAATATCGTCATAATGCTCGACATCTCTTGCGGTGATAATGGCGATCAGATCAACCTGTCCGGTCACATAATAAACCTGCTGAATGTGATCCTGCCGATCGGCCCAGATACGAAACCGTGCCAGAGCGTCGTAATTATCCCGCTCAATTTCCATGCCCACAATAAACACCATTGGGTGTCCTGTGGCTTTTCGATCAATAATGGCAACTTCACCTTTCACGACAGCGTCTTCACGCAGACGTTTGAGGCGTCTTTGCACCGCCGATGCTGAGAGACCAACCTCTTCTGCAATGGCCTCCGCTTTCATCTGACAATTGCGCTGAATGATGTCGATGATGTGCCGATCAAAGCGATCAAGCTGTTCCATATTGCGTCCTTTGTCGATTTTTCTGTGCCGGGTTATCTTTTTCAGTTGTCAGGCCGCATCTGCAATTGTTTTTCGCGGAATTTATGCAACAAGGTGTTATTTTGCGGGTAATATCTGCGAACAACAGCGATTATGGTGCAGAATTATGACAGGCTGGACCCATTGATGACAGATAATGCCCCTTGCGCCCTTCAGGTGGAGAATATTCACAAAAGCTTCGGCGCTCATGAGGTTCTGAAAGGGGTTTCCGTCACAGCCAACAAGGGCGATGTGATTTCTATTATTGGCTCTTCCGGGTCTGGCAAGAGCACTTTTTTACGCTGTATCAATTTTCTCGAAATTCCGGATCGTGGCCGCGTGGTTGTTGCCGGCGAAGAGGTTGACGTGAAGCCAGCGCGTGCGGGGCACATGCGCCCTGCCAGCTGGCGGCAGATTGAGCGTTTGCGTACAGGTCTCGGCATGGTGTTCCAAAGCTTCAATCTTTGGGCTCATCTGACCGTGCTGGAAAATGTGATTGAAGCACCCGTGCATGTGATGGGTATAAAGCGCGCAGAAGCCATCGAGAAAGCAGAAGCCTTGCTGCATAAGGTTGGCCTGTTTGACAAGCGCGACACCTACCCGGCTTTTCTCTCGGGAGGGCAACAACAGCGTGCTGCCATTGCACGAGCATTGTGTGTCGAGCCCGCGGTGATGCTGTTTGACGAACCAACCTCGGCGTTGGACCCTGAACTCGTCGGCGAAGTTCTAAAGGTGATCCGTGATCTTGCCGAAGAAGGTCGCACCATGCTTCTGGTGACCCATGAAATGCGCTTTGCCCGTGACGTGTCCAGTCATGTCATGTTTTTGCATCAGGGGCGGGTCGAGGAAGAAGGTCCGCCTGAGCAGGTTTTTGGTAATCCGGTCAGCCTTCGGTGTCGTGAGTTTACGGGTGGTCTTGCCAGTTAGGCCGCCGCCCTTCCCGCCTTTCCCTATTCATCTCAACAGGAGACTACGCTTCATGAAATTCATCTCGATGCTTCTGGCCACTGCCGCTTTTGCGGCCTCTGCTGTGGTGGCGCAAGCCGATGTCCGGTTTGGCATCATGAACGAATCCTACCCGCCATTTTTTGCGAAAGATGCCAGTGGCAAATGGCATGGCTGGGAAATCGATCTGATGGATGCAGTCTGCACTGAAATGAAGGAAAAATGCTCGATTGTTGAACTGTCCTGGGATGGACTGATCCCGGCCCTTAACGCCAAGAAATTTGATGTGATCTGGTCTTCAATGTCTAAAACGGCAGAGCGTGAGAAGATTATCGATTTCACCGACAAATATTACAACACCCCCAGCAAGCTGATTGGCATGAGCGACATGAAGCCGGGTGCGACAGCTGAAGACGTCAAGGGCAAGACCATCGGCATTCAGGTTTCCACCATTCAGTCCGATTATTATAAAAAGTATTTCGCCAAGGCTGCCAGCGAAAAAACCTATCAGACCCTGGACGAAGCATTTCAGGATCTGGCCGCAGGCCGGATTGATTATGTCTTTGGCGACTCGATTGTTTTGGATGCCTTCCTGAAGAGTGATAGCGGCAAGGATTGCTGCGCCGATATGGGCGATGTGGCAGGTGACCCGCAGATTCTGGGCGAAGGCGTGAGCGGTGGACTTCGCAAGGAAGATACGGCGCTGAAGGCCAAGCTCAATGCGGCGATTGCAGCAGTGCGGGCCAGCGGCCAGTATGACGAAATCACCAAGAAGTATTTCACCTTCAATATCTACGGCAAATAAAACAGCGCTGATACAGTACAGATATGGCAAGCACCCAAAGTTTTCTCGAACTGCTCTCCCCCTACCCTCCGGGCTGGGGTGGAACTTTGCTGACTGGAGCTTTGGCAACGCTTGCCATTTCTGGCGGTGCTTTTTTAATTGGTTTGCTGATTGGCACAGTCGGAGCATTGGGCAAACTTTCTGGTAATCGATTGTTGGCAGCTTCGCTCAATCTTTACACCACGACTATTCGAGCCGTTCCCGAGCTGATCTTGATCGTCGGTCTCTATTATGCGGGCACCGATGGGCTAAACCGTTTGCTGCTGGCATTTGATTTACCGCAGATTGAGGTGAATGGTTTTGTTGCGGCTGTTGCCGTTTTGGGATTTGTGCAAGGGGCCTATGCTACAGAAGTGTTGCGGGGGGCCATTCTTGCTATTCCGCTTGGCCAGATTGAGGCTGCCAAGGCTTTTGGTATGTCGCCTGTTTTGCGGTTTCGCCGGGTGGTTTTGCCTGCGCTTTTGCCCAATGCGGTGCCCGGCATGGCCAATTTGTGGATGGCGGTTACCAAGGACAGTGCGCTTGTTGCCGTTGTCGGTTATCAGGAACTGGCGCTTGCCACCCGCTTGGCTGGTGCCAGCACCAAGCACTATTTTCTGTTTTTTTGCGCGGCCGCCTGTCTTTATCTGGTGATCAGCCTCGTTTCCAATGCTGTGTTCATGCTGATTGAACGCCGTGTTCGACGCGGCCAGCCGAAACTGGCATAGCGGGGCAATCATGGATTTTTCCTGGATCTTCACCTATTGGCCGCTTTTGCTTTCAGGCGCATGGCAAACTGTAGCACTGTTGATGTTATCGGTGTTTTTCGGATTCATCATCGCCATTGGTCTGGCGTTTGCGCAGGTGAGTGGCGGAACGACAACCCGTTGGCTGGCTAAATCCTACTGTAGTTTCTTTCGTGGAACACCTTTGCTGATTCAGCTCTGGTTGCTCTATTACGGGGTTGGCTCGCTGCTGCCGATGATTCCGGGCATTCGTCACAGTCTGTTATGGCCCTTGTTGCGCGAAGGCTTCTTTTTCGCAGTGGTCAGTTTCACCCTGAATTATGCCGCTTACGAAGCCGAGGTGCTGCGCGGCGCACTCTTGGCGGTTCCGAAAGGTGAACTTGAGGCCGGGCGTGCCTTTGGTATGGGACGGTTTACCCTGATCCGACGAATCTGGCTGCCTCGCGCTATTCGCATTGCTTTGCCAACCATTGCCGGTGAAGTGGTGATGCAACTGAAGGCAACACCGCTCGCCTTTACCGTTACGGTGATGGATCTTTACGCGGTGGCTTATAAAGTTCGGCAGGATACGCTTTTGGTATATGAACCGCTGATCGTTGTGACCGCGTTCTATCTTATTTTGACCGCCATGATTGCGCGTGTGTTTCATGTGGTTGAGACACAGGTTCCAGTGCGCCGCTAGAGTTTGTCAGGTTGATCCGGCGCGCACTTTTCCCTGATAAACTTTAAAGAGGAAAACTTATGACAACACTTCGTATTCTGGATGGCGGCATGAGCCGTGAACTGTTGCGCCTCGGCGCAGAGTTGAAACAGCCGGAATGGTCGGCGCTGGCACTGATCAATTCACCCGATATTGTCCGGCAGGTTCATGCGGAATTTATTGAAGCTGGAGCGGATGTCATTACCACCAACAGTTATGCATTGGTGCCGTTTCATATTGGTGAAGAGCGTTTCCAGCAGGATGGGCCTGCACTCATTTCACTGTGCGGAAAACTGGCGCGTGAAGCAGCCGATGCTGTGACAGATCGTAAGGTGACGGTTGCAGGTTCGCTGCCACCCATTTTTGGCTCTTATGAGCCGCAGAATTTTGATCCTTCAAAGGTGCAGGACTATCTTAAGGTTCTGGTGGAGGGGTTGGAGCCTCACGTTGATGTCTGGCTGGGAGAAACACTGAGCCTGATTGCCGAGGGCGAGGCTGTGCGGGTGGCTGTTTCGAACACGAACAAGCCGTTCTGGATTTCATTCACTCTGGCTGATGATCAGGAGCAGGTTCTGGGGGCAGCACCTCGGCTGCGTTCTGGCGAATTGGTGAAGGATGCTGCCATTTGGGCAGCGGCTTCCGGTGCATCTGCTTTGCTGTTCAATTGCAGCAAACCGGAGGTGATGCGGGCGGCGGTTGAAACGGCCTCGACTGTTTTCAAGGAAAAGGGCGTTTCACTTGAAATCGGCGTCTATGCCAATGCGTTTGAAGGTGAACAGGGGGATTCTGCTGCGAATGAAGGTCTGCATGGCACCCGTGCGGACCTGACAGATGACGCCTATTCCCGTTTTGCCTGCACTTGGGCAGAAGCCGGGGCAACAATGATTGGTGGATGCTGTGGCATTGGTGCCGCCCATATCCATCAGGTTGCCAGGGTTTTGCACGCGCTTTGATATTTGCTCTCGCACAAGATGTTCTTGTGCGAGAGATACCACCTTTTTATCGGTTTTTGCGCATAATCCAGACAAAGGCGATGCAGCCAGCAATTCCGGTGACAATGCCAATGGGCATATCTTCGGGCGCAACCGCAAGCCGCGCCACGAGATCGGCGAGGATCAGCACCAATCCGCCGACCAATGCCGAAAGCGGCAAAACGCGGGCATTGTCTGATCCGGACATGGCCCGCACCATATGCGGCACCATCAAACCGACAAAGCCAATCGCGCCGGAAAACGCCACCATGGTGCCGGTGACCAATGCGGCAACAATGAACAATGTCAGGCGAAAGCGTGGCACATTCACGCCCAAGGTTGTTGCGGTTTCATCGCCCATGGCCATGGCGTT
The DNA here is from genome assembly GCF_014204625.1 of Gillisella vitis. Lineage (GTDB taxonomy): Bacteria > Pseudomonadota > Alphaproteobacteria > Rhizobiales > Rhizobiaceae > Allorhizobium > Allorhizobium vitis_F. The sequence goes on along the minus strand of NZ_JACHLU010000001.1, from coordinate 65,958 downwards.
CAAGGGCTGGGCATTCGGCAGAAGATAGACAAGGGCTGCAACCAGAACAGTGGCGGGATACAGCAGATGTTGCCATTGGGCGAGGCCAAGCCCGCCCAGCATCCAGAACATCACCGTTTGCGTTGCACGCGGATCGCCGAGAAAGACCAGAAGATTGCCAAGGGCCGTGAAGAAAAACGCAACAATCACACCGGACAGCACCAGCCGATCAGCCTGCATCCCGCGTGTTGCCCCAGCAACCATGGGCACCAGCGCGGTGGCCAGCAAGGCCCCGGCAAAAGCAAAGAGAGGCACTGTGAAAAGACCAAGCATCATGCCTGTATGCAGCAACGCAATAATGGCCCCAAAGGCCGCACCGGAGGAGACCCCGAGCAAATGTGGATCGGCCAGCGGATTGCGGGTTGCGGGTTGCAACACAGCTCCTGTCAGGGCAAGGCCCGCACCAACAAGACCGCCAAGCAGCACACGCGGAAAACGCACATCCCAGACAATGCTTTCACGGCCCTTTGACCAGTCTATTGGAAAACTGTCGGGATGGATGTGATTTGCCACGATTTTCCACACCGTGGCAACAGGAATGGGAGCAGCCCCCAGTGATACCCCTGCGCTGATGGTGATCAGCACAAGGATAAGCAGAGACAGGGGCCAGAAAAGCCTTTGAATCCAGATCAAAGTGAAAGCCAATACTTACGAATCTACATTTACAACGACTGCGGATGGAAGGCAGCAGCGAGGCGGGCTATGGCGTCAATGTTGCGCGGCCCCGGCGTGGCTTCAACATATTCCAGCACCACGAACCTGTCGTTTTTCACAGCATCTATGTCTTTGAAGGCAGGGTTGTGTTTCATGAAGTCAATTTTTTGCTGGGCTGTGACATTGCCGTAATTGACGATGATAATCACTTGCGGATTGCGCTCGATGACCGGCTCCCACGACACTTCCGTCCAGCTCTTTTGCACGTCATCCATAATATTGGTGCCGCCTGCGGCTTCGATCATCGCCGTCGGAATACCAAACCTGCCCGAGGTGAAGGGCTTCTGCTCGCCGGAATCATAGACAAAAACGCGCTCCGGCCTGTCTGATTTGTTAATTTTGGCCTGAATCTCGGCCAATTGCTTGCGATAGCCATCTACAAGCTTTTCAGCACGGTCTTCCACTTTGAAGATTTTTCCCAAGTTCAACATATCCACAAACATGTCGTCCATGGTTGGTTTTGGCTTTTGCATGATATGAATGCAACTCTCGGTCAGTTCATAGACCTTGATGCCAAGAGGAGCCAATGTTTCGGGCGTCACTTCGCCGCCGACCTTCATGCCGTAATTCCAGCCTGCAAAATAGAAATCCGCATCGGCGTTCAGCAGCACTTCTTTGGTCGGATATTTGGCGGACAGTTCCGGCAATTGCTTCACACCATCGCGGAGTTTTTCATCCAGTGTTTTCCAGCCGGAAACGCCGGTATAACCGACCATATGATCCTGAAGTTTCAGTGCCAGCATCATCTCGGTCAAATTCACATCATTGGAAATTGCCCGTGTGGGAGCCTTGTCAAAGGTAACCTCGCGGTTACAGCTCTTGACTGTCACAGGTGCAGCAAATGCAGCGACGGAGCTGACTGTTGTGAAGAAGGCGGCGACGGCGAAGGCGGTTGTGATTTTTTTCATCATACGTTCCGGTCAGACATTGAGGGCAAAGGAAAAATGGTGGCTCGAACCACCCTGAATGGTGTGGGCATGGGTTCTGACATCAAAGGCGTTGGAAATATGCTGAGGGGTCAGCACGTCATCTGGTGTGCCACAGGCAATCATGTGTCCGCGATGCAAAATGGCAGCCTTGGTGGCAAAACCTGCCGCCAGATTGATGTCATGCAGGGTTGTAATGATGGTGATGCCGAGATCGGCCAGAAGATCAAGGATTTCCAACTGGTTACGGATGTCGAGATGGTTTGAAGGTTCATCCAGAATCAGCAGCTGTGGCTCCTGGGCAAGCGCGCGTGCCACCAGAACACGCTGCTTTTCGCCGCCAGAAAGCGTGGCAAAGGATCGCTTTTCCATGCCGCCGAGGTTGAGATGTTCCATGGCGTGGAGCGCCTTGGCTCGCTCTTTTGAATGGTTTGTTATCAAGCCTTTGCGCCAGGGAATCCGGCCCATCATGACAATGTCTTCAACCGTGAAGGGAAAGGCTGCCGGGGCTTCCTGCACGACAACTGCAATGCGCTGCGCAATGTCGCGTGGAGCAAGAGTGTTGAAATCCTGTCCGTCCAGCAGCACCCTGCCCTCGCAGGGTTTGACGGCGCGGTAAAGACAGCGAAGCAAAGTTGTTTTCCCTGAACCATTCGGTCCGATAATGGCAAGGCGATCACCTGGCTCTATCGAAAAACTGATCTTGCTGATCAAGGGTTCACGGTCGGGTAAGGAATAGCGAAGATTTTCAACTTTGAGCGCCGCACCTCGCATGTTGCAGCTCATAAGCACCCCCTGCCCTGCCGAGATGCAGCGAGACAATCTGCCCTGGCTGACAGCGGTTGTATCAAATGTCGTTTTATCCACGCCTTCCGGCGTGGTTGGAATCCTGGTCTGGCCATCGGAACACCCCGTCCGTTGCGGTTGAACATCCGAATGGCAGGTCTCCTGGCTTGCGGGTCGCTGTTGGCCTGCGCCTTCCCGGCTTTTCGCCAGTGGCATGTTGCAGACCCACTCGTCGCTTACAGTTGCGGGGGCAGCCACGGATTCGGTCCCTTTTGGGTAATCCTCACCGTATTCCCTTTTCAGCCACGGCCCCTTGCGGAGGGCTGTAGCACCATTCAGCTTTATCAGTGTCATGCAGAACGGCTCCGCGCAAGTCTATTCTTATTTCTATTTTTTGAATTGTTATAACGTTACATATTCAGCGTCAACAGTCATCTCTGGTGGATTGATCCAGGCGCAGGCATCAGCTGTCTGGGCCTGCGGACAGGTCATATCTCTGTGACACCCAGACAATAGTTTTTCCGGTGACTTCAGCAATGGGGGTGGCAAATATGGTCTGCGGCATTGCGTTGTCGTGGTATTACCACAGCGGCTCTTTTTGTTGTTTTGCGTGGCAGCATTGCTTGTAAAGCGCGCAACAGCCCTCCATACATTGGGCGGAAACATTGATGAGTCTATGGTCGCGGGTGGCTGTTCGGATGGTTAATGCAGGCGTAGACTTTCATCGCAACGAACGTGGTCAAAGGGGATGGTGGAGGTATTTGGCGCTCAGCCTCCTTTGTCTTCTGGCATTTGTGCCGGGGCTTTTGAGCCTGCCACCTACAGACCGCGATGAGTCGCTTTTTGCTCAAGCCAGCAAGCAGATGGTGGAGAGCGGTAATTACGTGGATATTCGTATTCAGGATAAGCCTCGCTATCAGAAACCCATCGGTATCTATTGGCTGCAAGCTGCGAGTGTTCAGCTTTTCCAGCCAGATAACAAAAACAGTATCTGGGTCTATCGTCTTCCATCTGCTCTGGGCATGACGATTGCGGTGCTGATGACTGCGGCGCTGGGCAGTGTGCTGTTTACGCCGACCACTGGCTTTATTGCAGCTTTGATGTTGATGGGCTGCACCATTGTCAATGTCGAAGCGCGGTTGGCAACCACCGATGCAGCCTTGCTGGCCGCCATTACCATCACGCAATTTGCTTTGGCGCGGGCCTGGTGCGGTTCGCGGAAGGTCGCAAACTGCCTGCTGTTTTGGACGGCGCTTGGGGCTGGCGTGCTTTTGAAAGGGCCGATCATTCTTTTGCCGCTGGTTGGTACAGTCCTTTGGCTCTGGTGGAGTGAGAAAAAGCTCGGATGGGTTTTGAATCTCAGGCCCCTGCCCGGCTCTATCTATCTTTTATTGCTTGCGTCGCCGTGGTTCATTGCCATTTCTATGGCCAGCCACGGTGCTTTCGTGGAGCAATCGGCGGGCAAGGATTTGCTCGACAAGATCTGGAGCGGGCAAAACCGGGGCATTGTCTGGCCGGGCTTTCATCTGCTGATTTTTCCCTTCATGTTTTTTCCAGCGTCTCTTTTCACTTACATGGCATTGCCGGATATTTGGCATCAGCGGAAAGCCAGAGCTGTTGCCTTTTGTCTTGGCTGGATCGTGCCGACATGGATTGTGTTTGAATTATCGCTGACGAAACTCACACATTACACCATGCCCACCTTCCCTGCCTTCGCCCTTTTGTCGGCGTGGGTTCTGGTGCAAGGCTTTCCCAGTCTGAAAAGCATTGTTTTGAAAAAACTGATTGCGACTTGCTGGCTTCTCATCGGGATAGCCTATGCCATTGCGTTCATCGTTTTTGCTTTCAGGTTTGGCGGCTCGCTGACATCGTCAATGTCCTGGTACCAGATCGTCGCAAGTATAGGCCTTGTTATCTGTCAGGCCTTTGGACTCTGGTTTTTCCGGCATCGAAATTTTACGAAATCACTGGCGATCGTCAGCCTTGGCAGTTTGATTTTTATGGACACGGTATTTTCCCAAACCCTGCCGGGATTGTCGAATTTCTGGATTTCATCACAGGTTGTACAAAAGGTTGCGGCATTTTCAACATGTCCAGATCCCAGATTGATCACCGTTGATTTTGACGAGCCAAGTATTGTGCTTTTGGGCGGAACAGAGAGTATTTTGCTCAACAATGTTCAAAGTGCCATTGAGGCGGCAAAGTCTGAGCCTTGCGCAGTGGCCGTGGTGAATGAGCGTTTCGTGCCTGATTTCATTGCTGCGATGCGGCATGAAACTGGATCAGATGAGATCAACCCGTTTGATTCTGTCCGGGGTTTTAATCTGGGCAATGGTCATTGGGTCAGCCTGTCGCTTTTTGCGATGCCTGTGTATCAGATTGGCCAATAAAACAAAGTTTGCAAGATCGGGCATGAGGATCAAACGGACGGGTAAAAATCACCCGTCCGTTCGGAAATTGTCGTCGACGGTTATTTGCGTCCACCCATTTCGACAATAGGAGGCTGAGCACTCGTCGGCAGTGGGCTTTGGTAGGGCTTGCCTTTCCGGCGCTGGACCAGATCCTGCATTGCTGCCTCACGTAAGTGCTCACTTTCAAAGGCGGCGCGTGCTGTTGCGGCCATGACCTTGGCTGTGGCGATCATTCCTTTATGGGCAAGGCTGCTTTTGCCTTGCGCCACCAGTTGCCAGGTATGAAAGGGCGTACCGATGGCGCAGGTCGGTCCATCGGCCTGAACGGTGGGCACCACCCAACTGACATCGCCAACATCGGTTGATCCTGTGAGGATTGGTGTTCTGTTATGGGCTGGCACAATAAAATCCGCGAGAGGAGTTTCCCGTTCCGGCAATTGCTCGAAACGCCAAGGGGCTGATCTTTCGTCTGGCGTTAATGTTGCCCTGATCTCTTCGGCAAACGCTTTGTCGGCTTCATCAAACGGTGGAGGTCCGAGTTCTTCCCAGGCTTGCTGCATGACATCCATCAAAGGACCATTGGTCAGGACATTGGAGACCGCACTGATCGTTTGTGACTCCACCGTGGTTTCTGTCATCAGTGCAGCGCCATCAGCAATTTTTTTCACGCGCTCAACCAGTGTTCTCATGCCGTCCAATTCGGGTGCGCGGACCAGGTATCGTACTTTTGAATAGGCCTGTACGACATTGGGTGAAATGCCACCAGCATCAAGAATAGCGGCGTGAACGCGGCAGTCGGATGGCATGTGCTCGCGCATATAATTGACGCCGACGCTCATCAACTCGACTGCATCAAGCGCGCTGCGTCCCAGATCCGGGTTTGAGCCAGCATGGGCGGCGCGTCCACGAAAGGTAAAGTCAACTCTCGAATTGGCAAGAGACGTGCAGCGTTGAACGCCTGCAAAAGAACTTGGATGCCAGCTGATGGCAATGTCGACACCCTCAAAGGCCCCTTCCCGCACCATGAATGCCTTGGCCGCCCCTCCCTCTTCGGCCGGGCAGCCGTAATAGCGCACACGGCCAGGCAGTCCCTTTTCTTTCAGCCAATCCTTGAGGGCAGAGGCGGCAAGAAGGGCAGATGAACCAAGCAGATTGTGGCCACAGCCGTGACCATTGCCGCCCGCGATAACGGGCTGATGCCGGGCGACACCCGCTTCCTGGCTTAGGCCTGAAAGTGCATCATATTCGCCAAGAAAGGCAATGATTGGTCCCCCCTCCCCTGCCTCACCCATGACCGCTGTTGGAATGCCGGCAAGATGTTCGGTAACGCGAAAGCCCTCATTCTTCAGCATGGCAACATGCTCTGCAACCGATGCTTCTTCCATGTAACAGGTTTCGGGCATTCCCCAGATGCGATCACTGAGATCAATGAATGCGGGCACTTTACTGTCGATGATCGACCAGAGTGACGCGGAGCTGTTTGGGGGAATGGTCATGGAGCACCTTTACTGGATTTGTTTGTGCTTAGCATAGGCATCCGCTGTCCTGTGACAAGCGTTTGTGTTTTATATAGTGAACTATGTAAATCTGATGTTGGGCCGTGAGAAAGGTTGACACCTGTCAACAGCGATTGCAGCGCTCGGGTTTCAGCTTTGGTCCGAAAGGTGGAAGCCGGTTTTTGCACACATTCGCTGCAAAGACAAAACCTTTGTGCCGTGTGCTGTGGTCGTTTTGCATACACGCTACGCTGGGCTTCTGTGCGCCCAATATGGAGAGAGGCGCTGTCGTTTGTGAAGGCTTTGCTTTCAGTATTTGCTTTGTGTCCGCGGCGTGAATTGCATTGATTGCTGGAATGCCATAACTCTTTCGACAATCCTCCCATCGAGATTAAGGCCATTATGAAACGCTTTCTGCCTGATACATTCACTCTTCTGTTAATCTGCACAGTTATCCTCGCATCAGCGCTCCCAATTCATGGTGCGGCGGCTGATTATTTTGCGCTGGCAACAAAATTTGCCATCGCCGCTTTGTTTTTCCTGCATGGAGCGCGTCTCTCGCGGGATGTGGTTATTGCAGGTTTGCTGCATTGGAAACTGCATCTTGTTGTTGTGGCCGTCAGCTTTGTGGTGTTTCCTGTGCTTGGTTTGGGCTTCGGACTTGTCTTCAGTCACGTCTTGCCGCCTGCGCTTGCTTTGGGCATCCTCTATATCTGTGTTTTGCCATCGACAGTTCAATCGTCCATTGCGTTTACGTCCATCGCTGGGGGTAATGTTCCGGCGGCGATTTGCGCGGCGTCGGCCTCCAATGTTTTCGGCATGATTTTGACACCATTGCTGTGTGGGTTGTTGTTATCGGCCGGTGGGCACGGTGGCGTGTCGCTGGATGCAATATCACAGATTTTTGTGCAGCTGTTGCTGCCATTCATTTTGGGGCAGGTGCTTCAGCCATGGGTGGGAGATTGGGTGCGCGCGCGCAAGAGGCTGCTGATGCCGATTGATCGCGGATCAATCCTGATGGTGGTTTATGGTGCCTTCAGTGAAGCCGTGATTGAGGGCATTTGGCGCAGCTATTCCATAGAAGATATTCTGATTGTGGTGTTGGCGGATATTGTGTTGCTGGCATTGGTGCTTGCATTCACCATGTTTGGCAGCCGAGCGCTGGGCTTTGCAAAAGCAGATGAAATTACGATTACCTTTTGTGGATCAAAGAAGAGCCTGGCCTCTGGAGTGCCGATGGCAAGTGCGATTTTCGCGGGCCAGAGCATTGGTGCGATTGTCATGCCGCTGATGCTATTTCACCAGATTCAGCTGATGGCCTGCGCTGTCATTGCGCAGCGTTATGCGTCAAAGAACAAGACCTAAATGACTGTGATATTTAATTTTGAGAGTCTGCCAGGTTCGGGTTGAGTCAGGCAGACTCTTTTTTTGCCGCGTTTGCCCCTCGCCTGTTCGCGGCACGTGTTGACAGCTGTCAACAGGTCAGCAGTTTGTCGTGCCGTGCTGCTTGTTACGCTGAATTGCTGTCAACAGCCGTCGGCACGTAAGTTGTCATTTCAGCGTAGTCTCATCGTTTTGCGCAGATTTTATGAAACAATGTGTTTAGCCGCTTTTCTTTGTTTGAAAATTCTGGCATAAAGATCGTGTTTATTGCGATGCATCGGCTCGCAGGTGATAAATTTCACAAAAACCTTCCCATTTTGAATATGTCTAGCGAAAGCAAATGATGCATTCGCTTTCGCTATCTGGTTATGATAGCGTATTTTCAATGCGTTACTCACTTGAAAAAATTCCCCTGACACGGCTGCTTCTTCCCTTGAGTTCGGCAGCAGAAGCCTTGGTGCGTCTGGATGAGCGCATATCTCGCTCGGTTGTTGGTGTCGGGTTGATCGAACGGATGCATTATGCCGATGCAGTTTGTTCGCTTTGGGTCGACGGTGAACTGGTGCATATGGAGGATCTGGTTTTTCATGATGCCAGAATGGATACGCGCGCACCGACGCATGAGCTGATTATTGCGCATCTTGTTTTGCGTTCTCGCCGCGAAATTCTTCAATATCCACCCGGCTGGGCGCTGATGGAGCCGGGGCTTTCGAGATTGCGAGGACGGGCAAAAGGCGAGGATGTTGCGCCACAGGATGCGTCCGCCCTTCCCTCTCAATGTGATGATCCGCCGAGCCTGACAGATACCGATGCCACTTTTTTGGCAGAGCTGGATATGTTTGATGCTCTTTTGAAACGCAGCGAAGCCCTGATGAATCAGGTGGGGCAGGACAGGCAAAAAGCGCGTGATCAAGACCGAGAGGCGATTGTCTATGATGCCGACTGGAACGAAGAGAAGAGATTGGAAGATTGGCAGGCGCTTGTTTCGGAGATCGACTCCTACCCGCCTGTTCTTGGTGCGGCCATGCTGCTGGATGCCTGGCAAAGCGATGAGGTGAGTGAGCATAGCCCGTGGCTTGGTCGTCTTTTGGCGGCGGCCTATCTGCAAAAGACCGGCATCACGGTTCATCATCTTGCGGCGATTTCGAGCGGGTTGCGGTCGGTTCCACGAGAACGACGCCAATCTAAAAGCCGAACTCAACGGCTTCTGGCAATTTTGGAAGCATTTGAGCAGGCCGGGCGGCAGGGCTTAAATGAGTATGACCGGCTGGCGCTGGCGCGTGAAATGCTGGTGCGGCGAGCCAAGGGCAAGCGTTCAAATTCAAAGCTGCCGGAGCTGATTGATCTGGTTTTGTCGCGCCCGCTTGTGTCGGCAGGCCTCGTGGCCAAAATGTTGAATACGACACCGCAGGGAGCGCTTGGGCTTATTAACGCGCTGCCATTGCGGGAACTCACGGGGAGGGGGCGTTTTCGGGCCTGGGGTATTCTTTAGAGTTTGTCAGGGAAACGTGGAATCGGGTTTTCTGCGCAGTGTGAAAACTGCGCAGAATACTCACAAGGCTGGTGCTGTTATTTGCCCCAGATTGTCTTGTAGGCCTGTCGATAGCCATTATCCGGGTCGAAAGAGTTTTTCGGGCCGCCATCAAACTCGACATTCTCTGCTGTGACGACATGCAGTGGGGACACATAGCCCGACCATTTTTCTCCGGCCAGAGCACGGTTCAACTCGTCGACAAGTTGCCAGCCTTGCAGATTGAGCGGTTCTGCCACGGTCACGGCCTGATATTGTTTGGCGCGAATGCGCTGGTAGGCGCTTTCAGAGCCATCGCCTGCGGCGACACTTTTGGGTGCGCCGTCACCGGAAATGCCAGCCGATTGCAGGGATGGTCCCATAAAGTCGAAATAAATGTCGTTAATTGCCAGCGAGTGGGTCCATTTTGCCCCATATTTTTGCAGGAGCGTTGTGGTCAGCTGCGGCATACGTTGTGATGTTTCGGCAATCGGTGTGTCGACATATTCCAGCACCGTGCCGCCGAGTTTGAGGATTTCCTCTTTCATCCTGTCGGCTTTGGCGATGGCAATGGCATAAGTCGAATCGGTGAAGATGATAACGCCCGGTTTACCGCCTGCATCCACGAAGGCGTAATCAGCGGCAACCTTCGATACTTCCATGGCATCGGTGGTGACATTGGCAAAAACGCCAACCTCTGGCACAGGCCCGACATTGGAAGCGGCATGCCAGGAGACCATGGGTATTTTGGCGGCCTTTGCGGCTTCCATGGCGGGCTTTTGTTCAATCGCGTCAAAACCGTTGATAATAATGCCATCGGGCTTCAGCGCCATGGCCTGACCAAAGGCTGCGGTTCTGCCGCCAATAGAGCCGCCGCTGTCAAGAACTGTGACGGTCCAGCCAATTGCTGCGGCCGCCTCCTCAATGCCGGTGGCAACGCCCAGAATGCCACCGTTTTTCATGTCTGCGGCAACAACGACAATTTTTTTGGCCGGTTGTGCCTTGGGGCCGGTGGTTGGACCGTCCCAGCTGGATGCTTTGCTGGCATATTTTGCAACAACAGCTTTGGCGTCAGTCAAGCTGTCCGCAAAAGCGGGACCAGTCATCAATCCGCTGAGTACGGTTGCTGTGGTCAGCATAAAGTGTCTGCGGTTCATATTGTTCTCCTCCCAGATAAACTCGTTGTGTAAATACGAATGATAGACAGCTACTCCGGCTTGGTGGCGGGTGCCGGCGCAGGATTGGTTTTGGCCAGCAAACCTGCCGTGCCGCGGCGGCGCTGGGCATAGCCCGCGATTCCGATGGCCACCAGCAGAGTGACGCCGTTAAACAGTGGCTCGACAAAGAACGAACCGCCCAATTGCTGGATACCGGCAATGCCGACCGCCAGAATGATCACGCCAATCATGGTACCCCAGACATTGACGCGGCCCGGTTTGATTGTGGTTGAGCCAAGAAAAGCGCCAACAAGTGCAGGTAGAAGATATTCAAGGCCTACACTTGCCTGACCGATGCGCAGTTTTGAGGCCAGCAACACTCCGGCCACCGCCGACAGGGTTCCAGAGGCAATGAAGGCACCGATCACAAAGCGGCGAACCGGAATGCCGTTCAGGGCAGCGGCTTTCGGGTTTGCGCCAATGGCGTAGACATAGCGACCAATTGGCAGATATTCGAGAATGACCCACATGAGAACAGCCAGCACCATGACATAGAGACCCGTGATGGGCAGGCCAAAAACCATGGTTCCATTGAGCGCATAAAAGCCATCTGGCAACATGCCAATCATCTGACGACCGCCAGTATGCCAAAGTGCAAGGGCGTAGATTACGGTTCCCGTGCCCAGCGTGGCAATAAAACTGTCAATTTTGGCCACTTCAACGAGAATCCCGTTCAAGAATCCGGTTGCGGCACCAAGCAGCAGCACGACGAGAACCGCAACAGGCCATGGAAAGCCGTAGAGTGTTTGCAGGCTGATGGCCAGAATATGCCAAAGCACAATGCCATATCCAATGGTCAGATCAATACGTCCGGCGGCCATGGGGATCATGGCTGCCAAGGATAGAATGGCAATAATTGTCTTGTTGGCAATAATGGAGCGAAGGTTCAGCACGGTTGGAAACGTGTCTGGCAACAGCAGGCAAAACAGCAGGGTCAGCAGGACTGTGAGGATCACCAGACCATAGACCGGCACAAGCCGTTGAATCTTTGCAAATAGGCTCAAGCCCTTCATTTCGGCCTTGGTTGGCTCAAGTGCTGTGGAGCGAATGGACTGCATGGGCGGTCTCCCGGATCAAGCCGCTTCGGAAGCGGAGGCTGCCGCAATCACGGCAGAGGTTGTTAGGTCGGTACCGGATAATTCACGGACAATCTGTCCGCGTGAAAACACCAGCGCACGGTGGCAAATATGGGCGATCTCTTCGAAGTCCGTGGAAATCACCAGAACGGCAAGACCGTTTTCAACCGCAGATGCAATCAGCCGGTAGATGTCAGCCTTGGCACCCACATCAACGCCAGCAGTTGGATCTTCGGCAATCAGCAGTTTTCGGCCTGTTGTCAGCCAGCGGCCAACCACCACTTTTTGCTGGTTGCCGCCGGATAAGGCTTCAATCGCCAGCGATTGGTCGTTGGGACGAAGCCCGACTTTGTCACCGATGGCGGAGGCCTGTTGTGCCTCGCGGGCAGGGGAGAGGAAATCAAACAGACCTCGGCCCGATGCGCCCGGATTGAGATAGGTGTTTTCCCGCAAGGACAGCGACATGGCCACGGACTCCTCCGTGCGATCACGGGCAATCAGACCAATGCCGGAGGCGATGGCGGAAACGGTGGTTGACAGGTTCGGCGTTTCGCCACGAATGGTCACATCGCCTTGCGAGGGCTCGCAGCCAAACAAGGCACGACCGATCAGCTCCTGACCGGCACCCCGCAAGCCAACAAGGCCCAGCAACTCGCCCTGATGCAAATCAAACGAGACTGGTCCTGCACCTCTGCATTTCAGGTTGCGCACCCGCACCAGAGGCGCGCCAATCACGGTTTCAGAGCGGGTAAACAGTTGATCGGCCTTGCGCCCGACAATCATGCGGATCAATTCATCGGGATTGGTGCTTTGCACGGGTGTCTGGCCCACCAGACGCCCATCGCGCAACACGGCAACCCGGTCTGCGATGCGAAAGATTTCATCCAGCCGGTGCGAGACATAGATCATCGCCACACCGCGTTCTTTCAGCGGGCGAATGGCCTGAAACAACCGCTCGACCTCATCGGCGGGAAGGCTGGCCGTTGGCTCATCCAGCACCAGAACATCGGCTTCAACAGCAAGGGCTCTCGCTATGGCCACCAATGATTTTTCAGTTCGGGTCAGATCCTGCACACGGGTGGAGGGATCAAAATCGCATCCAACCAGTTTGAGCGCCTGGGCTGTGCGCCGCTCGGTGGCATTCCAGTCAATCAGCTTGCGGCGCATGGAAAAGCCTTGAGCCAGCCCCACATTTTCGCCCACGGTCATCCACTCGATCAGGCCGAGATCCTGATGGATGAAGGCAACAGACTGCCGCTCATTCGGCCTTGGTGGCCTGTGCTGATAGGGAAGGCCGCGAAAAAGAATGTCACCCGCATCGGGTTTGTAAATGCCCGCGAGCGTTTTGATCAGGGTGGATTTTCCAGCCCCGTTTTCGCCCAGCAGGGCCAGAATTTCTCCGGCCTTCAGCTCCAGTGACACATCCGATAGCGCCTTGGTGCCACCGAATTCCTTTGATACGCCGCGAAATTCAAGAAGCTTGTCGTGATCCATATGCTCCTCCCAAAGCTCATTGAGAAGAGCATATGTTATCGATAACATTTCTGTCAAGCGGTTGCTTTATGCAAGACTTGTCTCAGAATTATCGTGAACACTCTACAGGCTGAGGGCTTGCGAGGGACTGATGAATGCCATCACTGGTGCATATCAAACAGAAGTGCCTGTCCATCTGTCACCCATTGCAGGTCGGGCATGGACTCTGCTCCGATCTGCAAGCCATCTCCGGCCCCCAGTCGCTCACCCTCGACGGTTGCCAGCCCCTCGATTATCTGAACGAAATAGATCCGGCCCGTATCATTCGGAATCTGGGTCGTCATGCCTTCCCGTGGCCAGGCAATGGACACGCGGGTGTCGGACAAAAGCTGCAAGGCTTTATCCCCCGCATCGCCACTGGCCACCAATGTCCAGTCGGTTGAGCGGTCTTTGAGGGGCAGAGCCGTTTGCTGGTAGGTTGGGCTTGCGCCTTTTGTTTCCGGGATCAGCCAGATTTGCAGAAAATGCGCAGGGTTGGTGTCCGAGGCGTTCATTTCTGAATGGCGGATGCCGCTGCCAGCCGACATCAACTGTGCGTCTCCGGGCGCGATAGTGGCAATATTGCCCAGCGTATCCGCGTGTTTAAGCTCACCCGACAGAACCAGCGTGAGGATGTCCATGTCCTGATGGCCATGTTCGCCAAACCCTGATCCCGGCACGATGCGATCTTCGTTGATCACGCGCAACGCGCCATAGCCCATGCGCGTCGGGTCGAGAAAGCCGCCAAAGGAAAAGCTGTGATCGCTTTTCAGCCAGCCCATATCGGTATGGCCGCGGTTCATGGCTTCGTGAATCAGGATCATGGTTTTTACTCCTGTTGTGGTGCTGACAAAAAGGCGTGCAGCACGGAGAGTTCCTGTTGGCGAATTTCATGGCCGCCATCATGAAGGCTGGTCTCCAGCCGACTGCCCTGGATTTCGAAATAATCGATAAGCCGTTCGGTCAAGGGCAGGGGGCAGATTGGGTCGCGCTGACCGGCGGTGATCAGCACCCGTGTTTGGGATAAGCGGGCATTGTCTTGCGGCCGCCATGGGATGAGTGGATGCAGCAAAGCAATCCGGTCAAACAGCTCGGCGTGCCTGAACGCGACGGCGGCGAGAATATTGGCACCATTGGAATAGCCAAGCCCATAAACCGGACGGCCGGGATGGGCAGATTTATGGCTTGCGATGAAGTCGGCCATTTTTTCGGTGCGCAGTGCAAGATCAGCCATGTCATACACGCCTTCGCCCGTGCGGCGAAAGAAGCGTAGGGCTCCATATTCCGAAACGTCTCCGCGTGGTGATATGATGCCTGCATCGGGCAAAATCTGCTCGACCAGTTCGGAAAACTGATGCTCATTTCCCCCTGTGCCATGAAAGGTAAACACAAGAGGGGCGTTTGCGACGGGTGGCTTGCTCAAGGCATGATATGAAGAGCTTGTCATTGTCGGGCCTCCGGGGGGCAGGGCTGTTGCCCCGCCAGAAAAGGGTTAATCGGTGATCGGCTCAAGCAGTTGCTCGATGTGCGCGCGGTGCGCCTCATAGCGGGTTGGCAGTTTCAGAGCTTCGCCCAGATGGGCCGTGTCTTCATCACGATCAAAGCCCGGTTCATTGGTGGCAATTTCGAACAGCACACCGCCCGGTGTGCGGAAATAGATGGCCCAGAAGTAGTCTCGATCAATCACGGGTGTGACATTGTAGCCGGTGTCCATCAGTGCCTTGCGCACCTCAAGCTGTGCGGCGCGGTTTTCGACGGCAAAGGCGATATGGTGTACGGACCCTGCGCCCGGACGTGCCCTTGATGCCTGCGGTACGATTTCAAGATCAATAAAATCGGCACCATTGCCGCCATTGATGCCAAAGCGGGTGTGGTTGCCTTGTGTATCAACCTGCTGATAACCCATGAAGCGCAGCAATTCGCCGGTGACAGCGCCATCCTGAAGGCGCAGGCTGGCTCCATGAAATCCCTGAATGGCTTCTGCTGTGCCAATGTTGTCGTGTTTCCAGCCGATCCGGCTGTCATGATCAACCTCGATCAGCGAAAAACTGTCGCGGTCTGGTCCATCGAAACGCAGGCGCTTTTCGCCAAAGACTTCGCTTTCGCTCAGGCCTGTCACATCCTGCGCGATCAGGCGTTCCTTCCAGAACGAAAGCGCACCTTTGGGAATGGCGAAATAGGTCTCGCCAACCTCGCCGGTTCCCTGACGCCCTGCGGCAATATGGGGGAAGGGGAAGTAGGTCATGACCGATCCGGGTGTGCCAGTTTCGTCACCATAATAGAGGTGGTACACTTCAGGATCGTCAAAATTGACGGTTTTCTTGACGCGGCGCAGGCCCAGAGTCTTGGTGAAAAAATCGCTGTTTTGCTGGGCATGGGCGGCCATGGATGTGACGTGATGCAGGCCCTTGATCTGTGTCAGCATGATTGTTGCTCCTATTGGCGACGAGACGCTGCGTCTCTTCTGGACACAAGATGGGGCAAACCGGGTAAAAGCGGAATAGCAATAATATTGACAATATTATTGCAAATTTGGTAATAATAATCATGAGCGATCTTGATGACATCCGCGCCTTTCTCACTGTGGCTGAGCTGCATAGTTTTGTTTCGGCGGCGCGTCAGCTGTCGATGACAGCCCCCTCGGTCACGCGGGCCGTCAGCGCGCTGGAGGAGCGGCTGGGCGTGCAGCTGTTGTTGCGCACCACCCGTCAGGTGTCGCTCACGTCTGCGGGTGCCGTGTATGCCGCGCGGGTGGGGCCGTTGTTGGCGGAGTTTCAAAGGGCGGGCGAGGAGGTGCGCGAGCAACAGGGCGATACGGCCGGGCTGCTGCGGATCAATGCGCCGATGTCACTTGGTCAACAGATCTTGCCGGATGTTGCATCCGGTTTTCGCGTTGCATATCCCGATACGGCGATTTCGCTGAGCCTGACCGATCGCTTCATTGATATTGTGTCCGACAGCGTTGATCTTGCCATCAGAATATCCGAGGCACCCAAGGATAAATCAACCATCTGGCGCAAAATCTGCCGGGTTCGCCGTGTTCTGGTGGCATCGCCGGGCTATCTGGCCGCTTTTGGCACGCCAACTGAGCCAGAACACCTGCACGATCATGCCTGTCTTGCCTATGATGAGGATTCTCTTGGTGAGACATGGGAGCTTTCCAGCAAGGGGAGAACCCGCAAGATCAAGGCTGGGAAAACCTTGGCTGGTAACAATGGTGAGCTGATTGCGCGGCTGGCTGAAAACGGTGAAGGCGTGGCGTTGCTGCCATTGTTCATCGTGGAGCAGGCACTTGCCAGTCAGCGCCTGCACCAGATTTTGCCCGATTGGGATGCGCCAACGATCTGGCTGACGCTCTACTATCCACCCTATGAAAAACTGCCAATGCGCGTTGTGAAATTCTCTGATTTTTTCGAGACGTATGTCACGCGCACGCGGCCGCTTTAACAGATGCCGTCTGGCCAATCTGAAACCGACACATTCTGGAGCTTTGGTCCGAAAATTGGAATCGATACGATGCTCTCAGTTTTTGTTTACCCATCGGATTTATCTGAAAACCGGTTGCGACTTTTCAGCCGATGCTTTCAAACATCAGCTCTGCGCTCATTTTGTAACCGCCATCGACACTGGCCTCAATCTGGGCGGGCAGCTTGGCTTTTAACAGCCCGCAGAGTGAGCCTGTTGTGACGATATTGCCCGCTTTCAATAGCCCAATCGGGTCATTGTCGGCCAATGCGTAAGCAAGGATTGGCTTCAAAGTGCCGCCAAACGGATGTTTCGCTTCGGCTGAAAACAGAGTTTCGCCATTTGCCGTGACAACGAGGGAGGCACCATCAATCTCTGCGCCCGCTGCCCAGTCTTCATCGCCAGCCACAAAAGCGCTGTTGGACATGTTGTCCGCCAGATGAGCATTGGGATCGCCCGCTTGCGGGTTGGAAAAGCGGGTCGCGCAAATTTCAAAGCCAAAAATATAGCGCTCGATTGCTGGCAAAATGCCTTCAATGCCTTTTGCGGCCATGGAGGCGGTTATGTCCGTCTTCAGCACAACGGCCAGCTCGAACTCAACGCCGGTATAACCGGCGTCAGACATGGCAATTGCCTCACCATCCTGAATGCAGCGGCTATCGAAAATAGGAGCACCAACCGCTGTTCCATCGCCTCGCAATGCGATTTTGAATATTTTGGCCTGTTGATTCAATTGGGCCATCACGGCATTCTGAATGGAAAATGCCTGTGAAAGGCTCAAGCCATTCAGGCTGTCTGCCTCAATCAGACTATTGGTTTGGCGGGCTGCCGCAATCGTCAGGGCGTGGTGTTCGGTCATGGGTGTTTCCTTTCAGGCAGGGTCTCTATTTTCTTGTTTTCGCTTGATAAATGTCAGCCGGGTTCGGATGAAGACATGATGGCATCATGGCGGCTTACTGCCGCACGTAGCTGGGGAATTTTTCGCTGATCTGATCAATGATCGATAATGTGCCGGAAAGATGTTGTCGCAAGGCTGCTGCGGCAAGATCGCCATTGCCGGATTGTATGGCCTGCACAATGGCCTGATGATCATCCAGCACGGTTTGCATTTTGCCCGGCATGGGCAGATTGAGCCTGCGCAATCTGTCCAGATGCACGCTTTGACGCCGCACAGTGGACCAAAGCTCCACAATGTCGGTGCGCTCATAAAGCTTGCGATGAAACTCGCGGTCAATGGTATCAAACACATCAAATGTTTCTGGCGATGCAACGGCTTTTTGTCGCTCCAGAATGGCGGATAACTCGGTTGCGGTTTCCTTTGGTGTCTCGTTTGCCAGCCGCTTTACCGCTTCAAGCTCCAGCGACAGACGCAGAAACTGGGCCTGCCGGGCGTGCCTTATGTTGATCTTGGCAACCACCGTTGCATATTGCGGATAGACGTCGACAATGCCCTCTTCCTGCAAACGCATCAAGGCATCGCGCACCGGGGTCTGGCTCACGCCGAACTCCAGCTGAAGCGCATTGCGCGACAGAATGGTGCCCGGCACCAGCTCGACATTCAAGATTCGCTCTTTCAGAATCTCTTGAATTTGCAGGGCAATCTGCCGCGACCGATCAAGCTGACTTTCCTTGATTGTTCCGTTCATAACTGTTCCCCGGGTTCCTGATTGTCATGCACTGTAGCGGCTTGCAGCCAGAAAGCGCGGATACATATCTTATAACACACTATATCTGCTGCATAATTTTATCTTCAAGCCCATCTTGGCAGAAATTAATCAACAGGAGAGCACAGAATTGCGCTTGATGCACTGATGTTTTAGTGCTTCAATGCATTATCGCTTTGGGAGAGGTGAGCGGTGACATGCACCGCAAACGGGAGGAAAATATGAGACGCATGATCGGCGGTTTGACCGCAGCAATTGCCCTTGCCTTGAGTCTGGCATCAACAGGCCATGCCGAGGAAAAAACTACACTGTCCATCACCCGCCAGCCGGGCATTTTGTATCTCGCAAGCCATGTGATGGAAACGCAGAAGCTGATTGAAAAAGATGCCGCTTCTGAAGGCTTGAAGGATGTCAAAGTGGAATGGCGCACCTTCAATGGCGGCGGCGCACAAACCGACGCGCTGCTGGCGGGCAATGTCGATGTGGTGAATACGGGCACCGGCAATCTGCTGCTGCTTTGGGACCGCACCCGCGGCAAGGTCAAAGGCATCATTACCAGCTCGGCCCAGCCGGTGATCATGGTGTCCAATGATCCCAGGATCAAATCGTTGAAAGACATCGGCCCGACCGATAAAATCGCCGTTCCAACCGTTGGTGTCTCCACGCAGGCCATTTTGCTACAAATGGAAGCGGCCAAGATATTTGGTGAAGGGCAGACCAAAAAATTTGACCCCAACACGGTGCAAATGGGCCATCCTGATGCGGTGGCGGCCCTTGCCAACGCCAACCACGAAGTCAAAAACCATTTTTCGGCTCCGCCCTTTCAGTATCTTGAGCTGAAAATGCCCGGCGTTCACAAGGTGATTGATTCCCGCGACATTGTTGGCGGGGCGCTGACGCAGGCGACCTTCTTCACCACCACAAGTTTTGCGGATGCCAACCCCAAACTGGTCAAGGCCTTGCGCACTGCCACCGAACAGGCTGTGGCTTTCATCAAGAAAGATCCCAAAGCCGCTCTTGAAGCCTACAAGACTGTTTCCGGCGACAAAACCAGCCTTGATGATCTGATGGCGATGTTGAAAGAGCCGCATATGGACGAGTGGCGAACGGACCCACAGGGCACGATGAAATTTGCCGAGCACCTACACAAAATTGGCACGCTCAAGACCATGCCGAAGGCCTGGACAGACTATTACCTGCCCGATTCAGCCTATCTCAACGGCAACTGAGAGTGAAATCCCTGCCGAGGCGGTGTTGTTGAGCCGCCTCGCGTATCCCTCATGGAGTGAATTCAATGTTGCAGGCAATGCAGGCTACTGCTGAATGTCCCAGGCCCGTGGCGCAGAAAGCACCGCTTCTGACGGTTGATAATGTGACGCTGCGCTACAAGACATCCAATCTTCTCATCACCGCAACCGAAAAGGTCAGTTTCTCGGTGGGTGAATCGGATCGTTTCGTGCTGCTCGGACCATCCGGTTGCGGCAAGTCCACCCTTCTCAAGGCCATTGGTGGCTATATGACACCCTCAGGCGGCACCATTCACATCAACGGTCGGCAGGTGAAACGCCCCGGCCCGGACCGAATGATGGTGTTTCAGGAATTTGACCAGTTGATGCCATGGAAAACGGTTTTGGAAAACGTGATGTTTCCTCTGTTGATGGCGCGCAAGCTGCCCAGACAGCAGGCGGAAGCACTTGCGAGGGAGTATATTGAAAAGGTCAAGCTGACCCGAGCGATTGATAACTATCCCCATACCTTGTCGGGTGGCATGAAGCAGCGCGTCGCCATTGCCCGCGGCATGGCGATGCAGCCCGATGTTTTGCTGATGGACGAGCCGTTTGCCGCACTTGATGCGCTGACCCGCCGCCAGATGCAGGATGAACTGCTGCAATTGTGGGAAGATACCAAATTCACGGTTATTTTCGTCACCCACTCGATTGCCGAGGCCATCAAGATTTCCAACCGCATTCTGTTGCTGTCGCCTCATCCGGGCCGGGTGAAGGCCGAAGTGGTGGATGTCGACAAAATCCGCCACGACGCTGCTGCCTGCGCCGAGCTGGAACAGGAAATCCACAATCTGCTGTTTTCCAACGAACCCGGCCACAGGGAGTAAAGGCATGGTATCATCCCATATCGTCATGGCTGCCAATGTGGAAAACACGCAGCAATTCAGTACAGTCGAGCAAAAATTGACACCGCTGGAGCTGTTCTGGAGCATCGGCGCAGTGCGCAAGGCCGCCATCATTCTGGTTCTGGCCATTATCTGGCAGGTCTATGCCTCCTATCTCGACAATCCTTTGCTGTTTCCGACATTGAGCGACACCCTGACCACGCTATACGACCGCATGTTGGATGGCGTTTTACCAAACCGGATCTGGACCACATTGAAGGTTCTGTTCATGGGCTATGCCGCAGGATCGGTGTTGGCAGCATGTCTGACTGTTCTGGCCATCAACACCCGCATCGGCACGGATTTTCTCGAAACCATGACGGCAATGTTCAACCCGCTGCCCGCCATTTCGCTGCTGCCGCTGGCCTTGATCTGGTTTGGCCTTGGCTCCTCCAGTCTGGTGTTTGTGCTGATTCATTCGGTTTTGTGGGCTGTTGCGCTCAACACCCATTCCGGCTTTCTGGGTGTGTCGCGCACTTTGCGCATGGTCGGTGCCAATTATGGCCTGACTGGCATGTCCTATGTGCTGCGGATTCTGGTGCCTGCCGCATTCCCGTCTATCCTCACGGGCTTGAAAATCGGCTGGGCTTTTGCCTGGCGCACGTTGATTGCTGCCGAACTGGTGTTCGGTGTGTCGTCGGGGCAGGGCGGTTTGGGCTGGTTCATTTTCGAAAACCGCAATCTGCTCGATATTCCAGCCGTATTTGCCGGTCTTCTCACCGTCATCATCATCGGTTTGATCGTCGAAAATCTGGTGTTCCAGACCATTGAGCGCCACACCATTCAGAAGTGGGGCATGAAGGAATAGCGCCTTCTCCGTCCTCCGTTTCACAGAGACACAATCATGCCCCAGAGAAAAACTGCTGATACCCTTCGAAGCGCCAGATGGTTTGCGCCTGATGATCTGCGAAGCTCCGGCCATCGCTCCCGCACCATGCAAATGGGCTATGAGCTTGAAGAGTTTATGGGCAAACCGATCATTGCCATTCTCAACACCTGGTCGGATGCCAATCCCTGCCATGCTCATTTCAAACATCGGGTGGAAGATGTGAAGCGCGGCATTTTGCAGGCAGGTGGTTTTCCACTGGAGCTTCCGGCCCTGTCGCTCTCGGAAAGCTATGTGAAACCGACCACCATGCTCTATCGCAACATGCTGGCCATGGAAGCGGAAGAGCTGTTGCGCTCCCACCCCGTGGATGGCGCGGTGCTGATGGGCGGTTGCGACAAGACCACTCCCGGTCTGGTGATGGGGGCCATCAGCATGGGCTTGCCGATGATTTATCTGCCCGCAGGGCCAATGTTGCGCGGCAATTATCAGGGCCAGCAATTGGGCTCTGGCTCAGATGCATGGAAATATTGGGATGAGCGCCGCGCCGGTCTGTTGAGCGAGGCTGACTGGGTGGGAGTAGAGCAGGGGATTGCCCGCTCCTATGGCCATTGCATGACCATGGGCACGGCCAGCACCATGACGGCCATTGCTGAATCGCTGGGGCTAACTCTGCCCGGCGCGAGTTCCATTCCTGCTGCCGATTCCAACCATATCCGCATGTCATCTGCCGTTGGCCGCCGCATTGTCGAAATGGTTTGGGAAGATCTTGTGCCGAGCAAGATAGTCACGCAAGCCGCCGTCAACAATGCTGTGGCTGTGGCCATGGCAACCGGCTGTTCCACCAATGCCGTGGTGCATCTTCTGGCTATGGCGCGACGGGCTGGAATCCCGCTGACGCTGGATGATCTTGATGCAGCAGGCCGCACCACGCCGGTGCTGGCCAACATCCGCCCCACTGGCAAAACCTATCTGATGGAAGACTTTTACTATGCCGGTGGTCTTCGCGCCTTGATGGTCAAGCTTGGCGATATTCTCGACACGTCAGCTCTGACCGTCTCCGGCCTCACTCTTGGAGAAACGCTGGAGGGCGCAAAATGCTTCAATGATGATGTTATCCGCTCGCTCGACAATCCGGTCTATCACGAAGGCTCGCTTGCGGTGCTGAAGGGAAATCTTGCCCCGAATGGCGCAGTGATCAAGCCCGCCGCCTGCGATGCACGCTTCCACAAGCATCAAGGCCCGGCATTGGTATTCGACACCTACCCGGAGATGAAAGCCGCCGTGGACGACGAAAACCTCGACATCACACCGGATCACGTCATGGTGCTGCGCGGCGCAGGGCCGCAAGGCGGGCCCGGCATGCCGGAATGGGGCATGCTGCCCATCCCCAAAGCTCTATTGAAACAAGGGCATCGCGATATGCTACGCCTGTCGGATGCCCGCATGAGCGGCACCAGTTATGGGGCCTGCATTTTGCACGTCTCGCCTGAATCTCATGTGGGCGGCCCGCTGGCGCTTTTGCAAAACGGCGACATCATCAAGCTCGACCTAGAGGCCCGCACCATCGATATGCTGGTAGATGACGCTGAACTTGAGCGCCGCAGATCCGCATGGATCAAGCCCGAAGACAAGATTGGCCGGGGCTACGGCTGGATGTTTGCCCGCCATGTCGGACAGGCCGACACCGGTGCCGATTTTGATTTTCTCGAAACCAGCTTTGGCCCCGCTGTGGCTGAGCCCGACATCTATTGATAAGAGGAATAACCATGACTGATTATGTCTTGAGCGAAGCCACCCGCAGTAAATTGATGGGCGTCGCCACCCCCACCATTGCCACCGCCCTTTACAAGCGGGGCCTGCGCAACCAGTTCATTCAGGATGTGCGTCCGCTGTCCGCCAAAAACCAGAACATGGTGGGGCAGGCGTTTACGTTGCGCTATATTCCGGCGCGGGAAGATCTCAACCCGCTCACAGTTTTTCAAAATCCACAGCATCCGCAACGCGCTGCTGTGGAGCAATGCCCACCCGGCTGCGTGCTGGTGATGGACAGCCGCAAGGATGCCCGTGCGGCTTCCGCTGGCTCCATTCTGATCTCGCGCCTGATGGTCCGCGGTGCGGCGGGCGTTGTCACCGATGGCGGCTTTCGGGACAGCCCGGAAATTGCCGATCTGGATTTTCGCGCCTATCACAGCCGCCCATCTGCTCCGACCAATCTGACATTGCATCAGGCTCTCGACATCAATGTGCCGATTGGCTGTGGTGATGTGGCTGTGTGGCCGGGCGATGTCATCGTGGGCGACAATGAAGGCGTTATTGTCATCCCGGCGCATATTGCCGATGAAATTGCCGACGAGACCGTTGAAATGACCGCCTATGAGGATTTCGTCACCGAGAAGGTTCTCAACGGCGCCACCATCATTGGCCTTTACCCGGCAACAAGTGACACGCCTCGGCAGGAATTTGCACAATGGCGGAAGGAAAAGGGGCGCTAGAGTTTGTCAGGGAAAAGTGGTCACCGGTTTTCCCGAAAAGACAAACGAAAACAAAAAAGTTTAGAGTTTGTCAGGTTCAGACTCAGAGTCCACGACGCGGGTATTTCTGGGCTTCGCACCCCCTCATCCGGCTGCCGCCACCTTCTCCCCGCAGGGGAGAAGACGGAAAGAACAGCAACGTTCACGGGTTCCTCGCCCCAGCGGGGAGAGGTCCGCCGAGCAAAGCGGAGGCGGGGTGAGGGGGTAGCCAAGCACTCAATGCTAAAATGTCGTGTACTCTGGTTCAGACTGAACCAGACAGTCTCTCGTGCATCGTACCGACAAACAGATAGATATAATTTTTCAGCTTCGATCGCGGTCCGGTTCATGTTGCAGGGCCGATACCACTGTTGTTGCCATCGTGCGCGTTCAAAATCTCACGTCGCAACGTCGCAATACCGGCTGAAGGTTTTCCGGGTCAAAAGACCGCTTCAGCCGTTCGCCTCCAGAAGTGGTCGTATCAGCGAGTTGGGAAAGCGGCGTTTGATTGTCACCGCAAAGAAGGATTCAATCATGCCCGGCAGGGTATCGAATTCCACCAGAGTGCCTGCCTCCAATTCGCCCTTGACGACGATGGGCGGAAGAACGGCAAGGCCCACACCTTCGCGGGCAAGAAGACGCATCATGGCCATGTCATCCACCTCGGCGGCGATCTGGGGTGTCAACCCGAGCCTTTCCACCAGCGCATCAAACTGGGCGCGCACCCCGCTTTCCAAAGTGGGCAGAATAACCGGATGCACAGCCAAAAGGTCAGCAAGCATGGCCCCGCGCGCGCCATAAGAGGGTTTGCCGATCAGGCTGACACGCTGCTGATAGACATGCTGGGCGATAAAAGGGGTGAGTGAATCGGTCATCGGTGCCTGATTGAGCAACACAATATCGAGGTTCAGGGTTTCCAAGGCGGCCAGCAATTCGCCTGTGCTGCCGGACCGCAGAATCATGTCCACGTTGCTCATACCCAGAATGGGCCGCAGAAACTCCATCTGAAAGTTGCGCGACAGTGTTGCCAGCGCACCGATGCGAATGCTGCGGCGGCTACGGCCTGTTTCTTTGAGCGTTTCCACCAGTTCTTCACCGGTTGAGAAAATTGTGTCGGCGTGGTCAAGGGCAATGCGCCCGGCCTCGGTGAGGTAAAGCTGACGACCGCGCCGCTCAAACAGCGCATGGCCGAGCCTTTCCTCCAACTGCTTGATTTGAATGGACAAGGCAGATTGCGACAGGTTGAGCCGCTCCGCCGTGCGCGTGAGGTTGCCGTCGTGGGCGACGGCACGGAAATAGCGCAGATGATGATAGTTCAAATCAACCATAGTTCTATTTTATAGAACGAAATCTCAAAAACAATGAATTTTTATTAGAATGCTGCGGCTGCTAACAGGTGCCTCACAAGCCCGCTGCTCTGGTGTCGGCGGGCAAGATCGGAGAATGTCTGTGACCCACGCCTTGCCTCTTCTCGCGCCGCTCTTTCTGGTTGCGGCATCGCTTTTTTCCTGTTTTTCGCCAGCAAAGAGGCCACGCTTGGCCATCAAGGTGGCTGAACTGGCAGCCATCGGTGCCATGGTCATCGCTCTTGTCTCCACGATCGTCTTGATCCGAGATGGATCGGCGACGGGGCCGATGATAGGGTTCGGAATCTTCACCTTCGGATCGCGGCTTGACCCGGTCAGCCTCGTCATGCTCAGTCTGGTTTCCTTTATTGGCTGGGTGGTGCTGCGTTACGCCGGAACCTTTCTGGATGGCGAGGCCCGGCAAGGCCCGTTCACCGGCTGGATGACAGCGACGCTCGCCGCTGTTCTCTTTCTCGTCCAGTCCGGCACGCTGTTGCAGTTTGTAACTGGCTGGATCGCTTCCAGCCTGCTGCTGCATCAACTGCTGCTGTTTTATCCGCAACGGGCGGCAGCACAGCGGGCGGCGCGCAAGAAGTTCATTGTCTCACGGATTGGCGATGCGAGCTTGATTGCTGCCGCTCTGGTGTTGGGGTTCACCTTCGGCACAGGTGAGATCGCCACCATTATCACGGACGCGCGGGAGGGTGCGGGCGGCTTGTGGAGCGTGCTTGCTAGCGCCCTTTTGGCGCTGGCTGCCATCCTGAAATCGGCGCAGTTTCCCACCCATGGCTGGCTGACGGAAGTGATGGAAACACCCACCCCGGTTTCGGCTCTGCTACATGCAGGCGTGGTCAATGCTGGCGGCTTTCTGCTTATTCGGTTTGCCGATGTGATGTTGCAGGCCCCGGTGGTGCTGGCGGTTCTGGTGATGATCGGCGGCTTTACGGCCCTGTTTGGCAGCCTTGTGATGCTCACACAGCCAGCGGCCAAAACCTCGCTGGCCTGGTCAACGGTGGCGCAAATGGGCTTTATGATCTTGCAATGCGGGCTGGCGCTGTTTCCCATCGCGCTTTTGCACATCGTTGCCCACTCGCTCTATAAGGCCCATGCGTTTCTCTCGTCGGGCACGGCCATTGAAACGGTGGCCGCCATTCGCAGGCCCGGCCCGGTGGCCATTCCTGATGGTAAAGCGGTGACGCGGGCTTTTCTGCTGGCACTGACCATCTACGGCGTCATCGGCCTGCTCTTCGGCTTTTCGGAAAAACCACCGCAGGCCATTGCGCTGGGGGCCATTCTGATCTTCGGTGTGGCCTATCTGATTGCTCAGGGCCTCGCCGATGCCGCCCCTTGGGCGCTGACCCGGCGCACCCTGCTTGCCTCGCTTTTTGCGGCCACGGCTTACTTTGCCTTGCAGCACGGCGCGGACATGCTGATGCATGGTACCCTGCCAGCCACGCCGCGCCCCGGCCCGCTGGAATGGACACTGATGATTTTAGGGGTGATCAGCTTCGGCACGGTGGCCGTAGCACAAGCACTCTTCCCGCTCTGGGCCTATCATCCGGCAGCGGCGGGCCTCCGGGTTCATCTCACCAACGGCCTTTACGTCAACGCCCTCTTTGATCGGCTGCTGGGCGGCTGGCAGCTTAACAAAGCCGCAACCACCCAAACCGCAACTTCAGTCAAGGATTGAACCGATGAATAAGATGATAAAAATCGATACCCTGCACGGTGATACCTTGGCGCAAGCGGCTGATCAGGCGGTGCGGGCCATTCCTCCCGCCTGGCCGTTGACGGCCACTGTGGCTGTCAATCCCTTCTTCGGGCAGGCACAGGCCAGTTTTGAAGAGACGGCGGCGCTTCTGGCACGGGTCGGCGGTGTGCGCCTCGCCCTGCCCCGGCAGCATTATATTGATCGGATCGCCAAGGGTGAGATCATTGATGCCGATCTGATCGCAGCGCTCAGCAACAGCACGCTTGCCGGACAGCTTGATCTTGCCGACTTGAAGGCAGCAGCACAGCAGGAGCCACCGGCCCCGCGGGCACTGCCCACCATTGCCGATCTGGCAGCCCATGCCTCCGGCAAGGATTGGCCGGGATTGGTGGCGGAACGGATCGGCACGTTTGCCGCAGGCTTCTTCGATCAGGGGCAGGCGCTTTGGGCTGCATCCCGGCATAATGGCCTCTATGCCGCTTGGCGGGCCTTTGCCATTCATGATCTGACACCGGAAATTCTGGGACTGGAAGGGTTCGGCCTCTCGGTGGCCAGCACGCCGGAAACGGCGCAGGGATTGATTGAGCGGGCAGCAAAGCGGTTGGGCTTTGGCGCGGAGCCGGGCACTTATTTCCACCAATTGCTGCTGACGTTGGGCGGTTGGGCACACTATGCCCGGCACCTGCAATGGAAAGCCGAGCTGGATGGTGGATCGGATCAAACCGCGCTGGAGTTGCTGGCCATCCGGCTGGTGTTTGAAGAGGCGCTCTATGAGCGGTATCAGGCCGCGATGGCCGGGCAATGGCGGAGCATTCGCAACGCTCATCTTGCTCCGGTGGCCGTTGATGCGCAGGTTCAGATCGATGCGGTGCTGCAATCCGCCGCGGAGCGGGCTGCCCAACGGGTGCTGGCCGAAAAACTCAGCACCTCATCGTCTGTGCAGCTCACAGATCAGCGGCCCCTGCTACATGCGGCCTTTTGCATTGATGTGCGCTCGGAAGTGTTTCGGCGGGCCCTGGAAAGCATTGATCCCGGCATCCAGACGGCGGGCTTTGCCGGTTTCTTCGGGCTGGGCACCAGCCACAAGGGCTTTGCTTCTGATGTCAGCGAAAACCGTTTGCCAGTGCTGCTGAAGCCCTCGGTCTTCACCTGTAGCGCTGTCGAGAGCGAGGATAAAAGCGATCAGCAGGCACGGTTTGCCGCTCGCGCGGTGCGGGCCTGGGGCCGGTTCAAGCTGGCGGCGGTTTCCTCCTTTGCTTTTGTGGAGGCCATGGGGCCTGTCTATGCTGCAAAGCTGCTCAAAGATGGACTGGGACTTGCAAAAGGCCACAAGCCCGATGCCCCCGCCCCACGATTTGGTGCGGAGATTGATCTTGAGCGGCGCATCACGATGGCCGAAACCGTGCTGCGGGCCATGTCGCTGACCGATAACTTTGCGCGTGTTGTGCTTCTCTGCGGCCATGGGGCAAATGTCGTGAATAACCCTTACGCCAGCGCGCTGCATTGTGGTGCTTGCGGCGGCTACGCCGGTGATGTGAATGCGCGGCTGCTGGCGGGCCTGCTGAATGAGGCTGCGGTGCGAACAGCGCTTGCCGAAAAAGGTATCGTCATTCCGGCGGATACGACGTTCATTGCGGCTCTGCATGACACAACAATCGATGCGGTGACGCTGTTTGATGGCGATCTCTCATCGAAGGGCGATCTTGCACCCATTCGCAACTGGCTGGAGCAGGCCGGGCGGCTGGCCCGGACAGAGCGGGCACAGCGTTTGCCCCGCGCCACCGCAAGCTCCATCTCTGAGCGGAGCCGGGACTGGGCGGAAGTTCGGCCTGAATTTGGCCTTGCGGGCTGCCGGGCCTTCATTGCCGCCCCACGGTCGCGGACCCGGGGACGCAATCTCGAAGGGCAGGCTTTTCTGCACGACTATGCATGGCAGCAGGATGAAGGCTTCAAGGTGCTCGAACTGATCCTGACCGCCCCCGTGGTTGTAGCCAGCTGGATCAGCCTGCAATATTTTGGCTCTGCTGTGGCACCTGACCTGTTTGGGGCGGGCAACAAGCTGTTGCACAATGTCGTGGGCGGTATGGGCGTCGTGGAAGGCAATGGCGGCACGCTGCGGACGGGCTTGCCCTGGCAATCCGTGCATGATGGCGAGGCCTTTGTGCATGAACCCTTACGGTTAACGGTTGCGGTCGAAGCACCAAAGGAGGCTATCTCGGATATTCTGCAACGGCATGCGCATGTGCGGGCGCTGTTTGACAATGGCTGGCTGTCGCTCTTCACACTCGATCAGTTTGGGTGCATGGCCTGGCGCTATCAGTCGGGCCATGGGTGGCTCCAGTGCACCCCATCTGAATGATTGGCGGAAGATTTCCCTTCAGCATCAACCGCACGCCGGAGCGATTATTTTTGGCCCTCGATGCTGACACCCTCTCATCAAGGTGCCATTTATCGGCAAAGCCGCCGTTTGAAGGCAGGCAAAGCGACACAGCAAACGCGGAGTTAAAAGGACAGCCAAACGGTGGAAGCGATCATTGACAGCTTTGGTCCGACAAGTGGGAGCCGGTTTTTCTGATCAGACAAACTCAAACAAAGGAATCGAGAGTCTGTCTGGTTCAATGTGAACCTGACAGACTCTCGCACGCTGGGGCCGACGGCACTGTCTCAGGCGATGTTGAACTGCTTGCGCAAGATGCGATCAAACAGCGCACGGGGGAGGAAGCGTCGGGCGAACGCGGTCTGTCGGGCATCCTTGCCAGAGGGGTATCGTAGCCGCGGCTTTTTGGCCTGCGCCGCCGCAATAATGGTCGCTGCCACATCGGCTGCGGTGTCACCACCTGCCATGGCTTTGGCGAACGCGGCCTGGTAGCGGGCGAATGTCTGGCTATAGGCTGCCACAGGACGATCACCGCGCGGCGAGTTGGCTTCGATGGACGTCTTCGTCGCCCATGGCTCGATCACCGCAACCCGGATACCCAACGACCGCACTTCATGATCCAGCGATTCGGAATAGCCCTCGATCGCGTGCTTGCTGGCTGTGTAGTGGGCACCGAAAGGACCGGGAATAAGCCCCACGACTGAACCGATATTCAGGATCCGTCCATTGCCCTGTCGGCGCATGATCGGCAGGACTTCGTTCGTGACTCGAACGACGCCCAGATAGTTCGTATCGAACAGCGCACCGACCTGCTGCACGGAGCTTTCCTCCGCCGCTCCTGAAATGGCATAACCGGCATTGTTAACAAGGAGATCGATGCGACCCAGTTCTGCGTGCGCCAGCCCGACGGCGGCGGCGACGGAGGCGTCAGAGGTCACATCGCAAGTGATCATGCGGATGCCTTCGCGGACCTCGCCTGCTTCGGTCTTGCGGCTCGTGCCAATCACCCGGTAGCCCGCCCGGCTGAGCGCCAAGGCTGCCGCTTTGCCAATGCCGCTGGACGCACCGGTTATAAATGCAGTTTTCTGTCCTTTGGTTACAGAGTTTACCATAGCTTTGCTCTCGATCTGGCGCGCGACATTGGGCGCGCTGTCGTTGATTGTTGGTTTTGGTGATCACTCGATTATTGAGCATTTCCAGGAAAAGTGGATGCCGGTTTTCCGTCAAGAAATGCGTAAAAACAGAGGACTAGGGCCGCACTTCGGTACGGCCCCTGATGGCTTAGCTGCCAGACGTTTCATTGAAGCGGGGATAATCCGTGTAGCCTTCAGCACCGCCGCCGAAGATTGTCGCAGAGTTGACATCTGCCAGCGGCGCACCGCTCTGCAACCGTTCCACCAGATCCGGGTTGGCGATGAACGGACGACCGAAAGCGATAAGATCCGCCTTGCCCCCGGCGACATGCGAGGTTGCCAGTTCAAGATCAAAGCCATTGTTGGCAATGTAGGTTTTGGAGAAGCGGCGGCGCAGCGATGCGTAATCGAAGGGAGCAACGTCACGAGGCCCTGCGGTTGCGCCCTCAACGACGTGAATATAGGCAATGCCAAGGGCTTCAAGTTGATCGACGATATAGTCGTACTGCGGCTGTGGGTCGCTGCACGAAATGCCGTTGGCTGGCGAGACTGGCGAAATGCGGATGCCGGTGCGCTCAGGCCCGATCTCCTGCGCCACCGCAGCGGTGACCTCAACCATCAGACGGGCGCGATTTTCCACAGAGCCGCCGTAGGCATCGGTGCGGACATTGGCACCGTCCTTGGCAAACTGCTCGAGCAGATAGCCGTTGGCCCCGTGAACTTCGACACCATCGAAACCGGCCTCGATGGCATTGGCGGCAGCCTTGCGGAAGTCGTTGACGATGCCCGCGAGTTCTTCCAGCTCAAGGGCGCGAGGTTCTGACACATCAACAAAGCCGTTGTTGACGAATGTTTTGACGTCAGCCCGAATTGCGGACGGCGCGACGGGTGCGCCACCATTGGGCTGAAGGTCAACATGGCTGATACGCCCAACATGCCAGAGTTGCAGGACGATGCGTCCGCCCTTCTTGTGTACGGCGGCGGTCACTTTTTTCCAGCCATCAATCTGTGCTTGTGTATAGATGCCGGGCGTGTCCTGATAGCCCTGTCCCTGTTGGGAAATCTGGGTCGCTTCGGAAATGATCAGTCCGGCCGAAGCCCGCTGCGCATAGTATTCGGCGGTCAGTTCGCCGGGCACGAAGCCCGCACCAGCGCGATTGCGGGTGAGCGGTGCCATGACGA
This sequence comes from Gillisella vitis, assembly GCF_014204625.1. GTDB lineage: Bacteria > Pseudomonadota > Alphaproteobacteria > Rhizobiales > Rhizobiaceae > Allorhizobium > Allorhizobium vitis_F. The sequence goes on along the minus strand of NZ_JACHLU010000001.1, from coordinate 34,501 downwards.
TGCGGTTTGCAAGCGTGATTGCGCCGAGGCTGGCGGGTTCGAAGAGTGTGGTCTTGGTCATGATATACCTGTGATATTGTCTCTGGATCGGCGTGGGTTCACCGACTTCGGAAAGCTTACGCCTGCGTGCGATAGCGCTCGGCAGGAAGCGCATTGACGAGATTGCCAAGCATGGCTTTGCGCGCGCCATCGGCCGCGTCCCACTGGCTGCCGTCGTGCAGCGGCGGGATTGTCACCAGTTCGCGGCGGTCGAAGCCGACCAAAGCAGCATCGACCAGATCGCCGACTTCCATGACATTGCTCATGGCGTTCACGTCAGTGCCAACATGATCCCAGATCTCGGTGCGGGTTGTGGCGGGAAGCACGGCCTGAATGTAAACGCCCTTGGGTCCAAGTTCGAGTGCAAGCCCCTGAGACAGAAACAGCACGAAGGCCTTGGTCGCACCATAGACCGTCATCCCGAATTCCGGGGCAAGTCCAACGACGGAACCGATATTGACGATCGCGCCTTCACCTGCATTGGCAAGACGGGGAGCGATAGCGGCGGAAAGCCGCACGAGGGCTGTGGCGTTGAGCGCCACGAGTCGGGTCATGTCTTCGACGCTCTGTTCAATGAAGCTTTTACCAATCGCCGTTCCAGCATTGTTGACGAGGATGCCAATGCGGGCGTCGTCGCGCAGCCGCGTCTCGACCTTGGCAAGATCCTCAGCCTTGGTGAGATCGGCAGGCAGGATGTCGATCGTCACACCTGTTTCTTCGCGCAGACGGCTCGCAAGCGCTTCCATGCGCACAACATCTCTGGCGACCAGCACCAGAGCATGGCCGCGGCGTGCAAAGCGTTCGGCATAGGTTGCGCCAATGCCTGTGGAGGCGCCGGTGATCAGGACTGAAGGAATCTGACTCATTTTGGATTGCTCTTTTCTGCGGTTGATCCTATATTCATGACGATCATCATGATTGAATTTAAATATGATGGCCATCATGTAAATGTCAATGGTCATCTCGGAGAATTTTGAAAATGAAAGTCAGCCGAGAACAGATGGCGGAAAACCGTCGCCGAATCCTGGACGTCGCCAGCCGGTTGTTCAAAGACAAGGGGTTCGATGCGGTCAGCGTCGCGGAGGTCATGAAGGCAGCCGGCATGACCCATGGCGGCTTTTATGGTCACTTTACCTCAAAAGACGATCTGGTGGCGCAGACGCTGGCGCACGCGCTGGCAGCAGACAGTTTTGGAGATGGCACGTTCAGCGATTTCGTCCGCTCCTATCTGGCACCGCGCCATCGGGACAATCCCGGCAATGGATGTCCAATCTCGAGTTTGGCCGCCGCCATTCGCCATCAGACACCTGCTGCAAAAGCCGCGATGACCGAAGGACTCCGCACCCAGATCGCACGTATCGAGGATGCCTTGCCGGACCAGGACGCATCCGACAAACGCCGTGCAGCAATTGGTAGCTGGGCTGCCATGGTCGGAGCCGTCATTCTGGCACGGGCTGTCGATGATCCTGAATTGTCGGACGAGGTTCTGGCGCAGACGCGCGCCTGGATCGACGCCAGTCCCGGATAAGTCGCGCGATTGCGGAGACATCTCCAGAGTGTGTCAGGCGCAGTCAGCCAAAGCAAAATAAAGTTTCTCATGCCGGCGAGAGAGTGCCTGCCATTCGGCGAGCACCTTCGGATCTGGTTCAACGCGTTGGGAAAGATGTGTCATCCCCGCCGTGGCCGCCGCAAAGTCCTTGTACCAGCCTCGGCCCACGGCCGCACTGATTCCAGCACCGAGAGCCGACGCTTCGTTAGAAAGGCTCCGGATGACCGGCAGGCCGCTGGCATCGGCTATCATCTGAAGCCAAAGGGAGCTGGCAGCCCCGCCGCCGATGACGAAAATGCGATCCGCTTTGACGCCAGATTGACGCATTTGCCGCAGTGAGCGCACGAATTCCAGTGTGATTGCTTCCATGGATGCGCGATACAGATGACGGATCCGCGTTTCTGGCCCCATTCCAACGAAGGCGGCGCGAGCGTTCATGTCCCAGTGAGGGTCCATGCAGCCGACGAGATGAGATGAAACGGTCACTCCTGCCGAACCAATTGGCAGATTCCGGGCTTCCTCTTCGAGCAGCCCGAAGAGCTCCGGGTTGCCCCGACCACCGGCAAACGTATCAAGCAGCCAGTTTATGAAATAGGCGCCTCCACGCTGTACGGTTTCCAGAAGATAGCCATCTCCAGACGGCGAGATGAGAGTTCGCCAATATTGGCTGACCGCCGCAGTTGCAGACCAGAGGCCGCCAACCACCGCAGTTCCCAGATTGAGATACACAACGCCAGGCGATATTGCGCCGACACCAAGTGCTGCGCAGTGACCATCGCCTCCCGCCGCATAGACGGGGGTTCCCTCCCTAAGGCCGGTCAGAATGGAGGCTTGCGCCGTCACGTAACCGATCAACGTCCCCGGTGGGTAAGCCGCAGGAAACCTTTCAACCGAGATGCCGAGATGATCGAGTATAGGTTGGGACCAGCGCTTCTGCTTTATGTCAAACAGCCCAAAAGGGTCGGCGCTTGTCCAACTGGCTGACGCCTGTCCCGTCAGTTTCCACGTGAGAAAATCATGAACGCTCAATATCTTCGCCGCATTGTCCAAAAGATTCGGCTCTGTTTGACGCATGTGGTGTAAGCGGTACACGCACGGGATGACATCAACCGGCTTGCCTGAAATTTCGTGCAAGCGTGCCGCGCCAAATTCCTTTGAAAGCAATGGCACCGTTTCATGTGCACGACGATCGAGCCAAAGTGTTGCTGGACCAAGCGCATCGCCCTGCGCGTCCGATAGCACCATGGTCTCACGCTGGTTTGAAATAGCGATGCCTTCGATACATCCTGGGTCAATCTGGCGACAAACGTCAAGAAGTGCGCAACACGCTGCTGTCCACCATTCGCCAGCGCTTTGTTCAGCTTTCAGGGGATGTGGCGTCTTGATTGCGTGTGATGCCCGGCCTTCGGCTTTTGGCCTGCCGTCACGATTCCAAGCGATCGCTTTGACTGACTGTGTCGATGAGTCAAGACCGATGACGTAATGTGGTTTTGCTGTCATGGATACCCTCCCAGGTTCTGCGACGCAGGTCGTCCAGAGCAGCTCTCCTCTCCACTCCCGTGACCCTCCTATTGATCCCTCAGCCCGATAAAAGTGTTTCCGCCGTTTCTACATCCGTTACAAAATGCGTTGGAAAGCCAGCCTTCAAGGTTGCCCTTATCGCCGCCACCTTTGTCGACCCTCCGGCAACGCAGACGCGGTTCTTGACATTCAGGAGCGCGTTGAGGGTAATGCCGACCATTCGTTCATCGTGATCCCCACCCAGGGGGCGGCCATCTTCATCAATGAACCGTCCGATGATAACTCCCACGGCGCCGCGATTGACATAGTCGTTGATCTCGTCCTGAGTAGCAATGCCAGAGACACGCACTGTACTTTGGGGGGCAATATCGCCGATCCCGAAGAGAACGTGGTCACTGGAGTGAACCAAAGCCATCTGTTTTTGCAAAAGAGGTTCTGCAAGCAGCATTGCCTTGAGCTCACGACTGGTCAGGAAGGCTGGTGCCAGCAGATTGACGCATCGTGCGCCGATTCTGTTCGAGAGCAAGGACGTGCAGAATTCCGGTGAAAAATCGCTTTCACCGGTTGAGCTCCCCGAGACCTGAACGACGGTCAATTTGCTCAATGGTCTGGGGAGTGTGATACGGTCAGCGGCGGCAAGCACCGTACGGCCCCAGGCGACGCCAATGACATCGCCATCGACGAGCATGTCGGCAAGAACCCGTGCACCAGCATCACCCAGCCGTTCCACCAGGTGTTGTTGATCGGAACCTGGAATGACAAAGGCTCCTCTCAGCCCATATCGCTCCATCAGTCCGCGTGCGAGCGATGTACGGCTACCGGCGGCGGGGCTGATGTTTACGGATACGATTCCGCGTTCACGCGCTTCCTGCAAAAGGTTGACGATGGTTGCTCGTGACACGCCAAGCGTCTTGGCAATTTCGCTCTGCGTTTTCTGGTCAGCATAATAGAGCCATGCGGCCCACATCACCACATCGTCAAATTCCGTCGGTGTTATGGGGCCATTCACGCATACTACTCCCTGTGTCCTGCTTCGTCGCATCGTATTTGAGGCATGTGCCGTCATTTGTCAATCATCGTTGGCAAATGCATTGACACATGCTAGTTGTTTCTGTCATATGTTTTGTCAAATGACATTTCGTGTTGTCATTTGTACAATGGTCGCGTGCAGCGAATTTGAGAGATTGAGAGATGCAGAAATCAAGAGTGACGGCATTGGGCACCGAGCCTCCCATGAGCAATTGGACGGCACTCATCGATGACGTCGTGGATGGCAACTGGGTTAATCCGGAAACCGGCCTGCGTGCGACTGTACCCTATGAAAAGATTGTCATTCGGGAGAGCCTCGACGGTGCCGAGGCTGATCTGGTCGCCGGATTGCAGCTTGGCGATCGCTACACAGTGGTTGTGGACACCAATACGTGGGATGCCATGGGGTCTCGCGTTGCCAGGGCTCTTGGCGCACTCGGCCCGGTCAATGTCATTCCATTGGATAATCCGCACGCAGATATGAAAACCGTTACAGATTTGCAGAACAGGCTTGAGGGAGCGGAAGCCGTTATCGCTGTTGGTTCTGGCACGATAAACGATCTCTGCAAGTTCGTTACGGGCAATACCGGCCGTCGCTATGCGGTTTTTGCAACTGCTGCATCCATGAATGGTTATACCTCGACGACCGCCTCCATGACCCTGGAAAATGGCTTGAAGGTTTCCCTGCCTTCGCATGCGCCTTCCGGCTTTTTCGTGGATCTTTCTGTCTCTGCTGCCGCGCCGACTTATCTGTCTGCATCTGGCTTTGCCGATTGCCTCGTGAGGTCTGTGGCTCAGGTCGATTGGTGGATGTCACACCGGATAATCGGCAGCCTCTACTCCAAAGTGCCGTATATTCTTCAGGAAGAAGACGAAGCGCAATTGAATGCCCGCACGGCGGGCATCGCCGCAGGAGACGTTGCTGCCAATGGGTATCTGTATCGCGTGCTGACGCTATGCGGACTTGGCATATCCTTCACCGGAATGTCCAACCATGGATCGATGGGTGAGCATCAGGTGTCGCACTACATCGACTGCTTTGCCGGAGACAGGCATCCCGGCTCGTTGCATGGTCAGCAGGTCGGCGTGGCAACGCTCAGTATGGCGCGATTGCAGCATCACTATCTGGACAGAAAAACGCCGCCTGTCCTTCGGCCGACACGCATCGATCCCGATGACATGGCGCGTCGTATGGGCGCAGATATTGCGGCTCAATGCTTTGCGGAAATCCAGCCCAAGATCTTCGATGATCGGGCTGTTGGCGAGATGAACGAAAAATTTGCAGATCTGTGGCCGACGCTTCGTGAGGAACTCAAGGCGTTTACCATCCCCGTTGCCGAGATGGAGCGAATGCTGCGGGAGGCCGGTGGCCCAATGACCGCCTCGGATCTTGGTTTGCCGACCGAAAATTATCATGAAGCGCTGATCCATAGCCGTGAAATGCGAAATCGGTATGCCTTCGTCGACATTGCCGCGGACGAAGGCATCCTTGCTGATTTTGCGGCGGGGGAGGTCTGATGTCATGCGTCCGATAGGAGATATGCCGACTGATGTTGCGCGTCGCATTTCCGTGGTGCTCTGCGACATCGACGACACACTGACAGATGATGGATGCCTGCCAGCCCGTGCATATGACGCACTGGAGCGATTGACGGCGGCCGGAATAGCCGTCGCACCGATAACGGGTCGTCCGGCTGGATGGTGCGATATGATAGCCCGCATGTGGCCTGTTACGGGTGTCGTGGGCGAGAACGGCGCTTTCTATTTTTCCTATGACAGTGCCCTCAGGCGTATGCGCAGGGTGTTTGCCGTATCGGACTCCCAGCGAGCGCAAGATCGAGACCGATTGATGAAGGTTCGGTCTCGAGTGCTTGCCGAGGTGCCAGGCGCTGCCGTTTCCGCAGATCAGCTGTATCGGGAAGCCGATCTGGCGATTGATTTTTGTGAAGACGTTCCGGCCCTATCGCTGGATCAGGTGGAGCGGATCAAGGCAATTTTCGAAGAAGAGGGCGCGGTCGCCAAGGTATCATCGATTCACGTCAACGGCTGGTACGGGGCTTATGACAAATTGACGATGACGCGCCGCTTCGTTGGCGACATCCTCGATTTGGATATTGAAAAAGGTCGGGATGAGATCGTCTTTGTCGGCGACAGCCCAAACGATGCGCCTATGTTCGGGTTTTTCCCCAATTCTTGCGGCGTGGCAAATGTCCTCAGGTTTCAGGGACGCCTTGATGCCGAGCCGGTTTTTGTCGCCGCAAAGGAGGGAGGGCATGGCTTTGTAGAGGTTGTCGACCACCTTCTGTCGTCGCGCCTTCGACCGGGTGGCCATCCGGTCGAAGGCTCCGTCGCTCAAAGCTTACCAGATCTATCCGTGCAAGATACAAGGGGGTAAGCCCAATGGTAAAACGCTTGCGTCGTGTACTGTAGTTCAATCTGAACCAGACAGACTCTAGCACTGCTGACGCGGCGCAACAGGCAAGATCGCTCCCGCTACGCAAACGGCGAGAGATCAACAGGCTGGACTCGCCTGCCCATAGGTTGGCGATTCTATAAAGAACAGAATGCAAGCCCTATTGCCCAGGAGGAGGGGTACATTGTGTCGAGCGCTCAAGTAAAACGTATCGCAATTTCGGATTCGCCATGGCCGTGGCTGTTTCCACTGATGTCACTCTTGATTGTATTTACCGTTTACCCGCTCATCTATAATGTGTGGTTGAGTTTCCATGAATTTGTGCCGCGCAAGCGGACAATTGCCTTCGTCGGTTTTGACAACTGGGTTCAATTATGGAATGACACCCGCTTCTGGGGCGCGCTCGGGGTTACGTTCCTCTACTTCATTGTCGCGCTGACGGTTGAAATCATTCTCGGCATGGCCGTTGCCCTGCTGCTGGATGCGGAATTGCCGGGCTTCGGTGCCCTGCGGGCCATCCTGTCGATGACGCTCGTTATTCCCCCTGCCATCGCGGGCATGATGTTTTTGCTCATGCAGGATCCGCAATTCGGCGTGCTGTCCTATTTCCTCAACGAGCTGGGTCTTCTCGATAAATCGACTCCGATCCTTGCAACGTCTTCGCTCGCACTTGCAGGCGTGCTGATTGCCGAAATCTGGCAGTGGACGCCATTCATGGTGCTGATTTTCATGGCCGGACTGCGTTCGCTGCCGACCGAGCCCTATGAAGCCGCGATGATCGACGGCGCGTCATCCTTCCAGATGTTTCGCCGGTTGACGCTGCCCATGATGTCGCGCGTTATCGCCGTGGCTGTGCTGTTGCGCGGGATCGATCTGTTTCGCGTGTTCGACTACGTCTTTGTCATGACCTCAGGTGGTCCGGGCACCTCCACCTACACGCTCAGTCTCTATGCGTGGCAGCAGACCTTCTCGTTTCTGAAATGGGGCTATGGTGCCACACTCAGCCTGACCAGTCTGGTGATTGTCATGGTTCTCGCCAATCTCTTCATCCGCGTTGCAAAGGTCCGGTGGTAATCATGCATCAGAGCACGTTCATTCGCACGCTTCGTACCATTGCCGGATGGCTGGTGGTCGGCGCTTTCTTCTTCCCGATTTATTTCTGGACCTCCGTTGCATTTCGTGACGCGAAGGACATCTTCAACTGGCCGCCGATTCTTGTTGATTTTCAACCGACAACACGCAACTTCGAACAGGTCTTCGGCATATCGCTCGGCTTTTTGCGCGACAGCGCTGTTACCCCCGGCGGCGGCAATTTCTACATGGCACCCCGCCTCTGGGATTCGATCGTGGTCGCCTCGTTCTCGACCATCTTTGCAATCGTGGTTGCAACGCTGGCGTCCTATGCGCTGTCGCGCATCAGTTTTCGCGGACGGCATGAGTTTGTGAACTGGGTTCTTTCCACCCGCATGATGCCACCCGTGGCTGTCGCAATCCCGATGTTCTTCATTTTTAAGCAATTCAATCTGCTGGATACCTATGTTGGCATCATTCTGGTGCATGGTTTGATGAACCTGCCTCTGGCGGTGCTTTTGCTGAAAAGCTTCTTCGACGATATTCCGGCGGAAATCGATGAGAGTGCCCTTTTGGATGGCGCATCCCGCTGGACTATCTTTCGCCGCATCGTCTTGCCCATGGCAAAGGGCGGCATTGCCGCAACGGCGGTGCTTTGCTTCATTTTCTCGTGGACGGAGTTCCTCTTCGTCCTGACACTCACGCAGACGGGACTGAAAACCGTGCCCGTCGTCTCATCCACATTCGTGACTTCGATCGGGACCGCCTGGGGCAACATGGCCGCCCTTGGCGCTGCCGCGATCGTACCCGCCTTCATCGTGATCCTGCTTGTCCAGCGCCATCTCGTGCGTGGGCTGACCATGGGTTCGCTGAAGCAGTGAAGCCCGCGGCGCTCGGGGAGTGCGCCGCTTATCAGGAAACCCGGCCAGAGGGTGTGCCGGACTCAAGGAGGAGTGAACATGAAAGAGAAAGACAGAAAATTCTATCTCGCCAATATCACCGACCGATATGTGCGTGGCCAGATGGACCGCCGCTCGTTCCTTCGTTCGGCGAGTATGCTTGGACTGGGTGCTGCTGCCCTCGGAACCGGCATGGGCAGCCGTCCCTTCTTCATCAACAAGGCGTTCGCGGCCGAACAGCTGACGCCGTCGCCTGAAGTGCTGAAATGGCTGAAGGACGTCGGCAAGCCCTTCGCCGGCACCACTGTCAAGCTTGCGACGGAATCCACCCCGCCATCAAACGCGATCAATTCGCAGTTGAAAAAGTATTTCGAAGAGGCAACCGGCATCAAGGTAGAGATCGAAGTTCTGCCGCTTGAGCAGGTGCTTCAGAAGATGACGCTGGATGTCGCATCCTCACTCGGCACCTACGACCTCTACTATATCGACCAGAGCTGGGCTGCATCCTTCAGCCAGGATGTCTTCGATCCGCGTGAGCAGTTGAAGGCAAAGCCGGATCTGGCGATGCCGAATTACAATATCGACGACTTCCTGCCGGCGCTTGTGGACGGTATTGCAAAATACGAGGATCGCTGGGTCGGGGTGCCTTACGATATTCCGATCTTCATCATGATTTACCGAAAGGATATTTATGAGAAGATGGGCCTGAAAGCCCCGACAACCTTTGCTGAGATGTATGAAAACTCTGCGGCTATTTCCAAGGAAATGGGCCCGAAGGTCTTCGGCTATGCAGGGCAGATGAAGTCCGGCCATTACGCGCTGGAATGTGAGTGGACCTCCATGCTGTGGGGTCATGGCGGCTCCATCTTCAATGCCGACAAGGCGTTCACCGGCAATGACGAACAGGGCATCGCCGCACTGGAATACTACAGCAAACTGCGGGCCATCATGCCGCCGGGCGTGGATCAGTGGACGTGGGACGGCCAGGGGCAGGCCGTGGCCCAGGGCGTCGCCGCCTCCATGCTGTCCTGGGGCGAATTCTTTCCCTATTTCGACGATCCGTCCCAGACGAAGGTTTCCGGCCTCTGCGAAGCCGTCATCCCGCCGCAGCCAATTGCACTGCGCAAACCGCAGGAGTGCGGCTATGGCGAAATTCCCGGGGTTGGACATCAGGGTGGCTCTTCGCTTGCCGTGTCGAAATATTCCAAGAGCCCTGATGCCGCATGGCTGTTCATGCAATGGGCAACATGCGCCGATACGCAAGCGTTGATCACGGCGCTCGGCGGTGGCACCGGCCCGACCCGTGCTTCCGTCTATGACGACCCACGCGTCAAGGCCAATGCCCGCGTGGGTGCTGGCACCACCCGCCACCTGCCGGTCGTTCGTGAGACCATCGACAAGTACATGGGCTCCGAGCCGGACCTGCCGGAATGGGCGCAGATCTCCTCTGACACCATTCCCGTTGCTCTCGGCAAATACTTCACAGGAACCGCTGGCTCGTCGAAGGACGTCATGAACGACATCGCCGCGCAGGTCGGCAAGATTCTCAAGGATTAACTCCCGAGACGGGGGCGCGGATTTCGCCGCGCCCCTCCCGCGAAGGTAGTATCCACCGAGGGACCGAAACATGCCAGACAAACCCCTTATTGCTATCGCAGGCGCAAGCTCCGGCATAGGTGAAGCCGCAGCGCGAACCTTCTCCAGGGCGGGGCATCCGCTGCTTCTCATGGCCAGGCGCCTTGATCGCCTCGAGGCACTGGGCCTGCCGAATGCAATGCATAAGAAAGTTGACGTGCGCGACAGGAGCACGCTTGCCGCAGCCGTTTCAGATGCAGAGGCCGTGTACGGGCCTGTCGACCTGATGTTCGCCAACGCTGGCATCGCCCGGCTCGGCGACATCGCCAAACAGCCGCCTGAAGAGTGGGACGAGATGATCGACATCAACACCAAAGGCGTGATGAACAGCGTTCACGCGGTGATGAACGGCATGATTGACCGCAAGCGTGGCACGCTGGTCATGATGAGTTCGATTGCCGGGCGGAAGGTCTATCCCGACCATACCGTCTACTGTGGCACAAAATTCTTTGTTCACGCGGTATCTGAAAGCCTGCGCGAATATCTGGCACCCCACGATGTGCGCGTCATCGTCGTGTCGCCTGGCATCATCGACACGGAGGTACTCGATCACGTCAAGGACGAGACGACGCTTGCCAATTACAAGGCAAACAAGGCCGCGATTGGCGGCGGGATAGCACCTGATGTCGTGGCCGACCTGATCCTGAACGCCTATCAGCTTCCGCAGCGAGCGATCGTCCAGGAAATCGTCATCACGCCGACCCGGCAGAAATACTGACCATGCCGCCGGCAGGTCCGGCAGGCCAAAAATCATTGGAGTGTAACCCCATGGCTACCGTGGAATATCAGGGCATCGGCAAGTCGTTCGGCGCTTTTCAAATCATGAACGACATTTCCTTCAGGATTGAGGACCACGAATTCGTGGTGCTGCTCGGGCCGTCCGGTTGCGGCAAGACGACTCTCCTGCGCATGACGGCGGGTCTGGAGAGGGTGAGCAAGGGAGATCTCCTGATCGGCGGAAACCGAGTGAACGATGCCCATCCGCGCGACCGATCCATTGCCATGGTGTTTCAGAACTATGCCCTCTATCCGACGATGAAGGTCTACGACAACATCGCCTTCAGCCTCGAGGTTGCCAAGGTTCCCCCGGCCGAGATCAAGAGGCGGGTGGAATGGGCGGCGACCACGTTGAACCTCACGGACTATCTCGGCCGCTATCCGAAGGAGTTGTCTGGCGGTCAGCGCCAACGTGTCGCCATGGGGCGCGCCATGGTGCGTGAGGCCGAGGTTTTCCTCTTCGATGAGCCGCTGTCAAACCTTGATGCGAAGCTGCGCGCCCATATGCGCACGGAAATCCGTCAGCTTCACAATCGCCTGAAGACAACAACCATCTATGTGACACACGATCAGATCGAGGCCATGACCATGGCCGACAAAATCGTCGTCATGCGGGCGGGCAAAATCGAGCAGATTGGTTCTCCCGACGACGTTTATGACCGCCCCGCAAGCAAATATGTGGCCGACTTCATCGGCAGTTCATCGATCAACTTCCTGTCCGGCACGGTGGTGGCAGCGGACGGCTGCCCGGCTGTCGAAACAGCCACCGGACGGGTGCTGATCGAAGCGTCGACATCTGCCAAGGTCGGGCAGAAGGTGATCGTTGGCGTACGTCCTACGGATGTCGTCCTGGATGACGCGGGACCGCTCATGGTCAAGTCGGTGCTTCTTGAGCGACTGGGCCACGACGCGCAACTCTTCTGCAACGGTCCTGACGGACGCTTCCTGGCGGTCGTGGACAAGGCGGCGCGATTTGCCGAGGGCAGTGATGTGCGTTTTTCCATCGCCCCCTCAAAGGTTCACGTCTTCGATGCCAATACGGAAATCCGCGTCTGGAGTCTGTCAGGTTCAGATTGAACCTGACAGACCCTAAACTTCTTTGTTTGAGTTTGTCTGATCAGAAAAACCGGTAACCACTTTTCCCTGACAAACTCTAAGCCGCACTTCCTGACACCCGTTTTCTAAAACAAAGAGCCCCGCCCCATGGGCCGATGGGCAAAGAAAGGACATTCCATGAAATCGCGCTGGTCAGATTCAGACTTTAAATCCATCGTTGACGCCTACGTGACCAAAGGGATTCATCGTGACCTCGCCATTCGTACCTATACGACCCGGCTTCTCGGTGTGGATCCTCAGCTTGTACTGCACGGCGGCGGCAACACCTCGGTCAAGACCGTATTCACGGAAATGGACGGTTCCGACGTTGAGGTCTTGTGCGTGAAAGGCAGCGGCTGGGACATGGGCACAATCGAGCCAGCGGGCCTGCCAGCGGTGCGCCTTGAACCCTTGAAGGCCATGGTTGCTTTCGACACGCTGTCGGACGACGACATGGTCATGCTCCAGCGCCGCCTGCTTCTCGACCCGTCGGCGCCGAACCCGTCGGTGGAAGCGATCCTGCATGGCTTGCTGCCATTCAAGCACATCGACCATACCCATGCTAACGCCATCGTTTCGCTGACCAACCAGCCGCATGGCGAAGACATCGTCAGGGAGTTGTTCCCCGACAGCATTATCGTGCCTTATGTCATGCCCGGCTTCGACCTTGCCAAGGCATGCGACACTGCTTTCACGGCAAATCCGGCTGGCGACGGGATGATCCTTCTCAAGCACGGCATTTTTACCTGGTCTGAGGATCCACGCGAATCCTACGAAGACATGATCGCCAAGATCGACAAGGCCGAGCGGCGTATCGCGCAAGGCCGCGCCAAACCGTTCAAAAGCGTCGCACTCCCGAAGGAACGCGCGGCCGTAAGTGACCTTGCACCAATCATTCGCGGCGCGATTGCCGTCGGGACGGCAATCGAGGGGGTGCCGAAACGGTTCGTGCTCGAGCATCGCACCGGAGAAGCGATTCTCGACTTCTGCAATGCTGAAAACGTGGCAAGCCTTGTCAAGCGTGGCAATGCCACGCCCGAACACGTCATTCATATCAAGCGCTTTGGCGTGGCGCTGCCAGCACCAGTGGCGGGCGAGCTGGATCAGTGGACCGAGACGGTGCGTGCGGCGGTGGCTGCCTACAAGGCCGAGTACACGGACTATTTCGAGCGCAACAATGCCCGCGTCGGCGGTATCAAGCGTATGCTCGACCCCATGCCCCGCGTTTTCTACATCGCCGGAATTGGTCTTTTCGCTGCCGGTGCATCGCGCAAGAGCGCTGTTGTGAGCGCCGACGTGGCAGAGGCCACCATTTCGGTTATCACCAATGCTGAGGGTATAGACGCCTTTGAAGCGCTGTCGGAGGCCGACCTTTTCGATATTGAATACTGGTCACTTGAGCAAGTGAAGCTCGCCAAGGTGCAGGAAAAGCCATTGAGCCGACAGATCGCCATCGTTACCGGCGGTGCAAGCGGCCTCGGTCTTTCCGTGGCGGAGGCGCTGAAAGCTGACGGGGCGGAGGTGGCGCTTTTCGACATTTCCGAGGAAGCCGTTGTCCGGGAGGCCAAGCGGATCGGGGCGCTGCCGGTTGTTTGCGACGTTACCCGTGTGGAATCCGTCGATGATGCGGTCGCAAAGGTCGCTCAGCACTTCGGCGGCGTCGACATCCTGATCTCCAACGCCGGGGCCGCTTTCCAGGGCAAGTTGATTTCCGTCGACGAAGCAATCTTCAAAAAGGCGTTCGACCTCAATTTCTGGGGCCATCACTATATGGCACGCGCTGCGGTACGTGTGATGGAAAAGCAGAAGACCGGCGGAGCCATCGTTTTCAACGTTTCGAAACAGGCGGTCAATCCGGGGGCGGACTTCGGCCCATACGGAACATCAAAGGCTGCGCTGATGGCGCTGATGCGCCAGTATGCGATTGAGCACGGAGCGTCAGGCATCACATCAAACGCCGTGAACGCAGACCGTATTCGGACAGGCCTGATGACGGACCAGATGGTCGAGGAACGCTCCAAAGCGCGCGGTGTGACGCCGCAAGAGTATATGCGCGGAAATCTGCTCGGACGCGAAGTGACGGGCGCGGACGTGGCGGCCGCTTTCGTGCATCTCGCAAAAGCACGCACTTCCACAGGAGCGGTGATTACCGTGGACGGTGGGAACGTCGCCGCCATGTTGCGCTAAGGCTGACTTGCCGACTGGCAAAGTTGGGTTTCTGCAATCCGCTTCCGTGACCATGTGAAGGAAAAAGTCATGGCCAAAATCCTCATTCTTGGTGCTGGCGTGATGGGCAGCGCGCTCGCATTGCCCGCATTCGACAATGGTCACGATGTGACGCTTGTCGGCACGCCTCTCGATGCACAGATCATCCGTGGGATGAAAATGGCCGGTGGCCTCCATCCCAAACTGGACACTCGATTGCCGGACGGCGTGAGGGTTCTCGCCGACGAAGAGCTGACACCGGATCATATGTCGGTTGCAGATCTCATCATCGTCGGCGTCAGCAGTCCGGGGGTTGACTGGGCAATCGGGCGGCTTAATGAGACTCTTGCAAGGCCGAAGCCGATTGCATTCGTGACCAAGGGATTAGACCAAAGAGACGGGCGCATCGTGACCTATGCGGAATCTCTGCCCGGGCAGATCGCCAACATTCAGGCCTTTATCGGCATTGGCGGGCCTTGTATTGCACGCGAGCTTGCCAATCGCTATCCAACGATCAGCGTCTATTCCTGCCGCGATCAGCCGGTCGCTGCTCGGGCGGCCAGCTTTCTGAACACGCCCTATTATCGCCTGTCGGTCAGTGACGACGCCACCGGCGTCGAGGCCTGCGCGGCTCTCAAAAACTTTTTCGCCATCGGTGTCAGCGCCATGCAGACACGCTATCCCGACGCAAGCAGGCCTGACGGGCAATCCAGGAACCCGACCGCCGCAGCCTTCTCACAGGCCGCCGTTGAAATGGCGGCGCTTTGTGAACAGATCGGCGGAAGACGCGGGACTGCGTTCGATCTCGCTGGCATCGGCGATCTGCATGTGACCGTGGGAGGTGGGCGCAACAGCCGACTTGGCCATGGTCTTGGCCATGGCCGTACGGTTGCTGACGTGATGGCCAATGAACTGGCTGGGGAAACCGTTGAAGGCATCGACACGGCCCGCATGGTTGCCGAACTGCTCAACGCCAACCCGTCTTCAAGGGCTGACTTTCCACTTGCGACTGCCATTGCCGAAGCAGTCCTGGGCGATGGTTCGTTGCATTTTGACTTTGCCACTCTCTTTGCCTGAAAACGCGATGCAACCTGTTTCGTAGACGCTGGAGCTGGTTTTCGGATAAATTCGATGCATAAACAAAAGCCTACAGCGCCTCTCACCATGTATGGCGCACGGTGCTGTAGCTCTTAATATCTGCTGCATAATTTTCTCTTTAAACCGATTCCGGTTTAAAGAATGATGCAGTATGATGCTGGCGCGCGTAACCCCTGCGGTCAAATTGTCTCATCGACGGTTACCCATCTTCCGGTCTCTGCTGACCGCGCCATGGCATGGACGGTTCTTTCTATGTCCAGACCAGTTTGGAAGTCCAGAACGTCAGATGCCTCACCATTGATGGCCTTGAGCAGCTCATGACATTCAATCACCTTAAGCTCGTTGAAGCCCAAACCGTGTCCTGGGGCAGGAATAAAATGTCCATACGGACGATGTTCGGGACCGGCTAGAATCGTCTTGAAGCCCTGGCTGTATTTCTCGTCCTTCGTGGTGTAAATTTGAAGCTCGTTCATTCTTTCCTGGTCGTATAAGATCGTGCCACGGGAGCCGTAGATTTGTAGAGCAATCCTGCCCTTTCGTCCCCATGCCGAACGGTTCACGGCCAGAATCCCTGATGCTCCGTGTTCTGTTCTGAACAGGGCCGAGGATATGTCAAAGTTCTCGACAACCCGCCGCTGTCCATCGGATGTTGGACGTGTTTCATATGGCTTCATCATATCGGCGCATGTGGCTTCAATTTTTCCGTGCAAGACCATCAAAATGGAAAGCGGATGTACGGCGAAATCGTCCAGAGCGCCGTATCCTGCGGCTCGTTCACTCTTCCAGGAGAATGTTTCGTCGGGATCTCCCATATAGTCCTCATCCATTTCGAGACGGATGTGATTCACGTCACCAATTTCATTGTCTCGGATGAGCTTTCCAGCAAGGCGGATCAGCGGGTTTTGAATGTAATTATACCCGAGTATCGCAACTTTCCCTGCTTTGCGCGCTGCCAACGCCATTCTTTCCGCATCTTTCAGAAGCGGTGCCATTGGCTTTTCACACCATACATGCTTGCCAGCTTCCAACGCCGCTATGGCTATATCCGCATGAAACTGGTTTGGCGTGGTGATTGAAATCACGTCAATTTCAGGGTTGGTGAGAAGATCCCGCCAATCGCCTGTTGACGACCCAAACCCGAGAGCCTGAGCTTGCCGGGCGGCCAACTCAGCGTTTGCATCAGCAAGCGTCAAAAGACGCGGGCGAGCGGCAGAGGAGAAAACAGTGGCGACACTGTTCCACGCCATTGCATGGCATTTTCCCATATATCCCGAGCCGATCAGTCCAATTCCTAAACTCATTTTGCGACGACCTTCCAAACTGCCATGGTAAAAAATATTTCGATTCAAGGGTGCGATGAACCTCAGAAGGGCAAAACGCCCTCACGATGTGAATGCTCTCGTTTCTTGTTTTCGCTTCGAATTTTTCCGAAAACCGGGTCCCACGTTTCGGACCAAAGCTGTCGCCGTCAGGCCCGGGACTTCTTTTTCTGGCGATGAACGTCGATCACGACAGCGGTCACGATGATGGCGCCCTTGACGATTTCCTGGTAATAGGCACCAACTTTGAGGAATGTGAAACCGGATGTCACCACGCCCAGGATGATGGTGCCGATGACCGTACCGGTGATACGGCCGATACCACCGGTCAAGGATGTCCCGCCGATGACGGCTGCTGCGATGGCATCAAGCTCGAACGAGGTGCCCATATTCGGTTGACCGGATTGAGCGCGGGCTGCCAACATGACACCAGCCAATCCAGAGAGGACGCCTGCCACAGCATAGACTTTGACGAGGTGCTTGCCGAGATCAATGCCGGAGACACGGGCGGCTTGCGGATTTGCGCCGATCGCATAGGTGAACTTGCCGTAGCGCGTATAGGCCAAGGCGATGTGGCATAGGATGGCGACAATGAAGAAGATGATCACCGTGCGAGGAATTGGAAACCCGGCGACCTCAAAGCTTTGACCGAGCCAGGTGAAACGGCTGTTGAGCAAGGCAATCGGCTGGCCTTCAGTGTACCACTTGGCAAGGCCACGAGCGGAAACCATCATGCCCAGCGTTGCGATAAAGGGAGGAATGCCCGTTTTGGCGATAATCTGCCCGTTGATCCAGCCCAGCAGGAGGCCAAGCAGAAGACCGACGAGAATCGGCCAGAATGGACTGGAATCGATGAACCAGCCAAGGCCGAACTGCGCAAATTCAGGCTGTAGGAAAACGGCCCGCGCATTCATTGAGGTCTGTGCGAAACTGGCCACCACCATTGCAATGAAGCCGACCATGGAGCCGGACGACAGGTCAACGCCGCCGGTAATAATGACCTGCGTCACTCCGACTGCGATAATCCCGGTTACGGCAACCTGTAGCACAATGATCGAAAGGCGCTGCTTGTTGGCAAGAAAGCTCTCACCCACAACATACCAGCCGATGACCTCAAAAATGAGGGCAATACCGATCAGCACCATCAGGATTGAAAACTCCGGCGGCAGCCTGCGAACCTTCTTCAGGCCGGTTTTCGACGTGCTACCCAATTCATTGATAATATTTGACATGTTTTCCTCCCACTTCGTCGTCAACGCGAAGCCAGCTCCATGATTTTAACCTGGTCGGCTTCGGACCGATCGAGGATTCCAGTGACCTTGCCTTCGTGCAGAACGACAATTCGATCGCTCATGCCGAGCACTTCCGGCATTTCCGAAGAGATCATGATGATTGCCACGCCCTGACCCGCCAATTGCGATATCAGGCGATGAATTTCCGCCTTGGCTCCCACATCAATGCCGCGTGTGGGCTCATCCAGGATGAGGATCCTGGGATTGGTCAGCAGCCACCGACAAATCAGGACTTTCTGTTGATTGCCTCCAGACAGGTTGATGATAGGCTCGCGCATGTCGGGTGTGCGGACGCGAAGCCGGTTCGCCATATCGGTTGCGGCCTTGCGGAGTTCTTCCTGTTGGACGAAGCCCAGCTTCACATAGCGCTGCTGTAGCACCGCCATCTGGGCATTTTCCTGAATATCGAGGAGCAGGAAGCAGCCTGTGTCTTTCCGGTCCTCCGTCAGAAAAGCCATTCCGTGCTGGAGGGCAATTGCCGGTGATGAGACCACAGTTTGCGTGCCGAATAACGCAATGCTGCCGGATGAAGCTGGTGTGACGCCGAAAATCGTCTCAGCCACATTTGACCGACCGGATCCCACCAGTCCGGCAAAGCCGAGAATTTCGCCCGCACGTAAATCGAAACTCACATCGCTGAAGACACCGTCGAGCGTGAGGTCTTTGACGGAGAGCACGACGTCGCCGATCTCTGCCGGTTCCTTCGGGAACATCTGCGTGATTTCGCGCCCAACCATCATGCGGATGATGTCATCGCGTGTTACCTCGGTAGAGGCGCAGGTTGCGATATACTTGCCGTCACGGAATACCGAGAACTCGTCGGCAATCTCGAAAAGCTCGTTCATCTTGTGCGTGATGTAGATGATGCCTTTTCCATCCTCGCGCAGCGAGCGGATGATCCGGAAAAGGTGGTTGACCTCCTTTTCAGTTAAGGCGGATGTCGGCTCGTCCATGATGAGCACGTCGGAATCGAAAGACACAGCCTTGGCGATCTCGACCATCTGCCGGTTGGCCACGCTCAGCCGACCGACCTTGACATCAGGGTCTATGTCGATACCAAGCCGCTCAAACAACGCTTCAGTCCGACGGTTCATGTCCGCGTGATCGACCAGACCAAATCTGCCTAGCGGCTCCCGTCCGATCCAGATGTTCTCCGCAACAGTCATGGGTGCCATCAGGTTGAGTTCCTGATGGATCATTGCAATCCCGTTTTGCAGCGCATCGAGCGGGTTCTTGAGGCGGATGTCTACGCCACGCAGTTTGAATGAGCCGCTGTCTGGCGTATAGATGCCAGACAGAATTTTCATCAATGTTGACTTGCCGGCACCATTTTCGCCCATCAAGGCGTGCACAGTTCCACGCTTCAGTCTCAATTGAACATTGTCCAGCGCAACGACACCAGGAAACTCTTTTCGAACACCCTCGACTTCGAGGAGATAGGCGCTGCCTGGCACGGCACCGCTTTTTCGAACAGCCTGTATCGTCTGCGGACTGACACTATATTCAGCCGACATAGTCGTTCTCCTCCCAAGATCGGTCCGCTGCTCTCCTGTCAGAGCTGCGGACCAGCTTGTCATGCATCAGTTCTTGGTTGCGTACTTGTCCATGTTTTCAGGTGTGACCAACTGGAACGGGATCCAAACCTTGGCATCCACCGTCTCACCCTTGGCAAGCTTCATGGCAGCACTCACCGCGCCGGAGCCTTGGCCAAAGGCATCCTGAAAAACCGTCACGTCCAAATCACCCGCCTTCATGTAGGCCAATGCTTCTTGCGTCGCATCGATGCCAGCCACGACGACGTCCTTCATGTCCCAGCCTGCGGATTTCATCGCGTTGATAGCGCCGATTGCCATGTTGTCATTGTTGGAAATCACGGCCGCAGGCTTGTAGCCAGCCGCGATCCAGTTCGTCATCAGATCCTGCGCCTTGACCGGATCCCAGACGGCGGTCTGCTCGTCAAGAATCTTCATGCCCTTGCACTCTGGCGTGGCGATCACGTCGTGAACATCCTTCGTGCGCTGTACAGCGGCCTGATTGGCCAGATCGCCCTTCAACACCAAAATGTCACCTTTGCCACCGAGGATGCGGCACACTTCCTTCGTTTGCAATGTGCCAGACTCGACCTCATCAGAGGCAACGAACGCGCCCTTTGGGCCGAGCCTGTCGAGATCAGCTGGCATACGGTTCACGTAGACGATTGGAATACCCGCATCATTGGCAAGCTTTGTCATGGGTGCCGTTGCGGTCGTATCAACCGCATTGACGATGATGGCATCGACTTTCGACGCTATAAAGTTCTGGATCTGGGACAACTGCTTCTGAATGTCGTCGTCTGCGATCTCTATCTGCACCGGCTGCTTCGCGTCAGCGGCCGCCTTTTCGATACCCTTGCGCAAGACTGTCAGAAACGTGTCTGAGCTTGCCATCGATACCCCGATATTACCAGCATAGGCGCTTGACGCCATCAAGACGCCGAATACTGCACCCGTCAAAATTCTTATCATGACTTCCTCCTCCCAAGTGGCGCTGCCCGCAACAGCAACTTTGCAAACCGGTCGCTTATGAAAAGCGTGTTTGCTGATTTTGAGTAAATTTGCTCAATCTGCGTCACAAACCGGACGGAGAGACATTCGTCTTATGAACTTATGCCGTTAAGTATCCAAAGACTTGAAACGTCTTGGTTTATTAGTCTTTTCGGCAGTTCCTCCCCAACCCGTTGCTGGTTTTAAAACGATCTGCTATTGGCTGCCTACAACAATTTTGATGATTTTTCTTCAAAGGCAATCGTGAACAAGACATCAGCAAAAGAGGTCGCGGCCGCAGCGGGCGTTTCGGTCGCAACCGTAGATCGCGTCCTGAACAACAGAGGCGGGGTTTCCTATGAAAAGGAGCAGCGTGTGCTCGAGTGGGCGCGCAAGCTCAAGATGGATCGCGCCCTGAACTTGAGAACGGCCCGAACCATGAGAATTGCTGTGTTAATTCAATCCAGCTCGAACCCATTTCACGCCCGTGTCCAACGGGCCTTCGAAAATGCCAATCGAAAATTTCTTCAGTTCAACTTTCAATTCAAGGTTTTCCACATTGATCCCTCCCGGCCGGAAGCGACTGCCTTGCTTGTGACGCAGGTTGCGTCGACGCATGATGCTTTGGTGATTTCAGCGGCCCATCATCCTGACATCACAGCAGCGCTATCGCGGGTGAGCCTCCTCAAGATTCCGATTGTTACGTTTGTCACCGATATTCGGGGAATAACCGGCATTAACTACATAGGGCCTGATAACCGACAAGCGGGACGGGTCGCGGGTGATCTGATGGGACGGCTCATCGGCCATGAAGGCGGAGACGTCATCGTCGTTGCAGGCATGTTGAGTATGATTGGTCACGAAGAGCGTGAGATGGGATTTCGGGCGGTGCTGCTCGAAAGGTATCCAGCATGCAAAATTTGTTCGGTCATGGAAAGTCGTGAAAATGCTGAGTTGGCAGGCCAACTCGTCTACGACGTGCTGAGCAGGAATAAAAATGTGAGAGGCATATACAATGCGTCCGCAGGCGCACGCCCGATCGTCGATGCGATCCGCACACTTGGCCTGTTCAATCAGATCAGCTTCATCACCCACGAATTGACAGATGAGCGTCGATCTCTTCTGAAAGCTGGGCTGATCGATGCGATTATAGATCAAAATCCGGAGCTGGAAGTGTCCGTCGTCGTTGAATACCTCGCTCATTTTTTTCGAAGAATTGACGCGCCACCCCCTTCTCTCCTAACGCCAATTAGCATCCACATGCGGGAAAACTGCGGATAGTGTCGACAGATCCTTTTCAACGGCCTCCGATCAAGGCCGTAAGTTCAAAATGAACACACCAAACGGCGGCAGAGTTGTGTTTCCACTCAGAAGATCGCCCGTCAGC
Source organism: Gillisella vitis (assembly GCF_014204625.1). Classification (GTDB taxonomy): domain Bacteria; phylum Pseudomonadota; class Alphaproteobacteria; order Rhizobiales; family Rhizobiaceae; genus Allorhizobium; species Allorhizobium vitis_F. The sequence goes on along the minus strand of NZ_JACHLU010000001.1, from coordinate 12,650 downwards.
ATGTCGGTTGCGTTCGGGAGCTGAATGGAGATGGCTTCATGCGTCGTGTTCAGAACAAACAACAGCTTATGCTCGGCGCTTTCGCGCATTGAAACCTCGACGCCTGCGGGTAGGTCAGCCAAAAGCGGTGTCACCGATTCTGCTGTTACCAGCAGATCGCGCAGAGTTTCGGCAAGCGGCTCGGTGAGATAGGTTCCGAGATAGTAGACCTGGCCTTTGCCATGCGCCCGTCGGGTCAGCATCGGCGATCCCTCCAGAAAGCGGTTCGACCATTTGCCGATGGTTTCGACCGATGCGTCCACGTCGAGCTTTTCGTAAAGATGGCCTGCCTCGAAGGTCTGGTTGCCAATCGTATAGGTGTAAATGCGTGAGGCCGATGTTGCAGCCGGGCGTGGCGAGGGCTGGTGACTGCCAATGCCGCCTTCACGAAAGCCTGCGAACAGGCCATCGGCACCCGGTGCTGCGAGTGGTCCGAACTCATAAACCTTGACACCGGACAGTGTCGAGAGTGCCGCACCCGGTGCCTGGGTGCGGATGATGTGGTTGTTCTCGTCGCGGGTGCCGGTCATGGCAGACAGGATCAGCGTGCCGCCATCTGCCACGAATTTTTCAACCGCTGCCGACCATTCCTCCTTCCACATCACCCAATGCGGCACATAGAGCGCCTTGATGCGCGAAAGATCGTCCTCCGGGTGGATAAAGCCGCAGGCAATGCCCGCGCGGTAGCAGGCGCGGTGCAGGTGAGCGGCGTCCTGCATCGGGCTTGGCAGGCCGATGGCATAGGTTTTGTAGGCTTCCTGATTGTCGAAATCGGCCCCGGCGATGGCCACGTCCATCCGCACCGTGGTGCCCAGCAGCTTGTCTTTGATTTTTGCAATGTCCGAGGCAAATTGCTTGGCCTCCTGATAACGGCGGCGCGGCACGTCGTCGTGGTCGATAAGGCCGTTCCAGTAGATTTCCGCGCCGAAATGCGCCGGGCGCCAGCGGAAGAACATCAACCCGTCGGCCCCACGCGACACCGATGTCATCGCCATGCGCCGCATTTCGCCCGGTTCTGGCACAGAAGAGGAAAAGCCCGGCTGGCTGCCGAGGCCAGAGGTCTGTTCAGGCACAATGAAATTGCCGGAATAGGCGCGGCATTGATCGAGATGCAGTGCCTGCGTCACGGCATGGCCACCGCCCCGACGCATCTCATCATAGAGGAAGGGGTAGATGTCGAAACCGATGAAATCGAGGTCTTCGCCAAACTGGCCTCGGAAGTCGATATCGGCGAGATTGCCGAGATTGTGGAAGATGAACCAGCCGGCATTGGTGCCGCGAAGAATTTCCACCTGATCGTGCTGGAAACGTGCCGTGGCAAAGGCCAAAAAGCGGTGATAATCCTGCACATGGCCGGGGCTGGAGAAGGATGGATTCATCGGTTGCGGCAGCACCACTTCATCGAATGTCTGATAGGCGGTTGCCCAAAAATCGCCGCCCCAGGCGAAGTTCAAGGCCTCGATGCTCTGGTATTTTGCCCGGCAGAATTTTTGAAACTCGATCAACGTTGAGGGCGCGTAGCTTTCCGAGACGGTGGTGTTCAACTCGTTGTCGGTTTGCCAGCCGATGACATGCGGATTGCCACGGTAATGCTCGGCCATCGCCTTGGTGATGCGCTGGCTGTGGCGGCGCAGTACGGGGCTGGTGGTGTCGCAATGCTGGCGCGAGCCGTGGCTTGCCTGACGCCCGTGGGCATCGACGCGCAGCACCTCGGGATATTGCGCGGTCAGCCAACGCGGCGGCGTTGCCGTTGGCGTGCAAAGAATGGTTTTGATGCCGTGTTTGGCCAGACCTTCGATGGCTTCATCGAACAGTGAGAAGTCAAAATGGTCCTCATGTGGCTCCATGATATGCCAGGCAAATTCGGCCATACGCACGGTGTTGAAGCCAGCAGCGGCCATGCGCTCGGCGTCGCGGTCCCAATAGCTCTTGTCGACATGCTCGGGATAATGCGGCACACCAAGGATGAAATCGTCGAGATTGAGCGGACGCCAGACGGACAGCGGCTTTCTGGGAAGAATGTTCATCGGATGGAAGCTTTCTTGAAGAGGGAGGCTATTAAACAGACGTTTGCAGGCGCTTTGGCCGGCTGATGGTCTTGCCATCGGGATCGAAGAGATAGAGGTCATCGGCCCGCGCCGAGATTGTGACCGGCTGACCCGGCGTGAAGACGCTGGCTGTGCCGAGTTGGACGGTGAAATTGTGGGTGCCGCTTTCGGAACCGATGGTGGAGAGACCTCGACCCTCGACATACAACACGGTCTCACGTCCGAGTTGCTCGACAAGGCGAACTTCGGTCTCCAGTGACAGGGCGGCTTGGGGTACGGGACCGATATGCAGTGCTTCCGGCCGCACGCCCAGCGTCAGGGATTGGCCGATTGAAAGCCGATCCGCTGCGACAACGGGAACCTGAACACCGGAGCCGTTCTCAAGCGTGACATCGGCAACGTTGTCGCTGATTGCCGTCAACCGAGCCGTGACGAAATTGATGCGCGGTGCGCCCAAAAAGCCAGCAACAAACTGGTTGACAGGGTTATGATAGAGTTCCAGCGGCGCGCCTTGCTGCTCGACAATGCCCTTGTTGAACACCACGATACGGCTTGCCATGGTCATGGCTTCCACCTGATCGTGGGTCACATAGATCATCGTCGCGCCGAGCTCCTGATGCAGCGTTGACAGTTCCACCCGCATCTGCGTGCGCAGCGCCGCATCGAGGTTGGAGAGCGGCTCATCAAACAGAAAGACCTCCGGCGAGCGGGTGATGGCGCGGCCAATGGCAACGCGCTGGCGCTGGCCACCGGAAAGCTGTTTGGGGCGCTTATTGAGCTGGTCGGAAATCCGCAGGATTTCGGCGGCGCGTTTGACGCTAGCATCGATTTCAGCCTGCGGTCGCTTGGCCATTTTCAGGCCAAAACCCATGTTTTCCGCAACCGTCATATGCGGGTAAAGCGCATAGGACTGGAAGACCATGGCAATGCCGCGATCACCGGGTTCAGCACGGGTCACATCGCGCCCATTGATCCAGATCTCGCCGGACGAAATCGTCTCCAAACCCGCCACGCTTTTCAGCGTCGTGGACTTGCCGCAGCCGGAAGGGCCGACCATGACGATGAATTCGCCCTTCTCCACACTGAGATCCACCGATTTCAGGGCATGGTAGCTGCCGTAATATTTGTTCACATTGATGAGTTGAACATGGCTCATGTGCGATACTCCAATCAGCCCCTAAAGTCAGCCTTTGACCGCGCCCATGGTGAGGCCGGCGATGAAATGCTTTTGCATCAGGAAAAACATGGTGACAGGGGGAACGGCGACGAACAGGGTTGCAGCGGCAACAATGTTCCAGGCCGAGGTCCATTCACCCCTGAGGTTGTTAAGACCAGCGGTCACGGGTTTCACCACGTCGCTTTGCGTGAGCACGATGGCCCAGAAATAATCATTCCAGACGAAGGTGAAGATCAGGATGGCAAGGGCTGCCAGCGCCGGGCGCATCAGCGGAATGACCACATGGCGCATGGTCTGCCAGGGCGAGGCCCCTTCGGCCCTTGCTGCCTGAAACAGCTCATCGGGCAGCGACGCGATGAAATTGCGTATGAACAGCGTGGCAAAGCCGGTCTGAAAGGCGACGTGAAAGATGATCAGCGCGAAATAGGTGTCGTAAATACCGGCAGACACCATCATGTCGCGCACCGGGATCATCATGATCTGGGCAGGCAAGAAATTGCCGCCAACGAACAGCGCAAACAACAGGCCATTGCCCTTGAAATTATACCGCGCCAGCACATAGCCGGTCAGCGTCGAAACCACCAGCACCAGCAACACGGATGGCAGGGTGATGATCAGGCTGTTGACGAAATAGCCCCACATATTGGTCTGCTGGAACACCGCCTTGAAATTGTCGAACAGGCTGAACTGTGCGGGCCAGGTCCAGTATTGACCGGCCATAATTTCGTCGGCGCTCTTGGCCGCCGTCAGCATGACGGCAAACAGCGGCAGCAGCCAGAGGATAAGGATCAGCGTGACGAAGCCGACATAGAGGCTGCGCTGCAATGGTTTTTCAGTGGGTATTTCTCTTGGAAACATCAGCGGGTCTCCGCTTCCATGCGCAGCATGGTGCGCAGATACCAGGTGATGAAGACGATCATGATCAGGAAGAGAATGGTGGCAATCGCCGCGCCATAGCCGAAGCGATAGGAAAAGATCGACTGCTCATACATCTGATAGGCCAAAACTTCGGAGGAACCGAACGGCCCGCCCGAGGTCATCACCGCGATCATATCGAATGAGCGCAGCGCCCCGACGACGGTGACGGCAAGAGCGATGAAACCAACCTGACGCAGCTGCGGCAAAACCACATGCCACAGCATGTTCCAGCCGCGCGCGCCATCGACCCGACCAGCGCCGATAATGTCTGAGCTGAGGTTGTTAAGCCCGGCCAGAAACAGCACCATGCAGAAGGCGATCTGTGGCCAGAGTGCGGCAATGACCACAGCGAAGGTAACGAAATGCTCATCGGCCAACAGGGCAGGGGCGGTGGCACCAAACAAGCTGAAGATCAGTGCGAGCAAGCCGTAATTAGGATCATAGACCCAGCCGAACACCACGCCGACCGTCACCGTTGCCAGCACCAGCGGAATGAAAAACAACGATTTGAGAATGCGCATACCGGCGATTTGCTGGTTGACGATCAGCGCCAAGGCCAGCCCTAGCGGGGGTGCCGCCATGAACAGCACAAGCCAGATGAGATTGTTCTTCAGCGACACGTAGAATTGCGGATCACTGGCAAGCTCGATGTAATTGGCAAAGCCCACCCAGCTTTTCGGGCCGACCCCGTCCCAGTCGAAAAACGACAGCCAGACGGATTGCACCGAAGAGGCAATGATGATGGTGCCGAACAGGATAATGCCCGGCAGGATGAACAGGATGGGGGTGAGCCATATCCTGTGTTGTTTCCAGAGTTCCGACATGGATTGTCTCGCAGCGTTACAGAAGGGGAGGGCAAGTCCAAAAACTCGCCCCAATTGCGCTGATCGGTTATTTGAAAATGCGCGCTCGCGTCTTTTCCAGACGAGCCAAAATCTGCTCGCGCCGCTCGGGTCTCTGCGAAAATTCCTGAAAACCCTTCATGCCGTCGAGCGCCATGTCAGGATCGGTATCACGGTCATAATATTGGGCCGTGCCCTTGACGGATTTGAGCGATTCCACGGCGGCATTGACCATCGCATCCTTGCTGGGCGGGCAGTCATTGCGCGGCGGAATTGTGCCTTCGGCTTCCAGAAACGCGGACAGGTTTTCAGGCTGATAGAGATAGGCAAGGAAATCACGCGCACCCTGCTTGTTCTTGGCCTTTGCGGGAATATGCACGGAGTTGGCCGAGAAATCCTCGTAGCGATCCATGCCGGGAACGATTTCAGGGAAGGGGGCAAAGCCAAGCTGCGGTAGTTCCGCTGCCGGGAAAGCGTATTTGATGAAACTGCCGAGATCCATCATCGCCGCCTTTTTCTGGGCCAGAGCCGCACCGGCCTGCTCCCAGCCGAAGGATGGCCCGTTGGGTGAGAAGAAACCGGCCTTGATCAGCTCTTCCCATGTGTCGAACACTGGCTTCAGCATCGGATCGGTGTAGCCGATTTTGCCATCCATCAACGCCATGTGCTTTTCAAGCCCGTTGATGCGCAGGTTGAGATGATCAAACCATCCGCCACACGGCCACAATTCCTTGGTCCCCATGCTGATCGGGATCATGCCTGCGGACTTGGCTGCTTCGCCAAACGTCTGGAATTCGGCCCATGTTTTCGGTGGTGTCCAGCCTTTGGCCTCGAACACGTCCTTGCGGTAGAACAAGCCCCAGAGAATGCCGCCAAGCGGCAGGCCGTATTGTTTGCCATCGACAGTCACCGAGCCCATGGTCACGCCAAGCTTGTCGGCATAGCCCTCGCGGCTGAACAGATCGGAAATATCATCGAACAGCCCGCGATCCACGAAGGATTTCATGCGGTTGCCTGAGAACCAGAAGCAGATGTCCGGCGCGCTGACGACGAGATAACTGCGGATCGCGGTTTTATGGGCCTCGTGATCCATATTGTTGATGGTGACCTTGCTGCCGCTCTTCTTGCCATATTCTGTGGCGAGACGGGCGAGAATCTCCCGCTGATCGGCATTGCCGAGGTCGGATATGATCGTAATCTCACCGCCTGCCGCGATTGCGGGGCTGAAGAGCGCGCTTCCGGCCAGCGCCGCACCGGCACCAAGCAGGACTTGCCGACGGGAAGCCTTGATGGCGTCGAGCAGTGTCGGGTGTTTCGTCAATGTCATTTGCCTCCTCCAAGACGCAAAAAACCTGCTCCGCGCCAGCGTATGGGCGGAGTGAAGATGTGAAATCCTGTTTATCCATAAGCAATGCCGCCTGCGGTGGCGCAGAACGGGCTTTCCTCCATTGCCTTGACGCTATTGTTACCGTAGCATCCGGGAAGGATCAATAGTTAATTTACAAAATTAAATAAAGGAAATCCGTGCGCGGCAATCCCAGTACATCAAGAGCGCTCAACCGCCGTCTCATTCTCAATCTCCTGCGCAATCGCGGGCCCATGCCACGTGCCGAAATTGCCTCGGTCACGGGCCTTAGTCCTGCCGCCGTGACCTTTGTGGTCACCGAATTGCTGGATGAACACCTGGTTATCGAGGGCAAGGCTCAGTCCGGTGCCACAGGGCGGCGCCCGGTGCCGGTCGACATCAATTATGACGGTCACCTCGCTGTGGGTTTCAAGCTGCGACACGATCGGATCGATTGCATCCTGACCGATCTTGCCACGACGCCGCTGGCCGCCTTTGATGCGTCTGTCCCAGACACAAAGCCGGAAACCATGATCGCGGCAATCATCGCGGCAATTCCAAAACTCGTCGACATGGCCGGGCGCGCCGGCGTGCCGGTGCTGGGAATCGGGGTTTCCATTCCGGGTGAGGTCGATGCGGTCAATGGCATCTGTGTTCAGAGTCCGCGCTTCGGTTGGTACAATCTTGATTTTCCAAAGCTGCTCGGCGAGCAGGTGCACGTGCCCGTCTGGATCGATGATGATATTAGCGCCTTCACCGTCGCTCAACGTCTGTTTGGTGCAGGCCGCAACCACAAAAATTTCGCAACCATTGCCGTAGGCACGGGGGTCGGGGCTTCTCTGGTGATCAATGGCGAGATCTATCACGGCAGTCATGGACTGGCAGGCAAGCTCGGCCATGTCGTTTCTGTTCCCGGCGGTCGCCTTTGTGAATGCGGACGGCATGGCTGCCTTCAAGCCCATGCCGCCGAAGCCGCAATGATTGAGGTGTGGAGTGCAGGGCGGGGAGATGGCGCGCAGACGCGCGAGGCTTTTGTTGCCGCCATCGAGGCGGGTGATGCGGAAGCCTTGCGCGTGATGGCACAGGCTGGCGAGCTTATCGGTCGCCATCTTGCCGATCTCGTCAACCTGTTCGATCCGGAAATCCTGATTGCTGGCGGCGAAGCGATGCAGTTCGGCGATGCCATTCTGGAGCCGATCCGGCGCTCGATGGCGAAATACACCTTTCTCAACACGCCCGAACTGCTGCCCGATTGGGTTCCCGGCTCCTGGGCGCGCGGTGCTGCGGCCTTGGCAACGCAGCACTTTTTCGACCTTGATCTGGATGCGGGTTAAGCGCAGCCATCTATGAGATGGTATTTATTTACGGTAACCCTTTCATGAGGCCGGAGGAAAACATGGATGAACTGGCTTCCCTGCTTTGGTACGCTTTGAAGATGCAGGTAAGTTGATTATTCTGTTGGTTATCCACCGGGCTAGGAAGTGTGGACTCTTAAAGCCTGTCGCAGTGAATAGGATTCACTGCGACAGGCTTTAGCTCTTTCTTTTTCGCATGGACGTTATCGTTTTATTGAGGACAATAAAACGCGACATGCTGTAGGATTCCCAAACGTCTTGAGATGTGATTCATGACTGTCTTTTGGAGGCAGTCATGGGTGTTTTGGACCGTTTGATTCTTCGAGACGACCAATGGGATCAGATTGCCCGGCATATCATCGGCGATGCTCGCACCCGCTGCTCGTCCGGGCTCGACAATCGCATGTTCGTGGAAGCCGTCTTATGGATTGTGCGCACAGGCTCACCCTGGCGCGGCCTGCCAGAGGTGTTTGGCGATTGGAATAGCGTCTTTCGGCGGTTCAGCCGCTGGAGCCAAAAGGGCATCTGGTGGCGGGTTTTCGATGCGATGTCCGATGATCGTGATTTCGAATACCTGATCATTGATAGCACCATTATCTGCGTTCACCAGCATGCCTATACTCAGCGGCATCTGGTCGAATGTTGTTTTTCAAAGCTCAAACAATGTCGACGCATTGCCACACGATACGAGAAAACGGCTCGAAACTATCGAGCCATGATCGCTCTCGCAGCGACAATATTGTGGCTCAAATAACTGTACACACTTCCTAGCCTTTGACCACAGCCTGATCAGAAAACCATACTCAGAGGTGGCTCATTTCTCGGTGGAAATCGGTTGAGTTTTGCGTGTAAAATAACGTTGTACAGGTGCAACAGTTGTAAAGATGCCGGTCAAACCTGAATGTCGATCCGCCCTAGCACTCTGGTCTTTTCGGCACTGCAACGGAAGGGACTCGCTCGCAGGTTTTGAATGAACGGAAAGGTAGCGCTCTTGCTAAGAAAATCCATCTCTTCTTTTGGAAAACCTGCTGATGTATCGACCGACAGCTTAGGGTGTTCGCTCAATAAGCTGTCCAGAAATCAGGTGCTTCATGGCGCAGGACTGGCTGTGCTGCGCAAGGGCTCACATGAAGGCCTGTCTCAACAGGTATCCACCGAAGCCAGCAATCGCGGATTCGTCATTGGCGTCTCGACCCTTCCCGGGCATACTCGTCGGATATTCCACGAGCATCATGCAACGAGCCATGTCTTCGAACAGGAATCAGTCTACATCCGAAGTTTGGGTGAGGCATATAAAGCTGATCTTCAGAATTCGTTTGATTTCGTTCTCTTCGAGGTGGCTCCCACGGTGCTGGAAACGATCGCCGAGGAAGCCGACTTGCGGACCGTGTCCGCACTGAACACGATCACGGGGCAGCCTGATCCGGTTCTTGCCAATCTCGCACGTGCGTTGATGCCTGCGCTCGAAAACCCTAATCAGGCGAGTAGGCTGTTTGTTGATCAATTAACGGGTGCGATTGGCACACATGTCGTTCAACAGTATGGCAATCGCACCGTCAGCTCCCAGACGCGGACGAGAAAGCTGTCCCGCGTTCAGGAGAACGTTGCCAAGGCGATCATTCTTGATAATCTGGATGGTAACCTGTCGATTTCAGACCTTGCCCAAGCTTGCAACCTCTCTCGCGGTTATTTCATCCATGCATTCCGCGAAACGACGGGAATGACGCCATATCAATGGCTATTACGAGAGCGAATTGCCAAAGCCCGAATGCTTCTTGTGCAAACAGACGCTACAATTTTCGACATCGCAATTTCTTGTGGCTTTTCCGACCAGAGCCATTTCACGCGCGTGTTCTCGAATGTGGTCGGAACGACACCCGGCAATTGGCGGCGAAACGCCTGATCGTCTGCGGCAGTTCTGCCACCGCCCATCCAGACATTTGTCTGGATGGGCCGAAGTTTAGCTGCATTTTGTTCAACCAACCTGACTAATCAACAAGACCACTGAACCCGTTCGGGTTAGACCTTGTCAGGGAAAAGTGGTCACCAGTTTTTCCGAAAAGACAAACGAATACAAAGAAATTTACAGCATGTCGCGTTTTATTGTCCTCAATAAAACGATAACGTACATGCGAAAAACAAAGAGCTAAAGCCTGTCGCAGTGAATCCTATTCACTGCGACAGGCTTTAGGGCCAGTCTGGTTCAGTCTGAACCTGACAGACTCTCGTGTATGGACGCATTCACTTCGTTCGTGCTCGCTTGCACTCGATTTTTTTTGGTGCATCGATTTTTCCAAACTCGGCTGAGGTCTCTGTTTGGATGACTGGACGAGGCCACATCTGCAAGGCTTCGAGAATTGAACAGGTCCGCCTTTGCGCGAGACCGATCGATCGCTGCTGCCCATTTCAAACCGCAACATGCGGTTCACGTAATCAACGAGGAAAACCATGTCAAAGCTCGAAGTTCTCACCCCGGCAAACAGCCAGCTCATCTTTATCGATCAGCAGCCGCAGATGGCTTTCGGCGTTCAGTCGATCGACCGTCAGACGTTGAAGAACAACGTTGTCGGGCTTGCCAAGTCCGCGAAAATCTTCGACATCCCGACAACGATCACCACCGTCGAAACCAAGAGCTTTTCGGGTCATACCTATCCCGAACTGCTCGCTGTATACCCGGAGAATGACATTCTCGAACGCACTTCAATGAACTCCTGGGATGACCAGAATGTTCGTGATGCTCTGGACAAGAACTTTGCCCAAGGCCGTAGGAAGATTGTTGTTTCTGGTCTCTGGACAGAAGTCTGCAATACGACCTTCGCACTTTCTGCGCTGCACGATCGCCCTGATTTTGAAATCTACATGGTCGCAGATGCGTCCGGCGGCACGTCCGCTGATGCGCATAAATATGCCATGGACCGGATGGTGCAGGCAGGGGTGATCCCCGTCACCTGGCAGCAAGTCCTGCTCGAGTGGCAGCGCGACTGGGCTCGCAAGGAAACCTATGACGCGGTGACCACGCTCGTTAAGGAACATTCCGGTGCCTATGGAATGGGTGTCGATTACGCCTACACCATGGTTCACGGCGTTGAAGAGCGCGTTCAGCATGGCAAGCGCATCGGCCCGAACCCCGCTGTTTGATGATCCGGGCAGGCCGCTTCGAAACCTGCTGCACTGACGTCTTCACTGCGCGAGGCGAAGCGGCCTGTTCTCATGTCGTGGAGAGCATTCTATGAAAATCTATCTTCTGTCTCTCGGTGCGGGCCTTGTTGTCGGCATCATTTACAGTCTTCTCAATGTTCGATCGCCAGCCCCGCCAGTCATCGCGCTCGTCGGGCTCCTCGGCATTCTGGTTGGGGAGCAGGTCATTCCTCTGGCAAAATCCCTCTGGGCGAAAGAGTCGGCAGCCATGTCCTGGATTCATCAAATCAAGCCGCACATGTTTGGTCACTTGCCAAAAGGTGGTAAAAAGCTAGCCGTCGCTCGCGTAGCCGACGAAAACGATGGAAAGCGAAGCTGACATGGCCTCAAACATGCTTCCCATGAGCCGTCGGAATGCGCTGCTCTCTGCCGGTGCAGCTGTCGTTACCACGATGTCTCCCGTTTTCAGCCTGGCAGCCAAAGCTGCTTCCGTAACAACCCCGCACGAAGGAAAAAAGACAATGGCATATGTGACCACTCAGGACGGTGTCGAAATCTTCTACAAGGACTGGGGCCCGAAGGAGGCTCAGCCTATCGTATTTCATCACGGTTGGCCGCTGTCGTCGGACGACTGGGATGCCCAGATGCTGTTCTTCCTGTCGAAGGGCTTCCGTGTTGTTGCCCATGACCGTCGCGGCCATGGCCGTTCTGCCCAGGTTTCGGAAGGGCACGATATGGATCATTATGCAGCCGACGCCTTCGCGGTTGTTGAGGCTCTGGATCTGAAGAAGGCGGTTCATATCGGTCACTCGACAGGTGGCGGGGAAGTTGCACGCTATGTCGCCAAGCATGGTGAGCCATCGGGTCGTGTTGCCAAGGCGGTTTTGGTTTCCGCCGTTCCCCCGATTATGCTGAAAACCGCTGCCAATCCCGAAGGTCTGCCCATGGAAGTCTTCGATGGCTTCCGCTCCGCTCTTGCCGCAAACCGCGCCCAGTTCTTCCGCGATGTTCCGGCAGGCCCCTTCTATGGGTTCAATCGTGACGGCGCAACAGTGCATGAAGGGGTGATCCAGAACTGGTGGCGTCAGGGCATGATGGGCGGTGCCAAAGCCCATTATGATGGCATCAAGGCCTTCTCCGAAACGGACCAGACAGATGATCTGAAGGCTATCAGCGTTCCGACCCTTGTGCTGCATGGCGAAGACGATCAGATCGTTCCGATCGCAGACTCGGCGCATAAGTCGGTCAAGCTCCTGAAGAACGGCACGTTGAAGACCTATCCCGGCTTTTCTCATGGGATGCTGACAGTCAATGCCGATGTTCTCAATGCCGATCTGCTGAAATTCATCCAGGCTTGAGTCATTACCGGAGCTGCTAGATGTGAGCTTTCAGGAGGTTGTCCATTCGGAGCATATCGAGGAGACTGGAGTTACCACACAACAGTATTCCAGGATGGCTCCGAATGAACATTCATAAGAATGCCCGATTAACTCCATTGCGTCGAGCGGAAATGGCCGCCGCCGTTCTTGATGGCAGGCTCACGAGGGCGCAAGCTGCCAGTGTCTATGGCGTCTGCGTCAAGATCGTGTCGCGCTGGGTCAAGCGATTTGCAGAGGGTGGACGCGCTGCTATGGTTGACCGCTCGTCGCGTCCCCAAAGAAGCCCATGTCAGACCGATCAGGCGCTGGCGGATCGCATCATTACGCTTCGCCGCCAGCGCCTGACCGGCAAGCACATCGCTATGGAAACGGGCGTATCACCCGCCACTGTCAGCCGTGTTCTCAAGCG